>CAZRGP010000005.1:0-103802 GCA_964599695.1 uncultured Faecalibacterium sp.
TGAATAGACTAGGCACTAGTTTGCGGGCGATTCATCCCATGTTTGAAAGCACGGGTATTCTCGCCTGACTAATAAAGGGCATAATACCCCTGAATCAGAGACCGTGACTTTTGTCACAGCCCCATCTTTTTTGTGAAAGCTCTTGACAAGTATATCGAGGTCCGATATACTATATATCGTAGTCCGATATATCGCAGTCAGATACATCGAAACACGATACTATGGAGGATGATATGGACGACAGGATAAAGAAGATATATGTGCCGATGACTGAGTCTGCTTTCTATATACTGTTCTGTTTGCAAAAACCGCAGCACGGATACGGGATCAGTCAGGAGGTCAGGAAAATGACCGGCGGAGCGATATCGATAAGCGCAGGTACGATGTACGGGGCACTGTCCAAGATGGAGAAGGACGGACTGATCAGTTTCTGCAGGGAAGAGGAGAAGAGAAAACTGTACCAGATAACAGAAACCGGCAGAGAGGTACTTGCAGCAGAGATAGATAGGATAGATAGACTGTACAGAAACAGCAGGGGGGAGTACTTAAATGACTAAGACATTTGTGCGTGTATTCACGATAGTCGATTTTGAAGAAGAGGAGATCTGGCTCAGAGAGCAGAGCAAAAAAGGCTGGAAACTGGAAAAGATGGCACCTCCGTTTCTCTATACATTCGAGCAGTGCGAGCCGGAAGATGTGATCTACAGGCTTGACTTCAAGAACGGCGACAAACCCGCGGATTATATGCAGATGATGGAAGACTTCGGCTGGGAATATTTCGGAGAATGCCTCGGTTGGCTGTAT
Organism: uncultured Faecalibacterium sp.; assembly: GCA_964599695.1. GTDB lineage: Bacteria > Bacillota > Clostridia > Oscillospirales > Ruminococcaceae > RUG11783. The sequence goes on from CAZRGP010000005.1 coordinate 805, forward strand.
TTCAGGAAACCTGCATCGGAGATCCAGTCTGAGGAAGACGGAGAACTGTTCTCGGATGCAGTATCCAAGATCGATCAGCTCAGCAAGATAGTGCGCACCAGGATGATGCCGATGATCTGCATATTCCTTTGTGCAGTGGTGCCGAATGCCCTGAGATATCTGGACGGGGAATATGTCGGCCCCTGGGGGCAGGCGTTCGGATTCATCTTCGGCGTACTGTTCGGGCTGTATATGGTCATGTTCATATACTTCGCGGTCAAACTTAAGAAACTGAGAAACAGATACAGGGAAAACTGAATACCGGAACTGCAAAAAAGGGGCTGTGACGAAAGTCGCAGTCCCAACAAGCAAGAAGTAAAGACGGCGTCAGCCCGGAAGGGTCGACGCCGATCTTTATGGTAATATTTAACGTGCCATGATTAATTTTCCCATAACTGGTATTAGCCCAACCCAAGGTATAATTCCAGCGTTTCTCACAGATTTAAACGTGCTTGTTAAAGGCGCCATGACAGGCTACCTAAGTAGTTTTGTCACAACGCCTTTTCGCTATGATCATGCGATCGATTTTTTATCGGTCTTATGGCTCCGGATATACTGTGTCCACTTGATATAACCGTAGGTGGTATTCGTCAGGAACCCGATCTTCAGCGCGAGCAGCATGTACTGTCCCGCGAGGATATTGATCGCCATCTCCAGCAATGTGCAGATGTACCATGCGATCCACTGTTCCCGGTATCTCAGCAGGATGAATACCCCGTTCGCGATGCCTACCGCGCTGGCGCAAGCATCCAGATAGATGACCCAGGTCTCGATGGTCTTGTTTCCGCCGAACAGGTCAGTGGCGATGTTGAGCTCCGAAGTGAAATATCCCACCACTACCGTCCAGATGACGATGCCCGCTATTACGGCCACTTCCTGCCATCCTGTGAGCTTTCTGACCTCCGTCAGCTCCTCTTCCTGACGGTCCGGGTGACGGTGCCAGTTGATGAAGCTGATGATATCGATGGGGAGCCAGAAGAACAGTGTCGTCACCATGGTGGCGAATCTCGCCGCCAGCAGGATGAGCGTCAGGATCTCGGTGAGCTCGACGAAAACCGATACAATAAAATTCCACTTTGACTGCTTCGAGATGAGAAGTTCACAGAGAATATTGAGAAAAGTATCGAGGAAATACAGGAACATGATCATCTTCCCGTTGACCCCGTTTACGTCCTCCTCCGGGAACAGGATCCCGAGAATGATAGAGAGCACCAGTATGCTGAAGAACCAAATCTTCTCATAGGTGGTGAAGTAATTCCAGATATGCTTTACTTTTTCGCTGAATGTCCTTTTTGTTTCCATGAATCGTGCCACCGGAACGCCCGGCAATTATTTCTCCTCTGCTGCGTTTTCTTCCTCGAATTTCCTGTCGAGCACTGCCTGGATCTTTTCCATGATCTCATAGGTATCGGCTCCGTGGACCAGACAAGCCATTTCCAGTGTCTCATCCATAGCGGAGGGACATCCGATACAGTGCATGCCGGCTTCCGCCAGGATCTTCAGTATCTCTTTGTCCATACGGACCAGCCTGTGGACAGACATGTCCTTTGTCACCACGAACCGTTTCTTTCTTTTGAACAGTTTCTCCAACATTGCCCGCCGCCTCTCTTACTGCTCCGGCGTGAAATAAACGAAGAAGACATCCCCCTCGGACTCGTTTCCTTCATTGTCCACGAACAATTCCAGATAGGAGATGGAATACTCCGGTTCATCCGCGGGAACGACGTACACCAGTTCCCCGTTCCTGCTCTCTCCGGAAGCAAGGTCATAGGATGCGGGCAGCTGCCTCATCTCATCCAGGAGGCCGTCTTCATATTCGTAGGTGATCGGGAAGCAGTATGCGTCATCCGACTCGTCGGTCCACTGAGCCTGGAAATCGGTGTCCACCATCGTGATGGTATCGCGCATGGTGTTCTTCACCGTAACATTCACGATGAGGAAGCACCCATCGTCCAGTTCAACATCCCCGTATGTCGTCGATGTGTGGGCGGAATTAACGGTAAAATCGAAGAAATAAGTCTCCATGGTATCTCCGACCCCGCCTTCATAATACTGCGGCTCATCCGATACATTGACGCCCTTTTCTCCGCAGGAAGTGAGCGCGAACAATGCGGCAAAGCACAGCAGCAAAACGATGATCTTCTTTGCCATAGTAAATACCTCCAAAACAAACGTACGAATTGAATTATATCGGTTTGCAGTTTTCTTGTAAAGGAATCACTGCGCGCCTCCGAATCTCTTCCGGGCAAAGGACAGGATCTCATCCTCCACCGCGATCTCCGCTTCTCCGGGATAGGACGCCGCGATCTTCCGGAACTTGTCCAGATATCCCGCACGGGTCCTTTCATCCTCCCCCAGGAACAGGGAAATCACATATTTTGTCCTCAGTGCGATGGGGCTGTCCTGCAGCCGCTTCAGCGTGTCCTTCATCTCCTTGGACCGCAGCTCTTCCCCGGTGCATTTACCGTTATCCAGCAGGATGTCCGTCGTGATCCGGTCGCACAAAATGACGTTCCGGTGGATCCCCGGCATATTGAACCCGTTTTCTCTGTCCAACAGCTCGTGGCACAGATCGTTCGCCTCTTCATACCGTCCGCCTGCCATCAGCCGGTTTTCGTAGAATACGGCGGAGGAACCGACGATCGCGTTGGATCGGTCCTCCCAGGGAGGCTGGAGAAACAGCTCATCCGGCATATCCGTCACCCGGATGCCCTCCGCGCTGTACTCCGACATCTTCAGCTGATTCCAGAAACTTCTTCTGGATTCGAGAGAAGCGTCTGTGTGCAGGGCGTTGTAACCGTCATTGGGCACATTTCCGGTCTGCATGGGTATTCCGTTGAGCAGGGCGTAGGCTACGCCGCATATGGTCAGCGTGAGAAGCAGCGTGTTCAGGAGCGGCACGTCCTTCGCGGGAAGATACGCCGCGAAAAACAAGGCGGAAGCGATCAGGTTCATGAGGCACCCGCCGAGGTTGTACAGAAGATAGGGATACCTTCCGCCATTATAATCCGGCGGCCCCATGAGGCACTGTCCCCCTGTTCCCGGAACCTTCTCCCTTCTGAGGACCAGCTTCCCGCCTTTTTTCATCAGGACCAGCCCGGAAATACGGAAGGAGAAGAAGCGGTAGCCGCTTGCCAGTCCGAACACCAGATGCCCGGCCTCATGGATGATGACCTGCAAAAAGAGGACAACGATCACCATCAGCATGTAAAGGCCGTATCCGATCAGGAAGGAACTGAGGCTCTCATCCAGAAGCCGGTCCAGATCAGACGTGAACAGGATGGCAATCCCGATGCAGGCCCCGGTCACCAGCCACAGAATGGCAGATAACACCGTTGCTCTTTTTGTTGCGCGTTCTTCCATTCTTCGTTCTCCTTTTCTCTCCTATTGCAATTCTAGTCGAAATGCGCCGGAAATGCTATGATAACAAAAAAGCAGGCAGTGAACTGCCCGAAGGAGGAAACAAATTGTATTTCAAAGAAGTGAACTGGTACAGCCCCAGGCTGAATAAAGATATGCATGTGGCCATATACGGCCACGGAGGAACTCCTTTCCTTGTGTTCCCATGCCAGAACTCCATGTGCCATAATTTCGCGGATTTCGGGATGTGCGATGTACTGCAGGACGTTCTTGAAGACGGGACCATACAGCTCTTCTGTGTGGACTCCGTGGATGCAGACAGCTGGTCCCTTTCCGGCGGCGATCCTGTATGGAGGGCAGACCGACAGGAAAACTATTTCCTGTATATCACCGAGGAAGTGGTTCCCTTCATCCGCTCCGAGAATCCCAGCGGGATCCTTCCGTTCTGCACCGGCTGCAGCATGGGGGCAAACCACACGGCAAACACCTTCCTGCGCAGGCCGGATCTGTTTTCTGGGATGCTGGCCATGTCCGGCGTGTATGACTCCGCCTACTTCTTCGGTGGCTGGATGAACGATACGCTGTACAACAACAGCCCGGAGGCCTACATGCCCAATCTTCCTGCCGGACACCCCTATATCGACCTCTACAATCAGAAGGAGATCATCTTCTGTATCGGACAGGGGGCATGGGAGGACGGTCTCGCATCCCAGAGATTCCTGGACAAGACCTTCCGCGAGAAAGGCATCCACGCCTGGTTCGACTACTGGGGTTTTGATGTCAATCACGACTGGCCGTGGTGGAAAAAGCAGATCCGCTATTTCCTTCCGTTTCTGCTCGAGTTTGTCCACTGAACAAAACAGCACACAAAAACGGGGCAATTGTGGTCCTTCCGTAAAGAATATGCCTTGAGGCATTTTTCCCTACTAAAAAAGGACATAAAAGCAGACGTGACCATTTGATATGTATCCCCAATACTGGACAAAGAAACCAGTATTGGGGATACATATTAATTGCGGTCACGCCTGTTTTATTTTCCCATTCTCTGCTTTCGGTAGCCCATATTCCCGTTTCATAGCTTCCGTCGAGATCACCCACTGTTTGCCATATTTACAGGCATCCACGCCGTTCACAAGCTTACCGTAGGCAATTGCCTTACGGAGCGTGCTTTCGTTCAGTCCCCAAAGCTGGGTGGCATCAGTAAAGGCCATAAGACCGTCAAAGGGCGTCTTGACCGTTTCGCCGTTCTCAAACAACTCGTCGCAGGACAGCTCCAGATCATCATTCCAGATGATCCCATAGCCGCCCATATCGACCTCCACGCTGGAAAACAGTTCCGGCGCATTCTCCAGCGCCTTGAACGGTGCCCATTTTGCAAACAGGGGCTTTACATCATAGATTTTTGTCACGCCCTCCGCAAACTGTACGCTCAGGCGATAGTCCGGCAGAGCGTTGACCGCTTTCAACTTATGGAACATCGTATCAACTCCTTACTCAAGGGGAGAAAGTGCCTTCACCTCCTGCGTCTCCCACATATACAGAAGATCTTTCTTGTGAATTGCCGCCCACTCCTGGACCATGGCAAGCGCCTTAGGCGGCAGATGGCCTTAAAGCACTTCGCCAGTTTGAATGTCGATGGCGGCCATATCTTCGCCGTAAAGCGCATGGATGTGCGGCGGGTTATGCTCCGCCTGCTGGAAATACATACGTTTGTGGTCATTTCTGTTATATCACGATACCGTGATATAATCAAGCGACCTCAGAAATTCTTTTCGGCTATATGGAAATGAAGGCGGCACTTCCTTACGAAGCGTCGCCTTCCTAACCCATTTTTTCAGTTATTGAGTGTCTCTACCTTGATCAGATTCGTGTTTCCCGACTGACCGGCGATACCGCCCGTGATGACGATGCGGTCGCCTTTCTTCAGGCCGAAGACCTCCTTGGACCGGTTCTTCGCGGTGTAGAACAGCACCTCGGTGGATTCCAGCTGCTCGCAGATCGCGGGCTGGACGCCCCAGGACAATGCCAGCTTTCTCATGGTGCCTTCGTCACAGCACATTCCGAGGATATCCATGGGAGGGCGGAAACGTGAGACCATCCGCGCGGTCTTTCCGGACAGGGAGCACACCGCGATGGCGCTGGCGCCGATGTCGATGGCCATACCGCAGGTGGCGTGGGAGATCGCGTCGATGATATTGTTGATCTTGAACTCACGGTCACGGAACTGCTTCGCATAGTCGATGTTCTGCTCCGTATGTTCCGCAATCCTGGACATGGTCTCCACCACGAGGACAGGGTAGTCCCCTGCCGCTGTCTCCCCGGACAGCATGATGGCGCTTGTGCCGTCGTACACGGCATTGGCGACGTCAGAAGTCTCCGCACGGGTGGGGCGGGGACTGTGCGTCATGCTCTCCAGCATCTCGGTTGCAGTGATGACCCGCTTTCCCAGCAGACTGCATTTGGAGATGAGCTGCTTCTGGATCTTGGGAAGTTCCTCGAAGGGGATCTCGACTCCCAGGTCGCCTCTCGCCACCATGATACCGCTGCAGGCTTCACAGATCTCATCGATATTCTCCACGCCGTGGCGGTTCTCGATCTTGGCGATGAACTCGATCCCGGTGCCGCCTTTTTCACGGACGAAATCCCGTACATCCAGCAGATCCTGCTTTCTCGACACGAAGGAGCAGGCGATGAAATCCACTCCCTGTTCGATGCCGAAGGCGATGTCCGCCTTGTCCTGTTCGCTGAGATAGACCTGATTCAGGACCTTTCCCGGAAAAGCCATGGACTTGCGGTCGGAGATGACCCCTCCGAACTCGACGGTGGTGAGTACATCTTCTCCCTCAAAACCGTCCACATTGAATACCAGAAGGCCGTTGTCCACAAGAATCTTGTCACCCACTTCAAGGTCTTCCGCCAGATTGGGATAGGAGACACTGACTCCCTCGCGGTTCCCGATCCTTTCCTCTCCTCCGTAGAAACGGAAGTGATCTCCTGTGGCAAGCGTCACCTTTCCTTCCTCAAATGTCCGGATCCTGTACTCGGGTCCTTTGGTATCAAGAAGAATGGCGATGGGAAGATGCAGTTTCTCTCTCACCCTCTTGATCTTGTCGATATTTTCCTTGTGCTGTTCATGTGTGCCGTGGGAGAAGTTCAGTCTGGCGACGTTCATTCCCGCCAGGCACATCTGCTCCAGAACTTCCTCAGAAGAACATGCGGGGCCGATCGTGCAAACGATTTTTGTTTTTCTCATGTGCGGGGATCCTCCGTTATTTTTGTATCATCTGCTTCCTAACGCGGATATTTTATCATGAAATATGCCCTCTCTCCTCATTTTCCATCCGATTTTCCGTATCTCACAAAAACGCACATCCGGGGCATCCGTTTTTGTCCAAGAATTTGTAAAGACCTTCCCAAAAACAGAGATACCGGCCATTCGGCCGGCATCATTCATGTCAATCGTTCTGTGTTCCTGCGATCTTTCTCGCCACATAGACCCCGCTGGCGGAAGCGTGGGACAGGGAGTGGGTCACTCCGCTTCCGTCCCCGATCACGTAGAGACCGGGGTACTTGGTCTCGAGGTCGTTGTTCACCGAGACCTCCATATTGTAGAACTTCACTTCCACGCCGTAGAGGAGCGTGTCATCGTTTGCCGTTCCCGGTGCAATCTTGTCCAGCGCGTAGATCATCTCGATGATGCCGTCCAGGATCCTCTTCGGAAGGACAAGGCTCAGGTCTCCCGGCGTCGCTGCAAGGGTCGGGACCACTGTGCACTCCGCGATCCTGCTCACGGTGCTCCTTCTTCCTCTCACGAGATCTCCGAAGCGCTGTACGATGACCCCGCCGCCCAGCATGTTGGAAAGCCTCGCGATGGATTCGCCGTATCCGTTGCTGTCCTTAAAAGGCTCAGAAAAATGCTTGCTCACCAGCAGGGCGAAATTGGTGTTGTCCGTGTGCTTGGAAGGATCCTCAAAACTGTGTCCGTTCACCGTGACGATGCCGTTGGTGTTCTCGTTGACGACGATTCCGTGAGGATTCATGCAGAAGGTCCGGACATTGTCCTCAAACTTTTCGGTCCGGTAGACGATCTTGCTCTCATACAGCTCATCGGTGAGATCGGAGAAGACCGCCGCGGGAAGTTCCACACGGACGCCGATGTCCACGCGGTTGGACTGGGTCGGGATGTCCAGCTCCTCACAGACCTGCTGCATCCACTTGCTCCCGCTGCGTCCGACCGAGACGATGCACTTTTCGCACTCGAACTCGCCCTTATCCGTGATGATGCGGTAACCGCCATCGGTCACTTCCAGCTTTTTGACGGGGGTGTCGAAATAGAAGTCCAGTCTGTCCTTCAGTTCATCATAAAGCTGCTGCAGGACAACGTAGTTCACATCCGTTCCCAGATGGCGCACCTCCGCGTCCAGGAGATGCAGGCCGTTCTGCAGGCACTTTTTCTTGATATCCTGATTGGCCGCGCGGTAGACCTTGGTCCCTTCTCCGCCGTGGGCCATGTTGATCCCGTCCACATACCACATCAGCTCGGTAGCGGCCTTTTTCCCGATCTTTTCGTAGAGCGTGCCGCCGAAGGAGTTGGTGATATTGTATTTCCCGTCGGAGAACGCCCCGGCGCCGCCGAATCCGCTCATGATCGCGCAGACCGGGCACTTGATGCAGGACTTTACCTTCTTCCCGTCGATGGGGCATTTCCTCTTTTCCAGGGGATGACCGAGCTCGAACAGAGCGACCTTCAGATCCGGCCTCTCCTTGCTCAGTTCATACGCGGCGTAGATCCCGCCCGGACCTCCTCCGACGATGATCACATCATATCTCATTTGCCATTCACTCCTTAAAGAACAAAACTGCGGATCACGTCCCCATGGGGAAACCGGGATCCGCAGTAAATATGCGAAATAGTATCCTAGTTAATTCTACTTCCGCGAACTTCGCGGTGTCAATATTCCGTTACCGCTGCACCACATCGGTCAGGACTGCCTGCACCACATACCTTCCGGTGTCCTCCCCGCTTCCCACACAGGTGGAAAGTGTGATGATCCGGTCGTCCACATCCGGAACGATCCCGAAGTCGATGGCAGACCGTGAGACCTGGGAATCGATCCAGGATGCGAAGGTCGCGTCATCGGGAAGGACCATCTGATAGCAGTCACAGTACACATCGGTCTTGCTCACCGAGAAGATGGTGTAGATCAGCACCTCTCCGTCCCGATAGAGATGGACTTCCCTGTTCTGCTGTGCAAAGGTACGGTCAAGGAACTTTCTCAGGTCGGTGAACATGGACCCGTCGTTCATCCGGTGTCCGTAAATAAGGGTGTTCTTCGCGTTGAGATCCCCCAGCGCGTTGTAATCGAGAAAGATCACTCCGCCCACGTTCCACTGTCCGGAGAAGGTCCTGCGCAGATAATAGTCATTGTCCGGACCCTGGACCACCGGATATGAGATCGCCGTTCCCGGGATATCGATCCAGCACTTGAAGTCCGGATTCACCCTCCGCAGGCCGTTGTAGTCAAACCGGAGATATCCGTCCGAGGCATACTCCTCCGCGCCGTCCGGGATCAGCATCTCCTCCCGGATGCTGTCGTACTCCGCCCTTCCCTTTCTGTATTCGTTCAGGGAGGAGATCAGCTTGTAACCGGAAAAGATCATCACCCCGACGAGCAGGACGACGAGAATGTCTGTAAGCATCCTGTAAGTCTTCTTCTTCATCAAAGATACCGGACCAGATCCTCTTCAGGACGTGAGAGCGTGTGATTCGGGCCGGGAGCGGCATCCTCCGCCGGATATCCGATGGGCATCAGGAGAAGGGGGATCTCCGTGTCGGGGATATCGAACAGTTCCGCGGACAGCGTCGGCTCGAAGAGATTTACCCAGCAGGATCCGATCCCGAGATCCCATGCCTGCAGCATCACGTGGGTGGCGACGATGCTGGTGTCCTGCTGCCCGGAGGTGCAGGAAGGGTCGGAAGGGTTCATCCATTCCTCCGCAAGATCATAGGTGAACATGAGGACGATCGGCGCCCCGTAGGAACACTTTGTGACCTCCTTCACCTTCTCAAGAGCCTCTTTGCTTCTCAGCACATAGATACGGAACGGCTGATAATTTTTCGCCGTCGGTGCGGCGAGGCCCGTCTCAAGGATCTTATTCAGCTTTTCCTCTTCCACCGGTCTTCCGTCAAATTTGCGGACAGAATATCTGGCTTTCGCAAGATCATAAAAACTCATCTTTTCACCCTCCTTTTTTCTCATGATATCACAAACGATACTTGTGTTGTGCACCTTCCTCTCTTTTGATCAAAGGCGCAAGTTCTTATTAAATCTGTATTCTAAATTACCTCGATTTAAGGTATACTCATACCATGTTATCGTTTCAACGGAGGATTCGCTATGACTACTTGTCAGGTCCTGCCTGATGGGTACCGGGAATATTATTCCGTCGACTTGCAGAAGGACAAAAAGACCGCTCTGAAGGTAAACCTCTTCGCTTCGGCACTTACCGTCATCACCGGCCTTCCCATGCATCTCGCCTACCCCATTTGGCATCTATTCGATATGAGCGCAGGCTTTACAGAGTATCTGGTTCGGATGGTCGTGTTCATTCTTTCCATCTTCGCCTATGTGTGCCTGCACGAACTCACGCACGCCGCGGTCATGAAACACTACGGAGCAAAGTCGGTGCGTTTCGGCTTCACCGGCCTTTACGCCTACGCGGGAAGTCTTGAGGACTATTTCGGAAAGTTTCCCTATATCCGGATCGCCCTGGCGCCGGTCATTGTCTGGGGGATCATTCTTCTTATCCCCACCTTCTTTGTCCGGGGGCCGTGGCTCTGGGTGATCTTTTTCCTGCAGATCACCAACATCTCCGGCGCAGCCGGAGACATCTATGTCGCCGCCAAATTCTCCCGGTTTCCTGCCGATATTCTCGTGAAAGATACCGGCGTGGACATGACCGTATACTCCTGTGAAGGGAGAGCGGCCGATGAATTATGAGAGAAGCTGCGGAGGTGTCCTCTTCACCGTGAAGGACGGGATCCCCTACTATGTCCTGGTCCAGGAGAATTACTACGGATTTCCGAAAGGACACATGGAACAGGGGGAGACCGAGAGAAAGACCGCTCTACGTGAGATAAAGGAAGAGACCGGGATCACCGCGGTCATCGTGGGAGATTTCCGGAAGGTCGACCACTACATGCTGAAGCATAAGCCGGATACCGAGAAGACCGTCGTCTATTTCCTTGCCTACTATGAGGATCAGGAGATCGTCTACCAGGAGGAAGAGCTCAACGGCGCTATCCTCGTCCCCTACCAGGAAGCCATAAAGCTGGTGACCCACATCCGTCTGAAAAAGGTCCTGAGAGAAGCAAACAGGGTCGCCCTGCGGTGGATCGAAAAACAGAAGCGCCGCGCTTCGGGAGACCCCGCTCAGACTGTCGAGCAACACTGAATATCCGCCTCCGCCGGCGCCGGCATTTCTGCCCGGTCCCGCGGAGTTTTTTTATCCGTGAACGGGGCCGCGCCTCACAGGATCTGCTCCATGCCGATCTTCTGTCTGGAAAGACCCATCGATTCGTAGAACGCCTGCGCGGAAGTATTGCACGCCCACACATTGAGCGTCACGTTATAACACCCTGCTTCCCGGGCAAACTCAAGCACGTACCGATACAGATCGCGCCCGATATGTTTTCCCCTGCACTTTTCGTCCACGCAGAGATCGTCGATATACAGTGTCCGGATATCGGTCAGGATATTGTCGTCCAGATGCTGCTGGAAGATGCAGAACGCGTACCCGGTCACGGCTCCGTCGGTTTCCGCCACGAAGATCGGTCTTTCCGGATCCTTCAGGATCTCCCGGAGCTGGTCATCGGTATATTTTCTCGCCTCCGGTTTGAACAGGTCCGGTCTCCCCTCATGGTGGACACGCAGGACCTGAAGGAGAAGGTCGTGTATCGCCGGTATGTCTTTTTCCTGTGCGCGTCTGATCATCATCGGATATTCCTTTCTGAACCGCTTTCGATCTGTAGCGTTTTACACTTCTATAATGTTAAAATTAATGTACCACTGTACGGAGGTTTTGTCATGCAGCAGTACGAGTCCGATCATCTGAAGCTTTTACGTGAAGGCCTTGCCGAATGCACGGTCCTTTTGAAATATGACGGTAGTTTTCCGCTTACATCACCCTGTCCGGTCTCCCTCTACGGGAGCGGCGCCAGACACACGGTCAAGGGAGGCACCGGATCCGGAGAGGTCAATTCCAGATACTTTGTCTCTGTTGAGCAGGGGCTCCGGGATTCCGGATTCACCGTCACCACCGATTCCTGGCTGGACGCCTACGACAAGGTCCTGGAGAAAGCCGAAAAGGATTTCCTCAGGCAGATCCGCGCATCCGCCCGCGCCCACCACACCCTGGCTGTTCTCGAAGGGATGGGAGCCGTCATGCCGGAACCGGAATACGACATCATGCTCTCCGGCAACTCCGACGTTGCCGTCTATGTGCTTTCCAGGAACTCCGGAGAAGGAAACGACCGGAAACCGGAAAAAGGCGATGTTCTCCTGACGGATACGGAGATCCGGGACATCCTGGCATGTGACCGGAAATACCGCAAATTCATGCTCGTTCTCAACGTCGGCGGTCCCGTGGACCTCACCCCCGTAAAGGACGTCAGCAACATCCTCGTTCTTTCCCAGCTTGGCGTTGAGACCGGAACTGCCCTCGCCGACATCCTGCTAGGCAGACATTTCCCCTCCGGGAAGCTCGCCACCACCTGGTCCTGCTGGGGCGATTACTGCAGCGTGGGAACGTTCGGCAATCCGGATGACACGGAATACAAAGAAGGCGTTTATGTAGGTTACCGCTATTTTGACTCCGTTGACAGGACGCCCCTCTATCCTTTCGGCTTCGGTCTCGGATACACACGGTTCGCCATCGCTCCTGTCTCCGTGCAAAAGGAAAAGGAGTCCGTCACCGTGAAAGCCAGGGTGACCAACAGAGGGAACTTCGACGGCAAGGAAGTCGTTCAGCTCTATCTTTCCGCCCCCTCCGTCGAGCTGGACAAACCGTACCAGTCCCTCGCCGCTTTCACCAAGACCGGTGTCATCCGCCCTGGGGCCTCGGAAGATATCGAGCTCCGTTTTGCCCTCTCCGATCTCGCTTCCTACAGCGAGAAGAAAGAGGCGTACGTCCTGGAAGCAGGAGACTATGTCCTGCGCCTCGGAAACAGCAGCAGGGACACCTCCCCGTGCGCCGTTCTCCGTCTTTCTGATGAAGTAGAGGTAAAAAAAGTAAAGAATGTAATGGGAGCTCCGGGATTCGAAGACTGGAAACCGGAATCTCCCCGCAAATATGAGATACCGTCCGGATGCACCGTCCTGGAATTCGCTCCGGAAGATTTCAGTCCCGTCACGGTCGACTACTCTGTTCCCGACAGGATCGACCACGCGCTGGGGCTCCTTGACGACGCCCATCTTGCCTACCTCGGGATCGGCGCGTTCAATCCCAAGGGCGGCATCGCCAGCGTGATCGGGGAAGCGAGCACGACTGTGGCAGGCGCTGCAGGAGAGAGCACCCACCAGGTCGATACCGCGGAATATCCCCCGCTGGTCATGGCGGACGGACCTGCCGGTCTGCGGCTGAGCAGGGAATTCTACCGCGATAAGGACGGCGTCCACTCATTCGGCGTGACCATGCCGGCCTCCATCGTGAAACTTCTCCCTGCCCCCGCCAGACTTTTCATGGGCGGAAACAAAAAGCCGAAAAAGGGCACCGTGATCGAAGAGCAGTACGCGACGGCCATCCCCATCGGTACCGCGATCGCCCAGAGCTGGAACACTGACTTCGCCAGGACATGCGGCGATATCGTCGGATCCGAGATGGAACGCTTCCATGTAGACCTCTGGCTTGCCCCGGCGCTGAATATCCACCGCTCCATCCTGTGCGGAAGAAACTTTGAATATTACAGCGAAGATCCCCTCATCTCCGGAAAATTCGCGGCAGCCATCACCCTCGGCGTCCAGGCCCATCCCGGGTGCGGGACCACCATCAAGCACTTCGCCGCGAACAACCAGGAGACGAACCGGTACCGCAACAATTCCCATGTAAGCGAGCGCGCCATGAGAGAGATCTATCTCAAGGGCTTCGAACTGTGCATCCGCGAATCCGATCCCGCCGCCCTGATGAGCTCCTACAACCTCCTCAACGGCATCCATACCTCGGAGCATCAGGGACTGTGCATCGATTACCTCCGAAGGGAATGCGGGTACGAGGGCATCGTGATGACGGACTGGGTGGTATCCGCCACCGGCAATAAAAACTCCAAATACGGAGCTCCGAACAGCGCAAAGGTCGCTGCAGCAGGCCACACCCTGTTCATGCCGGGAAGCAAGGCCGACTATGACGCCCTCGTCAAAGGAGTCGGCGATGAGACCGTATCCAGAAAGCAGCTTCAGATCAACGGTTCCCGTCTGCGCGCCGTAGCGAGAAGGCTCGGCCGCCTGAAATAATATCCCTGCTCATACCGAAAGCCGCACCTTTTCCGGTGCGGCTTTTTCATGTCATTCGTTCTGCATTCCTTCTTTTATTCTCGGGAGGATCTTCCGGTCAGCCGGGAGCCAGTCCACCTGTTCCAGTTCATCAGACGAGATCCACTTCGTGTTCTCATGCTCCGTCAGCACGGGACTTCCTTCCCGGATCTCCGCCCAGAAGCACTGCATGCGGATCGAGATATTGGGATATTCGTGCTCCACCACACCGATCTCCGCTCCGGGAACGATATCCACCCGGAGCTCTTCGCGTATCTCCCGCACAAGAGCCTCCCTGGGATCCTCCCCGCTTTCCACTTTTCCTCCGGGAAACTCCCATCCGTCCTTCTGCGGTCCGTATCCCCTCTGGGTGGCAAGGATCTTCCCTTCCCTGCGGATCACCGCTGCCACGACAGGTATCTTTTTCATCTTTTCCTCCTGTAACAAAAGCCATACACTTATCCGGCGCGGTTGCATTATAATGGAACAAGGAACAAAGAATCGAGGAATATGACCTATGTTGACCGCGCTGCTGATCATTGCATGCCTTTTTCTGACTGTATCATATATTATATACCGACTGGGCTTCTATACTCCCAACAAATCCCAGCTGGAAGGCCTGGCCCACGAAAACAAGCCGGATCCGGATGAGACCCACAAGATGGTGACACGCTGGGCAGCCGCCCTTGAGGCAAAGCCCTATGAACTTCTGGAGATCCGTTCCTATGACGGTCTGCGCCTGCACGGCAGATACTATCATCAGGCCGACGGCGCGCCGCTCCTTATCGGCTTTCACGGCTACCGCGGGACCCCATCCTGGGACTTCAGCGGAGGCTCCTCCCTGTATTCCGAACTGGGCTTCAACATCATCCTGATAGAGGAAAGAGGCCACTGCTCCAGCGAAGGGCACACCATCACCTTCGGCGTCAAGGAGCGCAGGGACTGCATCTCCTGGGTGGAATACGCCGTATCCCGTTTCGGAGAGGATACCCCGATCATCATCGCCGGCATCTCCATGGGCGCCGCCACGGTACTGATGGCTTCCGGCCTGAAACTTCCGAAAAACGTGAAGGGGATCATCGCGGACTGTCCTTTTACCAGTCCGAAGGAGATCATCGACAAAGTCACCGAAAAGGACCTGAAGATCCCTGCCAGGCTCGCCTATCCCTTCACCTGGACAGCCGCGTTCCTCTTCGCCGGATTCCGTCTCAATGAGGCGGATGCCGCGTCCGCTGTCAGGAACACGCCGGTCCCCGTCCTGCTGGTCCACGGCGAGGCGGATGACTTCGTCCCCATCGAAATGAGCAGGAAGATCCATGCGTCCAATCCGGACATGATCGAGTTTCATACTTTCCCCGGGGCGGGACACGGTCAGAGCTGCGTTGTGGATTTTGACCGGTACAAGAAGATCATCACCGATTTCACCGACCGCGTGTTGAAGGCACCAGAACAGGAGGAAGTTACCTTATGATCCGGATCCCGGACCAGATCAGCAGAGTTATCGAACGCCTGAACCGCGCAGGATATGAAGCGTATCTTGTGGGCGGCTGTGTTCGTGACGCTCTTCTCGGCAACGAGCCCAAAGATTATGACATCACGACGTCCGCACTCCCCGAACAGACGGAGGAAGTGTTCGCGGACTATCCCGTCATCGAGACCGGGATCCAGCACGGCACCGTTACCGTTCTGTCCGACCGGACCCCGGTGGAGATAACGACATACCGGATCGACAGCGCGTATACCGATCACCGTCATCCGGAATCGGTGGAATTCACCTCCTCTCTGCGGGAGGATCTTGCCCGAAGGGATTTCACCATCAACGCCATGGCCTATCACCCTACACAGGGCCTCGTCGACTGCTTCGGCGGTCAGGAGGATCTGAAGACATGCACGATACGGTGCGTGGGGGATCCTGAGGAGAGATTCCGGGAAGATGCGCTTCGCATCCTTCGTGCGCTGCGCTTCTCCTCCCGCTACGACTCCCCTATCGAACCGGAGACCGAAAAAGCGATGCGCAGCTGCGCGCCTCTCCTCCGGGAGATCAGCGCCGAGAGGATCGCCTCCGAGCTCAACGGGATCCTCTGCGGAAAGGGCGTCCGCCGGATCCTGACCGAAGAGACCGGGATCC
The DNA here is from genome assembly GCA_964599695.1 of uncultured Faecalibacterium sp. Lineage (GTDB taxonomy): Bacteria > Bacillota > Clostridia > Oscillospirales > Ruminococcaceae > RUG11783. The sequence continues at coordinate 16,858 of CAZRGP010000005.1, forward strand.
TGGGGGTCCCGATCCCCGAACTGCTTCCCATGCAGGGATTCGATCAGCACAACGGGCACCATATATACGATGTCCTGACCCACACCGCTGTCGCGGTGGAGTCCGTTCCTCCCGAAAAGGATCTGCGGCTCGCAGCCCTTTTTCACGACATCGGGAAACCGCCCTGCTTTTCCCTGGGAGAGGACGGCGTCGGTCACTTCTACGGACACGCGAAGAAGAGCGAGGAGATCGCCCGGACGGTCCTGAATCGCCTGAAATATGACAACGCCACCAAAGACACCGTGATCACGCTGATCCGTTACCACGATATGTATATGGAGGAAACCGAAAAGACCGTGAAGCGCATGCTGAGAAAGCTCGGTCCGGAGAACTTCCGCAAGCTGATCCTCCTCAACCGGGCGGACAACATGGCGCAGAACCCCGCCTACAGGGAACGTCAGGCCCATTATGACCGTCTTTCCGATCTTGCGGATAAGATCCTCTCCGAAGAGCAGTGCTTTTCACTGAAGGATCTGGCCGTAAACGGCTCGGATCTCATGAAGGAAGGATACAGGCCCGGCCCTCAGATCGGAGAGATGCTCGATGAGGTGCTGAACCTGGTCATCGACGAAAAACTGGAAAACAGGAAACCGGACATCCTCCTCTTCCTTTCCTGCAGATATCCCCACTAAAAAACTGCTGTCGGCAAAGACAGCAGTTTTCTTATTGCAACGGATCACTCATAAAACCTGTAATCGGCGATCACCTTTCCGAGGATGACCGTTCCCTCTCCCCGGTGAAAGCGCTGTACCGTCATTTCCCCTTCGACCAGCGCGGCGACGATCTCCCCCTCTTCCGCGTCCTCCGTCTTTCTCACGATGACCATGTCACCGTCGAGGATCCCGGCTTCCGCCATGCCGTCTCCCTTTACATGGATGGCAAACAGCTCTCCGGAGGCGGGATAGGGCGAACTGTAGGTGATGAATGTCTCCAGGCTCTCCTGGGCGAGGATCGGAACGTCTTCGGTCCAGCTCCCGAGGACCGGCACCTTCACCGAACAGGCCTTGGTGGGTATCGACACGTTCCTTCTTCTTCCGTCCTTCATCTCCACTCTCCCGTCTTCGACGAGTCCGTGGAGCGCGCGGAATACCGTGGAAGTGGATCCGATCCCGAGGGCAGCGCATATCTCCCGAACCGACGGAGATTCCTCGGCGTGGTTTACAAGATACAGGTAGACTCTCTGCTTGGTATCGGCAAAGCTCATGGAGGCCCTCCTTCTGAAACTTTTGTTCTTCTAAATTGTAGCATCCGTATTTTCTGTTGTAAAGAAGGGACAAAACGGTACAATTCACAGATTATTCATAAGGTATTCATTGATTGGCCTAACTCTTCCATTATCATATAGTTGTACTTAAGAACGCCGCTAAATGTTAAGTACATTCGCAAGAAATTTCCTCCTCATTCTTTAATTTTTGTACCCCTTTGAAAAACAGGACGCCCGGGAATCCGAATTCCCGGGCGTTCGCTTTTTGTGTGTTATCTTTCCGCGTCGTACGGAATATAGTCTCCCGGACGGGGCTGCATCATGTAGGCCATGCCGCTCTTGCCGTATCCGTAGTTGTCCCTGTTGAGATAGACGAGGACCGCTCCCAGGATGAAGGAGATCATTTCCGCTGCGGGGAATGCGAGCCAGACACCGTTGGTGCCGAAGGCAAGAGGAAGAATGATCAGCATGGCGAGACGGAAGACGAAGTTCCTCAGCGTAGTCAGGATGCTTGCCACCTTCGGATTGCCCAGGGCGACGAACATGCGCATGATCAGCACGCATCCCGCGGTGAACATGCTGCTGAAGAACTCGATGGTGAGGCCTTCATAGGCCATATCATACACATTCTGGGAATATCCTTCGTGGAAGAACATGCGCAGCATGGGCACCCTCAGGAACAGCCCGAGGACCGTGATGCCGATGGTCCCGAAGAACCAGATCTTCAGATTGTGGGTGAGGATTCTCTTCAGTCTCCTCGGATTCCTGTTGCCGAAGTTGTACGCGATGACCGGACCGACACAGGTGGCAAAACCGAAGAACCCGGCGGTCAGGATGATCCTGAGCTCGCCGATGATCGCGTTCGCCGCGACACCGTCCGCTCCCGCCAGTCTCAGCAGGGTGCGGTTCGTGACAAGGGATGTGGTGCCGATGGAAACGCTGTTGATAAACTGTGAGAATCCGCTCTTCGCTGAAGCGACGGCAGTCTCAACGAATTGTCCCTTCGGGTCGGTGAAATGGATCTCGTTCTTCTTGCGGACGAAGAAGAACAGTCCGATCAGGAATACGGCGATCTCCCCGGCTGCCGTGGAGAGGCTGGATCCCAGGACGCCGAGGCGGAGCACCGCGATCAGGACGATATCCAGAAGGATATTCATGACGCCGTTGGTCACCGAGCAGATCAGTCCCATCTCCGGGTGTCCGGTGGTGGAGTAATAGGATCCGAACGCAAAGGCCATCAGGTTGAGAGGCGTCGTGGAAATGACGATCCGCACATAGATCCTGGAATTGTCGATCAGCGAATCATCCGCGCCTAGGAAACGGAGAATGGGGTCGCAGAACACGTTCATGACCAGCGCGATCATAAGTCCCATGGCAAAGGAGATCAGGACGACCCTGGTAAAGATCTGTTTGGCTTCCTCCTGTTTGCCCTCCCCCATCTTCTGTGCCGAGAGGGTACTGGCTCCGATGGCGAACAGGTTCGAAAATCCCATGATCACCGCGTTGGCCGGTCCAAGCAGACTGATTGCCGCAAGGGCGTGCTCCCCCACATAGCGGCTGACGAAAAGCCCGTCGTCCAAAGATTTGAACAACTGGCTGAAAAGGCTCTGCAGGATCGCAGGAGCGGCAAAAGCAAGCAGCTGCGTCAGCGTAAAGTCCTGTCCGATCCGATTTCTGTTGTTATTATCACTCATACCATTCACCACAAAAGTCATAAAACACGCCCTGTCCCTTGCGGAACAGGGCGGTCTGTTATTTTGCCCATGTTTTCAAGTTACCGACATTATACCTTTTTTTGGCGGTCCATGGAACAGAAATCCGTCCCGGCGCCTAAAAACAGTCCCGGAAACAGGCTCCGCTCAATACAGGAGCATCCGGTCGTTGGCAAACTCGCTTCCGGCCGCCGCGCGGAACCTTTCGGTCAGTCCCTCCACGGTGAGCCCTTCCCTCTCCTTCCCGGATATGTCCGCAGCGATCCTGCCTCCCGCCATGATGAAGGTCCTGCTTCCCACATCGAGGGCCTGCTGCATATTGTGCGTCACCATGAGACAGGTGATGCCGCCGCTTTTTGCGATATCCTGCGTCAGGCGCATCACCCTGTCGGCGGATCCGGGATCCAGGGCAGCCGTATGTTCATCCAGCATGAGGAGCTTGGGCGGATGGAGGGTTGCAAGAAGCAGGGTCAGCGCCTGCCTCTGTCCGCCGGAGAGGAGCCCGACAGGCTGCTTCATCCGGTCTTCCAGGCCCATGCCCAGCCCGCTCAGCCGCTCACGGAACAGTTTGATATCCTCCCCTCTGATCCGCGAAAAATGGCCCTTCCCCTGCTTGCCCTGGAGATAGACCAGAGCCAGGTTCTCTTCTATGGTGAGACCGGGCGAAGTGCCGGAAAGCGGGTCCTGAAACAGTCTTCCGATGAAGCGGCTCCTCCGGTGCTCCGGAAGGGCGGTGATGTCCTCGCCGTCCAGACGGATCCTTCCGCAGTCCACGGGAAACTGACCGGCGATCGCTCCGAGGAGGGTGGACTTCCCCGCTCCGTTGGAACCGATGAGGGTGACGAATTCCCCGTCCCGAAGTTCAAAGGAGATCCTGTCCAGCGCCTTTCTCTCATTCACGGTGCCGGGCAGAAAAGTCTTGGAGATATTTCTGACTTCAAGCATTTCCCCTGTCCTCCTCCGCTTCTGCGAGCCGCCTTTTTGCCTCTCTCTTCATCTTCACCGTTGGAGCAGCGATGGCGGCTGCGACGATGGCTGCGGTGAGCAGTTTGAGACACTGCACCGGAACCAGCTGTGTGTAAAAAACGAACGCGTAGAGGAAACGGTATATCACGGATCCCAGCACCGCTCCGGCTATTCCCTTGCTGATGCTCCTCGGTCCGAGCACGGTCTCCCCGATGATAAGGCAGGCGAGGCCGATCACAACGACCCCGGTCCCGCTGTTGATGTCTATGGTCTTCTGATACTGACCGATCATGGCGCCGGACAACGCGGTCAGCGCCCCGGACAGCATCAGCCCGATCCGGGTGGTGAAGGATGTGTCCACGGAGGAGGCCCGGACCATCCCGGGATTGTCTCCGGTCGCCCGGATGGACAGCCCGATCCTGGTGGACAGGAACCATCTCAGGAACAGACACGCCGCCAGAGGCAGCATGAGCAAAAGGATCATATCGGACCAGACAGAATCCAGCACCTCATTGAAGAGCACAAAAACGCTGGGTTCCTTTATCAGATTCACGTTGGATCTCCATCCCATCACCATAAGATTGATGGAGTACAGTCCGGTGTTGGTGACGATCCCCGCCAGTATGGAGGGTATCCCCAGCTCCGTCTGCAGCAGCGCGCTCACCGCTCCCACCGCAGCGCCGGCAGGAGCCGCCAGGAGCAGTCCGAGGAAGGGATGTCCCGCCGCGGCCAGTCTTACCGACACCGCCGCGCCGAACACGAAACATCCGTCCGTGGAAAGATCCGCTATGTCCAGCACACGGTAGCTCAGGAAAAGCGCCAGAGCTACCGGAGCGTATCCGAATCCAAGTTCTAGGGCCGTTCTGATGATCCGATCCATGATCCTTTATTCTTTCCTTTCTGTTTAGTCTTCCGTAGTGACCACTTCGACCAGTTCGCCCATCTCCGCGAAAACGGAATAATCGATCCCGAGGGCCGCCGCGGTCTCCGTGTTGACGGTGATGATCCCTCCATCCATCATATAGAAGTCCTCCATACCCTCCGTTCCCTGCACAGCAGCACGGAAAGCGTATTCGCCCGTCCTGGTTCCGAGGTCGGTATAATTCACGCCGCATGTGGTGAATCCTCCGTTCCTCACGAAGGAATCCGCGCCGGTGAAATGGGGAATGCCGGCGTCGATGAGATCCTGATAAATGGCGAGCTCCGATGCCATGATCACGTTGTCCGTGGGGGTGAACACCGCGTCCACGCCGTTCGACACCAGCAGGGACACCGCCGCGCGGACCTCGTCAGGGGACTCCGCCGTCGCCTCAGTGAACTCCACGCCCTTCTGCTGAAGGATCTCCTTCGCTTCCGAGATGGGCTTCTCCGAGTTGGTCTCGGACAGGGAGTAAAGCAGTCCGACCTTGACGGGCTTTGTGTCCAGCGCGAACATCATGTCCAGGATAAATGCGGTATTGAGGGCATCGCTGGTCCCCGTCACATTCTCGAGTCCCGTAAGACCGGCTCCTTCCGGATCCGATACCGCCGCATAGACTACGGGGATCCCCGTTCCTTCCGCGCTCCCTGCGGCGATCTGGGCCGCCAGGGTGGCGATGGCTACGATCACGTCCGCCCCTTCCGACACCGCCTGCTCCGAGAGCTGTTTGAGAACGGTGGAATCGTTCTGGCCGGAGACGACCTCGATCTCGATCTCCTTCCCCGCCTTTTTCGCCTCCTCTTTGAGAGAGGCTTCGATCGCCGCGGCGATCTCATCGAGGGAAGCGTGGTCCAGCTGCTTGATGACGACAGCCTTCAGCGTGTCACCGCTCTTTTCACCTGCTCCGCATCCGGTCAGTGCAAACATCATCGCTGCGATCATCATTGCCGCCAGCACTCTCATGGATCTTTTCATTTTTTGTTCTCCTTTTCATTCAGATCGTTCAGTGGCAGATGGAAAAACAAAAAAGGCCTCTGTCCCATATGGGACAAAAGCCTGAAACTTCTGCGATACCACCCAACTTGACATTCTCATCGAATGTCCTCTCGCTTCGCGTACCATCATACGCGCCTCATGGATAACGGGTAAGGATCCCGTCTGCCTCTACCCTATGATCGAAGCAGCCCTCAGAAGTCCATTCGCCTGTGTACCGATGCTCCATTCCCACCAGCCGGGAGCTCTCTGAATCCGTACAGAGTCAGGTTACTACTCTTCCTCAACGGTTTAACATTTTAAATTGCTAACAATATAATTCTCTCTGTCAAAAAAGTCAACACTATTTTTCCGCCCGTGATCAATATCCCTGGTAGATGAAGGAGGGACCGCCGCCGGTCTGGGTAATGATATAAAGCGCGGCGCAGGCAAATCCCATGATCCAGTAGAGCGCCCATCTCTTCCACGCGGGAAGGGACGCGAAGGGATCGGTCACGGGAACATCCCCTTTGCGCAGCGACGTCCTGTACAGGATGCTGTCCGCCCGGCAGGCGACCGCAAAGGAAACGATCAGACTGCCGAAATAGATCAGATAGTATGTTCCGGTGTTGGAGACGCCCGCGGCTGCCAGGTTCAGCAGTTCAGGGACGAATCCGCTGAGGTTGGGTCTGGCGAACTGCATGCGGACCATCTTCACCATATCCGTTACCGTGTCCATCCGGAAAGGCACCATCGTGCACATCCACCAGAGGTATACCCCCGCCCTTTTGATCCAGCCGGAAAGACGGAAAGGATCGCCCTCTTCTTTTGACCTGTTTTTGACCGCCATTCTCTCCAGGAAACGGCTGATCACGATCATCGCTCCCCAGATCAGGTTGGTCCAGGTATTGCCGTGCCACAGCGCAGACGCCGTGAAGACGATCATAAGATTGAGGAGAGTCCTGGATTCCCCTTTCCGCGATCCGCCGAGAGGGATGTACAGATAATCCCGGAACCACTCCGACAGCGAGATGTGCCATCTCCTCCAGATCTCCCCGATCCCGGTGGAGAAGTATGGCGCGAGGAAGTTCTCCTGAAGCCGGATCCCGAATAGAAGCGCGGACCCGACCGCCATGGAACTGTATCCGGAAAAATCAAAATAGAGCTGCAGGGGATAGATCACCATCGCCATGGTGACCGCGAGCCCGGAGTGTTCGTCAAGGTGATTGTACACACCGTCGACCAGAAGCCCCAGACCGTCCGCAAGGACGATCTTGTAGGTCGCGCCGAGAAGGATCCTTCTCAGGCCAAGGGTGACCATTTCCGGTGTAACGGTCCTCTCTTTCAGCTGAGGGATGATATTCTTTGCCCTCGCGATGGGTCCCGAAAGGGCCTGCGGGAAAAAGAGCACCGACAAAAGCCAGGTGACCGGATCCGTCTCCGCGGGTACAGCGCCTCTCTGGACATCAGCCAGATATCCGATGGACGCGAATGTGTAGAAGGAGATCCCGACGGGGAAAAGGATCTTCACCGGATCCTGCAGGAACGAAGTCAGCAGGTTCGCGTATTTGAAAAAACAGAGGTTCAGAAGCAGAAGGAGAATGCCCGCGGCCGCAAAGCGCTTTCTCTGCGCCCTGTCATTGCAGGATGCGATCTTCCTTCCGAAAAAGAAGGTGATCAGAGCGGCGCAAAGTGCGATCAGCAGCGAGACTGCTCCTTCGGTATAGAGAAAGACAACACTGGCCGCAAGCAGGAATCCGTTGCGGTATCTGACGGGGAGCAGATAATGCACCGCCGCCGTGATCCCGAGGAAACAAAGATATGTGATCGTGTTCAGCAGCATCTTTCCCTCCTCATGGCTTGGTCCGGCGGATACAGTCCGCCTGGACGTCGGTGAAGATCAGTTCGACCAGATAGGGCTTTACCGTATTGGGAAGATGGAAGCCATCGTAGAAGTTGTCGTCGTTCTCGGTGAAGGAATTGGGGAATTCCATGTCATACACCTCAGCCGCCGTCCGCAGATAGGATTTGTACTTCTCCGCTTCCGGAAGAAGCCCCATCTCCTCATACAGCTCATAGACAGAGATATGCATAGGGGGATAGACAAAGATGATCTCGATCCCGTTTGCGTCGCAGTATTCCACGACCTCCCTCAGTTTATCCACCGTCTCCTGGCGGACGACCGGATGTTCTCCCATATTGGTGCGCAGAAGTTCCCTGTACTCCTCAAGATTGAGCCGGTATTTCTCCCCCATCTCAGCCGGTATATCCTGAGGTCTGGAATAGTCGGTGGGGTCCTCCGGGAACTCCATGCGTTCCGGATGCCCGGTCAGGCTCCAGAGCAGGTTGAAGGCCTTCATCTTCGCGGAATTGATCGCCTCAAGCCAGTGTCCGGCGTGAAGGATGAACTTCGCGGGATCTTCCGCCTGTTCGATCACTGCGGGGATCCTCCCCGCCTCCTGGGCATCGATGGAGGAATACAGGTTCAGACCGAAGATCACCTTCTTCAGCTGGGTGTGCTCCGTGGCATACCAGAACAGTTCCACCAGTTCCCCTGTCTGAGCGCCGCCGAATCCGAGCATCATATACGGTTCTCCGGCGAACTGCTCCGCCAGATCCATGTTCAGATTCGCCATTCTGCTGTCTCCCAGCACGATGTTCTCCGGATGCGTCAGGACCAGTTCCCGCACCGAAGAAAGAGGTTTGCAGAGATAATCGGAGTCCCCGCCCCGCAGCCCGAAATAATCATAGGGCTCAAAGGCGAGGAACAGGCCGAAGATCAGAAGAAACGGCAGCACATAGAGGATCAGTTTTTTCAGAACTTTCTTCAATCCAGTCCCCACTCCTGTCTCAGTTCTCTGTAGTGATCGCTGCTGTATATCCCGACGAACTCCATATCGTCCCCGAGATCGTGAACAGCGTAGAAGTAGCAGGACCCGTCCGTCCGCTCCGCAAGTCCGTCGGCGAACATGTCCGCAAACTCCTCATAGAAGTATTCATTGAGGTTGAAAAGATATACGAGGTCAACGTCGTTGTCACGGAGATACTGCGCGAAGTTCTCCTGATCGGCATAGACCATATAGGAATAGAACTGGTCATCCTTCATGGTCTCCATCATTTCCCTGCTCGCGAAGTTTCCGCCGCCCATGGTCTTCACGGTGTAGGCAGGCATGAACACGTAGTTGCACAGGAACCACTCTCCGCCGCTGGAATTCTGAGCCACCACATAGATCCTGGTCTCATCATTCATGATGGAACGGTATTTGCGCATGTTCTTCTGCGCCACCTGCATGAGCTCCAGGGGCTGAAGGCTGACATAATCCGAAGTGATGCTGAGGGTCTTGAGAGGAAAAGGAAGATAATGGAAGGCAGACCACAGAGCGAGGACTACCACAAGCAGTCCCGGGGCGAGCTTCCAGCGTTCGCTCAGGAACTTCGGAAGCTGTTTCAGCGGCACAGGCTCCGCCAGTTCGGACGCTCCCACTCCGATAAGCGAGAAATACCATCCGAAGAAATAGCTGGAGATATATCTCTCATAGCAGATCAGTTCAAGTCCGCCGTCCTCCCAGAATATGGCGGCATAGGCGTAGGTCTGGAACAGATAATAAGCGAGGAACCCGAACAGATGAAGGACCGTAAAGGTCAGCAGCCGCAGTTTGCTGCGCTTCTCTTTCGCGAGAAGGGTGAACAGCTGGCCGGCAGCCGTAAAGACGATGAGCATATCCTTCGGCGTTCCGAAATTGACGATCTGTCTCTTGTCCAGGGCGTCGATCATGTTTCTCCACACTTCGTTGCAGTGGGGATCCTGTCCCAGCAGCATCTGCACCGCCGAATAGGGATAGGTGATGGTGACGCGGTCCACGTGAACATATGCCTTGAAATGGCCTGCCCATGCCAGGTAGACCAGCGGCACACAGGCCATCAGTCCCAGGAAATCGGCGATATCCGCCTTCCAGTTGCGCTTGCCCGCAGCCGCCGAGACCGGAGAACCGTCCCCGATCATCATGTCCATGGCGATCATGCCCGCCGCGACAAGTCCGAGGGCGAGTCCGATATCACGGATCAGGGTGACAGCCATCAGGGAGACCACCGTCGCCCAGTATCTGGCATGTCCCTTTTCCGAAGCGCAGAACCACACAAGGAGCGCTCCCGCGAAGCAGTAGCCCACGATCCAGTCCGCGTAGGAAGTGGCGTACGGGATCAGTCCGTCCATCCCGTAAAAGAACTCATAGATGCCGAAATATCCGATTCCCGCCGTGGCGAGGACGCCGAGGGGATTCTTCCACTCCAGTCTCGAGAAGAGAGGGGTCACCGCCGCCATGGCGAGCATGTTGTAGGCGGTGTAAGTCTTCCATTCGGTGAACTCCGGCGAGAGGAACTGCAGGAACAGGCTGTTGAGGGCAAGTCCTGGCGGATAGGAGACGTTGATCATGCTGGTATTGACCAGGGTGTAGAGCTTCTTCTCCTCAAATACCACCTTTGCCGCGGTCCCCCAGAAGGAGAACTCGTCCCAAATGCGGAATCCCGCGTTCTTGCTCTTGAGGGTGAACCAGAAGAACAGCGTTGCCGCGAAGAAGAACACAAGTCCCGGGCGCAGCACCGCTTTCGCCATCTCTTTCCAGTTTTTCCTCTCCTTCACGATCAGGTACCCGGCGCAGGCGACCGCGCAGACGTAGACCAGGATCATGCCCGGAACAAGCATCTGCAGCATTCCGCAGAAAGCGAGCACGATGATGATAAAGGAAAGGGATACAAAGGGAGTTACCGTGACATTCAGTTTCCATTTCCATGTCATGAAGACGGAAAAGGTAAACAGCACCAGCATTGAGATCAGAAGATCCATATGCACCTCACATCAAAAAGTTATTTAAGAACAGCTCCGCTACGGCAACCAGGGCGGTGCCGCTGCAGATCCAAAGGGAGATGGACTCGTTGTAGTCCTCATCGGTGGTGACGGCCACCTTCAGGGCGTTCCATCCGTTGGCCATAAGAATGGAGAGGCAGGGGATCACCGGCACCAGGTATCTCGCCTGCACACCGAGGATCGAACTGGATCCGAGGGTGGAGCACGCGCAGTAGAAACCTGTGATCACGATGCCGTAAAATACGACGCTGAGCACCGCGAGAAGGATGTTCTCCCATTTGCGCTTCTCCTTCAGGGATGCCCTGGTCCCGAGAAGAGATACCACGAACAGGGACAGCACCGTGAGGAAAGGCGTAAGGATGGTATCCACGTCCAGCCAGCCGAACTGGCCGTTTCTCCCGATATAGAAAGCGTTCTGATATCCGTCCACGAGAAGGATCGCGAGATACCGGAAGGGATTGGAGAGGATGTACTTGATCTGAGCCTGGATGTCCACGCCGGGAAGCACCGGTTCCGCGGACATTCCCTTGGAAGCGAACTGCACATAGATGTTGGAGCCGAAGTACAGGCCGTACCCGAAGAGGATGCAGCAGACCGCCATCTTCCAGTCCCACTTCTCTTTCGGCATAAGGAAGATCAGCACGATCAGCACGACCGAGGTAGGCTTGATGGAGATCATCAGCCCGAAGGAGATCACGCATATCCAGAAATCGTATTTCCCGTCCATGTCGCTGAGGGATAGTCCGAGGAAGACAAGGAAGGAGCTGAGATAGATCGCGTCATAGGAAAAACTTCCGCACATGAAGATGGTCAGCGGCCAGAATCCCGCCAGAAGCAGGGCGAAGCGATATCTTTTCGCTTTCTTCATCGCGAAGTGGAAAGCCCAGACATACATCGCGGCGTTCGCCAGCCTTCCGATGTACATCAGGAACAAAACGTTCTTGGTGAATATCCTTCCGACCGCCATCGCGGCGCCGGGCAGCAGATAGGGGCGCAATACCTGAAGATGTGTCTCAAACCTGCGAAGGCCGGACATTTCCCCGTTCCTTCTGCTCATGTACTCCATGATCTTGGTGAGGGCGTTCCCTTCCCCCGTCTTGATGACGCGGTTGTGGAATTCCCCTTCAAAGACATTCGCCAGCAGATACACTTCATCCGGGAACACGTAGTTGTTGTCGAAATCGAAGTGGCCCTCCGAGATGGTCCACGCCCGCATGAAGTGGATGTTCTCGTCCGGAGCCTGAAGCGGGGCGTTGGCGAACACGAACAGCACCACCAGGATCGCGGCGATCGCCGTCATCCGGGAAGAGAAGGAACGGATCTTCGTCAGGATATAGAGGAGGATCACCCCTCCCATTCCCAGGACACCCCCGGCGATGGGGAGAACGTCCCCAAGGGAGGAAGCCGCGGTAAACAGACGGCTCGCCATAAGGCCTGCCACCGAAGCGAGGAAGCCAAGGCCGAACACCGCAGTGATCCACAGGCTCAGCGTCCTTGTCTTCCGGATCGCCGCCTTGATCTGAACATACACAGTCAGTATCAGCGCCAGCGCGAGCCAGATCACCGCCCATTCCCCGAAGGAGAAGGAAGCGGCGTGCGTCTGGTCATTTACGGTAAAACCGGTATACGTAATGAATGAGTGGACCTTTTCTGTGGGATAGATCCGTACGGCCTCCAGCTTTTCCATGCCCAGCGTCGCCAGATATACGCCGTCTCCCTGTTTCTGAAGCGGGAAGACGAACTCGCCGCTGATGCCTTCCAGCACTCCGGAGGCGTAGATGACCGTCTCCGAAACGTCGCCCGAGGACTTGTCCATGTACACCGTGACTGTATCTGCCGCGCCGAAGTTCTCGATCTCGCACGCGAAGTAGGAATTGTAGGCCAGAGCCTCATATTCCCCTTCGTTCTCCGTCCCGAGGAACTCATAGTTCACACAGTCGTCCACCGAGAAGGTCACCCTCTCGTAGTCCGGCGTATTGTTTTTGCGAAGCCAGAATGCCCCTGCTTCCAGAGCAAGGGAAAGGACCGTGATCATCATCAGCACGATCGAAACAGCGCTTTGTCCGCGGGATTCTCTCATCCAAGACACCTTTCTGTTATTATCAGAAATCATTTAAACAACTTATTATACCATAGCCGCGCAGGGGATTTCTTCCGCACGGATGCGCAAAAAAGCGGGATGATCCCGCTTTTTCTCTCAGTCGTCCAGCAATTTTGCGTCGATGATCTGGAAGTTCGCCCGATGGATATAGAGCGGCTTTCCGTCGATGGAAAGCTTGGTGAATTTGGGCAGATCATCGGGGATCTCCCAGTACACGCTTCTTCCGGAGAACACATAGATCGGAGCGCCTGTCTGGGATTTGATGACCACCACCATCGGTTTTCCGATGAAGTTCCGTATGGAATTCAGACGTCCCGCGATCAGTGCCTGTTCGGACAGCGATCCGCCTCCTTCGGAGTTGATCTCATCCAGATAGAACTCGTAATCCGGCTTCAGCCCCTTGTCATAGAACACACAGGTGTCGCCGCAGGATATGATCTGCTTTCCGTCGATCGTGATGGTGATAACGGAGCTGAGCGTTTCATATTTTCCCGACGCTCCGTCCACGTCCAGATCCTGTCCGAGCACATTGGAAGTGATATCGATATTCCTTCCGTGTGTCGTCATGGTACGGATCCCGTTGTTGTCAAACGTATCGATGATATATTCGTTGCCGAAGATCGATCCGTGCATTTCGGAGATCCTGTGTCTCAGATACTCGCTGCGGATCAGAAACGCCACAGCGGCCGTCAAAATCAGCGCCAGAACGGCGATCACTGTCCAAAATATCTTCTTTCCTTTGCTACTTCCCATAAGATTAAAACCTCTGATCTGTTATTTTTCAGGCGGGCACCCTGCTCCGGAACATGCCTTCCTTGGCGATGTAACCGGCCAGATCCCCCTGTGTCAGTTGTTCCACAACGTAGACGTTCAGCGATCTCGCGCCGAACAGCGCGCACTCCCTGTACGTATCAAAGAACAGGTCCACGACCGCGATGCCTGCGGCAGAAGCCTCGCAGTAATCCGCCGCGATCGCCCAGCCGTAGACGAAACTTCCGTCCGAGTTGGTGATGTAAAGGAGCGATCCATAGGGGATCACGCTCGGATCCACTGCGACCATTCCCTGAGACAGATACATGCCGGATGCGCCGTACGCTCCGGATCGGAAATTATATGCCGTACACCTTCCGGAATAGACCGCGCTGTACGTAGCAGGCACTCCGTCGATGATCTGCGTATCCGTATACTGCGCGCCGTTGATGGGAGACGCCGCTATGTTTGCCCCAACCAGCAGGATATAGTCCGTAGCTTCCTTCGTGACCACCGACTTGATCACTTCGTGGCTCTCCAGCTGTCCGTTGACATATTTGTCCCGGTAGGTGACTTCCATCTCCCCGTCCGCCTGGCCTCCCTGATTGATCGCGTAGGTGCGGCCTGCGCGGAGCACCGGAGTCAGCCTTTCGATGGCCTGTCCCTGGATCACTTCGGTCTGGGTGTACTCCTTATATACGATCCTGGTGACTTTGACGGTGTCCCCTTCCGCGATAGCAGAGTCTTTGGATGGCTCGACGATATCATCGGAGGACAGGGTCACCCCCGCTTTGTTCAGCAGCTGCGCCACCGTCTTCACTTCCGCGGGAAGCGCGCGGATCTCTCTCACCGCTCCGTCCACCGACAGATAAAAGTTGACCGCACGTTCCACCTCTACCGTCTGGACCGGTCCGGTCTCTCCGACGGTTACCTGATCCGGGGTCTCAAGTTGGCCCGTAGGTCCCTCCTGGGAGATCTTTTCCGGATCTTCCTCCTTCGAGATCGTTACGCCGACGAACTCCTTGTCCTTCTCCCCGGACTCCGCGTTATCCTCTTTTTCAGAGGTATCGCTTCCTTCCGGCGAGGTAGCTGTCTGTGCATCCTGAGGAGCTTCCTCCTCCGTGTCATCTTCAAATTCCGAACTGTCCGGACGTTTCTTTCTTCCGTCGGAAACTTCCTCCGTCTCGTCCTGGGACTGTCTCACTTCATAGAACAGATTGATGCGCCAGCCCTGCTCATAGGCGTAGTAACCGCCCCCGGCAGCAGAGGCCAGGATCAGCAGAGAGAGGATCCAGGCGACAGCCTTTCTCTTTCTCTCCCTCTTTTTCTCTTTGAGGATCTCCTCCTCCGAGAGGTTGAGCCGCCACAGATCCGACAACTCTTCCGCCATCGAGGAGTCCGTCTTCTCCGCACCGTCTTCCACGGTCTCCTCGGATCCGGCTGTCTCCTGTCCGGCATCATCCGGTGTTTCAGGCTGCTCCTCTTCTGTTTCTGCGGCTGCGGTCTCATCCGCTTCTTCGCCAGACTCTTGTTCGCCTTCCTGATCCGTGATCTCCGTCGTTTCCGTCAGATCCGCTTCCGTGTCCGCAGTCCCGGTCTCATCCGGTGCTTCAGATGTCTCTTCCGCGTTCTCCGGCTCATCAGTCTCAGGCTGTTCTTCTTCCGGCTCCCCGGCGATGTTCTCTCCCAGGGCTTCGGCTGTTTCCTCTTCGCTTTCCTGTTCCGGGGACTCCGTTGTCTCAGGGTGATACTCCTCCGTATCTACGCTCACGGTCTCTTCCGTGACGGCATCCTCCTGAGCAAGGAGCTCCGGTTCCGCGCTGTCCTCGAAATCCTCAAGGGCATAGGTCCCCACCGTGATATCATCCGCGGCAGTTCCGCTCACCGCTTCCGCCGGCACTTCGGCCATCTCTGCGGCGGCGGCCGGTGCCTCCGCTTCAGGGACCGCTGCCCCGGGTTCCGGCACGCCGGTAAAAAAGGGCATGCTCTCCATCTGGGCCGTCAGCTCTTCCACCGAGACCTTCGCAACAGCTTCTTCGGGAGACGCCTCCTCTTCGGAAACCGGAAGCGCTTCGTCTTCCGGAACGGTCTCTTCGATCTCTTCCTGTGCCTCAGGAGCTTCCTCAGCGAAATCCGCAGGCATCTCTTCCGCGTCTGCCTCTTCCGGGATCACTTCTTCCTGTCCGGAGATCTCCGGTTCTTCCGTCGGATCCGCCGGGACCGGCTCTACGCTGTCTGCCTCCTCCCGGATCGGCTCCACCAGCTCCGGAGCGACCTCAAGAATGTCCGGCTGAAGAACGTGTTCCTCTTCGCCGGAGCTGCCGTGAAAGATCTGATTCAGTTTTGTGCGAAACCAGTTAGCCATATCAACTGTCGGTCTTTGCCCTCATGCGGACAAAAAAATCATTCAGGATCTTCCCGCATTCCTCTTCCAGAACGCCTCCGAAGATATCCGGTTTCTTATCAAAGGGGAGGACGGTCAGATCCGCAAGGCTTCCGAAACATCCCGCCTTATCGTCGTACGCGCCAAAGACAACGCGGTCCAGTCTCGCCTGAATGATCGCGCCGGCGCACATCACGCAGGGTTCCAGCGTGACATAGATCGTGCATCCGTCCAGTTTCCACTCCCCGAGCCGGGCTGCTGCCCGCTCCAGGGCGATGATCTCCGCATGGCCGGTGGGGCGGGACGCCTGTTCCCTCTCGTTGTGGGCATACGCTATCGCTTCCCCGTTCCTGACGATGACGGCTCCTACCGGGATCTCTCCCTGCCCGGCCGCTTTTTCCGCCTCTTCCAGGGCTTTGCGCATCCACATCTCATCCATACACATCTCTGACGCCTCGCATCATTTTCACTGTCTGCATAACACCCCATTATATGCTGGATTATACATGAAATAAGAAGAAAGAGAAACACACGCGGATCGACGTTCGGAAAAAATTCACAATCCTCCGGGAAAGGTCAGCAATAAAAAAGACCCAGACCGTCGGTTTCATCCCACTTCTGAGTCCTTTTTCGATTGTATGCCCTGGGGTTTTCAGGACGCCTCGTCACGGGGTTCAGTCCGTTCCAGGTGTTCCTTTTCTTTCTGTCTTCCTCTCTCTTTCGCTTTTTCGAGAGTTTCCCGTAAGGGATCATCTTTTCCATGTGTATCTTCCTTTCTTTGCGTTGTTTTCCGCAGTACAAGATGATAGCAGAACAGCAGGCAGCAGCGCAATGCTACGAAAGGAGCATATTCAGTTCTGTTTCCTCACCATGGTGTACTCATCGTAGTAGCGGTAGTAAGGGCACACCGGGGCGCCGTTCTCCATGACCCGGATGAACTCGTCCTCGTCCATCTCCTGTGTGCAGAGATAGTCGTTATACTCTTCGTCATAGTCGTAGAACTGACAGTTCTCACAGTCCGCGGGCGGCATCACCTTGTGGGGTTTCGTTTTCTCGTTCGGCATGATGTTCTCCTGATGAATATCAGGGGCGCCCCCTCAAAGAGGACGCCCCATCTCTTTTCATTTGGAATAGTTGGTGAAATAGTTCTGGACCACGACGATCGGTGTTCCCTTGTCTCCGCTTCCGCTGGTCAGGTCGCAAAGGCTTCCGATCAGGTCGGTGAGCCGGCGGGGCGTGGTTCCCTCGGACGCCATGTTGCCCTTCAGGTCCGCGTCCTTGGTGGCGATGGCCTTGCGGATCGCGTCAGCCAGTTCATCGCCGGACAGATCAGAGAAATCGTTGTCCGCCAGATATTTCAGTTTCAGCTCATTCGGCACACCGATGAGTCCGTCGGTATAGCCGGGGCTGACTACGGGGTCCGCCAGCTCCCAGATCTTTCCGACCGGATCCTTGAAGGCGCCGTCGCCGTAGACCATGGCTTCCACTTTCTTGCCGGTTGCCTCGAAGAGCTTTGCGGCTACAGCGTCCGCCACTTCCTTCGCGTTGTTCGGGAAGAGTTTCACGGTGGTCTCGGTCGCCTTGTTGGTTCCGAGCAGACCGTACTGCTCATTGTATCCGCTTCCGTTTACCGGAGCGTTGAGGATATCGCAGAGGGTGAGGACTTTCTCTCCGCCATGCTTTTTGATGCGGCGGGATGTGCGCTCACGGGTGTGGGTGTCGCAGCAGATAACGTTCTTTGTATAGTCAAGGATCGCTTCGGGGCGGTTCGCGAGGATGATCTCAACCTCCGCTCCCTCTTCCTTCACCAGGGCCTCGTAATATTCGAGATAGTCCACACCGGTGAACGGATGCTTCACGACTCCGAAGAGCCTTCTGAAGTCCGCCAGTGTGAGGACGTCGGTGTAGGGGTCGACGCCGCTGTCATCCAGGGTGTCTTCATCGATCAGATGGTTGCCGACTTCGTCGGAAGGGTATCCGAACTGAATGACGACCTTCTTGGCGCCGCGCGCGATACCTCTCAGGCAGATCGCGAAGCGGTTTCTGGACAGGATGGGGAATACCACGCCAACCGTCTCTCCGCCAAGTTTGTTCCGTACATCCTGGCCGATATCATCGATCGTGCAGTAGTTTCCGGCTGCTCTTGCGACGACCGCCTCTGTGACGGCGACGACGTCGCGGTCCTGAAGTTCGAATCCGTCTTCTTTTGCCGCTTTCAAAACACTGTCAACAACGATAGAAACAATATCATCCCCTTCGCGGATGATCGGGGCTCTTACGCCGCGGGAAATGGTGCCAGGCATCTCTTTATTCCTCCAATATATGCGCTATATAACTTTCATTTATTTTCACAACAGAGAAATTATAACACATTGTGAAATCCTCAAAAGATGATTTTTCCCCGCCTTTCAAAATTTTTTTGCCTTTTGTATAATGGACAGTACCGAAGGAGATTATCCGATGAAAGAATTATTAGCCAGCTTGAATCATTCCGACCTCGTCGCCAGTCTTTTTGTGATCGTGACGGGGATCATCCTCCTGAATCTGGTGGACAAGCTCTACAGCATGTTCCTCTCCAGACTGGGTCCCGCCACCGGAGAAAAAGGCACGGCTGCCCAGGTGATCCGCGGGGTATCCCGGGGAGTGATCCTTGCCGGGACGATCTTCTCGGTCCTCCAGATCAACGGCATCGATGTCTCGTCCATGCTCGCCGGGATCGGACTGGTCAGCGCGTTCGTCGGTCTCGCCGTGCAGGATCTGCTCAGGGACCTCATCATGGGGACGCGCATGCTCACAGACGACTTCTTCCAGGTCGGGGACGTGGTCCAGTACGGTTCCTTTGAGGGCACCGTCGTTTCATTTGATATCCGCAGCACCAAGATCCGCAGCATATCGGACGGCAGGATCCTCACGGTGTGCAACCGGAACATCTCCGAGATCTCGAAGTTCCCCAGGGAAATGGGAGTGAGCGTTTCGGTCAGTCTTCCCCTCTCCCGGGATCCCGAGGAGATCCGGGAGTCTTTCAGAAAAGCCGCGGAAAAGATCTCTCTCGAAGCCGACGTGAACAGCGTTTCCTACTCCGGGCTGACCGAGATCGTAGGCCGTATCGGAAAGTACGGTCTGTTCGTCAAGACCTCACCGGAAAAGCGGGCCGTCTGCAAGACGAAAGCTTTCTCGATCCTGGCGGACCAGCTTCGGGAAGACGGGCTCCTGAATTTCTAGGAATCTTCTCTCCCGCACCTTTTCAACCATACTTTTTCCGCTGAAACAGCGGCGTCTCCATGATCTTCGGATCCGGCGGCGCCGCTTTTGTTGTTTCTCCGGCCAGTTCCTCACTCCGCTTTCTCCGAGAGGAAGACCGCCAGTTCGCGGTACATGGAACAGCAGAAGTGCCGGGTGTAGAGGTAGGGCAGTTCCTTGTTGAATTCCCTCCCCTGGAAGAGGTTTCCGTTATAGAAGAGCTGGTTGTGAAGATAGGCGAATCCACGGAGGAGACATCCTTCCCAGCCCGCTGCGGTTCCGAGGCGTTCCACATATCTCGCTGCCTGTTCGTCCGGGCGCTTGTCGGTGGCGTAGCTCTCCGTCCACTGCTTCTGTTCGATCACGGCTGCCCTGTCTCCTCTTCTGAGGACCACATCGATCCTGGCGGGCAGCGCCCTGACCGGTTCCAGGGGAAACTCCAGCAGGACCTCGGTGTCTTCGGGGATAGAACATGGATTCTCCCGCTGGCGTTTGTGCCATCTCTCCAGATCTTTCCGGAACACCTGCTGCGAGTATTCCATCCGCTCCTGGAGGAGGCCGATCGTGCTGGTCCCCTCTTCCGAACCGAACATGCGGACTCTCAGCTCTTCGGCCCGCTCGCGCACGCTGCGGCACAGCTCCTTCTGGTCTGCCATCTCATCCGGCGTCATAAGCTTGCCGGAGATGCCGACGTAGGAATCAAAAGAGTCCACGTCGGAGAGCAGCTGACTCAGATCCCGCCTCAGGGCGCCGGCGTGTTGTGCCAGATCCGAGGAGACGGCTCCGCACTGCTCCTCTGTAAGGGCGGCGTACCCTTCCGGGTCAGCGAGAAGAAAAGCAAGATCCGAGAGGGAGTTTTCCCACGCTGCGATCTGGGACGGGCTGTGCTGGCCGGTGGCCGCTGTCAGTGCCCGGATCAGTTCTCCGATCCCGTCCGGGCCGGTCTGGGTCCGGAAAGATCCGACGGATCCGAACCGGATATACCGTCCGGCCGGATTGGTCTCTTCTGTAAACAGATGCATTCGTTATATATTTCCTTTCTTATCCGATCTTTCAGATGCAGTAGATGCTTTCATGGGGAGATTCAAAGATCCTGTCGTCGATGGCATTGAGCACGAGGGAGCGCATATGCCGGACACCGAGGCCGGATTCGTACGCGAGGCGGGCGTATTCGCTGGCCGTGCTGTCTTCGATCCGGATCTCGTATCCGTACACGCGCATGATATCCGGAAGAAGCGACTGTTTGAGGATCTCCTTGTAGTCATTCTGGGTGAGGGGATCCAGAAACACGGTCCTGCTGATCCTGCCCAGCAGTTCGCGCCGCATTCCCGAGGTGATCAGGTCCTTGCCGGAGACCTTTTTCAGATCATCTCCGGTCTGTTCTTCAACGGATCCGTTCTCACTGAGGAAACCGATCCCGGCGGACTTTTTCCTGCTGCGGGACATGTTCCGCACGGTCCGCTCAAACGCTCCGAGGAGCACGAAGGAGACATGTGAGCAGTCGACCGTCATGCCGCTTCTCAGCGATCCGTCACTGCCTTCAAAGACCACGGTGTCTCCGTCGAACATCTTCAGCAGCTGGCCCTGCAGCAGGGCGGAGAAGTCGGTCCCGCTCGCTCCTACGATGGGCTCGCAGAACACCTTGTCCGCTTCGTCCAGCACCACGATGAGCCCGTGTTTCCGGATTTCCGACATATCGGTCCCTTCGAAGATGTCGGTCACATGGAAGCTGCCTTTCCAGCCGTCCGCGGTAAGCCTGGAGGCGTCCGCGATCCGGATCATATCCGGGTACGCTTTGGCGAGGTGTCTCCAGATCTCGCTTTTCCCGCAGCCGGTAGGTCCGATGAACAGGGTGTTGGACCTGCCGCCGCAGACCGCGTTGTACATGATCATGGCAGCTGCCCGCTTCGCGTCGTCCTGCCCGCGGATCCTGCGGTTCAGGTATTCGTATGTTTTCTTCGGCAGCAGTTCTTCTTTCATCTCTGCCTGATAGTCTTTTTCATCATCGCAGAGCAATGTCATCTGACCCATATCGGCGGTGGCTTCCGGAACATATACCGTCCGGTCCGAGCAGTCAGCCAGGATCTTGACCAGTCTTTCAAGGGCGGAGTTGTCGATCTTGGTGCTGCGGATCGCGCTCAGCAGCATCTCTCCTGCATTCTCGCACTCTTTCCTTTCCCAGATGTTGTGGACGGACATCACATTGTCCGCCAGTTCCCGGTATTCTTCGTCACTCAGCGGATCGTATTCTCCTGCTCTTTTTTTGAACCGGAAATCGATCAGCGGGTCCTCGACGGGAAAGCCTTCCCTGCCGAGCCGTACAAGTCTCAGATATTTGCGCCAAAACCGTTTTGCGTAAGCATTCGTCATTATCTTTCCTTCTTTCATTTCATTTCTGTATTCATTCGTTTTCATTCGGTCAGGCTGGTCGGTTGCCGTCCCGCACCGTTTTCAGTCGCCGTGCGTCGCTGACCGGTGAACTCTACGCGGCACCGTCCCCGCGGTTTTGAGACAACAAAAAAACCATATACGTCTTTCTGCAAGGCATAGCTGTAGCGCTATTCCTCCTCCAATCATGTATATGGTCTGTGTCTGAACTTGTACGATGCGGATCGCCCTCCGCAAGTATATATTATGGGGATACCGGATTTCGTTTGTCAACACTTTTTTTGAAAAAACCGGATTTCATTCCCCCGGGATTATGGTAAGATAGTACCAAACCGAATAGCTTTGCAGTTTCCAGCGCCAGGGAAGCAGGTGAGATTCCTGCACGAACGAGTCGCCGTGTTGAGCCGAGGAGAGTTCCTTTTATGCCATTGGGAAGATATTCCTGAGAAGGCGGAGCTTTTCCGCTTGAGGTTCTGAGTCGAAAGACCTTCTGGAAGCGAAGGGAAGTCACTGTGCCCGTCTCACAGGTAAGGCTTATTTTTTGTTGTGTGCTCATTTTCTTTCCGCCGCCGGACTGCTTATGCTGTTCTATCAATGGAGGAAAACTATGAACGCAAAAACCAAAAAACTTGTTGCCGGACTCGTGTGCCTGCTTGCTCTCGCACTGGTCCTCTATTTCGTGACACGCCCCGCCACCTCTGCCGGTCAGAAGGAGATCACCGTCACCGTGATCTTTGCGGACGGCACCGAGAAGGTCCACACTGTGAAGACCGACGGCGAATATCTGTATGACGCCGTAAAGGATTTCGTGACCGGTGAGGAAAGCTCCTACGGTTTCTTCATCACCGGTGTAGACGGCGTGGAAGCCGACAGCACCAAAGAGGAGTGGTGGTGCATCAATGACGGCAACGGCGAGATGCTCATGACCGGCGTAAGCGAGACTCCGATCAAGGACGGCGACGCCTACCAGCTGGTGTTCACGGTCGGATATGACAGCTGACAGGAAAAAAACCTATCATTTCACTGCCAAGCGGGCCTGCTATATCGCAGCCATGACCGCGATCCTTATCACGTGCAAAGAAGCGATCTCTTCGCTGCCGAACGTCGAACTGGTGACCCTCCTGGTCTGCCTGTTCCGGGTCCACTTCGGTGTGGATACCCTGTTCGTCATCTACATCTTTGCCGTCGTGGAAGGGCTCATCTACGGATTTCATCCCCTGTGGTGGATCCCCTACCTTTATGTATGGACCATCCTCTGGGCTGTCTCCCATCTTCTGAAAAAAGAGGACTCCCCTCTCGCCTGGGCTGCGATGATGGGGATATACGGTCTTCTGTTCGGAGCGCTGTGCACCCTTCCCTACTTCGCTGTCGGGGACTGGGCAGGCGGTCTCGCCTACTTTCTGTCCGGCCTCAGTTTCGACCTGATACACTGCGTCGCAAACTTCTGCGTCGGACTGGTCCTCTGGAAGCCCCTGAACAACGCGCTGGATCACGTATCCAAAGGTTATTGTTAAGCCCGGCCAAAAAGCCTCTGCCAAACGGCAGAGGCTTTTTTCAATAGGGCATATTTTCATGCAGGAGGATCTGTATCCCTCTCTCGACCACTTCCATGATCACGATATCCGGATGATATTCGTCGATATATCTCTGCACGGAATAGAGATCGCTGTAATTCCGGTCGACGTCGATGACGGTCCGGAACACCTTCGGAAGATATTCCGCCATGCTGCGGTAATAGGAGTCGTGGACGACGAGAACGGTCCGCTCATCCTCCGCGTCGGATGTCCAGATACAGGCGCCTCCCGCATCCTCGCACCGCACTTCCACGTCCGGGAAAAAGTCGCGGATGACGAATTCGGTGTCGTTCGTACACCTTCCCCCGATACCCGCGAGATCGGACAGATCCCTGGGATATCCGTCTCCGGTCCCGATCTCCAGTTCCGTCAGGGCGGGAAGATTCACCCCCACAGCGTCACATACGCTGCGCGTTCCCACATAGCCTCCCAGTCTGTTCCAGTGGGTATCGTAACGGTAGTAGAGCTGATATCCGTCCTTCAGCCCCTCCAGTTCCTCCTTCGGGTAAACGAAGAGGATGTCCCTGCCAGCGAGATGCTCCGCCAGTATGTCCGCTCTGGTCATCTGCACCATGCCCTTCCTAAGATACCCGGGCAGCAGGTCGGAGCAGACCGTCTCCTTGTTGGGAGCGAGCAGGAATACAAAGGCCGTTTCCCGCTCTTCCATCCGGTCGGCGCAGGATTCCAGGTTATCGCCGATCCGGTCCATCTCCTCATCCGAGAAAGCGCTCTTTCCCATGATGTCATCGATGGGATTCTCCGCGTCATAGTTGTTGTAGAACAGCCAGCCGTCCTCCCCGATGACCACCCTCGGATTCGGTGTGGAGTCGAACAGCGAAAGGAACAGTTCCGAATGGAGGGCAACCATCTGGTTCTTGTACGGAAGATGGTCGTTGAACCACTCCGTCACCCCGTCAAAGAACGCGAAACCGGAGCCGATATCCGGGAACTCCGCCAGCGTTCGGTTCTCATGGTTCCCGGTATCCAGATGGCTGTACAGGAAGGGATACGCCAGGACCGGAACGATCAGAACGGCAACGAACAGCAGGATCAGTATTCTGTCTTTTCTCACGATCATATCCCCCTTTCAGAACTGGAAATAGATAAAGGAGGTATAGCTCCCGCTCGCCACGAACAGAATCGCCACCAGGAAGATCAGGATCAGACCCGCGGTCTCCGCGGCCCGGACCCACTTTCTCTCGGAAGAGAAGAACCGGGACACTGCCCCGGGGAAACGGGGGAACGCGAACAGGACACCTATGAGGAAGATCGCCCAGGTGCCGGGTCCTGCGAACATCCGGATCGGAAGGGCATCCCCCGCCCGGTATACGAACATGGATACGAGCATCTGCAGGGCACGGGTAAGGCTCCCCGCGCGGAAGAACACCCACCCGATCAGCACCACGAACAGGGTGTAAACATGGCGGATCCAGGCAGGAAGCTTCTCCAGGTATTTTTTCAGGAATATCCTCTCCAGGATCACGAAGGCTCCGTTCCAGATCCCCCAGGCCAGGTAACACAGTCCCGACCCGTGCCAGATCCCTGTCACGAGGTACACCGCTCCCAGATTGAGACATGTCCGGACCAGACCTTTTCTGTTTCCTCCGAGGGGGATGTAGATATAATCCCGGAACCAGCGGGAAAGGGTCATGTGCCATCTGCGCCAGAAATCGGTCATGCTCCCTGAGGCATAGGGATAGTCAAAGTTCTCCGGCAGCGCATAGCCGAAGATCGCCCCCAGCCCCACTGCCATGTCGGTGTATCCGGAAAAATCGTAATAGATCTGTATCGCGTAAAGGAGGACCGCCGCCCACATATACAGGGTGGGCGCCGTAGCGATGTCCATGAGGAACAGGCCGCTCACCGCCGGAGCCAGCTGATCCGATATGACCGCCTTCTTGGCAAATCCCAGGATGAACCTCCGCACACCATACGCCGTCCTCTCCTCGCTGGGCCCCGTACCGGCTTCCCCGCAGAAGTCCGCGTACCGCACCAGCGGACCGGACGTCACCTTCGGGAAGAAGGAGAAATAGAGCGCCGCGGACGCAAGTTCCCTGTCCTCCGCCTCTCCCTTGTAGCAGTCCGCAAGATACGAGACGCCCAGGAAGGTGTAAAAGGACAGACCGGACGGCATGGGACCGGCTCCCGGGAAATACTTGTAATAACAGAGAAGACCGGCATCCAGCAGAAGTCCCGCCGCAAGCAGCCCCTTTCTTCCGCGGACATGCCGTCCAAGGACCCAGTTCACAAGGATAAAAAGGCAGAACAAAGGAAAGGCCTTTGCGTCGCTCCAGCAGTAAAACAGGAGGCTCGAACACAAAAGCCAGCATTTCTTCCACTTTTCCGAAGGGATGATCCAGAACACCAGGAGGACGGCCGGAAGGAACATCCACAGGAAGACCATAGAGGAAAATGCCATATCCCGATCCTTTCCTTAATTCCCTTTCTTGTCCTTTGTAAGAGGACGGATCACCGAGTTGATCTTGCCCGTCTTTTCACTTCCGTAGATCTTCATGATCGCGTTGTTGAGCCCGTTCTTGGTCTTGTATCGGTCGATCATCTCCGCGAGTTCCTTCATGTTCACGGCGAAATCCACGGGGTGAGCCTCGAACAGCTCCTCCAGTTTGGACTCCACTTCGTCCCGGGAGGTCTTGCTCTTCTTCTCGATCTGGACGCCGCGTTCGGTCCAGAAATCGACGACCGCGTCAAACCCGATGTCGCCGCTGATGATCTCGAAGCGCTCAGAAGGATTCTGAGCGATCAGGTATCCCAGATAGGTCGTGAGCTGGAAGTCCAGCGCGTTTCTCCCGTTCTTCTTCAGTTCGATGTATTCGGTGCGGCACCTGGACTCGGCCAGTCTCTTGTGCATACCGAAGGTCATTTTGTTCGTTCCGTTGTGGAAGATGATCAGACGGTCCGTCTCTCTCAGGGTCTCCACCCCTTTCAGACCGCGTTCATCCACATTTTCAAAATCCACCAGTAATATCATGCGATTACCACCTTGTTCAATTCTTGATCATATCGATGCCCTGCTGCAGGGCATCCGCCGAGATCATTCCAACGGCGTAGGCGACCAGATTCCCCTCGGCGTCGATGAGATAGGTCGCAGGTATGGAGCTGACACCGTAAGCTGCCGCTCCGGAATACTCCGTGTCAAAATAGACGGGAAACTCGTATCCCATCTCCTCTATGAACGCGCCGGCGCTCTCCAGCGTCTCCCTCTGGCCGTCGGTGAGGTTCACCATCATGAACCGGACCTCTTCCTCCCGGAGACAGGCCTCGTTGAAATCGGGGAGCTCCTGCTTGCAGGGCGGGCACCAGCTCGCCCAGAAGTTCAGGACCACCGGCGTCCCCCTGAAATCGGAGAGGTGCACTTCCTTCCCGTCCGCATCATAGACGGTGAAATCCGGCGCCGGTTCCCTCTCGGTCTCCTCTGTTTCCGCTTCCTCCGCCTCCACCGACACCGATGAGATGTCCGGCGCGGTCTCCACGAGGTTATTGTACAGTTTCGTTGCCGCAAACAGCAGGGCGGCAAACAGCAGAACAAGAACGATCAATCGTATCGTGCGGCTCATAGTTTTCCCTTTCCTTTACTGCAAAAACGCCAGCACCCTGTCCAGGACACCGAAACACATGAGAACTCCCACAAGGATCAGAAACGCCCCGGATATCCGGTTGATCCATGTGTAGTGACGCCTGACCCATTTGCTGGCTCCCTTGACCTCATCCACCAGCAGCGCGCTGAGAAGGAAGGGTATTCCAAGTCCCAGGGAGTACACCAGAAGCAGGAACGCTCCCTTGAGCACCGTCTCCTGACTTCCCGCGAGCATCAGGGCAGACCCGAGAAACGTCCCCACGCAGGGTGTCCACCCCACGGCAAAGACGGTCCCGAATAAGAAGGACTTTCCGAAAGTCATGTCGTGGGTGTCCGCCTTCCCCACTCCACCGCGGAAGATGTTCAGGCGGAGCACACCGAGGTAGTTGAGCCCCAGGAAGATGACCGCGGCGCCGAGGATCACATTCAGAACGCTGTGGTATCTCTGCAGCAGGCGGCCTACCGTGGAGGCCAGTATGCCCATGGCGAGGAAAACGGCGGAAAAGCCCGCGACGAACCCCATCGCGTTCAGAACGGTCTTCTTCCGGTTTCTCTCTCCGCCTCCCGCGAAGTAGGACAGATATATGGGCACCATGGGCAGAAGACAGGGGGATATAAAGGTGATGACACCTTCCAGAAACACGATGATGACCTGCACAGGACTTCCCCCTTTCCCTCATGTACGCCCATTATAGCAAAAACACCGCGCGCAATAAAATCAGCGCTTTTCCCGGTCCTGTAATATAATGAAACAAACATCAGGAAGGAGACTTTCCGTCATGAACATCGGAGTCATCGGCGCCGGCGCCATCAGCGATATCTACCTCAAAAACATGTCCACCCGTTTCCCCGGCCTTCGCGTGACATCGGTCAGCGCGCGGCATATCGAAAATGCCCGGAAGAAAGCGGACCTCTACGGCATCCGCGCCGTTACGGTGGAGGAGATGCTGGCGGATCCGGACACGGAGATGGTGGTGATCCTGACCCCGGTGGACACCCATGCCGGGCTGATCCGCGACGCCCTGAACGCGGGCAAGCACGTGTACTGCGAAAAGACCATCTCGGAGACCGCGGATGAAGCTTTCGCCCTTCTTGACCTCGCGAAGGAAAAGGGGGTCCGCCTGGGATGCGCTCCCGACACCTTCCTCGGCTCCTCCCTTCAGACCGCGAGGAAACTGATCGACAGCGGAAAGATCGGGACGGTCCACTCGTTCTCCGTCTCGGTCAACCGCAGCAACGACTTCCTCACCGCTCTCTTTCCCTTCCTCCGGCTGCCGGGTGCCGGAGCCCTGAGAGATTACCTCGTGTATTTCGTCACCGCTCTTGTGGCTCTTCTGGGTCCCGTGGACTCCGTCGCCGCCTTCTGCGAAACGCCTTACCCGTCAAGGGTCGGAAAGTTCCCCAGTTCTCCAACTTCGGGCAGGAGACTCCCACGCCGAACGAGAGCATCGTCTCCGCCATCGTGCGGATGAAGAACGGGATCACGGGCACGATCCATGAAAACAACGAGAGCGTCATCGGCGAACAGTGCCTTTTCTACCTGTACGGGACCGATGGGATACTCCGTCTGGGCAACCCAAACAACTTCGGCGACGCCATCACCTGCTACCCTCCGGATCCCAGGACCGCGCCGGAGGAGATCATGTCGGATCTCCCCTTCGGGGAAAACTCCCGGGGTGTAGGCCCGGCGGAAATGGCTTCTGCCATCCTTCATGGAGAAGAAGCGAGGACCGACGCCTGTCTCGCCGCTCACGTGCTGGAAGTCCTGGAGGCGATGGAGAAAAGCTCCGCCGCCGGCTCATTCGTTGCCGTCCGCTCCGAAGCGAAGAGACCCCTGCCGCTCCTGCCTGAGGATTATTCCTCCCTTCTCTCCGATTGACTTTCCGTTTCGGAGGAAAAGGTACATTCTTTCACGAAATCGATGAAATGCTCTTCCACCGTCGGAAGCGGATGCCCCTTTCTCCAGACAAACAGATATTCCAGGAACCGGTCCGCTCCCTCGATCCTCTTGGAAACGAGAGACGTATTGGGCACGTAGGCGGTCTGGGGAAAAAGACTGATCCCCATCTCTTTTCCGGCCAGTGCCGCAGCGTCAAGGTAGCTGTCCATCTCACACACGATGTTGGGTTCGTCTCCGGTCTCCCGGAACCACTTGTATATCCGGTCGACCACCGCTTTCCTGCTGGGTACGATAAGCGGTTCTCCTGCGAGCTGCCCGATGCTGACTGTGCCGGACTCTATACCTGCCAGCGGGTGATTCCGGTTCATCAGCGCTACCATCGGCTCCTTTCCCACCGAAAAACTGTTGAGAAGGGAGTTGTCGCACGGCGCGGTGATCACCGCCAGGGAGATCAGACCGCTCCGCATCTTTTCCAGAAGATCATCCGTGCTTCCGTCCGTTATGTGAAAGCGCACCTTGGGGTGCATTTTGTAAAAACCGGAAAACCACGATCCCGCGATATCCGGCGCCGTTCCTTCCACAAGACCAAGCGATATCGTTCCGCCCATTCCTTTACTCATAGACAATATTTCCGACTCAGCCTTCTCCACAAGGCTGAGTATTTCTTTTGCCCTTCTGTAAAGGAGACGTCCGGATTCCGTTACTTTCAGCCCCCTCTTCCCCCGTATCAGCAGCGTGGTCTCCAGCTCCCTTTCCAGGTTCCGGATCTGCGCGCTGAGAGGCGGCTGGCTCATGTTCAGTTTTTCAGCCGCTCTCGAAATATTCAGTTCCTCCACTACCGTTACAAAGTAGCGCAACGTCTTGATATCCATCTTTCCGCTCCGGTTACTATATAAATTTCGTATGATAATGCGAATATTATATGTATTTTACATCAAAGGAAATGTTCCATACAATTTGAAATATGTTTTTAAACCAACGAATAGGAGGATCCCCATGAGCAACGTACAAGATTATTTCGGCTGTGATGTGTTTGACGACAGAAAAATGAAGACCTGCCTCTCATCCGATGTCTACGACTCCCTGAGACAGACAATGGAAGAGGGAAAAAAGCTGGACATCGACGTCGCCAATTCTGTCGCGGAAGCGATGAAGGAATGGGCGGTTTCAAAAGGCGCGACCCACTTCACACACTGGTTCCAGCCTCTGACAGGGATCACCGCGGAAAAACACGACAGTTTCATCGAACGCTCCCCTCTCGGCGGCGTAATTCTGGATTTTTCGGGAAAAGAACTGGTCAAAGGAGAGCCGGACGCATCCTCCCTTCCCTCCGGAGGGCTCCGGGCGACGTTTGAAGCGCGGGGCTACACGGCATGGGACCCCACTTCCTATGCCTTCATCAAGGGAAAGACGCTCTACATCCCCACCGCTTTCTGCTCGTATACCGGAGAGGCGCTGGACAAGAAGACGCCGCTCCTTCGTTCCATGGATGCCCTCAACAGGGAAGCGCTCCGCGTCCTGAAGGCGATCGGAGAAAAAGAAGTAAAGCATGTTACCGCCGTCGCAGGAGCCGAGCAGGAGTATTTTCTCGTTCCCCTGGATCTGTTTGAAAAGAGAGATGACCTCAAATATGCAGGCAGGACCCTCTTCGGTGCAGCGCCTCCCAAAGGACAGGAGCTGGACGACCACTATTTCGGCGCGATCAAGCCGGGCGTGGAGGCCTTTATGACCGACCTCAACGAGACGCTGTGGAAGCTTGGTGTCCCCGCGAAGACAGAGCACAACGAAGTCGCTCCGTCCCAGCATGAACTGGCGTGCATCTATACGACCGTCAACATGGCCACCGACCAGAACCAGCTGGTAATGGAGATCCTGAAGAAGACAGCGGCGAAACATCATTTTGCCTGTCTCCTTCACGAAAAACCTTTCAAGGGGGTAAACGGAAGCGGCAAGCACGACAACTGGTCCCTCGCCACCGACACCGGGACAAACCTCCTCGCGCCGGGAAAGACCCCTGCGGAAAATATCCGCTTCCTGCTATTCATCAGCGCCGTGATACGTGCCGTGGACGATTATCAGGATCTTCTCCGGCTCTCCGTGGCCACCGCCAGCAACGACCATCGGCTCGGCGCGAACGAAGCTCCGCCCGCTGTCATATCCATCTTCCTGGGCGAGGACCTCACCTCCCTCCTGGAGTCCTTCGCCGAAGGAAAGACCCATGAAGAGACCCGGGAGCAGTGGATGAAACTGGGATCGGCTGTCCTTCCGGAGTTCCACAAGGATCAGACCGACCGGAACCGCACCTCCCCGTTTGCCTACACGGGCAACAAATTTGAATTCCGCATGCCCGGCGCGTCCGACAGCATCGCCTGTCCGAACATCATGCTCAACAGCGCCGTATCGGAATCCCTCCGCTGCTTCGCGGATGTGCTGGAAAAGGCAGAAGACAAGCAGAGCGCCGTCCGGGAGATCATTGCGGATACCTATAGGGACCACTGCCGGATCATATTCAACGGAAACGGATACGATGACAGCTGGATCGAAGAAGCCGAATCACGGGGACTGCTCAATTACAGATCCACACCGGAATGCATGCCGCACCTGATGGACAGGAAAAACGTGGAGATGCTGACCAGGGCAGGCGTGTACGACTTCACGGAACTGCAGTCCCGCTGTGACATCATGCTGGAAAACTACTGCAAGACCGTCGTCATCGAGGCGCGGACCATGGTCGACATGGCATACCGTCTCCTGGCACCTGCCGCTGAGAAATACGCGGCGGATCTCGCCTCAAGAGCTGTTCTGAAACGTTCGGCAGTCTCCTCAGCTCCGTGCATGTTTGAGGACCACCTGGTCCGCATGCTTTCCGCTGTCACAGATGAGATCTACATGGCAATGCTCGACCTTGAGAAAAAGCTCGCGTCGGCCGACTGCGGGACCTGGGCGGAGCGTTCCGTCTCTCTCAAGGACGAGGTCATTCCGGCGATGGAAACCCTCCGGAAACACTGCGATGAAGCGGAAAGAATAACCGCAAAGGAATACTGGCCCGTGCCGTCCTACGGCGAACTGCTGTTCGGCACAAAGTAACTCCCCATCGAAAGGAGCGTGTTCATGGATAGTATCAGCAGATTTCAGTACCGGTGTGCCCCCTACCGCTACGTAGCAAGATACCGGGACGGGAAATGGAAAAAGGGGTTCCTCTCCACCGAAGCGACCATCACCCTCAATGAGAGCGCCTGTGTCTTCCAGTACGCCCAGAACGTATTTGAAGGGCTGAAGGCGCGAAAGTCCCCCGACGGCAGGATCCTGTGCTTCCGGCCGGACAAAAACGCTGCCCGCATGGCGGATTCGTGCAGAAGGATGTATATGCCCGTCTTCCCGGAGGAGATGTTCATCGACGCCGTAAGAGAAGTCGTGCTCGCCAACCGGGATCTCGTCCCGGAGTACGGCGACGGCAGTTCCCTCTACATCCGTCCCTTCATGATCGGAACGGACCCTGTCCTCGGAGTCAGACCGGCAACGGAATATGAATTCCGCATATTTGTTTCTCCAGTGGGGCCTTACTTCAGCAAAGAGGTCTCACTGAGGGTATGCGACTACGACAGGGCGGCACCCCATGGGACCGGAAAGATCAAGGCAGGTCTGAACTACGCGATGAGCCTGTTCCCCATCGCGGAGGCGCATGCCCTAGGCTACGATGAAAACCTGTATGTCGACGCGGCCACCAGGACCTATGTGGAGGAGACCGGAGGTGCGAACATCTTTTTCATAAAGGAGGACGGCTCCCTCGTCACACCGAGATCAGAGACGATCCTCCCCTCCATCACCAGGGAATCCCTCCTTTATGTTGCCGAACACTATCTGGGGATCCCTGCAAGAGAGGAGCGCATCCCGATCTGCGAGATCGGAGGGTATGAAGAGTGCGGCCTGTGCGGGACCGCAGCCGTTATCTCCCCTGTGGGAAAGATCGACGACCACGGGATCGTTCACACCTATTTCCGCCGCTCCCCTTACGCCGCCTCCCTCACCGCGAAAGCCCGTGAGACCCTTTCGGGGATCATGGAAGGCACTGTAGAGGCGCCTCAGGGATGGAACCTGGAAATCAGGTAACTGTCGATCGGCTTCATGAAAGGAAGGTTTGTTTATGTCCGGATATGCAGTAGTAGGAGTCAACTGGGGAGATGAGGGAAAAGGGCGGATGGTGGACCTTCTGACGGAGAACTGCGACATCGCAGTCCGCTATCAGGGCGGCGGAAATGCCGGTCATACCGTCGTCAACGAGAGGGGAAAGTTCGCGCTCCACCTTCTTCCGTCCGGCGTCTTTCGCCCCTCCGTAGTCAACGTTCTCGGAAACGGCGTGGCGCTGGATCCGGAGAATCTCTGCATCGAGATCGATCAGCTGTCCCGTGCCGGTGTCCCGGTCACCCCGGACAATCTGAAGATCAGCACCAGGGCATCCCTGCTTCTCCCGTGGCACAGGGAAAGGGATGAACGGGAGGAAGCGAGGCTGAAGGAAAGGAAGTACGGATCCACCAAACAGGGAATCGCCCCTTTCTATTCAGACAAGGCTTTAAAGAAGACCGTGCTCGCAGGGGAGCTCCTCTGTCCGGAATATTTCAAAGCGCATCTGAGAGAGATCCGTGAATGGGAAAATCTCCTGCTCACCTCTGTCTACGGCGCTTCTCCTGTTGAGGAGAGCGATCTGGAGGAATGGGCGGACCGGTACTGCAGCAGGATCGTCCCTTTTCTGTGTGATACCGGAAAATACCTGAGCGACGCCCAGGACGCAGGCAGATCCATCCTCTATGAAGCGCAGCTGGGGGCGCTGAGAGACCTGGATTTCGGAATCTGGCCGTTCACCACATCCTCCAACACCCTCGCATCCTATATCCCCATCGGATCCGGTTTTCCCGGCGCCAGGGCGGACCGGGTGATCGGAGTCGTGAAAGCGTACTCCACCTGTGTGGGTGAAGGCCCCTTTGTCAGCGAACTTCCGGTCGACGAAGCGGAGGTCCTGCGGGAAGCGGGTTCGGAATATGGAGCGAAGACCGGACGGCCCAGGAGGATCGGCGCTCTGGACCTGGTCGCCACGGCATACGGCGCGTCGGTCCAGGGAGCGACCGAGATCGCGCTTACGAAACTCGATGTCCTCAGCTGCATGGAACGCATTCCCGTATGTACAGCTTATATCGTGGACGGGAAAAGAACGGAGCAGTTCCCGTTTCCGTGCAAACTGGAAGGAGCGCTGCCCTGCATAGAGTATGTACCGGGATGGAAAAAGGACATCTCCGGGATCCGTCAATGGGATTCGCTCCCTCTGGAAGCAAGGAGCTATGTGGAACGGATCGAGTCATATCTCGGTCTGCCGGTCTCCTTTGTCTCGGTGGGACCGGAGCGCAACAGCATCATCAGGCGATAATCGCAGACAGGAGAGATCATGTTTCAGGCAGATGTCACGGCACAAAAATGCGTTTTGTGGATCCGGGACTTTTTCAGGAATAACGGAGACGGCTGCAACGCAGTCATCGGGATCTCCGGCGGAAAGGACAGTTCGGTCACGGCTGCCCTTTGTGTCGAAGCGCTGGGCAGGGAGAAGGTCATCGGGGTCCTTATGCCCGACGGTATACAGGAAGACATCGACATGGCGCGGCTCCTGGTCTCCCACCTCGGGATACGCAGCTATGAGATAAACATCGGGAAGATCGTCGACGCGGCGCATGACGCGATCCCCTTTCCCCTCTCCGACCAGAGCAGGGTGAACCTTCCCGCGAGGATACGGATGTCCGTCCTGTACGCAGTTTCCCAGAGCAACAACGGACGTGTCGCCAACACGTGCAACCTTTCGGAAGACTGGGTCGGCTACTCCACAAGGTACGGGGACGCCGCCGGTGATTTCAGTCCTCTTGCCCGTCTCACCGTTCAGGAGGTAAAAGCGGTCGGAAGATCTCTAGGCATCCCGGAAATACTGATCGAGAAAGCGCCTTCGGACGGACTGAGCGGGAAAACGGACGAGGATAACCTGGGCTTCACATACAAGGAACTGGATCAGTACATACGCAGCGGCTTTATCGCCGATGCCGGAAAGAAAGAAAGGATCGATCTTCTCCACCGGATGAACCGGTTCAAACTTCAGCTCATGCCCTCCTTCGAATCCGGTCTTTCCACCATAGACGACAAGGAGGAGCAAAAATGACCGACCGATATGAATCTCCCCTGTCCGCTCGCTACGCATCGGAAGAGATGGTTCGCCTTTTCTCCGCGGACAACCGCTATCAGACATGGCGGAAACTGTGGGTCGAGCTGGCAAAGGTGGAGAAAGAGCTCGGTCTCCCCATCACTGCCGGGCAGATCGCGGAGATGGAGAGCCATATCCGGGATATAGACTATGACATCGTGCGCTCCCGTGAAAAGGAAGTGAAACACGACGTCATGGCGCATATCTACGCTTTCGGCAAAGCGGCACCCTCCGCTTCAGGGATCATTCACCTCGGTGCGACCAGCTGCTATGTGACCGATAATACCGATCTCATACTTTACAGGCAGGCCCTTCAGTTCATCCGGGCTCAGATCTGCTCGCTCCTGTCATCCCTCGCTGAATTTGCCGGGCGGTACAGCGGGCTGCCGACCGTGGGATACACACACTATCAGCCTGCCCAGCTCGTCACGGTAGGAAAAAGAGCGACCCTCTGGATGCAGGATCTTCTCCTGGATCTCCGCACCCTGGACTCCGTCCTTGGGGAGCTCCTTTTTCTCGGGTGCAGAGGCGCCACCGGAACGGAAGCAAGTTTCATGGAACTGTTCGAGGGCGATTCGGAAAAAGTCGACGCCCTGAACGGCATGCTTGCTTCCTCTTTTGGTTTTCCCGGGATCTTTCCCGTCTGCGGGCAGACCTATCCCCGGAAGGTCGACAGCCTGATCCTGAACGCGCTGTCCGGCATCGCTCAGAGCTGCAGCCGCTTCGCCACGGATATCCGTCTTCTGCAGCACGATCATCAGATCGAAGAACCGTTCGGATCCCTTCAGGTCGGTTCCTCCGCAATGGCGTACAAACAAAACCCTGTCCGCTGCGAACGGATCTGCTCCCTCTCCCGGTATCTGATGGTCACTTCGATGAACGGAGCGCTTACCGCTTCTTCCCAGTGGTTCGAGAGGACGCTGGATGACTCCGCCAACCGCCGCATCGCGTTGCCGGAAGCTTTCCTCTGCGCGGACGCGGTCCTCCGCCTTGCCGTGAATGTGACGCAGGGCCTTCGTGTCAATGAACCCGTCATCCGAAAGGCGGTAGACCGGCAGGTGTTTTTTGCCGCGACCGAAAACCTTCTGATGAAGAGCGTCAAGAAGGGAGGAGACCGCCAGCAGCTTCACGAAGCCATCCGCAGGATCACCGTGCAGATCGAAGAAGAGATCAAGAGCGGAGGTGACCCGGACCCCTGCGCGGTCCTCATCGTGTCCGGCTGCCTTCCCTTATCCGAAGAGGAGATCCGCGAAAGCATGGACGCCGCGCGATACACAGGGCGATGTGAAGAACAGGTAAAAACTTTCCTCAGAACGGTGCTTCCCCTTTTCTCTCAGGAGAGAAAGGAGTTCAGCCCGATCGAGATATGAACAAAGGAGCGGAAATGGATAGGATCCTGATCATGGATTTTGGCGGACAATACAGCCAGCTCATCGCGCGGAGAGTGCGGGAGCTCCATGTGTTCTCCGAAGTGATCGCGTTTGACCGGATCACCGAGAGCGAAATAAAGGAAAGAGGCTACCGGGGCATCATCCTGACAGGCGGGCCGAACAGTGTGAACGACCCCGCCTCCCCGAAGTGCGGTCCCTTTATCCTGGACATGGACGTCCCCCTTCTCGGCATCTGCTACGGCGCACAGCTGATCGCGAAGCTGGCGGGAGGCAGCGTCGCCCATGCCGGCATGAACAGCGAGTACGGAAAGACCGAAATCCATACGGATAGCCACCCTCTCTTCTCCGGCGTACCTGCAAAAACGGTGTGCTGGATGAGCCACACCGATCAGGTGAGCGCTCTCCCGGAAGGATTCCATGTTATTGCACGTACCGCTTCCTGCCCTGTCGCCGCCTACGGGAGCGACGAAAGAAAGATCTACGGACTTCAGTTCCATCCGGAAGTCTCCCACACCGCGTACGGAATGAACATCCTTCACAACTTTCTGTTCAGGATATGCGGGTGTTCTCCGCTGTGGGTAATGGATGAATTCATCCGTTCATCCGTCAGCAGATACAAGGAGGAGCTGCGGGGAAAAAGGGTGCTTCTCGCCCTCTCCGGAGGTGTGGATTCATCCGTAGCGGCCGTACTGCTGCAGAAAGCGATCGGCAGGGATCTTACCTGCGTTTTTGTGGACCACGGCCTCCTTCGGAAAAACGAGCCCGAGCGGATCCGCTCCTATTTTGAACAAAACCTTGGCCTCCATGTTGTTTTTGTCGATGCCCGGGACCGCTTTCTCGCACGCCTGAAAGGCATTACCGATCCGGAGCAGAAACGCAGGATCATCGGAGAGGAATTTGTCCGTGTCTTCGAAGAGGAAGCGGATAAGCTGGGAGAATTCGACTCGCTCGCCCAGGGCACGATCTATCCGGACGTCATTGAGAGCGGAAAGGGGATCGCCTCCGTGATCAAGAGCCACCACAATGTGGGCGGCCTGCCTGATAATATCCGCTTTTCCTCCGTCACCGAACCGCTCCGCGACCTCTTCAAGGACGAAGTGCGGGAAGTGGGAAGATCGCTCCGCCTGCCCGATGAGATCATCTCCAGACAGCCTTTCCCCGGTCCGGGGCTCGCTGTCCGGATTCTCGGAGAGGTCACACAGGAAAAACTGGACCTCCTGCGCGACGCCGACGCCGTTTTTTGCGAGGAAGTGGAAAGACTTCCCTCCTCTCAGCGCCCTTCCCAGTATTTCGCGGTCCTGACGGAATCGCGCAGCGTAGGTGTAAAAGGAGACGCCCGGGTATACGGCGGTACGATCGTCCTCAGAGCCGTTCTTACCGATGACTTTATGACCGCGGACTGGTCGAAACTGCCCTTTGACCTCCTGGACAGGGTATCGGGACGGATCACAGGAGAGATCTCCGGGATCACACGGGTCGTGTATGACATCACGTCCAAACCGCCGGCTACCGTGGAATGGGAATAAGTATATGCAAGGAGGATAGCGCAGATGTGCGGTATCGTTGGATTTACAGGGAAACAGCAGGCAGCCCCTTTTCTTCTGGAGAGCCTGAAAAAACTGGAATACCGCGGCTATGATTCCGCGGGCATCGCGGTGATCGATAACGGGACGATCCTTGTCAGAAAGACTTCCGGCAAGATCGAGAACCTCGTTGAAGCCACCGAAGGCGGCAGGTCCTGCCCCGGCGTGACCGGGATCGGACATACCCGTTGGGCGACCCACGGCGCGCCTACCGAGACGAACGCGCACCCCCATGTAAGCAACAACGGGAAATTTGCCGTCGTTCACAACGGGATCATCGAAAACTATCTGGACCTGAAAAAACACTGATCGGGAGGGGTTACCGGTTTGACAGCGAAACGGACACCGAAGTGATCGTTCACCTTCTGGAGGACTGCGACACGGGAAACACCAGAACGGCGATCATGAAGGCCGCTTCCCAGCTCAGAGGCTCCTACGCCCTGGGTGTCATCAGCGCGGATGAACCGGGAACGGTCTACGCGCTTCGAGACGGAAGCCCCCTCATCCTCGGCATCGGAACCGAGGAAAACTATTTCGCTTCCGACGTCACCGCCCTCGTCGCGCACACCAAGAACGTGATCTACCTTGACGACGGAGAACTCGCCGCGATCGCGCCGGGGAAGATCGAGATCTTCGACGCGGCTGGGACGCCCCTGCACAAGAAAAGCACCCGCGTGACGTGGGACATACAGGCAGCGGAAAAGGGCGGTTATGATCACTTCATGCTCAAGGAGATCATGGAACAGCCGCGGGCGGTCAAGGCAGCGCTGGCGCCCCGTTTAAAAAAAGGGAACATCCGGATGGACGAGATCGATCTTCCGGTCCCCTATCTTCAGGGAATAACACGCATCATCATCACCGCGTGCGGTTCCGCCTTTTACGCGGGATGCGCGGCAAGATCCGCCTTTGAGTCTCTGTGCAGGATCCCTGTGGATACGGAACTTGCCAGCGAACTCCGCTACAAGGATCCGATCGTGGATGAAAACACCCTCGTCATCGCCGTTTCCCAGTCCGGTGAGACGGCCGATACGATCGCCGCGGTAAAGGAGTGTAAAAGCCTCGGTGCGCGGGTCCTTGGCATCGTCAATGTGGTGGGAAGTTCCATAGCGAAACTTGCCGATTCGGTGCTGTACACCTATGCCGGACCGGAGATCGCTGTGGCAACAACAAAAGGATACACGACACAGGTCGCTGTCCTGACCCTCTTCGCGCTGTATCTCGCGCATGTGCGCTCGTCACTGACGGAAAAGGAGTACCGGAACGGGATCGAACAGTTGAACCTTCTTCCGCGCAGGATCCAGGAAACCATCGACCTGAACCACGGAATAGCTGCTCTCGCGAGAAAGATCTGCTTCTCCCGGTCTGTCTTCTATATAGGGCGAGGAACGGATCACGCTGTCGCACTGGAAGGTGCGCTGAAGCTCAAGGAGATCTCCTATATACACGCGGAGGCATACCCCGCGGGGGAACTCAAGCATGGGACCATCGCCCTGATCGAAGACCTCACGCCGGTCGTTGCGGTGTGCTGCTGCGATGCCATCGCTGACAAGACGGCAAACAACATCATCGAAGTCAAGGCGCGCGGCGCCAAGGTCCTGGCGATCGCTCCCGTGGGAGACAAAAAGACCGCGTCGCTCGCGGACGATATCATCTACGTGCCCCGGACGGATCCGCTGTACGCTGCCGCCGTGCAGGTCATACCTCTGCAGCTTCTCGCCTATTATGCCGCCCGTGAAAACGGATGTGATATCGACAAACCGAAAAACCTGGCGAAATCCGTCACTGTAGAATGAAAGGAAAGAAAATGGAAAAACTTCCCCGGTACATCCCCATTGATTATTCGAAATACGCTCCGGATATCCCAGAAGAAGAACTGGAGACCTATTACGGCCTTCCTTCCAGGGTGGAATTCTGCAAGGAATGCGTGATGAGCAACCAGAAGCCCAACAGCTGTTATGAATTCGAACACACCATAAACAGCAAAAAAAAGACGATGGCCATCCAGGAGGACGGCGTCTGCGACGCCTGTCACGCCTGCCACAACAAGGAAAACGGGCACATCGACTGGGAGAAGCGGGAACAGGAGCTCCGCGAGCTCTGTGACCAGTACCGTAGGACCGACGGCAGCTACGACTGCCTGGTACCGGGTTCCGGCGGCAAGGACAGCTTCTACGCCTCCTATCTGCTGCGCTACAAATACGGGATGCATCCCCTCACCGTCACCTGGGCCCCGCACATGTACACACCGTGGGGCTGGGACAATATGCAGGCCTGGATCCATTCCGGGTTCGACAACTATCTGTGCACGCCCAACGGAAGGACACACCGGCTCCTTACCAGACTCGCTACCGAGACGCTGTTCCATCCTTTCCAGCCCTTCATTCTGGGACAGAAGCAGCTCGCTCCGAAGATAGCTGCCAAGTTCGGGATCCCCCTCGTCTTCTACGGGGAAAACGAAGCGGAATTCGGCAATCCCATCGCGGACAATGAATCCGCCCTGCGGGATGAGCACTTTTTCGCGGTAAATGATTACGACCACATCTACCTGGGAGGAGTCAGTCTCCGTAGCCTCGAGGAAGACTACGGCATCGATAAGGCGGATCTGGCGATCTACCTTCCCGGTGAAACCTCGAACCTGGAAAAGAATCACGTCCAGGTCAGATACCTCGGCTACTATGAGAAATGGCATCCCCAGGGAGCTTACTACTTCAGCGTCGAGCACGGCGGATTCCGCCCCGCGCCGGAGCGCACGCAGGGGACCTATTCCAAATACAATTCCATCGACGACAAGATCGATGACTTCTTCTACTACACCACCTATATCAAATACGGGATCGGCCGCACCACCTATGATGCCGCCCAGGAGATCCGCAACGGCGAGATCGATCTGGAAGAAGCGAAGGCACTGTGCAAGAAATTCGACGGCGAGTATCCGGACCGTTTCGAAAAGGAGATCATGGAGTATCTTTCCATACGCCCGGAGGAATTTCCGGTCGCGTCCGCCTGTTTTGAGCAGCCCGTCATGGACAGGGAATACTTCATGCACCTGGCGGACAGATTCCGCAGTCCCCATCTGTGGAAATATGAGGACGGCATGTGGAAGCTGCGCCATACCCCCTATGAAGGGGACAGCGAAGTGCTTTGGGGTGATCCGTCAGGGACCCACCGGGAACTGTAACAGGAGGAACACGATGGCAAAAAAGATCCGGCTGATCGCCAGACTGGATGTCAAGGACGAAAACCTGGTGAAGGGAATCCAACTGGAAGGGCTCCGGAAACTGGGCGATCCGAATGTCTACGCGAAGGAATATTACACTTCCGGGATAGACGAGCTGCTTTATATCGACATCGTCGCCAGCCTGTACAACAGGAACAACCTGTCCCGTGTTGTTGAAAAAACGGTCCGGGAGATCTTTATCCCGGTCTGCGTCGGGGGAGGGATCCGGTCGCTGGAGGATGTGAGACATATCCTGGAATGCGGCGCGGATAAGGTCGCGGTCAACACCGCAGCGGTCAAACGTCCCGAACTGATCCGGGAGATATCCGGGTCATTCGGAAGCCAATGCATGGTGCTCAGCATACAGGCCAAGCGGAACCCGCGCTTTCCCAGCGGATGGGAGGCATATTACGACAACGGGCGCGCCCATTCCGGCAGGGACGCCGTCGAGTGGGCCGTTCTCGGGGAGTCCCTTGGCGCGGGTGAGATCCTTCTGACCAGCGTGGACCGGGAAGGACTGCAAAGAGGAATGGACACAGATCTGATCCGAGCAGTGAGCGGCTGTGTGGATATTCCGGTGATCGCCTGCGGCGGCGCCGGAAACCCCGATCATATCACAGCCGCGGCTCAGGCAGGAGCGGCGGCAGTCGCGGCAGCCTCGATCTTTCATTACAGGAAGTACCCGATCCCTTCAGTCAGGGATTCCCTCATCGCATCCGGTGTGGAGGTGAGAAGATCATGATCATTTCGGTAATAGACTACGGGCTTTCCAATCTGAGAAGTGTCTGCAGTGCCATCTCCCATCTCGGCTCGGTGCCGGAACTGATCTCCTCTCCCGAAGACATCCGGAAAGCTGATGCGCTGATCCTTCCCGGGGTAGGCGCCTTCTCGGACGGGATGGAGGGGCTGCGCAAGAACGGTCTCGACCTCGCCGTCAGGGAAAAAGCCCTGTCCGGTACTCCGCTCCTGGGCATATGCCTGGGTATGCAGATGCTGTTTGACTCTTCAGATGAGTTCGGGCTCCACCCCGGTCTCGGTCTGATCCCCGGAAAAGTGACGCGGATCCCCGGAACAGACTCCGACGGCGCGGTCCTTTCCTTGCCCCACATCAGCTGGGAACCTCTGAAGGTCCGTTCCCATGGATCCGGGGAACTTCCCTCCGCTCCGGACATTCTTGAAGGGATCGCCCCGGAGGAGGAATTCTATTTCATCCATTCCTACTACGCGGTTCCGGAAAAAGAGATCTATACGGTGGCAGATGCAGAATACGGCGGTCACCCGCTTTGCGCGGTCGCCGCCAGAGATAACATCATCGGGACGCAGTTCCATCCCGAGAAGTCCGGAGAAGCGGGCTTAAAGCTGCTGCGCAATTTCATCGCCTTCTGCGAAAACACAACGACCGGAGGAAGATCATGACAAAATACATTTTTGTGACCGGAGGCGTGGTCTCCGGGCTTGGAAAAGGAATCACCGCCGCGTCCCTCGGCAGGCTCCTCAAGCAGCGCGGTCTCAAGATCGCTGCCCAGAAACTGGATCCCTATATCAATGTGGACCCGGGAACGATGAGCCCCTATCAGCACGGTGAGGTGTACGTGACCGAAGACGGAGCTGAAACAGATCTTGATCTGGGGCATTACGAAAGGTTCATCGACGAGGATCTGAACCGGTATTCCAATCTGACCACAGGCAAGGTCTACTGGAACGTTCTCAATAAGGAGCGCCGCGGAGAATACCTCGGATCCACCGTTCAGGTGATCCCGCATGTCACGGACGAGATCAAAAATTTTATCTATGACGTGGCTTCACATACAGACGCGGATGTCGTTATCACCGAGATCGGGGGAACGATCGGGGACATCGAGAGCCAGCCGTTTATCGAAGCGGCCAGACAGGTCTCGCTGGAAGCAGGCAGGGAAAACAGTCTTTTCATCCATGTCACTCTCGTCCCTTACCTGAGCGGATCCGAAGAGCACAAGTCCAAACCTACCCAGCACTCCGTCAAGGAGCTTCAGGGGATGGGCATCCATCCGAACATCATCGTTCTGCGCTGTGACAGTCCCCTTGAGCCTTCCATTTTTGATAAGATCGCGCTGTTTTGCAACGTTCCGAGGGATTGCGTCATCGAGAACCGGACGCTGCCCCTGCTCTACGAAGCGCCGCTCATGCTGGAGGAGAGCCGTTTCTCCGACGTTGTCTGCCGGGAACTGTCTCTTCCCTCTTCTCACCCGGACCTCGGTGAATGGAAACGTATGGTAGCGCGCATGCGCGGATCCTCACGGCGTGTTTCCATCGCTCTCGTAGGAAAATATGTTCAGCTGCATGACGCCTACCTCTCGGTCGCCGAAGCGCTCAAACACGCTGGCTACGCCCAGGATGCCGATGTCTGCATCGGGTGGATCAACTCGGAGACAATCACCGACGAAAACGCAAGCGACATCCTGAGCGGATACGACGGGATCATCGTCCCCGGAGGATTCGGCGGGAGAGGGATCGAGGGGATGATCTGTGCCGCTCGCTACGCCCGTGAAAACCGCATCCCCTACTTCGGGATCTGCCTGGGCATGCAGGTGGCAGTGATCGAGTTCGCCCGCCACGCAGCCGGACTGGTCGGAGCGAATTCCGGTGAATTTGATCCTGACAGCCCGCATAAAGTCATCGATTATATGCCCGGCCAGAGCGACGAAGTCGACAAGGGCGGCACCCTCCGGCTCGGAGCCTACCCATGCAGGATCGTGTCCGGTTCAAAAATGGAGGAATTCTACGGAACAGGGTTCATATCGGAGCGACACAGGCACCGCTATGAGTTCAACAATGATTACAGGGATATCCTGTGCGGCAAGGGGATGACGCTCAGCGGGATCTCACCGGACGGAACGCTGATCGAGACGGTCGAGATCTCCTCCCTGTCGTTCTTCATTGGAGTCCAGTACCATCCCGAATTCAAGAGCCGTCCCAACAGGCCCCATCCCCTGTTCTATCATTTCATAAAACAGTCCCTGACCGGATCCGGGTCGAAATAGCACAACTTCCCGGAGACGGTTGCGGAAACGACTCTCTCGTTTCTAAAAAACACCGACGGGCACAGGTCCAACCTGTGTCCGTCGGTGTTTTTTCTGAATTCTTTAAACGATCAGTCCAGTCCGAAAACTCTCCTCGCGTTCTCGCTCGTGATCCTTATCACATTTTCGGGCGTCTCCCCCTTCAGTTCCGCGATCAGATCCACGACCGGCGGAAGCATATCCGAAGTGGACACCTTGCCCCGGTATTGCTGCGGTGCCAGATACGGGCAGTCCGTTTCCAGGATGATGTTCTCCAGGGAGACCGCCTCTACGACAGCCCTCTCCTTCTTGGCGTTCTTGTAGGTCAGCGCCCCGCCGATGCCAAGCACCATGCCGATGCGGACCACTTCCTTCGCCATCTCGGGAGAACCGGAAAAGCGGTGGACCGTACCGGAAGGACGGTATTTCTTCAGCAGTTCCAGGACGTCGCCGTGGGCGTCACGGTCGTGCACCTGAATGGGAAGTCCCATGTCCCTCGCGAGCGCCAGCTGCGCCTCGAAAACGGGGATCTCGCTCTCCTTCTGCGGTTCCGGATAATAGTAATCCAGACCGATCTCCCCGATGGCGACCACCTTCGGCGACTTCGCCAGCTCCGCCACGCGGTCGAGCCAGCCCTCCGGAAGGCGCTCCGCCTCCTGGGGATGTACGCCGACAGCGGCCCATATGAAATCATAT
Source organism: uncultured Faecalibacterium sp. (assembly GCA_964599695.1). Taxonomy (GTDB): domain Bacteria; phylum Bacillota; class Clostridia; order Oscillospirales; family Ruminococcaceae; genus RUG11783. The sequence continues at coordinate 61,625 of CAZRGP010000005.1, forward strand.
TCCTGAGCCAGTTTCACCGATCTCTCGGATGAGGGAATGTCGCTGGAATTCTCGATGATCCCGACGATCCCGTGCTCCTTCTGCGCGGCGAGCACCTCGCTCAGTCTGTCCTGAAACACCTCATCATCGTAATGGGCGTGGGTGTCTATGATCCCGAAATATCTTTTCATCCGTTGCATCTCTCTTCCAGTTTTACGATCGCTTCCAGGGCAGTGACGATCTCACGCGTCTCTCCCACGTAGGACATATCCTCGCCTTCGGAAAAGCTTCCGATGGCGTCCGCGGTATCCTCTCCCCAGACGACCACGTTGTTCAGGATGCTCGCCGCCTTCATGTGGCGAAGCCTGGCAACGGTGAACAGGGGCGCCGTCTCGCAGTCCGCACCGAGACAACCCTTTTTGCTCCAGTACTGGGCGACTTCGTCCGCCTCATCGTGATAGAAGCTCTCATGGCTGTGGGCGATCCCGAGGTGGTAAGGGAATCCCTGCTCCTTTGCCGCTTCCACGACACATGCCAGGAACCGGGCGTCCGCCACGGCAGGATACTCCGTCTTCACATAGGTCCTGGAGGTTCCGTCCTCCCTCACCGCTCCTTCGCACAGGATCAGGTCACCGATGCGGATCCCCTCCTGAAGGGCTCCTGCGGATCCGATGCGGATCACGCCCTCCACTCCGATGTTGTGGAGCTCTTCCAGGGCGATCCCCACCGAGACACCGCCCATTCCTGTGGAGAGCGCCAGGACCTTGACACCTTTGTAGGTTCCCACGGCGCTGCGGTATTCCCGGTTGAAGGTCACTTCCTCGGCATTCTCCAGGAACTCTTTGATATGGCTCACCCTGCCGGGGTCACCCGGAAGGATCGCGTACTTGACGCCAAGTTCTTCAGAAAGATGGATGTGGGGCTGTACCATGGTTCTCTCCTCTCTATGAACAGATCAGTGGATCCTGCTTCCCTCCGGGACGCTGTCGTCGATGACGACCACGTGGACGCCGCCGTCCGGCGCCTCGCTGGAGAGCAGCATGCCCTCACTTACGATCCCGCGGAAAGCGTGCGGGGCAAGATTGACGACACATGCGAGTTTCTTACCCATGAGCTCTTCCGGCTTGTAGTACTGGGCGATACCGGAAACGACGGTGCGTTCCCTCTCCCCGTCAAACAGGGTGAATTTCAGCAGTTTGTCCGCCTTCGGGACCTTCTCGCAGCCAAGCACCTTCACCACCCGGATCTCGCTGGCCATGAAGGTGTCGATGCCGATCTCGGGCAGATGGTCGATCTTCGGTTTCTCAGGGGCCTTCTGCGCCTCCTGGATCTTCTCCACCTTCGCCATCACCTCATTGATATCCTGGCGCGCAAACAGGATCTCCGGCTTCTCGGTCACCCTGGTCCCCGACTTGAGCAGTCCGAATTCCTTCATGTCCTCCAGGGACCTGAATTCGGAATTGAGCTGGGCAAGGATCTTGTCGGATGTTTCCGGCATGAAGCTTCTGAGCAGCGACGCGCCGATAGTGATGGATTCCGCCAGGTTGTACAGGACGGTCTTCAGCCTCTCCTGTCTCTCGGGATCCTTCGCCAGTTTCCACGGCTCGGTCTCGTCGATATATTTGTTGGAACGGCGGAAGATCTCAATGATAGCGGTCAGCGCGTCCGCGACGCGGAGCACATCCATCTTCTCCTCGGTCTTCTTCACCGCGGCCAGTACGGTCTCCTTAAGATCCTGATCCGGGTCTTCCTCAGCACCGCTGTTCTCCAGGACACCGCCGAAATATTTGTTGGTCATCGCGACCGTGCGGTTCACCAGGTTGCCCAGGATGTTCGCGAGGTCCGCGTTGATCCTCTCCACCACAAGATCCCAGGTGATGACGCCGTCATTCTCGAAGGGCATCTCATGAAGGACGAAATAGCGGACCGCGTCCACGCCGAACAGAGACACCAGGTCGTCCGCGTAGATCACGTTTCCCTTGGATTTGGACATCTTGCCGTCGCCCTGAAGCAGCCAGGGGTGGCCGAACACCTGCTTCGGAAGCGGGAGGTCGAGGCTCATCAGGAAGATGGGCCAGTAGATGGTATGGAAGCGGACGATGTCCTTGCCGATCAGATGGAGGTCCGCCGGCCAGTACTTCTCATACAGTTCACCGTGATTCCCGTCCACATCGTATCCGAGGCCGGTGATATAGTTCGTAAGGGCATCCAGCCAGACATAGACCACGTGCTTGTCGTCGAAGTCCACGGGGATCCCCCACTTGAAGGAGCTTCTTGAGACACAGAGGTCCTGAAGTCCGGGCAGGAGGAAGTTGTTCATCATCTCGTTCTTGCGCGAGACGGGCTGGATGAACTCCGGGTGTGTGTTGATGTGCTCGATCAGACGGTCGGCGTATTTGCTCATACGGAAGAAGTATGCTTCCTCCCTCGCCTTGGTGACGGGGCGTCCGCAGTCCGGGCATTTTCCTTCCACGAGCTGGGAGTCGGTCCAGAATGACTCGCAGGGCGTGCAGTACCAGCCTTCATAGTATCCCTTGTAGATGTCCCCCTTGTCATACATCTTGCGGAACATCTTCTGGACCTGCTTCTCATGATAAGGATCCGTTGTCCTCATGAAGCGGTCGTAGGATGTGTTCATCAGATCGAAGATCTCCTTGATGGTTCCCGCCACCTGATCCACGAACTCCTTCGGGGTCACGCCTGCGGCGAGAGCTTTCTGCTCGATCTTCTCTCCGTGTTCATCCGTTCCGGTCTGGAAGCGGACATCGTAGCCCTGCTCCCGGCGGAATCTGGCGATCGCGTCGGCAAGAACGATCTCATAGGTATTTCCGATATGAGGTTTTCCGGACGCGTAAGCGATCGCTGTGGTGATATAGTAAGGTTTTTTCTGCATGGTTCAGCAGCCTCCAAGCCATTTTTTCAACAAGTACCATTGTAGTAAAAAGGATAGGGGAAATCAAGAAAACAAGGAGCTCCGCGGCCTCTCTTTTCCCCCGTTTCCCCTGCAGGTAAAAAATCCGGAGCCCTGTCCGGGCTCCGGAAGATCACAGGCTTTTATCAGCCTTTCTTTGCGTTTGCCTGATTGGCAACTGCGTTCACCTTTGCGGCGATCTCGTCCGCATTGCCGAGGTAATAGTGCTTTACCGGCTTGAAATCGTTGTCCAGCTCATAGACGAGCGGCACACCGGTGGGGATGTTGAGTCCGACGATCTCATCATCGGAAATATTGTCCAGATACTTCACGAGGGAGCGCAGGGAGTTGCCGTGCGCAACGATCAGGACCTGTTTTCCGGCTGCTATGACCGGCTTGATCTCCGCCTCATAGAAGGGAACGACCCTCGCGACGCAGTCCTTCAGGCACTCGGTCAGAGGAAGGTCCTTCTTGTCGACGTTTCTGTAAGCTGCCTGGTTGGCGGGGTTGCGGTCGTCATCCTCGGTAAGTGCGGGGGGCTGGACGTCATAGGAACGTCTCCAGAGCGTGACCTGCTCCTTGCCGTACTTCTCGGTGGTCTCTGCCTTGTTCAGTCCCTGAAGGGCACCGTAGTGGCGCTCATTCAGCTGCCAGTTTCTTGTGACCGGGATCCACTCCTGATCCATCTCTTCCAGGATGTGGTTCGCGGTGTGGATCGCGCGTTTCAGATAGGAAGTGAAGCAGATGTCAAACTGATATCCCTCTTCCTTCAGAAGCTGTCCGCCCTTCTTGGCTTCCTCATGTCCTGTTTCGGACAGGTCCACATCGGTCCAGCCGGTGAACAGGTTGAGTTTGTTCCATTCGCTCTCGCCGTGGCGAACGAGCACCAGTTTATATCCCATGGGTATGTTCCTCCAACAATAGTATTACATTAAAAAGGATATGATATTTTGTGGTCAAAATCAAGACGAAAGGGCGCTCATCCCTTTCTCTTCAGCGACTCCTCGTTTCTTGTCAGGATCCAGAACACTACGCCGGATACCGCGGAAAGGATGCCGAAAATGGACAGCATCCAACCGGTCCCGAGGCCTTCCTTCAGCGCGCCGGCCACCGGGTTGGTCACCACGGCGGAGAAGAGGGAATCGACCACCTGCAGCAGCGTATAGGCGGACGTCGCCTCCTCCGGAGTGCTGGTCTCCTGAATGAAGCGGACATTGCTCGGCATGAAGATACAGAAGGAGATGATCTGGGTCACACAGGCGGCGATGATGGCAGTGGGCGTCGGCATCAGGGAGATGATCACAGCCTTGAAGAAGAATCCCACCATTCCCAGCGCAACCGTATTCCTGGTCCCGAGCCTGTCGGCGAACCTGGTGTAGAAATTGAGGAAGATGAACTCCAGGCTGGCCATCACGAAGGAGGACAGGCCGGCATGGAAGGAAGTCCCTCCCCTTTCCAGGATGAGGACCGGCATATAGCTGTCGAGCAGGGCATAGATGGACGTCGGGAACAGATAGCACAGGACAAAGGTGATGAAAAGGGGTTTCTGCAGGATGCTCTTCCAGGACACCCTGGTCTTGTCCGCGCTGATCCTCCCCCGCTCGTCCGGAATGGACAGGGTGATGATCAGCTGTATGATCTCCAGGACTGCCGTGCACCAGAAAGCGATCCCGATCCCGAATTTTGTGAGCGCCCATCCGTAAACGACGGCGGTCACCGCATAGGAGATCGAGCCGAAGGAACGGACTTTTCCGTAATCCATGCCCGGATCGCTCTCCATGTTTTTCATGACCCAGGGGTCGGTGAGGCACATCTGGAACTGATATCCGCCGATGGCGAAGAGGGTGTAGACAAAGGGCTTCACCCAGGAAGTTCCGGGAAGGAAGAAAAACACTGCGGATCCCAGGATGGTCATCAGCGTGGAGATCTTCAAAACAAGGTGACACTTCGCCGTGTTGATGATGCGCGGGATCAGAAAGCGGATCACAAGCAGCATCCCGCTCATGATGGACAGCATGGTAGCAAGCAGGATCGAGGAGTACCCGAACTCGGTCATGTAGAGGGAGAACGAGATCGATACGATGAATGCCAGCGCGTAGCACATGACATTGTATAGAGAGAATTTCGCGCTATTTGTCTTCATCACAGTGTCCCTTCGTCACATCGACCCATCCTACCGGGCCGGAATACTTTTCCATTTCCTCCAGACTCAGCTCAACGGCGTTGTTCCGCTCCCCGCAGGCCGGAAACCAGACCGGCAGCTGTTTCAGGGATTCATCCAGGAAAACACGCACGCCGTCCTTCGCGCAGAAGGGGCACACGCCGCCCGCCGGATATCCCACCGCTTCCTGCACCTCTTCAGAGGGGATCATCCTGGCCTTGCACCCGAACGCATGTCTGTATTTCGCGTTGTCGATCCTGGCGTCACCGCACACAACGATGAGGATCGGATCGGGAGCGTAAAAGGCCAGCGTCTTCGCGATCTGCTTTTCCTCACATCCGAGGGCCTCCGCTGCCAGCGCGACGGTGGCGCTGGAGTGATCGAATACCCGGATGCGGTCTCCAAGGCCCATATTTGTAAAGAACTCGGTTGCTCTGTTTCCCATAGGATCCCTCATTATATTTTTTCATTTAATAGTATACCAACAGCTTCTATCAGCCAGCCATTGATGGAACGATGAATTTTGCCGTCTCCGCGTCCGGTTTTATGTGCATTCATGAGAAGGACCACATAAAAACATGACTACTGTCAGGCAACATAAAAGGATCCGCCACCGGTCATCCGGCAGCGGATCCCCAAAAGGCATGTATCAGATCGGTATCAGCCGAGTTTGCTCAGCTCCACTGCCACCTCGGAAGCGAGGCGGGCGTTGTTGTATGCGAGCTGAAGGTTGCTGGCAAAGGAGACTCCCTCTGTCATGTCCTTGATCTTGGCGAGCAGGAAGGGTGTGATCGCCTTTCCTCTCACTCCCTTTTCATCCGCCTCCTCGATCGCCGCGCAGATGACCTTGTCCATCTCGTCGTAGTCAAGGGCGTATTCGTCCGGGATGGGATTGCCCACGACTGCGCCGCCCTTCAGGCCGAGATCCCACTTGGTGTACATGATCTTCGCGATCTCCGCAGCGGACTCGCAGCGGTAATCCAGCTTAAAACCGCTCGTCTTGCAGTAGAAGGCGGGGAACTCATCGGTCTTGTATCCGAGGACCGGGACACCGAAGGTCTCAAGGTACTCGAGGGTCCTTCCCAGGTCGAGAAGGGATTTCGCGCCTGCGCACACGACGCAGACAGGGGTGTTCGCCAGTTCCTGAAGGTCAGCGGAGATATCCATCGTACTCTCGCCGTGGCGGTGGACACCGCCGATCCCGCCGGTAGCGAATACGCGGATACCGGCCATGGCGCAGATCATCATGGTGGTGGCAACGGTAGTGGCACCGGTCTTTCCGGTGGCGAGATATACGGCTACGTCCCTTCTGGAAACTTTGCCGATATCCTTCGGATTGCACATCGTCATCAGCTCGTCATTGGTGAGGCCGACCTTGAGTTTTCCGCCGATGATCGCCGTAGTAGCGGGGATGGCACCTGCGGCACGGACGATCTCCTCCACCTTGGCGGCGAACTCCGTGTTCTGGGGATAAGGCATTCCATGGCTGAGGATCGTGCTCTCGAGGCCGACTACCGGTTTCCCGGCAGCAAGCGCTTCGGCGATCTCAGGCTTGATATCCAGATACTTTTCAAGATTCATAACATACTTCCTTTATTGATACAGCATATGCTGCATATGATCACACACTCCGGTGCAAACCTATTTTAACGGCCTGCCGGGAAAAACTCAAGGAAAGCGCGGATCAATCCGCGTTTTCCTCATCCAGGAACATCTTTCCGACCTTGCTGGCCAGGTATTCGTTCTTGGTGCCGAAGAACACCTCGTCCCCCACATGCAGGATGTGGGTGGCGTATCTCAGCGCGGCCTGTACATCGTGAGAGACCATGATGATGGTGATTCCCTCCTTGTTCAGACCGGAGATCAGGCGGTACATCTCCGCTGTCACCTGGGGGTCCAGTCCCGAGACGGGCTCATCCAGCAAGAGCATCTTCTGAGTGGCGCAAAGCGCCCTCGCCAGCAGGACCCTCTGCTGCTGACCGCCGGAGAGATCCCGGTAGCACCGGTCGGAGATCTCCAGGATCCCCATCCGCTTCATGTTGTTCTCCGCGGTCTCCTTGTCCTTTTTGGAGTAAAAGGGACGGAATCCCTTTCCGCCCTGAAGGCCGGAGAGGACCACCTCGCGGATAGAGGCGGGAAAATCCTTCTGGATCACCGTCTGCTGAGGGAGATACCCGATCTCATTCGCGCGCAGACCGTCCCCGTAGACGATCTCCCCCCCAAGCGGTTCCTGAAGTCTGAGAAGCGTCTTCATCAGGGTCGATTTCCCCGATCCGTTCTCCCCAACAATGCAGAGATAGTCCCCTTCCTCCACCCTGAAATTCAGGTGTTCCAGGACCCGCTGACCGTCGTATCCGACAGCCAGATCCCTGATCTCGAGCAAAGCCATCTGCTTTCCTCCCTTTCTTCTAGTCGATCGAATATCAATAGTGTACCTATTCTGCGCCGTTGCGTCAAACAGCGCCGTCCGGACACAGCCGGATGGATTTTCCCCGCTTCTGTGCTAGAATGAGAAAAAACAGAAAGGAGGAGCAAGCATTGCCCGCAATATCGGTCATCCTATGTACCTACAACAGTGAAGCCTACATCCGGCCGCTGGTGGATTCGATCCTTTCCGGCGACTTCGGCGATCTCGAGCTCCTCGTGCAGGACGACTGCTCCTCGGACGGCACCGTCTCCATCCTGCGCTCCTACGGCGACAGCCGGATCCGGATCCGGGTAAACGAAAAGCCTTCCGGCAGCGCCGCGATGAACTTCATGACATCTCTCCTCAACTGGGATACTTCCCCTTACGTCATGTTCGCGGATGCGGACGACTACTGGGAACCGGACAAGATCTCCCGCACCTTCGCCCGCATGAAGGAAGCGGAAGCACAGTTCGGACCGGACACGCCCCTGCTCGTCCACACCGATCTCTCGGTGGTCGACCGGGATCTCAATGAGATCGCTCCCTCTCTCTGGGCATATGAAAAGATCTCCCCGGAGAGGACATCGCTGAATCAGCTGCTGGCTCAGAACAACGTGACGGGGTGCACCGTTATGATCAACCGGGCGCTGAGAGACTGCATCCGGGATCTGCCGGCGTCCTTCGTCATGCATGACTGGTGGCTCGCTCTCTGCGCCTCTGCCTTCGGCCGCATTGAATTCATACGTGAGCCCCTGATCCGCTACCGGCAGCACGGGGACAACAGTGTCGGAGCGTATGATGCCGGGAGCCTGACCGCCTCCGCAAAGAAACTTGCGAACAAGGAGAAAGTGAGCCGCATCTATGAGAGCATGTTCTCCCAGGCGGACTGCTTCGCCGAATACTACAGGGACCGGCTCGCACCGAAGCAATACGATATATGCAGGGCATACGGCTCCATGAGCAAGAAGGGAAAACTGTCCAGGTGGGCGACGGTCATCCGTTACGGATTCTGGAAGAATACCCTGATCAGAAACCTGGGACAATTTCTGGCAATCTGACCCATTTCCTACTTTTGGCGAATATTCCCGCACGCCTCAGGCGTTCAAATTGTGTTAAGATGGATTCAGTGAAGCATATCCATCATGCTGAATCAACTCAGGAGGAACAAATCAATGGCAGATAAAAAATTCAACGCACTTGAGAATCTGAAAAACAAACTGGCACAGAAGAATGAGACTGTTGCAACAAACGCGAAGCCCGCAGCGAAGCCTGCAGCGAAACCCGCTGCTTCCCCTGTCGCGGCAAAACCGGCTCCCGCATCCAAAGTCGAGAACAAACCGGCAGCAAGCCTCGGACGTCCTGTAACGACAGCGAGACCGGTATCCGCTCCCGCACCGGCACCGGCAGCCCCCAAGAAGACCGTCGAAGAGCTGGCAAAGGAAGTCATCCGCGGAGACTGGGGCAATGGCCAGGAGCGCAAGGACAAACTGGCAGCCGCAGGCTACAACTATGATGAGGTCCAGGACAAGGTAAACGCCATCCTGTACGGGACCCCCGCAGCGACCACTGCCGCTCCCCTCTCTTCCACCAAGAAGAGCATCGAGGAGATCGCCAAAGAAGTCATTCGCGGAAACTGGGGAAACGGTCAGGAACGCAAGGATAAACTGGCAGCTGCAGGCTACAACTATGACGAAGTCCAGGCAATGGTCAACAAACTTCTGAAATAAACGCCACATATAAGATAAGGACCGCAGTAACTGCGGTCCTTGTTTTTTACCTTTTAGAATATCGCGCTGTCATCCCACAGATCCCGCAGCCTCGAAAACACGAACGCCGCGATATTGCGGTTGCCCACCGCGTTGGGATGGACGCCGTCATCAAAATACTCCGGATGTCCTTCCGTGAAATGATACAGGTCGATGGTGGACAGATTTCTCTTCTCCGCTTCCTTTCGCAGGATCGGAATGACCTGCTCGCGTATCACGTCGTCCTGGATGTCAAAGGCGATCTTTCCGTTCTTCTTCGGGAATGCCTTGGGAGGAAGAAGGACGATGACCCTGGCTCCTGTGGATCTGAGGTCATCCAGCATCTCGCCTGCCGCTTTCTCGTACTCCGCCGCATCCCAGTTGTACGGTTTCGAGTCGTTGGTGCCCAGCATAAACAGATAGGTGTCCGCGTTGACCGAGAGCGCTGTATCAAAGAAGTCGGTGCTCCGGTACGGTTTGTCTCCCGTATCCACAGCTGTCGCTCCGCTGATGCCGTAGTTCAGGACCTGGCAATCCACTCCGAGCAGCCGCTCCAGAAGATAGGGCCAGGCCTGCTGATGCCTCGCCAGCACTACACCGGCTCCGAAGGTGATGCTGTCGCCGATGCAGGCGAGATACCTTTTCCGGGGATCCGGCCTGTCCTTTCTCGGCTGGTTCAGATACCAGGCAGCTCCTCCCGCGGCAGCCGCTGCCGCTGTCGCCAGGGCAGTGATCAGCGCGATCTTCCTCTTTTTCATATCAATTACCCTCCCGATAACCTTCTATATCAAAAAGCGAAATTTCCGTTCTCGAATACCGTAACTTCTTTTCCGTTATAGGTCGTTCCGACGATCTTCAGATCACTGGTGCCGATCATAAAGTCCACATGGGTGAGGGAATTGTTCATTCCCCTCTCCTCCAGTTCCTTTTCCGACATCTGCTCCGCTCCGTAGATGCAGGGATAGGCAGATCCGAACGCGAAGTGGCAGGAGGCGTTCTCATCGAACAGCGTGTTGAGGAAGAGCACCCCTGAGGCGGAGATGGGGGAATCGAAGGGCACAAGCGCGCACTCTCCGAAATAGGAAGCTCCTTCATCCACGGCAACCGCCCCTTTCAGGACCTCCTCGCCCTTCTGGGCATGCACCTCTGTGATCTTTCCGTCGACCACCCTGAACCGGAACCCGTCAATGATCACCCCGTTGTGGCACAGAGGCTTGGACGCCACGAGCACTCCGTTGACCCCGTTCTTCTTCGGAAGGGTAAAGACCTCCTCGGTGGGAACGTTGGGTGAGAACATCACGCCGGATTTGGCCTTTTCCGCTCCGCCTGCCCAGAAGTGACCCTGGGGAAGTTCCACCGTCACATCCGTTCCGATGGAGTTGGTGTAATGGAGGCTCTTGAAGTTGTAGGCGTTGAGCATCTCCACGTGTCTCTGAATATCCTTTGTATGCTGCTTCCAGTTCTCCTCGGTCTTTCCCAGTTCGACACGGCAGGCACTGAAGATCTCTTTCCACAGCCTCTCCACCGCGTCCCCGCTCTCAAGATCCGGGAACACGGCCTTTGCCCATGCCGCCGTGGGAATGGAGCAGACGCACCAGGGGAAATCGTTGTTCTGTTCCCTCTTTCTGAAGTTCTCCCTCGCCTTTCCGCTGCTGATCTGAGCCCGGTGAAGTCTCTCCGGATCGCAGTCCTTCAGGTTTTCCGGGTCCGCCGCTGCGATCGCGAGCCACGCGGCTCCTTCCGCGGAGACCGTGTCCAGCATCAGCGTGTCCCAGTCGTTCACCTCGTCGAACACTTCGTCCGCCGCGTAGAGATAGTGGTATTTTGTCATGGTGTCATCGGTCCAGCGCATCAGGACATCCTTGCACCCGGCCTCATACGCCGCTTTTGCGCAAAGCCTGGCAAAATACGCCCCTTCCACCGGGCAGTTGATCACCAGTCTCTGGCCTTTCTGGATCCGGAGGCCCTCGTTGATCACAAGGTGCGCATATTCATTCTGAAGTTCCTTTAAATGTTTCACGATCCTATCACCTCATATTCTTTCGGTTCTTCTATCACTTTGGCACAAATCCGCAGATATGGAAATATAAAAAAGTAGAAAACATCTTTCCGGGATGTTTTCTACTTGGTCGGAGTGGCGAGACTCGAACTCGCGGCATCCAGTTCCCAAAACTGGCACGCTACCAACTGCGCTACACCCCGTGATTGGCGAAAAATATTATAACAAAGCTTTGTTTCAGATGCAATCTTTTCGCACGTTCCGTCCTGCGTCTCCCTCCTCCCGCCGAAGTATGGTACTATTATCCTGAACACAGGAGCATGACGATGTACGATTTTCTGATCAATCCAAGGGCATTCCGCGCCATTCTCGCCGGTACGAAGACCACCGAAATCCGGGTCTCGACGGAGGAGGAGCCCTTTCCCTATGAGGACCTCACCGCCGGTGATGTCCTCCGCTTTGAGGACACCGAATCCGGACAGAAGCTGTGCGTGACCGTCGTTTCCACACAGCATTATCCGGACGCCGAATCCCTCCTCGCCTCCGAAGACATACGGGTCGCGATGTCCAGCACCAACGATCCCGTCGTCGGAGCGGAGCGGATCCGTTCTTTCCCGGGCTACCGCGAAGGCATGCTTCGCAACGGCGTCTGGGCGATCCGCCTCAAAGACCCCGGACTTTCCTAATATATTACGTACAGGAGATAACCATGAAAAAACTGCTTCAGACTTCAGACCATCTTCTCATCGGAGGCCACCGCGGCTGTGAATGCGAACTTCCGGAGAACTCCATCGCTGCGATGGAGCGCGGGATCCATGACGGCGCCGACTACCTGGAGATCGACGTCCAGCTGACAAAGGACGGCGTCCCCGTGATCTACCATGACGTCCGCCTGGAGGACAAGACATCCCTCACCGGCTACGTGCACGAATTCACCGAAAAGGAGCTCAGGGAAGTCGTTCCGGGATTCTGCACCCTGCGCGAAGCCATGCGCTGGGGCAAACAGGCGAACGCCTGGTTCGGACTGGAGCTCAAGGGCGTTCCCCTTGACACGCAGCCCTACAACCTCCGGCTGGTCGAGCTGATCTCCGCCGTCCTCCGTGAGGAGGGCATGACGGATCACGTGTTCGTCTTCGGACTGGATTATCAGGTGCTCCGCCACCTGAGAGAGGTCGATCCCGACGTCCCCATCGGCCTCATCATCGCGGATGTGCCGCAGGATCCGGTGGCCCTCATGAAAGAGATGGACGCGTGTATCTACCTCGCGTACATCTGGCAGATGACTCCGCAGATCATCCATGACCTCCATGCCGCAGGTTACTATGTGGACGGAGCGATCCTCAGGGACAAGAAATGGCAGGTCAGGGCAAGAGAGCTCGGTGTGGATATGTTCGAGACCGATTATCCCGTCGATGACGCGAAGACAGTCACGAAACGCATCCCCCACTGACCCGGGGCATAACACAAGCGGGAGGACCGGATGATCCTCCCGCTTCAAGGTATCTGACTGTTATTCACCGAAACTGGAAATTCCGTAGGTGTTCACGATCGCGTCCACCTTCTGCCCCGCTTTGCACATCGGGCATTCATGATAGGGCTTGCTGATATAATCGCTCATCATATATTTCGTGTTGAAGATGGAAGTGACCGGATACCCCGCGCACTCCTCCACGGAAGCGAAGATCGAGCATGCCCCGACGGTCATTCCTCCGTAGTACTCCACGGCTTCGATGCCGCCCTGCACCGTATACCCCGTCGTGATCGAGGCAGCCAGGATAAGGACGTGTTTCCCGCGGATCATCGGAAGGATGTTGTCACGGAACAGCAGCTGGCTGCCCGTCGTATGTTCCGGCGTGACCACATAAATGGTATTGTGCTCATTCATGCTGACGAATCCGCTGGCGGTGAGCTCGTTCGCCATACACGCACCGAGAACTTCCGTTCCGTCCAGGCAAAGGATGGTATCGATCACGGTGGACCTCTTGTATTTCGCGGCGAGCTGCCGTGCCGCTTCCTTGGCCTCAGACAGCCTGTATTTTGTCATGGTCAGATCCACATAGTAATTGATGTGGCTGTGGCTGGTCGCAAAATGGCCGCGCGCGACCCGGAGTTTCAATGAGCTGTTTGGATTGGGATATTCCACGATCTTGATTGCCATGATCCGCTTCCTCCTTTTTAAACACCTTTTTTCTATCATAACAGATTTTGAAAAAAGTAAAGCCGTTAAACTGTATTTTCGTCGCTTTGAACGAAACAAGAATTCACAATTTGTCTATTGTATGAAATACAAGTTGCGCATATAGTATTACAAAACAAATAATCTCGTGATGATTATACTGTTTGTATTAAGGAGGTGATCCGTATGATCGAAGAAAACCACGTAGCGGAATATACCAGCCGGCTCAGGCACAACATCCTTCAGCTCCCGCCGGAGATCCAGAATGCCTCCGGCATCGTCATCAACGGCAGGAGGATCAAGAGTCTCGTCTTCACGACGGATCTGGCCATCATCAAAAACTGCGATGCCGACGGAGTCTTTGCCGTATATCCTTTCACCCCTCAGCAGTCCATCAGCGACGCGCTGATCAAGCATTCATCCATGCCGGTATTCTGCGGTGTGGGCGGAGGGACGACCCGGGGTCTCAGGACGAGGACGCTCGCGAAGGACGTGGAGAGCCAGGGCGCCATCGGCGTCGTGCTCAACGCCCCCATCTCCAACGAAGATCTTCAGATGGTCAGCGACTCCATCGACATCCCCGTCGTCATCACGGTGGTCAACAAGGAGACCGACATCCTTGAGCGGATCCGCTGCGGCGCCAATATCCTCAATATCGCCGCAGCCCTCAACACGCCGGATGTTGTGGCCTACGCCAGGTCCGTGGCGCCGGACATTCCCATCATCGCCACAGGCGGAAAGACGGGAGAGCATGTCATGGCGACCATACGGGCAGGAGCCAACGCCATCACCTACACTCCCCCTTCAACGCAGGAGCTGTTCCAGCAGATGATGAAGAACTACCGGCAGATGTGATCTTTTCCGAATATGCGAGAGATCCCGGAATCCATGCGATTCCGGGATCTCTTTTCTTATCCTTTAATATCCGAGATAGCTTACGTTCATGTCCACCGCTCCGGTGATTCCGGGGCAGGAACCGCTTCCGGAGTACTGCCACATCTCGTACCTTCCGGCATAGTCCGACTTGGTGGTGTAATGGGCGAGCCAGATGACCGTTCCGGATCCGAGGCTTCCCGTGTTCACCTTGGCGGAGAGCCAGAACTTGTTGGCGTAGAGTCCTGCGCGGTATCCGCTGTTGCGTACGGTGTCACAGAAGGCGTTCACGATCTGTGTGCGCTGGGAGTTGGACAGGACCTTGAATCCCGCAGCCTGGGCACCCGAGGACACCGGGTCCTCCAGGTCCATGAAGATGGGGTATTCCAGTCCCACGCCCGCTCTGCGGACCATCTGGATGCAGGCGGAAGCCTCTTCCACCGCCTGAAGTTCCGTTGCGGCCAGTGTGAAGAAGTAGACGCCTACCTTCAGTCCCGCCGCCTTCGCTCCGCGGATATTGGAGATGAACATGTCGTCCTCGTAGATGCCGCCTGCCGTGGATCCTCTCAGTCCGCAGCGGACGATGACGAAATCCACGCCGCTGTTCTTTACTGCCGTCCAGTTGATGGGCGTATAGCAGTTCCACTGGGAAACATCGATGCCCTTTGTGGTGGATGTCACGAGGGCTCCGTCGGTCCCGAACACGTACTGGTGTCCCTGAATGACCTGGGATCCTGTGACCTTGTTTCCGTTCTTATCGAAATAGTATCTCTTTCCGTCGAGATCCTGCCAGCCCGTGTACTTGATGGTCTCGCCCACGATCTCCTTCTTGGGCTCTACCGAGGTGAACATATATGCGTTATTTCCGGACGCGTCCTTCACCGGTGCGCCGTAGGGATCCAGGACCCTGCTCTTGCAGTCGACCCATTCCTTCTTGGGTTCCTCAGGGGTCGTGGTGCCCGTTCCGGGATCGGTGCCTGTGCCGGGGTCGCTGCCGGTTCCGGGATCGGTACCCGTTCCGGGATCGGTACCCGTTCCGGGATCCGTGCCCGTTCCGGGATCCGTGCCCGTTCCGGGATCCGTGCCTGTTCCGGGATCCGTGCCTGTTCCGGGATCCGTACCTGTTCCGGGGTCTGCCGGAGGCGTCTCTCCGCTTCCTTCCTCATCTCCGCCGACACCGACGACTTCATAGCTCATGGCGGTGGCGATTGTCCCGTCCCCGTTCAGCGTGACCTTCACGCCGGACCGGGATCCGTCCGGATTGACAAGGTAGGTGTCTCCCGCCTCGTCCTTCGCCGTCTCAGGGATGGAAATATAGAGCGTGTTGCCGTTTGCATCCGTTACGATGCGCTCCTCTGTTCCGGGGATAACGGTCTTGGTGGATTCCACATATTCCACGGTATCGGCTATGGTCACAGCGCTTCCGCCCTTGGTAGCCTGTCCGTAATTCGCGTCTTCCTGCTGCATTTCCGCAGTGCTCGCCTTCTTGACCTCGACCTTTACCGCCTTGTGCTCGACCGGGGGCTCGACCGTGACGTTGACCGGTTCCGGAGATGCGAATCCCTCGATGGGGGTCAGTGTAACGGTATAGGCACCGGGTTTCGGGCTTTCATAGCGGATGATGCCGTCGCAGTCCTCATCCGACATCACCACCGGCGCGGTCTCCTCATCCAGGAACTGGATGGTCACCTCATAGGGGATGCCCGTGAGGGTAACGCCTTCCTGATCCTTCAGGGTGATGGTCAGTTCCGCCGTCGACGGCTCCGCGTCGATGATAAGGGGAATGTCCGGCTCTTCATAGGAGAGCTTCACCATCTGGGTGATCGGGATATAATCCCGCACTTCATCGCCGCCGGTCCGCTCCATGATCACTTCCGCCTTGGCAGCGGATACCGAATAGCTGAGCGAAAGGGCGCTGGCAGACAGTCCGAAGACCATCGCGATACAAAGGATCGCAGAGATGATCGGCGATGCCTTGCTTCTGGAAATGGATGACAGTATTGTCTGTAACTTGTTCAATATTGGATCCTCACTGATGAAAACGCGTGGAAAACTTGTTTAAAAGCGCTAAACATACACTTTAATTATACAGAAACGACCTGAAAAGGCAATCTTTTCAACAACGATTCAACGTAATGTTCAACAGCTTTACACGTTATTACGTTTTTTTGTGCACAATCTCTCACTCTTGCATCCTTTTCTCTCCGTCGGTATAGTTTATTTAAGAGCCACAAGCGAGGTATGGAATATGGAAAAAGTCGCCCTTGTCACAGGCGGAAGCAGAGGGATCGGAGCAGCGGTATGCGCCGCTCTCGCCCGCAGGGGATACCTGACCGTCATCTGCTACAAGCAAAACGCGGAGCTTGCCGAAGCTGCCGCTGCGTCACTGACTGCGGAAGGATATGCCGCCGTCGCCCGGAAATGCGATGTCACGTCCGAGCAGGACGTCATCGGCGCTGTGTCCTTCGCGGAATCCCTTGGAGAACTGGCTGTCGTCGTAAACTGCGCCGGCATCACGGGCTCGGGACAGGTACAGGATATCACGGCGGAGCAGTGGCACCGCGTCTTTTCCACCAACGCCCGGGGCACAGCCCTCATATGCAGGGAATCCTCTAAAGGGATGATCCGCCGGCACGCGGGAAGTATCGTCAACATCTCCTCCATATGGGGGACCGAAGGCGCCTCCTGCGAATCGGTATACTCCGCCAGCAAGGGAGCCGTCATCGCCTTTACGAAGTCCCTGGCGAAAGAACTGGGGCCGTCGGGGATCACCGTGAACTGTGTCGCTCCCGGTGTCATCGACACCGACATGAACCGCTGCTATTCCCCGGAAGTGATGCAGGATCTGGCGGATCAGACTCCCCTCGGAAGGATCGGTTCTCCGGAAGATGTCGCCGAGGCGGTCCTCTTCCTCGCGGAAGCCCGCTTCATCACGGGGCAGGTCCTCACGGTGGACGGAGGATTCACCCTCTGACCGTACTCCCCGCAGCCTCCCATACAGTAAACAAAGATCCATGGCAGGTCATCAGCACCTGGCACGGATCTTTTTTGTATCTTTTAACGTTTATTCGATGACGATCGTGCGTTCGGTATTGTCATAGACCGTCTCCACCGTCCAGGTGTTGAGGTCCACCACAGCCATCAGTTCAAACTGCTCGGAGAGGTACTGAGCGTCCTCCCTGTACGCGCCGAAGCCTACCGTGATGTAGGAGTAATCCACATACACCATGTTGGGTATCTGGCCCACCGAAGCGAGGAGGTCGTTCCAGTTCATTCCCACATCGATGGATTTCAGATCCACATCTTTGAGCAGATCCGCCTTTTTCCAGTTCCTGGTGTTTACCCCGAAGAAGTACATGAACGTTCCCCGTGCCCCGATGCCGATCGTGTAGTTCCACGCCGGCGTCACGCCGTCCTCCAGCAGGCAGGCTGAATTCGCCCTGTAGATCTCGGTCTCTCCGGTGGAGACCCGCTCCATTCCCGGGATGATCTGCTGCATGTCGCCGCGGCTGTAATGATTCTGGGTCAGCAGGCATTTCCGGAACTCGTAGTAATCCGCGAGATAATCGTCGAAGCTGCTGTAGACTGCGGCAAGCGGCGTCCCTTCCAGTGAACTGACGAACAGAGGATCCTGGCCGTCAAAGCTGAATCCGTAGGACGTCTGGTAGCTCCCGTCGCTCCTCTGGGTGCAGATGAGTTCGCCCTTCCATACCGGGCTGAGGTTGGCCTTGGGATCCACATGTCCGAAGTGATACTCGGTCACCTGAACGGCGTCCTGGCTGTAGAGCCGGACCATAGAGGGCACCGTTCCGACCTGTTCCACCAGTTCGCTCAGCGAGGTCTCCGCGTTGAAGGACGGCGCCATGTTCTGGATCGCTCCTACCTTTGACGCTTCCTCCAGGTCAAGGATCGTTACCTTGTCCGCGAGCTGTCCGGAGTATTCCACCTGTATCACGCAGGAGGGCATCCCGTAGGAGGTCAGGGAACTGCTTTCGTACCGGCAAACCCCGTTCGACTGGGATACCGGTTTGCCGAACGTCCTCTCGATCTGGGACTGGGTGATCCCGAGACTCAGGTTCAGCCCGTTGCTCACCGTGACGCCCCTGGATCCGCCTTCGTTGACCGTCTCCGATTCCGGACCGGACCCGGGGAAGAGTTTCCGGACCGTCTTGACGCCCCACACGACGGCGAGCACCGCCACGAGCGCCATAAGCGCCAGGATCAGTTTCTTTCCGATATTTCTGTTCTTGCGGACTTTCGTCTTTTTCTCACGCTGCTCCCTGTAGAGCCCGCTGACATCTTCCGCGGAGGTCTTCTTCGCTGCCGTTTTGCCGTGCCGTTCAGCGGCCTCCGCCGCTCTTGCGGAGAACACCTTCTTCGGCGCCTGCTCTTCACTCCTCGGTGCGGAGGATGAAGTCCGGACAGACGATGCCGACGGAGCGGCTGTCTTCACCGGGGAAGACGTCTTCACTGAAGGAGTCTGCTGGGCAGCGGCTCTTTTCTGTGCCAGGACCTCAGCGCTCCTTTTGTTGTCCGCCACAAGGAGGTCCGCGTCCCGTATGATCTCCCCTGCGCAGCTTTTCAGGCTGGACAGGAACTGAAGAAGCTCGTAATCCGTGACGATGAAAGGCGCGTTCTCCCCGTGCGTGGCCACCGCCATGGCGATGCACCCTTCGCGCTGGGGCTGGAGACTGAGGCCGATCTTGATATCCTGGGATGTCAGACGGATGTCATACGGACGGTAGACCGCGCGAAAACGCGCGGAACCGATGGTGAACGTTCCGCTCCATCCTCCTGCTTCATCCGGCGCCAGATTCGCGTGCATATTGTTGGAGTACAGCTGCTTGTTCCCGAAATTGTTCAGCAACTTCCAGACCTGCGCTGCCGATGATGAAAAAGCCATAAGTGCAGTATAGTGCTGTCTTTCCTGACTCATTGGATCCCTTTCCGTTTTTTATGATTTTCGGACAACGTCGATCACCTTGTGATCCGTGTCCAGATATATTGTCAGAGGATACCGGTACGGAAGGACCGAACTGCCGTCGGAAGTCCCTTCCAGACCATACCCCAGAACGATCTCTCCGCTCTCGAGAACCGACGCGCAGGTCGGGAGGATCTGAAGCTCGGAGGAGATCTCAAACAGTGTCATCCCCTTTTCCACCGAATAGCTGTCCGGATCCAGGAGCGTGTCCCTGACGATCCCCAGATGGTGGTTCCTCATGGTCGCCGTGACCACGACGCCGTCCTCCACCGTGACCGTGTAGGAATAACGGTATCCCTCTTCGCTCTTTCCGCAGAGATAGGTGTATTGTTTCAGGCCGTCGGGAAGCTGGAGCTCAATGACGTCTTCCGCCATTCCCAGCAGGATATCTGTCTCTCCCTTCGTCCTTCCCTGAAGGAGATAGACCCTCCTGTACACCGCCCGGTCGGTATCATATTGTACCACACTTGCGTACTGATGCTTGGTGGCAGCGGGCAGTTCCTTCACCCGCAGAGGATCGTCCGGACTCTCCGCCAGGTAATATCCCACCTGTGTCTTGATCTGCTCTTCATTCAACCGCAGCACCAGCTCCGATGTCTTGTTGGACTCGAACAGATCCCCCTCAAAGAGATAATGCCCGAAATACAGATACTTCGTTCCGCTCTTATCCACCCAGAAGGCGCTCGGTTCCAGTCCGAGGCTGTCCGCAGCCTCCCGGATATCCATGCTGGGAGACACGAGGCTTCCCGCGTTGATGATCGGCACGCCGTAGCTGTCCGCGAGGGTATGATCCACATATCCGTAACGTCTCACCCGTCCGTAGGCGTCGTAGACTACCCGGATCTCACAGACCGGATCCCCTTTTCCGTCCTTTTCAGTGGAGCTGTAGCTGAACTCGTCCACCGACTCCTTTTTGCCGGAACAGCTGAGCATGTACTCCACGTCCCTCTTGTGCTGGCCGATGGATAACTCGTTCGCGCTCTCATAGCTGACCAGCTCGCTCTCGGCGATGGAAAGTCCGGTGGAAGGCACGATATCCCCGCGCTCGAAAGAGAGGCCCAGCGAGATGGTGGAGAGCAGGATGACGAACAGGACAGCGCCGATGACCTTGTTCCTCGTGGAGATATAGAGGTTCTTCTCCGTATAGGGATCCTCGACGGCATTGCTGCGCTTCGGCTGCTGATACCCGCGTGTCATCCGGAACAGCATTCCCCTGAGATTCAGGTGCTGGTGGCTCTTCTGTTTCTGTTCCTCGTTCTGGTACGCGTAGCAGGTCTTGCGGAGGTTCTTGAGGATGTTCCGGTTCCTCAGTTCCACAGGGAATTCATCCTCTTCGTCGTTGTGGGCAACGCCCTGATAGGTCGTCGTGAATGAGACCCTACATCCGTTCTCCGCTCCGCGCAGGGCGATCTCATTGGTCTGATAGGCGCCGGTGAAAGCAATGCGCTGTCCCTCTTCGATCTTGGTGATCACAAGGGTCGAGATGCTGTTCTTGAAGTCGAGCTTCCCGCCCAGGACGAACCCGGGGGTCACTTCCAGCAGGGTCAGCGATTCCGGCCACCCGAACCAGCTCCCGTAGGAGGAGACATCCGTGAGGACTTTCCAAACGATATCAGGCGAGCATACGAAGTGCTCGGACACTGTTTTGCTGGAACTCATCGCAGACCCCTCCCATTATGAATGTCATATTATTTTACCACGCATGCATATTTGATGGCAAACCGCTCAAACGCCGATATTTCCTTGAAATATAGCTGTTTGGATGCTATATTATCTTAGTTAAAGATCTATAAAATACAATTCAAGGAGCAACTGAGATGGATCCTACTCAAAAATCAATGGATAAGATCGTGGCGCTATGCAAAAACAGAGGCTTTATCTTCGCCGGCAGCGAGATCTACGGCGGACTGGCCAACTCCTGGGATTACGGTCCTCTCGGTGCGCTGATGAAACAGAACGTCAAGAACGCCTGGTGGAAAAAGTTCGTCCAGGAGAGCCCGACCAACGTCGGTCTGGACGCAGGGATCCTGATGAACCCCAGGGTCTGGGAAGCTTCCGGCCACGTCGTCAACTTCAACGATCCTCTGATCGACTGCAAGAGCTGCAAACGCCGCCACCGCGCGGATAAGCTCATCGAGGAGTGGGCAAAGGAGACCGGCACCGACGTCAACGTCGAAGCCATGCAGAACGAAGAAATGGTCGCCTATATCCGTGAGAAGCAGATCCCCTGCCCGGGATGCGGAGCATGTGATTACAGCGACATCAAGAAATTCAACCTTATGTTCAAGACCCATCAGGGCGTGACCGAGGACAGCGGCACCGACGTGTACCTCCGTCCGGAGACCGCCCAGGGAATCTTCGTGGACTACAAGAGCGTACAGCGCACCACGCGCCGCAAGATCCCCTTCGGGATCTGCCAGATCGGCAAGAGCTTCCGCAACGAGATCACTCCCGGCAACTTCATTTTCCGCACCCTGGAATTTGAACAGATGGAGATGGAATTCTTCTGCGAGCCCGGCACGGATATGGAATGGTTCCAGTACTGGAGAGGCTTCTGCAGAGACTGGCTCCTCTCCCTCGGACTGACCGAAGAGAACCTGCGTCTGCGTGACCACGAGCCCGCCGAACTCGCTTTCTACTCCGTCGGAACCACCGACTTCGAGTATCTGTTCCCCTTCGGATGGGGCGAGCTGTGGGGCATCGCCGACCGCACCGACTACGACCTGTCACAGCACATGAAGTTCTCCGGAGAGAACATGGAGTATAAGGAAGAAGGAAAAGAGACCTTCATCCCCTACGTCATCGAGCCTTCTCTCGGTGTTGAGCGCGCGATGCTCACCTTCCTGTGTGACGCCTATGACGAGGAAGTCGTCGGGGAGAACGACACCCGTGTGGTCCTCCGCCTGCATCCGTTCCTCGCGCCGTACAAAATCGCCGTCCTGCCTCTGAGCAAGAAGCTCGGCGACCAGGCAAAGAAGGTCCGCGACACGCTGGCCAAGGATTTCATGGTCGACTATGACGAAGCCGGTTCCATCGGCAAACGCTATCGCAGAGAAGACGAGATCGGAACTCCGTTCTGCGTCACCTACGACTTTGACAGCGAAAACGACGGATGCGTGACGGTTCGCGACCGCGATACCATGGAGCAGATCCGTATCTCCATCGAAGAACTCCCCGCATATATTCGTGAACGCGTAGCATTCTGATCGCGATAAGATTACTGTGCGTCATTGGGTCCGATCCTGTGACGCACTTTTCATGAGGATTTTGATTCGAAAAATATCAAGGTGAAATATGGTAAGAACTGATTTGAGAAATATCGCCATCATCGCCCACGTCGATCATGGCAAGACGACACTGGTAAACGAGATGCTCCGCCAGGGCGGCGCTTTCCGCGAGAACCAGGTCATTCAGGACAGGATCATGGACAGCGGTGATATCGAAAGAGAAAGAGGCATCACCATCCTCTCCAAGAACTGCTCCTGCGTATACAAGGGCGTCAAGATCAATATCATCGACACTCCCGGACACGCCGACTTCGGCGGAGAGGTGGAACGCGTCCTGAAAATGGCGGACGGCGTCCTGCTGCTGGTGGATGCGGCGGAAGGTCCCATGCCCCAGACGAGATTCGTTCTCTCCCGCGCGCTCGAGCTCGGTCTGATGCTGGTTGTCGTCGTGAACAAGGTCGACCGTCCCGACGCCAGGGTAAAGGATGTCATCAATGAGATCCTGGAGCTCCTTCTGGACCTCGGCGCCACCGATGAGCAGTTCGACAGCCCGATGCTGTTCTGCTCTGGAAGGACCGGCACTGCAAGTTACAGCCCCGACGTGGAAGGCACCAGCCTGGAACCTCTCTTTGAGACCATTGTAGATTACATTCAGTGCCCGAAGGGCGAGGACGACGCCCCTCTTCAGATGCTCGTCTCCTCCATTGACTATAACGATTATGTCGGACGTATCGGCGTTGGACGCATCGAGCGCGGCACGCTCCATGTGGGAGACGAAGTGCTGGTGTGCGATTATCACAACCCGTCCCTGCAGAGGAAAGAGCGCGTTTCCGCCCTGTACCAGTTCACGGATGTCCGGAAGGATCCCTGCCAGAGCGCGACCGTCGGCGATATCGTCGCCGTCTCCGGTATCGGGGACGTTACCATCGGCAACACCCTGTGTGACAAGGATACACCCGAACCACTTCCCTTCGTAAAGATCAGCGAGCCTACCGTGGAGATGACCTTCGCAGTTAACGACAGTCCTTTTGCCGGCACCGAGGGCGACTTCGTCACCTCCCGCCAGCTGAAAGACCGCCTCTTTCGCGAGCTCCTCAAGGACGTCTCCCTCAAAGTGGAGGAGACCGATTCAACAGACAGTTTCCGCGTCCTCGGCAGAGGAGAGATGCACCTCTCCATCCTCATCGAAACCATGAGAAGAGAAGGCTACGAGCTCATGGTCTCCACACCGAAGGTCCTCTACAAAGAGATCGACGGAAAGATCTGCGAGCCCTATGAAAGACTGGTATGCGATGTTCCCCAGGATTATGTCGGTTCCGTAATGGAAAAGATCGGATCCAGAAAAGGTGAACTTCAGGAGATGCTCCCGCAGGGAAGCCGCACGCGTCTGGAATTCATCATTCCGTCCCGCGGACTCTTCGGTTACCGGAACGAGTTCATGTCCGATACCAAGGGAGAGGGCATCATGAGTTCCGTATTCTATCAGTACGCGGAGCGCAAGGGCGATATCTCCACCAGGCAGAACGGTTCCCTTGTGGCGTTTGAGACGGGCGACTCGGTTACCTACGGCCTTTACAACGCCCAGGACCGCGGCACGCTCTTTATCGGGCCCGGCGTCAAGGTCTATGCCGGAATGGTGGTCGGAGCCTCCCCGAAGCCGGGAGACGTCACCGTCAACGTGTGCAAGAAGAAACACGTGTCCAACATGCGCGCGTCCGGATCGGATGAAGCCCTTCGCCTCACCCCTCCCAAGCAGCTCTCACTGGAGCAGTGCATCGAATATCTGGCGGATGATGAACTCCTGGAAGTCACCCCCAAGTCTCTGCGGATCCGCAAGAGAGAACTGGATCACGCCCAGCGCATGAGGGAGCTTTCCAAAAAGAAAAACGCGCAATAACGTAAAAACACAGAGGCGGCATCTGCCGCCTCTGTTCTTTATTGCGCTGTTCAGTTCTGCCCTGCCGTATTATCCTGCAGGGACGCCTGCTGGGCTTTGACCCACTCCTCGTATTCCCTCTGTTTTTTCGCCTTGTGCGCCTTGACGGCCTTCCGGATCACGAAGAACAGCACGACACCAAGCGCGATCAGCGGCAGACATTCGATCAGTCCGAGGACCAGATCCTGAGCGAAGGTCACAATCCCTCTTCCCGTCCTTTTGAACGTCTCCACGATCCTCTGCCCGAATGTCACAGGATTGGATGTCACCACGTTTACCTCATTGAGATATACCGTCACACTGGAATAGTCCGCCAGGTTCTGATACACCTTCATCTGGGAGGTATAGCTCTCGATCTGATAGATCGTGTCGGAAAGCTGGCTCTCGATCAGGATCAGATCCGATACGTTCTCGGCCTGTTCCATCATCTGGAGGAGCCGCTCCTTCTGAGCGTTCAGCGATTCCAGCCTTGCCTGTGTATCAAGGTAGCCGCTCGTGATGTCTTCCTGCCATGTGTTGGTGCTGCGCACGCTTCCGCACGTGTTGATCCCGTCTACGAAACTGTGGAAATTCGACGCCGGAACCTTGATCACCAGTTCCGCGCTCTGGTTGATATAACTTCCGCCGTAGCTCGTGTATCCCCCGTTGCGGTGCTCGGAACTGATATATGCCCCGTACTTCCGGATCTCCTCCCGCAGGGCTGCCATGCTGGATTCGAAGTCCAAAGTCTCCATATCGATGGAGGCGGAAAAGGTCAGGATCAGTCCCTGCTCCGCTGGCATGCTCGTCGTCTCGTCGTAATCGTAGCTCTCCTCCGCTTTCATCTCATCGGTATACGCATACCCGCCGAAAGCAGGTGCCTCCTGCGGAGCGCTGTTATCGCTGTAGTAATATTCTCCGTCGTACGGTCGGTCACTCTTGGACCCTCCGCACCCTGTCAGCATCACCGCGGCCAGCGTGATCACCGCGACCAGTTTCCAAATGTTTTTCATGTCAGCCTCCTTTGCTGCATGTGCATCTCTGAAAATCATCCTCCAGAGATCGTTATCGTTTCGCAGCTGCCATTTATACGAGCGAAGCACTCCTAATCTCTCACAATATTATAGTAACAAATAGTGACAAAAAGGCAACGATGTCCCCTTCGTCTGCCCGGTCCGACCGCCGTTTTTCCGCTTTCGGAAAGGCAAAAAGAATATTTGGAATATTCATTGACAAAGCAAAAAAGTGCGTGGTAATATAGTAGAGCGCTTTTCGAGCGCATGGAGAAATGCTGGTATAGCTCAGCCGGTAGAGCAGCTGATTTGTAATCAGCAGGTCGGGGGTTCGAATCCGTCTACCAGCTCCATATATCTGGGAGAGTTCCCGAGTGGCCAAAGGGGGCAGACTGTAAATCTGTTGTCGACGACTTCGTTGGTTCGAATCCAACCTCTCCCACCAAGAACGATGGATCAAAGTCCATCGTTCTTTTGTTACATACTCTTTTAGGAGGCACCGATGAGACCAGAAGAATTCTTTTCCATACTGAAGCAGGCAGGGATCCTGAAACTGACAAAACGCCACTGCTATCTTTCCCCGGACCGCTGGGAGAGCGTCGCAGAACACAGCTGGAGGCTCGCCCTCATGGCCATGCTGCTGTCCGAGGAGCCGGAGTTCCGTGACCTGGACACGGACAAGGTCATCCGCATGTGCCTGATCCACGATCTCGGCGAGTCCTTCACAGGTGATATCCCTACATTCGACAAAAGCCAGGCGGACGATGATGCCGAGGAATCCATCCTCTTCCGGTGGATCGACGGTTTTCCCGAGCCGCGGCGTTCCTCATGGAGAAGTCTCCTTGAGGAGATGGGAAAGCTGGAAACGAAGGAAGCGAAGCTGTACAAAGCTCTGGATAAGATGGAGGCGCTGATCTCCCACAACGAATCGGATCTGTCCACATGGCTGCCCCTGGAATACGATCTTCAGCTGGAATACGGTCAGAAGGAAATGGCCTTTTCTCCCACGCTGACAGGGATCCGCTCCTCTCTTGACGAGTGGACCAGAAACAAGATCGCGGAAGGACAGACGAAACCGGAAAGCGAGAAATAATACCGCCGTCTTTTCAGCAAATTTCGTCTTTTTTTCTCTGCTCCCCGCGGTTATAATTGTAACCGACGTC
Organism: uncultured Faecalibacterium sp.; assembly: GCA_964599695.1. GTDB lineage: Bacteria > Bacillota > Clostridia > Oscillospirales > Ruminococcaceae > RUG11783. The sequence goes on from CAZRGP010000005.1 coordinate 88,175, forward strand.
TCCGACGATTATTCAAAAGTAAGTGAGGTACAATAACGTGGATTCTGATCCCGGACGAAGTCAAAAAAGAAAATAGACCGGACGGGACATCTTTGTTTTCCCGTTCGGGAGAACAAAAGGAGGAAACAGCTTGACCAAGATTTATCTTACACAGGATGGGGTCACCGATATTATCGCGGAACCGACAAAAGACTGCTGGATCTGCATGACGAATCCGTCCGAAGAAGAAAGAGAAGTTATCCAGAATCTTTATAATCTCGATCCGGATGACCTCAGCGCCGCTCTGGACGAAGAGGAAACATCCCGTATCGAAGTCGAGGACAATTACACCCTCATCCTCGTCGACATTCCGACCGTAGAGGTCAGGAACAACAAGAACCGCTACGTCACGATCCCTCTCGGTATCATTCACACCAGCGACGCGATCATCACCGTTTGTCTGGAAGACACCCCTCTGCTGAATCTGTTTGCCGGACGCAAGGGGAACCAGTTCAGCACACATATGAAGTCCCGTTTCATATTCCAGATCCTTTTCGCCAACGCGAAACTGTATCTGCGCTATCTACGCTCCATCAACAAGCAGAGCGAGACGCTGGAAAAATCCCTTCACGACTCCACAGAGAACTCCTCTCTTATCGAGATGATGGAGTTGGGAAAGAGCTTGCTCTATTTCACCACGTCACTCAAGGCGACCGACAATCTGCTGGACAAACTGACCAAGACCGCCACCATCAAAAAGTATCCCGAGGATGAAGAGCTTCTCGAGGATGTCATCGTTGAGAACCATCAGGCTCTGGAAATGTCTGAGATCTACAGCGGCATTCTGAACGGAATGATGGACGCGTACGCGTCGATCATCTCCAACAACATGAACGTCGTTCAGAAATTCATTGCAGTTGCCACTGTTGTCCTTTCCATTCCGAACATCGTGTTCGGCGCCTACGGAATGAACCTGGCGCTTGAAGGCATGCCCCTCGCGAGAAGTCCCTATGCGTTCGCACTGATCATAGTGATCTCCATCATCCTGAGCTACATCGTATATCTCTACTTTGAAAAGAAGAAGATGTACTGATCTTTCACAAGCAATCAAAAGCTCCCTTATCAGGGAGCTTTTTGTGTTACACTACCTTTGAGGGACAGCATGGCCTGCCCGGTCTTAAAACTATCTTAAAACATTCTCTATTTTTTCTTAATTGGGCATTGAATAGAATGGTCTCATGGAGGAATATCGATGTACCGGATCCTGATTTGCGACGATGAAAAAGATATCCGCAGGGCACTCAATATCTACCTCGCCGGAGAGGGCTACGCCGTAGACGAAGCCGCTTCCGGAAAGGAAGCGCTTGAGGCGCTGGCCAGGGAAAAATATGACCTGGTGCTCATGGATATCATGATGCCCGGACTGGACGGGATCGAAACGACCGCCAAGCTGCGGGAGTTCAGCAACGTCCCGGTCATTTTTCTCACCGCGAAGAGCGAAGATATGGACAAGGTGCTCGGTCTGAACATCGGCGCCGACGACTACATCACCAAGCCCTTCAATCCCATGGAGATGCTTGCCCGTGTACGGGCACAGCTTCGCCAGTACACGACGCTCAACGGCTCCTCCTCCGCTACCATCGCGGCAGGAGGACTGCTCCTCGATGACGACGCGAAGAAGGTCACGCTCTACGGAGAGCCGGTCTCCCTCACCCCCACCGAGTACGATATCCTCAACATCCTGATCCATTCACCGGGAAAAGTCTTCTCATCCAAGGAACTCTATCAGCAGATACGCAACGAAGATCCCTTCGGCGCTGAGGCATCCATCCCGGTGCACATCCGGCACCTTCGCGAAAAGATCGAGCCGGATCCCACGAATCCCCGACTGCTGAAAGTCGTCTGGGGAAAGGGTTACAAACTGGAACCCTGAGATCCTGATTGGAGAATTGTATGAAACGTAAAAAATCCTATAAGATCATCCTGACGGTGCTCCTTTGCATCACCTTTCTGATTACCCTGTCCAGCGGACTGTTCCTGGAACTGGACGAGCGCAACAACTGGAGCAGCGGACTTTACTCCTTCCAGCAGAGCGACCTTGCGGGTCAGTGGATGCAGAGACGTCTGGGAAGGATGTCTTCCTATATCGTCGACGCCATTTGCGAGGGAAAAGACCCGGGGAACATCAGTCTTCCCCAGGGAGTCACCGTCCGTCTTCTCTCCGATTCGGGAGAAGTGATATCGGATCAGACCGGATCGAATGACAGTTTTGTGTCGGACATCAGCGTCTACCTGAACACTTCCTACAACAAGAACGCCTCCGACTTCGCAAGACAGTACCGCCTGCAGGATGACGCGCAGGGAAAAGCGCGTCTGACCCTTCAGGGATATCTCCGTTCCCCCATCGTCTGGGGAGACGCCGCCTACTGGGTGCATCAGATCTATCAGCTTCTCTCTCAGCGCACGCTGTTTGAGATCCTGCTTCCTGCCGGCGCGGCCATTTTCCTGATCCTTCTTGCAATGCTCCTCAGCGCAGTCGGCCATTCCAAAAAAGTCACCGGCATCGATGACTCCGGATGGCACAGGATCCCCCTGGACCTGCTTCTGGTCCTTTGCGGAGGAATGCTTTTCCTCATCTATGCCGCATCCGTTACGCTGCTGGAATCCTACGTCGAATCCGCTGAGCTCATCATTCTCCTCGCCCTTGCGGCCGTGATCGTCGCGTTCCTTATCTGTCTTCTCCTTCTCACCACCATTGCGGTGCGGATCAAGGCGAATACGTTGTTTAAGAATACCCTGCTCTACCGCATCCTTTCCCTTCTCATCAATGCCTGCAAGGCCATCCCCTTCTCCTGGAAAGGGCTCCTGGCCGCAGCGCTTCTCGTCGGGATGAACTTCCTCGCGGGGTTCCGCAAGGAGCCCGTAGGCGTCATTCTTGTCGGCGCAATGGACGCCGTGGCTCTGATCGCGCTTGCGCTGCTGGGCTCCCAGTTCGCGGTGCTCAAAGATGCGGGCGATGAACTGGCAAAAGGAAACCTGCTTCATACGGTCGACACCGCTCCGTTGTGGTCGGAACTCAAAGAACACGGTTCGAACCTGAACCAGGTCGGGCATATCATCCAGGCCGCCGTCTCCGAACAGCTGAAGAGCGACCGTTTCAAGACGGAACTCATCACGAATGTGAGCCATGACCTCCGTACCCCGCTGACCAATATCGTAAACTATGTGGATCTTCTGAAAAAAGAAGATCTCCCCGAGGGCAACGCCAGGGAATATCTCGACATTCTCGACGTTCAGTCCCAAAAGCTGAAAAAGATGACCGAAGACCTGATCGACGCGTCCAAGGCGTCTTCCGGTGCGATCACCCTTTCGACCGAACCGATCGACCTGTGCGAATTCGTCTCCCAGATCTGCGGAGAATACACTGAACGGTTTGCCAGAGCGAATCTGTCGCTGATGCAGCAGAATCCCGAACAGCCGGTCGTCGCCCTGGCGGACGGAGGTCAGCTGAGCCGCGTACTGGAGAACCTCCTCCAGAACGCGCTGAAATACTCCCTCCCCGGGACCCGGGTCTACCTTTCCCTTTCGAGGGACGCCTCCTCCGCCTACCTCGAACTGAAGAACATATCCAAGGATCCTCTCGGTATCTCGGCCAACGAGCTTCTTGAGCGCTTTGTCCGGGGCGACGCGAGCAGATCCACCGAGGGAAGCGGCCTTGGCCTCTCCATCGCGCAGTCCCTGACGGAGCTCATGGGCGGAAACCTTGCCCTTTCTCTCGACGGAGACCTTTTCAAAGTTGCTGTCCGTCTTCCCCTGGCAGCGGAGACCGTCCAGCAATAAAAACACAATAACATTGGACGAAAAAGGACCACGGTGACAGATCTGTCACTGTGGTCCTTATCATTTTGACGAATGATCAACGGTTTCCGTACATGTTGTCGTAGTAATTCTGGTACTCACCGGAAACTACGTTCTCGATCCAGTCCTCATTGTTGAGATACCATTCGATGGTCCGGACGATCCCCTTCTCAAAGGGTGTCTCCGGATACCAGCCGAGGGCGTCCTTGATCTTCTGGGGATCGATACCGTATCTGCGGTCATGACCTTTGCGGTCCGTCACATGCTTGATCAGGCCGTCGTCCACGGTCTCATCCTTATGATCATGGATATAGGAGATCACGGAATTGACGATGAACAGATTGGTCCTTTCGTTGTGCCCGCCGATGTTGTAGACCTGTCCCAGGACTCCGTTCCGGACGACCATGTCGATCGCCTTGCAGTGATCCTCCACATAGAGCCAGTCGCGGATCTGCAGGCCGTCGCCGTAGATCGGAAGGCTCTTATGGTTCAGGCAGTTGTTGATCATCAGGGGGATCAGCTTCTCCGGGAACTGATACGGCCCATAGTTGTTGGAGCACCGGGTAATGTTGACCGGCATCTTGAACGTATCGAAATAGCTCTTCACGATCAGATCCGCAGAGGCCTTGGAGGCGCTGTATGGGCTGTGGGGATCGAGAGGGGTGTCCTCCCGGAAGAATCCTTCCGGTCCGAGGGATCCGTAGACTTCATCCGTGGAGACCTGCAGGTAACGCACGCCTTCCCGGAATCCCCCGTTGCCGTCGCTCCACTTCTCCTTCGCGATGTTGAGAAGCGTAGCGGTTCCGAGAACATTGGTGCGGATGAAGACCATGGGGTCTTCGATCGAGCGGTCCACATGGCTCTCTGCGGCGAAGTTGATCACCGTATCGATTTCGTACTCGTCGAACAGCTTCGCGATCTCCTCGCCGTCACAGATATCCAGCTGCTTGAACACATATCTCGGGTCATTCTCCACCGACTTGAGGTTTTCCAGGTTTCCCGCATAGGTGAGTTTGTCCACATTGACGATGAAGACATCCGGATATTTTTCCAGTTCGTAGAGAATAAAATTGGAACCGATAAATCCGGCTCCCCCGGTCACGATCACATTCTTCATATGAATTTCTCTTCTTTCAATAGATTGATGTATTCACGGATTGCGTCCTGCCACGGACGGAACTCATCCCCTACCGTAGCGCGCAGAGCCAGGTTGTCCAGCGCGGAGTATGCCGGTCTCTTCGTGGGAGTCGGATACTCATCGGATGTGCAGGGAAGAACTTCCGCATCGATCCCCGCCAGGGAGACAAACTCCTTGGCGAAATCGTACCAGGAGCATATTCCGTTGTTCGTCGCGTGATATACGCCGTACGGAGCGCTGTCCGCGATCTTGAGCAGATGATAGGCAAGATCCACAGCGGAGGTGGGATTCCCGAACTGGTCATTCACCACGGTGACCTTTCCCTTTTCCTTCGCCACCCTTAGGATCGTCTTCACGAAATTCTTCCCGCTTCCGTAGAGCCAGGCTGTCCGAACGATGAAGTAGCGGCTGCAGTTATCGCGGACGAAAAGCTCTCCGGCGTATTTCGTCTTTCCGTAAACGGAGATCGGCGCGGGAAGATCGTATTCGGTCCTCGGCGTCGCTTCGGTGCCGGGAAACACATAGTCCGTTGAAACATGGACGAGATGGGTCTCGGTCTTTTCACACGCTTCCGCGAGATACAGCGGAGCCATCGCATTGACCCGGTAGGCATCCTCCCTGTGGGACTCGCATCCGTCTACGTTGGTGTAGGCGGCGCAGTTGAAAACGACATCAAAACTTCCGTTGCGAAGGTATTCCTTTACCGCGTACTTATCTGTGAGGTCGAGCTCGTCCAGGTCGATGCCTACGACCTTCGCCCCGGAAAATCTGCGGGGAACTGAACCGAGGGAACATCCTCCCGCAGCCAGCTGTTTCTGAAGTTCCGTACCGAGCTGTCCTTTCGCTCCGGTTACCAATACACGCATAGTCCGCTCTCCTTACTCCTTTTCCGCGATCTGGGTGAGATATTTCCCGTAATCGCTTTTGCCGTACCTTGCCGCAGATTCCAGCAGGCTGGCTTTCGTGATCCATCCCTTGGAATAGGCGATCTCCTCCAGGCACGCGACATAGAGGCCCTGCCTCTGCTGGATGGCGTCCACGAAATTGGCGGCGTCCAGCATCGCGCGGTGTGTACCTGTATCAAGCCAGGCCATGCCTCTGCCGAACAGTTCCACCCGGAGCTTTCCTTCACTCAGATAGGCGTTGTTCACCGAGGTGATCTCCAGCTCTCCCCTTGCCGAAGGAGTGATCGTCTTCGCGATCGAGACCACACGGTTGTCGTAGAAATAAAGTCCGGGGACCGCGTAGCTTGACTTCGGGACTTTCGGCTTCTCCTCGATGGAAAGCACTTTCCCGTCCTTGTCGAACTCGACGACACCAAAATCACTGGGGTTGGAGACGTGATAACCGAATATCGTCGCCCCCTCTTTCATTGCTGCCGCCTTCTGCAGTCTCTCCGAAAAACTGTAGCCATAGAAGATGTTGTCCCCAAGGACCAGACATACCGATTCATCACCGATGAAATCCTCACCGATCAAGAACGCCTCAGCAAGTCCGTTCGGCGCTTCCTGTACCGCGTACTCGAATCTCACGCCGAGCCTCTCTCCGGTTCCCAGGAGCTCTCTGAACGCCGGAAGGTCTCTTGGCGTCGAGATGATCAGGATCTCACGGATACCGGCAAGCATCAGTGTGGAGATCGGATAATAGATCATCGGCTTGTCGCATACCGTAAGCATCTGCTTGCTAACTGCGATCGTGGAAGGATAGAGCCTCGTTCCGGCTCCTCCCGCAAGCACGATTCCCTTCATAGTTTTCCCTCCTTGGCAAGATATTTATAATCCCAGTGGAAGCCCCACTTTGCAAAATACAGGAAACTGGACCAGACAACGATGAGAAGATACTTCAGACTGTGGTTGTATCCCCTCTCCCACGCGTGGAACACATAGGTCAGGGGGTAGTACACCGCACGGTGCGTCTTCTGCACTCTTCTGCTGATGTCAAAATCCTCGAAGTACAGGAAGAACCTTTCATCGTATCCCTTCAGCTGGCGGAACAGGTCCGTCCGGATCACCGAGAAACATCCTGTCACGTTCTGGATATCGATCGGCTTGGTAAGATCCTTGTCCAGCATGAGATACTGATCCACCACCGGTTTCAGCTGTTTTTCAAAGATATGACGGCCAACCAGAGCACCGTAGACGGGGGTCCGCTTACCCAGCATCTGGATCTCTCCGCCCGGGAACCGGATCTCCGGTGTGATCTGTCCGATATCCGGATTCTCCTCCATATACGCAACTAGATCGGTCAGAACATCGTGGTCAAACAGGATGTCCGGGTTGACGAAAGCATGATATTTGCTCGTCAGATAGGGCAGGACCTTGTTGTGGCCGTAGCCGAATCCCCCGTTCTTCGGGTTCTGTATCGTTATGATCTGCGGGAACTCCTCTTTCAGCCGCTCCAGCGTCCGGTCACCCGAAGCGTTGTCCACGATATACATCGTCAGATCGACGCCTTTCGTGTTTGAGAAGATGCTCTCCAGCGCCTCTCTCGTCTTGTCGTAACAGTGGTAGGTGACGATCGTGGCGGAAACAGGAATGCGTTCACTTGATTCCAATTTTATACTCTCTCTTTTCGCGTAATGCGGTCATTTCAAATGGCCGAAATGGTCGACGGTGTCACGGTACAGCTGGCGGTAAAAGTCCATATCGATGTCGGTGATCACCGTGCAGTTGGGCTCGCCCTCAACGACCTTGCTCTGTCCCCATGTACCTTCACAGAAACGTTCGGTCTGGATCTCGATTCTGTCTTCTTCGGTCTCACATTTTGTCGGATCGATGACATAGGCGACTGCGATCGCGTCGTGAACAACGGAGGATTTGTCGCCTTCCTTGTTGATCGTTACATCGGAATAGCCGTGGATCAGCTCATCGAGCATCTGAGCGATCTTGGATTTGGATTCCCTGGCCAGAGAAGCGATAAAGTCGAAGGAGATGCCGGTCTTCAGCGTGACGTTCAGTCCTGCCATCACAAGCGGGATCCCGCTTTCGAATACGACCTTCGCTGCAGGCGGGTCCACGACGAAATTGAACTCCGCATAAGGCGTGACATTGCCGCGGGTTGTGGATCCCCCCATCATGACGATCTTCTTGATCATGGTCTTGATGTCGGGGTGCATGATCAGCGTTCTGGCGATGTTGGTGAGAGGTCCGATCGCGATAATGACCAGCTCTCCATTGTGTTCCTTCGCCTTCTCATATATATAATCCCATGCCCGAAGTTCGTGGAACTTCCTGTCACTCAGCGGGAGCTCAACTCCTCCCATACCTTCCGCTCCGTGGGCGGAGGCATACCTTCCGAAACGGTAAACCAGCTGATCGTAGCTTCCTTCCGCCACGTCGGCATCGATCCCGAGGAAGGACACAAGATTCAGAGCGTTTTTATGTGTGAATACCGCGGAAACATTTCCGTCGACCGGAGTGATGCCAAGCAGGTCGATCTTTTCGCTTGCAGCGGCGATCATGATTGCAAGGGCATCATCCACACCGGGATCCGTATCAATGATGACAGGTATTTTTTTCTCTTCCATAGAGCGTTTCTCCTCGTATATCACTAAAATCTGTCCAGCGAGAAGCCGGCGTGCAGATCCTGAACAAATCGTTTCAGCACAGTGACCGTATCCTCCACATCCTTCAGGGATATGACCTCCTTCGGACTGTGAGCGTAACGGTACGGGGCACCCATATCCAGGACCGGGATCCCGTCGCCCTCCAGCTGAAGGTAAGCGGAATCCGAAAGGGCACCGCGAAGGACACATCTCTGAAGCGGAATGTTTTCCGCCCTGGCCGATGCCTTGAGATGATCCAGCATACCTTTATGCGCGACCTGGCCGTCCAGCGTCCTGCCATGGAAATTCATGACCGTCACACAGGGACCGCCATCCATCTTTACATTCGATGTTCCCTTGAGGTCGGGCGTATCCGCACAGCCGGGGGAGAGCAGGCATACAGCCATGTCCGTTTTTGCCGTGCGCGCCGCAATCATTGCGCCTTTCGCATTGGTCTCCTCCCATACGGTCCCCACGAGATGCAACGTGACGTCCGGCCGTTCTTTGTGGAAGTGCTCCGCCAGTTCCAGCAGCTGGACCATACCTACCGCATTATCCAGATATGCCCCGCAGACACGATCATTCTCCATGTCAAAGAACGTGGGGTAGTAGCACACCGGGCAACCGACCTCGATTCCCAGATCATGCAGTTCCTCCTCGGTTTTCACACCGAGATCCACACACAGCGAAGCCAGAGGATCCGCTTTTCCGCGGTCTGCTTCAGACATGGTCTGATACGCGCGTGCTCCGATCACGGCGGGATACCATTTCCCGTCTTCGCTTCCGACAAGGACCGGGGTCCCCTGGACCAGTTTCTCCGGAACTCCCCCCTGCCGCTCCAGCTTCAGAAAGCCGTCCGGCGTCAGGCAGCTCACGAGAAATCCGATGGTATCCATATGAGCAAAGATCATAAGAGCAGGCGCCTCAGGATCCCTGCCTCGGATCGTTCCGATCACGTTGCCGATCCGATCGATGCGCACCTCATCACAGAACGGACGCAGATCGTCCGCAAAACAATGAGCCGCTTCCCCTTCATATCCGGAGACCCGGGGAATGGCGGCGTAGCGTTCCAGTTTTTCACGAAGCACTTTGTGTCCCATCTGCAGTACCTCAAATGCACATAAAATCACATAGTAATTTTACCAAATCCCTCTCTCTATTACAATGAACGCATTCTCTCTTCTGATACTCTTCTCCGCCCTCTCTTGCTATAATGAAAAAGCAAAGAGAGGGTATTAGCATGTATTATCTTGGTATTGATTTCGGAACAACAGGCGTCCGGGCAGGATTGTACAACAGAGAGGGGGACGAGATCGGTTTCTCGTCTGCCGCCTACCCGACAAAGTCGCCGCGGCCTGGTTTCGCCGAGCAGTCACCGATGGAGTGGTGGACTTCACTCGGTGTCACCGTAAAGGACTTGTTAAAAACTACGGGCATTTCTCCGACAGAAGTCGTCACGCTTGCCGTGGATTTCCACTCGTGCAGCGTTATGCTGTGCAGCAGGGACGGTGATCCGCTCATGGATTGTCTGATCTGGATGGACGTCAGGGCAGCCGCGGAAAGTGAGGAGATCAACCGTGAGACCGGTGAGTCCCTCTCCCCCGAGTGGATGCCGGCCAAACTTCTCTGGCTCAAGCGCAATAAAACTGCGCTGTATAATTCAGCAGATGTCTTCTGCGAGGCGGAAGACTGGATGAACTACAAACTGACGGGAAAATGGAGCGTCAACATCAACTGCTCCGTCAACTGGGGATACAACTCTGATCTCGGCTGTTTTTCCCTTCCGTTTTATCAAAAGATCGGTATGCCTGAGGCAGTTGACCGCTTCCCCTCCGACCATGTATATGCGGTCGGCGATGTTATCGGCTGCCTGACGGAGGAGGCAGCTCGCCACCTGGGACTGTCAGAAAACACGATCGTTGCGTGCGGAGGTATCGACAGTTCTATAGGGGTCCTGGGGATGGGGGCTGCAGAGGAAGGCAAACTTGCGCTCTGCACCGGCTCCAGCAACCTCGCCATGGTGTTGACCAAGAAGCCGCTTTTCAATCAGGGCGGTGTCAATATCGGTCCGAATCATCTTATACACGGGTATTACACGGATTATCGCGGACAGACTGCTTCCGGATCCATCATTCAATGGGCAAAGAAGAACCTCTATGCCGATCTTCCCGACGACGGCGCCTACCGTATCATGGATGCTGAAGCAGAGAAGATCCCTCCCGGAAGTGAAGGGCTTCTTGTTCTGGATTATTTCCAGGGCAATAAGCACCCGTACCTGGACGGTTCTGTCCGGGGAATGATATACGGCCTCTCCCTTTCTCATACACGTGCTCATATCTACCGCGCATTGCTGGAAGGGATCTGTATGGAGACCGCCCACCTTCTCAGACAATTCGGTGACGCCGGAAGGGAGATCCATGAGATCAGTCTTTCGGGTGGATTCGCCAAAAGTCCGCTGCTGCTTTCCCTCCTGGCAGACATCTGCGGTGTCACGGTCAATGTCCCGGAAAACAGCCAGTGTTCCTGTCTCGGTTCCGGAATCGTCGCCGCCACAGCTGCAGGAGCATGGCCCGATCTGCAGACGGCGTCCCGGGGCATGACACGGTTCCGCTCCTCTGTATCACCCGTGCGTGAAAACCATGAAAAATATCAACGGTTGTTTGACCTCTATCTAAACACCTACCCGGAACTGAAAGCATATTTCAAAAAAGTATCCGATACATTTGAGGAGATCTGAAAAAACGCCAAAGGAAAATCCCACCTGCGATCAGGTGGGATCTTTTGTTGAGTCGAATTTGTTCCAGGGCGTTATATTCGGGAAAGGAAACTCCAATTCGATCCTCTCACCGCTCCCGGGATCGGAAAAGGAAAGGCGATATGATCTGAGACCAAACCCTTCATCCCTCACGGTGCTGCCATATCTCCGGTCACCATACAAAGGATATCCGCGGGAGGAGAACTGTACCCGCACCTGATGGGTCCTTCCTGTGATCAGTTTTACGAAACACAGGGAATACGGCTTGTCCGCTTCGCCAGAGGCGGTTTCATGCACCTCATACTGAAGCAAAGCTTTCTTTACTCCCGATCTCTCCTTTTTCACAACGAAGCTTTTTCCCTGCTTCCTGTCGTAAAAAAGAAGATCTTCCCATGTTCCGACTCTATTCTGAATCTTCCCTTCGCACACGGCAGCATATACTTTGGAGAACGTTCCGTTCCGGATCTGCTCGGAAAGAGCTGCGGCAGCCTCTTTTGTCTTTGCGTAGAGAATACCGCCGGTCACCATCTTGTCCAGGCGGTGTACCGGATAAAGCATGTCGTATCCATTTTGTGTGCACAGAAGATCCGGAAGGCCTCCGGTCTCCGACACAACGCCGGAAGGTTTCTCGCATACGACTAGCCTGTCATTCTCGAAATAGACCCGGATCGGCTCCATTACGCCCTCACATTCTTGGTTGCAATAAGTCTGACACCCGTTCCGCAGAAGTCCTCCTCGATCGTGTCTCCGACCAGGACAGGAGCCTTCACGCGCACGCTCTTCAGGTGTTCCATCGCGTCGAAGAGTTTCGCTTTCGGAATACCTACTTCCGTACGAACCGGAAGCATCGTCTCTGTTTGTGAATCGATACGGACAGTGGACGTCAATACGCGCAGAGGATTGGTAACTTCCGCCTTGGCGAAAGCATCTCCGCGCTGGCAGAAATTCCCCGTGACATTCAGCGTCTCAAGGTCGATCTCCAGCTGGCATCCCCTCGGGCATTCCAAACAAGTCATAGATTTCACAGCCATTATATTTCCTCCAATGCCACTTCGATCTCATCACCGGATCCTGCTTTTTCCAGCAGGTCTCCCTCAAATACCAGAGACTGCATTTCGCCGGGGGCAAGATGCACTTTACGGAACCGTTTCAGTTCCTCCCCGTTTCTTTTCAGTACGATATCCGCCTTCGGAAGAGAGCGGTTCACACGAAGATAGAGGTGGACTTTTTCCTGCCCGAGACCCTTACGTATCTTCTGCGGCACTGTATAAGTTACGCCTCCGGAAGTACGGACCGTATAAGCGTCGGTTCCCTTGCTTCCCTTCAGAACGTATTCCGCTGCTGCCTTTCCGGCGAATTCCGCCTCCTCGGAGACAAAGTCCACCAGATCGTGAACGTGAAGAACGTTGCCGCAGGCAAAGACTCCTTCGATCTCTGTCTCCCGGTTTTCATACACGACCGCTCCTCTGGTCCTTGGATCCAAGGAGATTCCCGCGGACTTCGTGAGCTCATTCTCGGGAATCAGACCTATGGACAGCAGGAGCGTATCGCATTCAAAATCCTGCTCCGTTCCGGGAATCGGAACCAGATGGTCATCCACAGCGGAAACCGTTACACCGGTGACGCGCTTATCGCCGCGCACATCCGTTACTGTATGGGAAAGCATCAGCGGGATGTCAAAATCATTCAGGCAGCGAGCGATATTCGCACGAAGGCCGCTGGAGTGGGGCATTACTTCGACACACGCAAGCACCTTTGCTCCTTCAAGCGTGAGTCTTCTGGCCATGATCAGTCCGATATCTCCAGACCCTAGGATCACGACACGCTTTCCCACCATATAGCCATCGATATTCATGAACCGCTGTGCAGTTCCTGCAGAGAACACTCCTGCAGGACGGGGGCCCGGGATCATGATCGCACCGCGGGTGCGCTCCCTGCATCCCATAGCAAGGATCACCGCCTTGCTCTTATAGGAAACGTATCCGTCCTTTGGGTTTACAGCATAGACAGTCTTGTCTGCACCGATATCAAGGACCATCGTATCCGTTTTCACTTCCACTTCTGTCGAAGCTACCATATCCTCATATCTGGCAGCATATTCCGGACCCGAAAGGGCTTCCCCGAAGCGTTTAACTCCGAATCCGTTATGGATGCACTGGTTCAGGATCCCGCCGAGTTCCCTGTCTCTCTCAAGAATCAGTATCTTCCTCAGCCCGTTGTTCCACGCTGAATAGGCTGCTGCCAGTCCGGCAGGGCCTCCGCCGACTACCACAAGATCATACATTACCATTGCCCTCCTTCATCTTTCCTACAAGGACATAGCTTCCGGCTCTGTCTTCGACCACCTCTGTCTCATCGATACCGAGCTCTCTCGCGATGATCGCGGCCACCCTCGGGGAACAGAAACCTCCCTGGCACCTTCCCATTCCTGCATTGCAGCGTCTCTTCACGCCGGCAATACTTCTGGCGGGAATGATACCGTGAATGCTGTCCACGATCTCACCCTCCGTTACAGTCTCACATCTGCAGATGACACGGCCGTATCTGGGGTCCTTGCGGATCATCTCGTTCTTCTCTTCTGGGCTGAGGTCCCTGAAATGAGTGATTGGTCTTGTGTTGTCAAACGTCTCTTTTTCCACCAGCTCCAGCCCCATATTGCTGAGCAGCTCACAGGCATACTTGCCGATTGCAGGGGAAGCTGTCAAGCCAGGTGATTTGATACCGGCGAGATTCAGGAAACCTTTAACAGTCTTGCTCTCACCGATCATAAATTCATCAAATTCCGTGTTTGCACGGATTCCGGCAAATGTCCGGATATTCTCGCGGAAAGAGATCGAGGGCACTGATTTTGAAGCGGTTGCTTTAACAAAGTTGAGCATCTCGCTGGAATTGGAGCGGTCATCCCTCTCCGTTCCAGGTTCCGCATTCGGACCGACGATCAGATTTCCATGTACTGTCGGGCTGACAAGAACGCCTTTCCCCATCTCATTCGGGCACTGGAAGATCACGTGTTTTACCCGTTTTCCTTCTGTCTTGTCCAGCAGACAATACTCCCCTTTCGTGGGATTTACAGTGAACTCTTTTTTCCCGATCATCTCATGGACGACGTCAGAGTAAACTCCAGCAGCATTCACGATGTACCTCGCACGGAATTCATTCCCGTCCGTATCCGTAACCGTAAATATATCACCGTCTTTCCGAATAGCGGAGACTTTTGTGTCCAGGAAAAGCTTTACACCGTTTTTGACTGCCACTTCCGCCATAGCAAGTGTGAGATCCCACGGGCTGATGATGCCCGCAGACTTTGCGTAAAGTGCTCCACATACCTTGTCAGAAAGATTTGGCTCTTCCCGCAGCGCTTCTTCTCTGTCAAGAAGAGCGAGGTCCGGCACACCGTTTTTTACGCCTCTCTCGTAGAGTTTCTTCAGGTGTTCCATTTCAGATTCTGAAAACGCAATAACAAAGGAACCGCATCGTGAGAAGGGAACATTTAATTGTTCCGCTATCTCTCCCACCATCCGGTTCCCTTCGACATTCAGTTTCGCCATCAGCGTACCGGGCTCCGGATCGTATCCGGCATGCACGATTGCGCTGTTTGCTTTGGATGTGCAGACAGCTACATCATTTTCCGCTTCCAGTACCGCAACATTCAGCTGGTATCTGGATAGCATATAGGCTGCTGCAGCGCCAGTGACACCACACCCTATGATGATCACATCATGATCCATAAAATAGTGTTCCTCCTACGTATAGTAACTTAATATTATTATACCTTATTAAGTGAGAGATGATATTGTTAAATATACCTTTTCCTGAAAGACATGTATCTTTTTACAGTCAATTTCCGCCCGTATGTATCCCTTTCCTAATTCGTAAACCAATCTTGCTATATTCAGAATCCATGGGTTTTGCGGTATAATAAAGCCGTAAATTGTGAAAGGGAAATCTGCAGGACGCAGCTCAAGTGCCATGGGAACCACAAACATTTGGATCCTCCTTCTTTACTCTCTTCTTGGCATGCTGGTAGTATTTTTTGCCTGGCGTGTGAGACGGCTTAAGGATGAACTTCGCCAGATCGAAGAAGAAAATGCAAAGAAAGCCAAAGAAAAGCAACAACAATCTGTTGAAAACTCGTCTCCATATGACGAGTGATCCATAAGGTGCGTTTCTCCGCCTTCGGGCGGAGCGCCTAAGAGGCATACCCCAATTTGGATGCCTCATGATATAGCAGGGCCTCACGGGGCCCTGCATTTTTAAACTGTATTTCAACAAAAAAGGACCCGCAAGCGGATCCTTTCATGGCGCCTCAAGTAGGGCTCGAACCTACAACCCTCCGGTTAACAGCCGGATGCTC
>CAZRGP010000006.1:0-103376 GCA_964599695.1 uncultured Faecalibacterium sp.
GTTACCCTGAGCACTCTCTCCGCAAAGTTGTATGACAAGACTCCGGACTTCGGTATTTTTCTGGTGTTTCCCAGATACTGTATCGTTGCCTCCACCTCATTGCGGATCTCTTTCTCATTGTCTGTCCAGTCTTTAACATCTTTCTTTGCAGACGTGATCATCTGCCGCTGCCTGAACAAGACTGCATTGGACAGGTTGTTTGAAAGATGCGCAATTCGGTCGAGATAAGCATAAACAGCATCGCTTTCGCTTACCTGAATGTTCAGGATCCGATACATCAGTTGCTATTCCTCCTTTCTGGCACTTATGTCCTTTGTTATAATATAATTATACCACATACCATTATGTCAGTTGAAGGAGGATAATATGCGAATCAATTCATCAGGTTACTATGTCAACCGTCACAGTTGTTTCCTGCTCCAGTATCATCTGGTGCTTGTGACCAAATATCACAGACCCGTCATTACCGGAATAATTGAGGACTCTCTAAAAGCATATACGGAGAAGTATTTCAAGGATCGGGACTGTGTGATCGAGGCCTTTGAATGTATGCCTGATCACATTCACATTCTTTTCGACGCACCCCCACAGATCAACTTAACAGAGTTTATCAACGCGTTTAAATCCGCTTCATCCCGCAGGATGCGTTCGGATCATCCTGAAGAGATATCCAGATATTATCAGGAACCCTACTTCTGGAGCCTTTCATACTTTATTGGTTCTGTGAGTGATCGGACTGCTGCAGCGGTGAAAAACTATATCAATAATCAGAAGGGGGATTTGGCCGATTCACCCACGTCTGATTCATAGAATCACACGTGGTACTCTCGGCTAAGGATAGAAATGAAGAAAGTGATGAAAATCGTATTGATCCTGTTAGCGGTACTTCTCGCACTGGGTGTCGCCGCATTCTTTTATATCAAGTCCATGATGCCGAGCGGCGATGGGAACAATGATATTGTCGAAGGCTATTACAAAACCTTCAAATCTGATGCTGCATTGGAAATGAAGTATTCCCAGCTTGGTAGTTTTGAAACTGCCTATACAGAGTTTGACTCTGAAAACGCGACTATCGGAAAAGTGCGCGTTTGGTATCCGAAGGTATTGGAAGACGGCGAAAAAACCTGGCCGATGATCATGGTGGTCAACGCCAGCGGTACGCCTGCCACCTCTTATGAGCCCTTCTTCCCGCGTTTGGCCTCCTGGGGCTTTATCGTGGTCGGCAATGAGGACGGTCAGACCGGAAACGGTGAAACAGCCTCTCTTACCCTGGATTTTATGCTGAACATCCCCGCCGACAGTGTGCTTTCCGGTAAGATCGATTATGGCAACATGGGCATTATCGGTTATTCCCAGGGCGGTGCCGGTGCGATCTGCGCAGTGACGAACTATGAAAACGGCGCCCGATATAAGGCTATGTTTACAGGAAGCGCCGCCTATCCCACACTGGCCAAAAACATGGGCTGGGAGTATGATTCTGCAAAAATCAAGATCCCCTATTTTATGGCCGCCGGTACCGGCAAGTCTGATGATTCAGGCAATGATCCGGAAAAAGGATACGGCGGAGTATCGCCGCTTTCCGCACAGATCGCAAATTACAACAGCATCTCTGATGACGTGCAGAAGGTCCGGGCACGGGCAGTTGGAGCGGAGCACGAACAGATGCTGATGCGCTCGGATGGATACATGACCGCCTGGATGCTGTATCAGCTCACCGGCGATGCGGAGGCAGGCTCGGTATTCGTCGGGGAGAATGCGGAGATCCTTCACAATGCCAACTGGCAGGACGTGGAGAAGAATCACTGAATCAGAAGGTTAGGCGCGGCATAACGTCAAACAGTAAGCGGAAGCAGATCGTAAGCTGGAGTTATTGCCTGAAGCTCCAAGCAGAACGAAGCCCCAGAGAGCAGCAATGCTTTCTGGGGCTTCTCAGCCTTTGCAATGACGATTATTCTTATTACTTGACTACTTCCGTATTAGCCCGCCGCAAATGCAGTTCGCTTTTGTTATTCCCAGGAATCAGGTCATCTGTTCCTTCTTCTCTGCTGTTCCCGGATCCGCTCCTGGCGCTCCTGGCGCTTCTGCTGAGCTTTCTGCTGACGCGGTATCACCACCATCATGTAGTACACATACATTCCGCCGAACACCAGAAGGATTGCATAGATGATCATCGCGGGTGTGGATGTCAGGATCGTGGCGATAATATCCAGGATCCTAGCAGTGATGCTGAGTCTGATATTCTCGGTGCTGATGAGATTCACCGTCCCAATATAAATCCCGTCGGAATACACTTTCGCGGTCCCGATCACATCGCCCTCGGCAACAGGCGCCTTGATGAAATCCGGTATTTCGGTCTCATAAGTCAGCACCGGCGCCTCATCCACGGTCTCATCGACCAGCGTGGAAAGATCCGTTTCGGTACAGAGCATAAGATAATCCTTCTCCGCAGAATATTTCATCGGCACTTCCGTGACGGGAGTCCCCGCAGGCGCGACTTTCTTCATCGCAACATATCTGTAAAGCCAGTCCAGAGATATCCTGGCATTCGCAAAAACGGAGTTGCCCTGGCTCCAGTGACGTGTATCGACTTCAAAAGGAGCTCCGAGGAAAACAGCTACATATCCGATTCCATCCTTCTCCGCCGAGGTCACAAAACATCTTCCGGACTCATCTATCGTTCCCGTTTTGATGCCGGCGATATAGGAGGTATAGTAGCCGGAGTTGGGATCCTGCATCTTGTTGGTGGAGATCAGATCCCTTTCATAATGTTTGTTGGTCTCCGGCAGGGTGTATCTCGCCATACTGGCGATCTCCATGAAGTACGGTACGGTCATGGCCCACTCGGTGATCTTGTAGAGATCTTCCGCTGTAGTGTAATGCTCCGCGTTGAAAAGGCCATGAGGATTCGTGAAATGAGTACCTGTGCATCCCAGATACTTCGCTTTCATGTTCATCTTCTCGATGAACTCATCCCTGCCGTAAAAGTTCGCCACGGTCGAGGCAGCCTCGTTCGCCGACTGAAGCAGCATACAGCAGATCAGATCATACATCGTCAGCTCTTCGCTTCCGGCGAGCCCCGCGTTGCTGATGTTGATCCCGTCGAACTCGTTCCATACTCCGTTGGGGACGGTTACGATGGTGTTATGGGGATCGGGACACATCTCAAGCGCCAGCGCCGCCGTCATGATCTTGGTGCATGACGCGGGATACATCTGCTTTGTCGCGTTCTTTTCATAAATGACTCTTCCGGTGTTTGTATTGACGATGTAGGCAGCCTCAGCCGTCACCTCTACGCCGAGCTCGATCTCCGTAGCGGAGGCATAGCAGGAATATACCGGGGCTGTCAGCAGCACGATACACATCAGAAGGGGCAATATCACTTTTGTCGCAAATCTTCTCATTGGACGTTTTTCTTAGCTTTCTTGATCGATAGACTGATACGTTTCTTCTCCGGATCCACTCCCAGAACGTAGGTGTCAACCACGTCCCCAACTTTCACCGCTTCAGAAGGATGCTTGATGAATTTGTCCGCGATCTCGGAAATGTGAACCAGACCGTCCTGATGAACACCGATATCGACAAAGCAACCGAAATCGACCACATTCCGAACCGTCCCGCGCATGATCATACCGGGTTTCAGATCCTCCATCTTCATCACGTCGGTACGCAGCATCGTCGGAGGGAGCTCATCCCTGGGATCCCTTCCCGGCTTGGCCAGTTCCTTCACGATATCCGTGATCGTGGGAACGCCCACACCGCACTTGTCCGCCACTTTTTCCACACCCAGCAGCTTGACTCTGGCCGAAAGATCCTCTCCTTCAGCTGAAGCGATATCCTCCATGTCCACGCCGCACAGGCTCAGGAGCTGCTCCGCGGCGGCATAACTTTCCGGGTGAACTCCGGTGTGATCCAGAAGATTCTTGCTCTCCGGTACACGAAGAAATCCCGCGCACTGTTCGTAAGCCTTCGGTCCGATACCGGACACCTTCATGAGAGAGTTTCTGTTCTTGAACGCACCGTTTTCCTCGCGGTAAGCAACGATGTTCTTGGCGGTCTTGTTTGAGAGTCCGGAGACTCTTGCGAGCAAAGAAGGCGACGCAGTGTTGAGGTCGACACCTACCGCGTTTACGCAGTCCTCAACGACTCCGGAAAGGGTCTCATCCAGACGCGCCTGGGGCATGTCGTGCTGATACTGACCGACGCCGATAGCCTTCGGATCGATCTTGACGAGCTCCGCCAGAGGATCCTGCAGCCTTCTCGCGATGGAGACGGCAGATCTCAGTGAGACGTCGTACTGCGGAAACTCCTCCGCGCCTAGTTTTGACGCGGAATAGACAGAAGCTCCCGCTTCATTGACCATCATATAAGCGACACCCGGCATATCCGAGATCATATCAGCGACAAAGATCTCCGACTCCTTGGAAGCAGTTCCGTTTCCGATGGCGATCGCAGTGACATTGTTTCTGCGGATCATCCCGGTAAGAATGCGCTTCGCTTCCTCGGTCTTGTTGTGGGGCGGTGTGGGGTATACTACACCTGTCTCAAGGACCTTTCCTGTCTCATCCACAACAGCGATCTTACATCCGGTGCGGTAAGCGGGGTCAAATCCCATCGTCACCTTATTCTTCACAGGAGGCTGCATAAGCAGGGGCTTCAGATTCAGGCCGAACATATGGATCGCCTGCTCGGAAGCCATGTCGGTGAGTTCATTGCGTATTTCTCTCTCCACGGACGGGAAGATGAGCCTGCTGTAGGCGTCCTCCGCTGCGGCAGCGACAAACGGAGTGCTGACGCTCTCTTCCTTTTTGACCGAGTGGTTCTTCACGATGGTGAGAGCTGCGGGTTCATCCACCTCCACCGATACTTTCAGGAATTTCTCCGCTTCGCCGCGGTTGATCGCAAGGACACGGTGGCTCGGGATCTTCCCCACCGCTTCGCTGTAATCATAGTAAAGTCTGTAGACGCTGTCCTCTTCGGTCGCTGCCTTGGAAGCAATGAGTCCCGCCTTGTGGATGAGATCCTTGAGCAGTCTCCGGATATCCGCATCGTCGGAGATATGCTCCGCGATGATGTCGCTGGCACCTGCCAGCGCCTCCTCCACCGATGCGACACCTTTTTCCTCGTCCACAAAGGGGAGCGCCAGTTCTTCTATCGTACCTTCTTTCGTCTCCTGAGCGAAAAGGATCTCCGCCAGAGGTTCCAGACCTTTTTCCTTTGCAACGGTAGCCCTGGTCCTTCTCTTCTGCTTATATGGTCTGTACAGATCCTCAAGCGCAGCCTGAGTCTCTGCAGCCTCGATCTGAGCTTTCAGTTCCTCGGTGAGCTTTCCCTGTTCCTCGATCGAATGAAGGATCTCCTCCTTCCTCTTGTCCAGGTTGCGCAGATAGTTGAGTCTGTCCGCGATGGAACGGATCAGTTGGTCGTCCATCGTTCCGTGCTGCTCTTTTCTGTATCTCGCGATGAAAGGGACGGTGTTCCCTTCATCGAGAAGTTTGATCACATTCTCTACATGATTCCTCTTTTGGCCGAACTCGCTGGCCAGGATCTCCACATGTTTGTCCATATATGCTCCTGTCAATTCATTGTCAGGTCTGCGTCCCTGAAGAGACGTTCGACCTGTTCTTTCATTTTACTGTGCCCGGACAGATCCGGATCGGACTGTATCAGTTTCTCCGCAGCGTCATTGGCCGCATACAGTACTTTCTCGTCATCCGCCATGTCCGCAACTGCCAGATTGGGCAGTCCGTGCTGCCTGTTCCCGATAAAATCTCCAGGTCCTCTCATTCGCAGGTCTTCCTGAGCAATTATAAACCCATCGTCTGTTTCTGTTAACAGTTTCAATCTTTTGCGGGATGTCTCGCTCTCCTTGGAAGATACCAGGACGCACCAGCTTTGAAGGTCGCTCCGTCCGACTCTTCCTCTCAGCTGGTGGAGCGTGGAGAGGCCGAACCGCTCCGCGTTCTCAATGATCATCAGAGTGGCGTTCGGGCAGTCGACGCCCACTTCGATGACGGTGGTCGAGATAAGAACCTTGATCTTCCCGCTTTGAAAATCATTCATGATCTGTGCTTTCTCCTGTGAGGAGATCTTTCCGTGTATCAGCGCAGTCGATATCCCCTTCAGCTCATGACCCGCCAGTTCTTCGTAATACTTTGATGCAGAGATCGTCGATTCACCCAGTGATTCGCTTTCTTCCACAAGAGGACATACGATATATACCTGATGCCCCTCCTCTACGGTCCTGCGCACAAATCCCAGGTATCTCTCCCTGTATGTATCATCTACAAGGAGTGTCTTCACCGGTCTTCTTCCCGCCGGCATCTCATCCAGGACAGAGATGTCCAGATCCCCATACAGGATCAGGGACAATGTCCTCGGGATCGGGGTCGCAGACATGACCAGAGTATGCGGATAGGAACCTTTCCTGGAAAGTGCCGCCCTCTGATTGACACCGAACCTGTGCTGCTCGTCGGTGATCACCAGGCCCAGTCTGTGGTATACCACATCGTCCGATATCAGAGCATGGGTGCCAACAACCAGATCCGCATTTCCTGCCTCGACCTGTCTGAGAAGCTCTGACCTCTGTTTTCCTTTCACCGAGCTTGTAAGGAGACCCACCGTTATCCCGAAAGGCTCCAGAAACTTACGGAACGTTTCAGCATGCTGCGCGGCAAGCACTTCGGTCGGAGCCATTACAGCGCTCTGATAGCCGTTTTTCGCGGCGAGATACACCGCCGCCGCTGCGACTGCAGTCTTCCCGCTTCCCACATCTCCCTGAAGAAGTCGGGACATCGGCTCGCTTTTTCCGAGATCCGAAGCGATCTCGGCGACCGATCTTTTCTGCGCTACGGTGAGTTCAAAAGGAAGCGACGCGTAAAACGCAGACGGATCCAGAAAGGAGAATGCGTTCTCACTCTGAACCTTCTTGCGCTGTCTGCGCATTTTCATTCCAAGAGTGAGGGTAAACAGTTCCTCGAAAACAAGACGTCTGCGCGCCTGCTGCGCATCTTCGGTTCCGGCAGGAAAATGGATGTCCCGGATCGCAGTATCCCGGTCCGCAAGGCGATAACGCTCCATCACCTCATCCGGCAAAAATTCTTCGATACAGCATTCCGGATCACTCAGGATCGCTTTCACATTCGTGGCTACCATCCGTGAGGTAAGCCCTTCCGTCAGCGGATACTGAGGCGTGAGCCCTTCCATCTCATCCGGCCTTACCAGGACCGGGTTTGTCATCTGCCTGCGCAGAAGATCGCCCTGCAGTTTTCCGTAGAAGATATATTCCTGCCCCACAAATAGATTCCGCGTAGCATAAGGATTGTTGAAAAAGACCAGTTCCAGTTCCTGACCGGCTTCGGTGGAAGCGAATACCCTCGCTATGGTCCTTCCGCCTTTCGTGCGGACTGCAGGTGTCTTGGTGTCCACCACCGCGCGAACTGTTGTCATGCTTCCTACGGGGAGCTCATCCAGATCCTGAACGTCGGCGTAATTCAGATACCCCCGCGGATAGTGTCTTAAAAGATCTCCATATGAGAAGATCTTCAGTTTCTCATATAGAGCAGCACGCTTCTGTCCGACGCCCTTCAGGTGCCGGACACTGCGATCCATGAAATTGTCTGATCTGTCTTTTTCCACGTCCCGTATCTCTGAAAAAATACCGCTTTCCGCAGAAGCAGAAAGCGGTGTCTTTTAATTGTTCTTATTTTGCGTAATCAATGGCGCGGCTCTCGCGGATCACATTGACCTTTACCTGTCCCGGATAGCTGAGCTCATTCTCGATCCTGGAGCAGATGTCGTGAGCAACGACCGCCAGTTTGTCATCGGATACCTTCTCCGGCTTGACGAAAATGCGGACTTCCCTACCGGCCTGGATCGCGTAGGAACTCTCGACGCCGTCGTAGGAATTTGCGATCTCCTCGAGCTTGGAGAGACGGTTGATATAGTTCTCCAGATTCTCGCTTCTTGCACCCGGTCTGGATGCGGAAATCGCGTCTGCTGCCATAACGATGTAAGCGAGAGGAGTAGACGGCTCCACATCATTGTGGTGCGCCTCGATGGCATGGATCACTTCAGGGCTCTCCTTGAACCTCTTTGCGATCTCAACGCCGAGCTGTACGTGCGTTCCCTCGTACTCGTGGTCTACTGCTTTTCCGATGTCATGCAGCAATCCGGCGCGCTTTGCCACCGACGGATTCATTCCGAGTTCGGAAGCGATCAGTCCGGACAAAAGGGCGACTTCCTTGCTGTGGTTGAGGACATTCTGTCCGTAACTCGTTCTGTAATAGAGTCTTCCCAGGATCTTGATCAGATCCGGATTCATCCCGTGTACGCCGACATCCAGGACGGCTCTTTCGCCTTCCTTTTTGATCTTTGTCTCGACTTCCTTTTTGGCCTTCTCCAGGCAATCCTCGATGCGGGCAGGATGGATGCGTCCGTCCTGGATCAGTTTCTCCAGTGTGACGCGTGCGATCTCCCTGCGCACGGGATCGAAGCAGGAGATTGCAATGGCTTCCGGTGTATCGTCGATGATCAGGTCAGCGCCGGTAGCGCTTTCAATGGCGCGGATGTTGCGCCCTTCACGGCCGATGATGCGGCCTTTCATTTCATCGTTGGGAAGAGCAACAACGGATACTGTGGATTCGGAGGAATGATCCGCTGCGCACCTCGCGATTGCAAGGGAAAGAATGTTGCGGGCCATAGTCTCGCTCTCATCCTGCAATTCCTGATTGTAAGCGTT
Organism: uncultured Faecalibacterium sp.; assembly: GCA_964599695.1. Classification (GTDB taxonomy): domain Bacteria; phylum Bacillota; class Clostridia; order Oscillospirales; family Ruminococcaceae; genus RUG11783. The sequence goes on from CAZRGP010000006.1 coordinate 8,738, forward strand.
GATCCGAAGAGCCTTCTCATGATCAAGGGTCTCATCCACCTTGGAGAGGAGGACCTCCTTCGCCTGATCCTGAGTGTACCCGGAGATCTTCTCGAGAGTCTCCACCTGCTCCTGTTTCAGCTGTTCCGCTTCCTTGATCCTCTGTTCAAGCTGTTCGCTCCTCTTCTGGAGCCTGGCAGTTTCGGAATCGATCTTCTCCTGTTTCTTGTCCAGTGCCTCTTCCTTTTGATTCAGGCGGCGTTCCTGCCCCTGGACTTCAGACCTGCGGTCACGCAGTTCCTTGTCCGACTCGGCACGCATCTTGTAGATCTCATCCTTTGCCTCAAGGATCACTTCTTTTCTGCGCTGTTCAGCGGATCGAATTGCATCATTAACAAGGCGTGTCGCTTCCGCTTCGGCCGAACCGATCTTCGCTTCCGCAACTTTACGCCTATGTACTGTACCAAGATAAAAACAGGCAACGCCTGCAACCAATGCTGCAACGATTGCTGAAACAACGGTCGTTGTCAAAGATACCATATGTTTCAGAACCTCTCAGATTATTAGATTTGTATATATTCAAAACACAGCTCCCGGAGCTGAGTTCAAAAATATCCGTTTACATTGTAATAAAAAATGGTCATATATGTCAATCCGGTTACATTTGCGGAAAACAGAACACATTCGTATGCCATTCACGCCGGAAGGCACAATTCCGGGCGATTCATTATGGCTTCAATATGACCTTATTTGATCGGTTGTCCCCAGACAACGATTTTTCTTGACAACAAAAATCGCCGCGTTTTATATTTTCTTCGTTAACGATTTAGATCATTAAAGTGAGGAGGATATGCGATGGATCTTGCCGGGACTTTTCTGGTTCCTGACTTTTATACAACCTTTCGCTGCAAATGCGGTGACTGCCGCATGAGCTGCTGCGAAGGATGGGATATCAATATCTCCCAGCAGGAATACTTTGAACTCCTCGGACTTGAAACATCCGAAGAGCTTCAGTCCCGCATCTCCAGGTCGTTCTACATCCAACGGGGAGCCACACCCGATCACTATGCCACACTGAATCACGACTGGCTGGGAAGATGTCCCCTACGCGGTGAAGACGGACTTTGCATGTTGCAGGTGGAACAGGGCGAGAAAGCCATACCGACCATCTGCAGGTTATATCCGAGAAGCATACGCTCCGAACTGTCCGAGGCCACGCTTTCCAACAGCTGTGAGGGGATCGTCGAACTTCTTCTCAAAAGATCCACCCCCATTCGTTTCGTATCGGAGACGCTTCCCTACGCTTCAACAGGATGGGAAAGGCCTGACCGTTTCGCACTTCGAATGCAGTGCATCGGAATGATCCAGGATCGGAGATCTTCTCCGAAAGAGAGCATCCTCGCTATGGGAAATCTTTTGTGCGGATGCGCCGAAGGGAATCGCTCATTTGAGGATAATCTCAATGCACTTTTCCCTTTCTGTGACCTCTACGCTGAGATCAGCCCAAGTCTGACGGACTACTGTATCAAGGCAAAAGAGTCCTTGACCGGGATCCGGGAAGAAGAATACCGGCGGATCTGCGTCGAACTTTCCTCCCACTACCCGCACATTGAACAAACGATGGAGAACCTCATCGTAAACCATCTGTTTTACGAGAAGTTCCCTTACTCCGAAACAAGAGAAAATGAAGAGGAGGAGTACATCAGTCTTTGCGGCCTCATCGCCTTTCTGGATCTGCTCATCGCGGGCAATGCAGAGAGCATGGTCTCGCAGGAAGCTCTGGTGGATCTTCTCTCCCGGGCATTCCGCATGATCGAGCACACCTCCTTCCACTACAACGCTCATCTTCTCCTCTCCGAAGCAGGATATGACACGCCGGGAGATGCGATGTGCCTAATCGCTCTTTAAAACCATTCTTAAAAGAATAAGGGCATCCCGGATGCCCTTATTTTTAATGTTCTGTTTTTTCTTTGACGGAGGTGTCCTTGTCCTTCCCGTCGGTTTCCTTTGTCTTTCTCGGTTCACATCTCTGATACAGGAGCGTCTCTTCGTAGATCCTGTCTGCCAGTTCCTCGGTAAGCATTCCGGGCTTCAGCCGCCATGTCCAGTTTCCTCCGGCAGTACCGGGTGTATTGATCCTGCCCTCAGACCCGATTCCCAGATAATCCTGCATCTGGGCAATGAACAGATCGGAAACAGAAGCCATTCCTGCCCGCATCATCGCTGCAGCCAACTCTTTTACGGATCCTGCCCCGAGATACGCGCAGGCATGCCCGATCTCTTTTTTGTCATGGGAACGGATCCATCCTGCCAGTGTGTCATTGTCATGTGTTCCCACATAGCAAAGGCTGTTTCTCACATGATTATGAGGCAGATATTCACTGTATGAATCCACGCTCCACGCGAATTCCAAAACCTTCATCCCCGGCCAACCGGATTCCTTCAGCAGTTCGGCGACCTCCGGCGTGATGACTCCGAGATCCTCTGCAATGAACTTCAGTCCGACAAACCAGTTATTAAGGATATTGACCAGTTTCTTCCCCGGTCCTTTCACCCACTTTCCGGTCCGCGCCGTCTTCGCATCCGCGGGAACGGACCAATAGCTCTCCAGGCCACGGAAATGGTCAAAGCGGACCATATCATACCTCCTGGCTGCACCGTCGATCCGCCGGATCCACCAGCCGAATCCGTCCTTCTCCATCCGATCCCAGTCGTACAGCGGGTTGCCCCACAGTTGTCCGTCATCGGAAAACGCGTCCGGAGGGACACCGGCGACACGAACCGGATTGTTTTTCTCATCCAGCTGGAAGAAGTAAGGTTCCGCCCATACGTCCGCTGAATCCAACGCCACATAGATCGGAATATCCCCGATGATGGAAACGCCTTTTTCGTGAGCATACTTCTTCAAAGCGTTCCATTGCCTGTCGAAGAGGAACTGAACAAACGCATAGAAGAAGATGTCGTCGCTCAGCATGTCGGAGTATCTCTCAACTGCATCCGAACGATGCATGCGGAGATCCTCGTCATCCCACTCCACCCAGCTTTTCATTCCGAAATAAGCTTTAAAAGCCATGAACTGGGCGTAAGAAGTGACCCATCCATTCTCTCTCAGAAACGCGTCAAAATCCCGGCCGTATTTCTCCCGGCCCCGTTTAGCAGCGATCCTGAGCACAGGGAATCTCCCGTTAAAGATCGTCCCGTAATCAACATGCTCCGCATCCTCTCCCCAACTGCAGGAAAGGATCTCCTCCCCGGTGAGAAGTCCGTCCTCCACCAGAAGATCAAGATCTATTAAGTAAGGATTTCCCGCGAAGACCGAAAAGCTCTGATAGGGAGAGTCCCCATAGCTCGTGGGGCCGATCGGAAGGACCTGCCACCAGCTCTGTCCGGCTCTGTGGAGGAAATCCACGAAATCGTATGCAGCCTTTCCCAGCGTACCAATGCCGTACGGGGACGGCAAAGAAGAGACCGGTAACAGTATACCGCTGCTTCTCTTGAGCATCTTGTTGTCCTCCTAATTTCCGAAAACATAGTGATCCCGTACGGGATACGGTTCACTTATGATATCTCATTCCCTGATTGATCGTTTCCGCGCAGTAGATCTGCTCCATCAGGATCATTCGCGCCATTTGGTGCGGGAACGTCATGCGGCTCATGGAGAGGCGCAGATCACAAGCCTTTTTCACCTCTTCCGACAATCCGGCGGAACCGCCGATCACGAAAATGATCCTGGACGATTCGTTTTTCGCGTCCCGCAGCAGAAGAGCCAGATCTTCCGAAGAATACTGCTTACCTTCCACACACAGTGCAGCCTTTCTCGCTTTCGGATACTCCGAAAGGACCTTGAGCAGCTGCTCCCCCTCCTTCCGGACCGCTTCCTCCCGTCTGGCGTCGGTATCCTCCGCCACCTTATGCTCCGGTATCTCGGTGACGATCACCTTGTCAAAGGCTCCCAGTCTCTTCTGGTATTCCTCCAGACCGGACTGAAACCATTTCTGTGACATCTTCCCAACGCACAGGATCTGTACCGTCAGCATTCCTGTATCCTCCAGATCTTGCTCGGAGCAAACCGGGGAGCGGAATAAACTTCACAGCATCCGTCCGCCAGTTCGTTGTTCTCGAATGCGCCGTAGACCATGGTCTCCGCTACAGCGGGAGTATTGTTCTCTTCCGAAAGGTGCATCAGCACCAGATGCTTCATGCCGGTGTTAACGAGACGGACTGCCGTGCTGGCACATTCCCTGTTGCTCAGGTGTCCCTGAGGCCCGGCGATCCTCGCCTTCAGAGCGGCGGGATATCTGCCGTTACGCAGCATCATCTCATCATAGTTCGATTCCAGAGCGACCAGCTGGCAATCGGAAAGGTAACGGAAAACGGAATCCTCCATCTTCCCGATATCGGTGGCGATCGCGACCCGTCCGGTTCCCTTCTCGATCCGGAACCCACAGCATGTCCGGCTGTCGTGAGATGTGGAGAAAGGTGTAACGGCAAAAGAGCCGATCCGTATCGTACGTTCCGGGATCAGGACCCCGACATCGATACCGTCCGCTACCAGCCCCCTGGATTCAAGATATTCCTTTGTCTCCGCAGTTCCGTAAACCGGCACAGGATAATTCTTGGTGAAGATCTGCAGACCGCCGATGTGATCGCTGTGCTCATGTGTGACCAGGATCGCATCCAGTTTGCTGGCAGCAAGCCCCACCTCTCCCAGTGCGAAGATCGTCTTCTTGCAGCTGGCGCCCATATCGATCATGATCGCGGTCTCTTCATCCCATACAACTGTGCTGTTTCCGGAACTACCGCTGTATAATGTGGCAAAATGTATCATACTCACCTTTAATAGGGCGAAGGTAAATCCTTCGCCCTTCGTTATGCTTCTTTTTCGATGATCTGAGGCTCACGATCCTCGATCCGCTCGATGTCCGCCCCGAGGGCTTTCAGTTTTCCGACAAAGTCCTCGTATCCGCGGTCGATATAATCCACACCGCGCACTTCCGTTGTCCCGTCTGCACAGAGTCCTGCGATGACCATCGCTGCTCCTGCGCGCAGATCCGTGGACATCACGGGAGCTCCTGACAGGGAATTCACTCCGGAGATCACAGCTGTCTTACCATCGACCGAAAAATGGGCGCCCATCCTGCGAAGTTCATCCGCATAGCGGAAGCGGTTGCTCCATATCCCCTCCTGGATCACCGACGTTCCTTCCGCCAGAGCAAGCAGCACGCTCACCTGAGGGGTCATATCGGTGGGGAATCCCGGGTGGGGCATCGTCCTGAGGTTGGTCGCGAGGAGAGGACCATGGCGCTTCACGTACGCGCACTCCTCATCGAGAGTGATCTCTCCGCCCATCTCCCGGATCCGTGACACTATGGTCTCGAGATGCTTCGGGGTTATGTTGTCGATCTCCACATCACCGCCGGTAGCGACTGCCGCAGCGATAAATGTTCCTGCCTCGATCTGGTCCGGAATGATCGGGTATTCCACGCCACGGAGATGTTTGACTCCGTTGATCTTGATCACATCGGTACCCGCTCCGCGGATATCCGCGCCCATCATATTCAGGATGTTGGCGACATCCACCACGTGCGGTTCCTTAGCCACGTTCTGAAGGATCGTTCTGCCCTCCGCCTTGCACGCGGCGAGCATCGCATTGATCGTAGCGCCGACCGAAACGATATCAAAGATGATCTGCGCACCTTTCATCCCGCTTCCCGCGTCACAGTAGACCATCCCGTGTTCAACTTCGCAGTTACATCCGAGAGCGGTAAAAGCCTTCAGGTGCTGATCGATGGGACGCGCTCCCAGGTTACAGCCTCCGGGCAGCGCCACTGCTGCCTTTCCGAAACGGGAAAGCATGGCGCCGAGAAAATAGTAGCTCGCACGCATCCGTCTGGCTTCCTCATGCTCGATCACAGAGGATACCAGTCCGCGTCCGTCGAGGTAATACTCGTGCTTCCCTGTCATCCGAACTTCCACGCCCATGCTCTCCATGATCTCGAGCAGGATATGGACGTCACTGATGTCAGGCACATTCTGAATGGTACAGGGTCCTTCCGCCATAATGGTAGCAGGAAGTATGGCGACCGCAGCGTTCTTTGCCCCGCCTATCTGTACTTTACCGCGAAGAGGGATCCCCCCATGAATCACAAGTTTTTCCAAAAGCAATTACCTCTCTTAACCATACAACCACGGAGCGGGGTCGACCCTTCCGTTATAACCGCCACCGATACGCACCTCGAAGTGCAGGTGGCTTCCCGTCGAATAGCCTGTGGAACCCATCAATCCGATCAGCTGGCCTTTGGCGACGACTTCACCGACCTCCACCAGTCTCTGATTCATATGTCCGTAAAGCGTGGCGATTCCGTTCTGGTGGTCGATAATGACATATCTTCCATATCCGACTGTCGTATCCTGCGAGACGATGACGACACCGCTGTCCGCAGCATAGATCGGTGTGTTGTAGGAGTTCCAGATATCCATTCCGCCATGTCCGTTGCCGAATCCTCTGGAGATTCCGCCTCCGGGGCCGGTCGGCCAGACAAAGGATCCGGTTCCGACGCCTGAACCGCCTCCGGCACCGTTGGTTCCGATGACGATCTCCTGATTGACCGGTTCCTTGGTGATCTCCTCATTGACGACAGACCTGGAGACCTCCACGCCGTTTTCGTAGACGATCTCGGTAGTGATCGTTTTCTCGCCGTCCTGTCCGACGGAACTGTACCAGAAATATCCGGCGTTGAACCTGCTGTCCCTCGTGACCACAGACTTAAACGGGATCCGCTCGGTGCGCACCTGTGTCCTCGTTGTCTTGACTGTAATGACGGACTGATCCTCCGCGACCAACAGTCTCACGTCGTCCTCTATGGTATCTTTTATGATCTGTTCGGGATTGAGCGCGATCAGCTGATCGACCGTGATCCCGTTCCTCGAAGCGATCAGCGCGGTCTCATCGCCGCGTTTCGCGTCGTAATAGATATCCTGCGTCTCAGAAGAATTGACCAGTGCATCCAGGGTGTCGAAGGACTCCACCGTGCTGGCCGGATAGACGCCGGGAACAAGCTCCACCTCTCTGGAGAACTTCACCGTCACGTCGTCTCCCAGAGATGAAGCAAATTCTATATAAGGTTCAATGACCGCGTCAAGGTCTTCCTTCAGCAGGTCGCCCGCTGTGGTAGCTCCGTAGAACTGCCCCCCGACATAAAGGCCTGTCGCCTCCACGATCTCCATTCCGGAGGAAGACAGCAGCCGGTTTGCCAGGGTATCCTGAGAGGAAAGCTCCGCCGGCGAGACCACCGCCATGGTAAGGTTCGCCTTCGGCGTCCACTTCTCCTCACCTACACGAACCAGCCTGCTGTCGATGATATCAACTGCAGAGTCATATACGCTCTCATCCGAAACGAATCCGATCTGTTGTCCGTTGTAGGAAACGCGTATCGCGTAGTTCAGGGAGAGCACGGTCCTCACCGTAAGCACACACAGCACACCGCATGCAGCGGGAAGCACATAACTGAGGAACCGCTCGATCATGTATTTGTTCCTTGCCCAGCCATACCGGAAAAAGGCAGCGACCCTAGCCCGTATCATCCGGAAAGGAAGCCCTTTCATCTCCTTCAGGATAGCAAAAAGGCCCTTTACGCTCCTGTAAGCCTTGATGAATGGGTTAAACAGATCCGCCGATACGTGGAGAAGCCCGGTGTAGACCAGGATCCAGAGTCTCTTCAGCCAGTTCAGGATCCTGTTCCCGACCGCCCGTGCTCCGTGACGGATGCTGCGCCAGATATGCTTTTCCTCTCTTTCGATCGACGCACCGATCACATAGAAAAAATCACCGATATTCGCACGAACATGCTTGTAGATGCGTGAAAGCGGGACCCTCTGCCTTCTGTGATAGCCGGATGCCCTGTTGTATGAAATATGATTCAGTTTTCCGATCGTATAAGCCACGAACTATATAAAGACCTTCTTTAGGCGTAATTACAGTGATTATAACATAAATAATTGTCTATTTCATCCTCTGCGCTGCATCACAGCATTCCGCGCCGTTCACTTATATCCAAAAGAAAAGCGGACAGGAGCGAATTCCTGTCCGCAGCGTATTCGTCACTCAATCATTAAAACCGTAGATATCCTCAAAAACGCGTTCACCGACCGCAGCGTAGCCGAGTTTTTCCCGGGCTATGCGCTCGATGACTTCTTCGTCTGTTCCGTTAAGGATACGAACAAGCTCATCGTTCTCCTGTTTTGCGAGTTCGATGTCGCTCATCACCGCAGCGAGTTTTTCCTCCTGCTGATGAAGTCTCCATCTCACAGAGATCACAGCGATCAGCAAATAGACACAGACCACTGAGAGGATCGTAAGAACGACCTTCCTGCGAAACTCTTTTGCCTGCTGCGCTTTCGCTTCGAGTGTTGCGTTTTGTTTCTTTACAGCCACGAATCCATATCCTTCCTTCAAGACAACTATAACATCCGATACATGGTCTTTGCCATATCTTTTGCCTGATTTTCCTGAATTGAAGTTACCTCGAACCGGGTCACACCGTCCCCCATACGGATCTCAACGATATCCCCGATCTGAACGTTGTAGGATGCCCTGGCGACTCGACCGTTGACCGAGACTCTTTCTGCGTCACAGACTTCGTTCGCCACGGTACGCCTTTTGATGATCCTGCTGACTTTTAAATACTTATCCAATCTCATCTTTTAAAAAAGAAGCCCCAAGCTGACTTGGGGCCTCAGAAATCCTTGCTTCTATTATTTAACAGCGTCTTTCAGAGCCTTGCCAGCTGTGAACTTGGGAACTCTTGTCTCCTTGACCTCGATTTTCTTGCCGGTGAAGGGGTTAAGAGCTGTACGGGCTGCACGATGCTTTGCCTCGAAGCTTCCGAAACCAACAACCTGTACCTTCTCGCCCTTTACGAGTGCTTCGGTGACGGCCTCAAAAGTAGCCTTGACTGCCTTCTCGGAATCCTTTTTGGTAAGTCCTGTTTTCTCAGCAACAAGTGCTACGAGTTCAGTCTTTGTCATGATGAAAATCTCCTTGTAATGTGTTTCTAAATTATATGATACGATGAGCGCTATGCCAGCACACACAATCGTAAAATAACATCCTAATCGTTTAAAATATAAACTTTAACTATTCTACTTGAAAAGGCCTGCTCTTTCAAGTATCTCCACGATTTTTTCTCCCTTTGGTACCGAACTGAGGCTTTCTTTGGTCAATATTTTCAGCCGGATGGTTGCCACCAGATAGAACACGGCAGCTACTCCGATACTAAACAAAGTGCAGAATCTTCCGCTGTGGATCATGGAGAAACCTTCGTAGCAAAGGCGGGCAATAGCCCCTGTTGCGATACCTGCCGCAATAGGTTTGAGCAGCGTATCGACGTAGTTGATCCTCAATCCGGAGTAACGAAGCAGGAGTATCAGACCGACGATCCCGGTAAATGTGTAGCAGAACAGGTTCCCGAGGGGAGCCGCCTTGATATTCAGTTCGGGGATAGAAATAAAGATGTAATTGGTCACGACCTTGATAACGCACCCGATGACCATGAGCTTGACTGGCACATCGATCTTGCCGATCGCCTGCAGCATCGTATTCACCGTGCTGGTGAGGCATGAAGTCACCGCCGCGACACCGAGGATGGTAAGCATGGGAGCAGCCAGCTGGGCCCCGACAGGCAGTGACGGATAGAGAAGATTCAGGAGCGGAAGAGCCATGAAAGCCATGCCGAAACCGGCAGGTGCTGCGATGAGCATGGTCGTGGAGAGCGTAAGTTCAACGCTGCGTCTGGCGCCTTCCATGTCGCCCCGGCTGTAAGAACCGGTGATGTGCGGAAGTGCACTGGTACCGAAGGTTGCCGTGATCGTGGGAACGAGATCAAACAACGGCATTCCGTATCCGTACACCTCATACAGGTAGTTGGGGAGGTCGGTGATCTCCACATCGATCTTGCTGAACAGGCCGTGATGGGAGGCATACAGCGTCTCCAGATGGTTTTCGATGACGCCTGTCAGCCTTCTCAGAACCGTCGCGTTGTCGATAAGACTGGTGACCCTGAGAGCGATCGCGGAAAGGGCAAGCGGAAAGCCAAACCGAAGGATCTGCCTGCGGAGAACGTCGACACGTTCCGGATCCGGACTGTTGTCCAGCATATCCTGGGTGATCTCGGTCCCTCTCCGTTTGTAAATCACGAGCATGCACAGGTAACCCGCAAGGGTGGAAACTGTGACCGCGAAAATTGCGCCGGCCGCGCAGAATGAAAGGATGGAAGAGACTTCCGTAGCCTCTGTCTGCGGGATGCCCATAACGGTACCGAAAGTGTCATACTCACGGGAAAGATAATGATTGATGATGATAACAGCGGCGTAACCGAAGCCTGCCTTGAAGATCACTTCCACGACCTGGGATACGGCGGTCGGGACCATGTTGGAAAGTCCCTGATAGTATCCCCGGTAGGCGCTCATCAGACAGCTGAAAAGGATCGAAGGTGCAACAGCAATAACCGCATAATAGCTTCCCGGATTCTGCATGAGCTCCTCTGTCAAAGGCTTCGCCAGGAGCATAAGGCCGCCGCTTCCGACCACGCCGATGATCGAGAAGAGGAAAACTGCCTGCTTCTTCAGCTCAAGCACATCCTTATAACAGCCCTTCGCGGCATATCCCGCCACCAGTCTAGCAACTGCGGACGGGAAACCGGTCACTGCCACAGCATAGATCGCACTGTAAATATTGTAGGCAGTCTGATAGTAGCCCCAGCCGCCTCCCGCAAGTCGGGAGATCAGCGGGAACTTATAGATCAGACCAACCACCTTAACAACGGCTATCGCCAGAGTCAGCGTAAGCGCGCCTTCGGTTATCGTTTGTTTCTTACCAGCCAATCCATACTCCTGCAACCCAAATGAGCCGGCGAACAGTATGGTTCACCGGCTCAACTGGTTAATTCATCAGTTTAGTCGAGCTCGACGCCACAGACCGGGCATACTTTTGTTCCTGCCGGAAGGACCACGCCGCATACAGGGCAAGTGATCGTTGCTTCCTCAGCTTTATCCTCTACGGATTCGATTGCCTCTTCGATGCTGTCCTTGATCTCTCCGACGGTATCGACTGCTTTATCGACCTCTTCCTTCGCATCTTCAACAGTCTCTTCAACTGCTTCTTTTGCATCTTCGACGGCGTCTGCTACAGCTTCTTTGGCTGCAAGAGCGGCTGCGCGCTTCTCATCAAGTGCTACGAGAGAAGCAGCTACGTTTTTCAGCTCATCGAGAAGGGAATCCTTGTCGCCTTCTTCACCGTTCACGACTTCATTGTAGACCATCTCGCCCAGTTTCTGGAAAAGGTCTTTCTGCTGACCTTTCAGTTTGAGCTCTTCGGCCTTGTCCTTACCCTGATCGATCAGATCATTCGCTGTGTCCTTTGCGCTTTCAGCGAGATCAGAAGCGGTAGAGAGTGCGGACTCCCACAAAGCTTTGCCCTGTTTGGCAAGATTATCCAAAAATTCGCTCATTTTTTCTTCCTTTCATGAAGTTATAGTTTTTTTGTAAATGATTATCTGTAAAGGAGAAGCTCCTTTTTTTGCTATCGTCATTATATCGAAGCGGTATTTCAAATTCAACAAATAGCAATAAAACTTCACATATCATTCACAGCGCATTAACTTTCTCCTAGATCCAGGCCTCCGATAAATTCCCTGAGAAGCGAATCCGACGGCACGAGATCCATGGAGACCGAACCGGTCTTCCCGAAATTCTCCGCCAGTGTCCCGAGCTCGTCGCTAAATTTTCCGCCCTTTCCCTCGGTGAACATCTTTTCCAGATCCGCACCGTACAGACAAGGCTCATAGTCTAGGGCGGTGTTGAGAAGATAATCCGCGTCCGGTTTGAAGGGTTTGATCCACTTTTCTTCCCCTGCCATGATGTTTTTCCACAGCGCGAGGGTGCCCTCAGGGCTGTGTCCCCTGTCTCTTTCGTCCCGGATGATCCTTCTGGTGATCCTGAGATCGCGGGTCGCGATGACCCTCTTTCTGGACTCGTAATACTCCGTCCGCAGTCCCGCATAGATCTTGATCATCAGATCCGGATTCACTCCTATGGACAGTTCGGGATTCAGCGCATGTATACCCTCGATGACCACCGCGGATGAGTCGTCCACCCGAACTTCTGTGGCGTGCGGCACCGACTTGTGCGTCACAAAATCAAACATGGGGATCCAGGTCGAGCCGGTAGTCGTCAGTTCATTCAGACATCTGTTCACCGCATCCACATCCAGTGCATGCAGGTGCTCGAAGTCCGGCTCCCCGTTCTTTTGCTTGGGGTAATCCTCCAGATTCTTGAAAAAGTTATCAAGGGAGAGAACGGAAGTCTTCTTTCCCAGCCGCGTCATCGAGCGGGCGAGGCGCTTGGAACTGGTGGTCTTTCCGCTCGCGGAAGGACCCGTGACAAGAACGACCGGCACGCCTGCCTCTACGATCTTCGCCGCGATCCCGTCTACTCTCTCCGAGTACTCCCTTTCGCACTCCTCCACATAGGAAGGCAAAAGGGACATTTCTTTCAGTTCCTGGATCTGTATCCTTTTCTTGTCTTCAAATACCATTCTTCTCGTAAAACTCCTTGATGTAGTTTTTTCTCTCCAGCATCTCGTCAAAACGGTCCAGATACTCCTGAGGATATTTCAGGTCGAAGACCCGCTCGATTAGATTCTTTCCGGGATCCAGGATCTTGGTCACCGCTCCGGCTCCGCAGGCGATGATCGACTGCACCTCATCCATGATAAAAAGATTGTACAGGCACTCATAGCCGGGCTTTGCGTACCCCGTGTTCTCCAGGCTGTCTACCGTGCCCTTCTGCCGGTACATGTAATACGGGAGATAGCCTGCTGCGGTGAGCACCTCCTCCGCATGATCCACCATCGCTGCCGCATCCGGAGAGAAGATCTCATCCTGATCCTCCCGCATCCGCGAGGCCCGCTTCAGCGTGAGTGCATGCACCGTGATGTTCTCCGGTTTCAGAACTTCCAGCGCCCAGGTCATGCTTCTTTTAAAACTTTCCAGATCGTCCCCGGGAAGTCCCGCGATGAAGTCGGCGTTGATGTTGTCAAACCCGACTTCCCTTGCCAGCCGGTAGCAGTTTTCTATATCTGCGGCGGTATGTCTCCGTCCCACCCTTCTCAGCACCTCGTCGTTGCCGGTCTGGGGATTGATGGAGATCCTTGTCACTCCGGCAGTCTTCAGCACCTCGAACTTTTCCTTCGTTATGGTGTCCGGCCTTCCGGCCTCCACGCTGTATTCTCCGTCAAGAGGCCGTTCAAAGTACCGGGCGATGGCATCGGTGAGCTGTTTCAGCTCCTGTGCATCCAGCACGGTGGGTGTCCCTCCCCCGATGTAGACTGTCTGAAGTTTCAGGTCCAGGGAATGGACAAGCTCCGCTGTATATTCCAGTTCTCTGCAAAGCGCATCCAGATAAGGACGGATCAGCTTGCGCTCCTTTTCAGTGGATTTGGAAACGAAAGAACAGTAACTGCACCTGGACGGGCAGAACGGAACGGAAACGTAAAGGGAGTATCCCCTTTTCCGCACCTTTTTCCCCAGCTCCATCCCGGTCTCCGCGGTCATCCGGACCAGTCTGGCTTTCTCACTTGATACCAGGGCGTGATCCACAAGATAGTTCTGCGCCTCCTCCGGGCTCATGCCGCCGCTGATCAGCCCTGCCGTATATTTGGCGGGTCGGACCCCGGTCATGATGCCGAAGGCAGGACGCTTTCCGGTAACTCCGGACAGGCATTCGAACAGCAGAACAGACAGCTCGTATTCGATCTTCTTCGGATCGGAGGATGCCGTCACCTTTGTCTGTTCCTTGGACGCATTCCCGGTGCGGACCGCTGAGACCAGCGTGCTTCCGTCCGCATCAAAATAGGCAGCGCAGTATTCCTCCGGAAAACTTTCCGGAAGATCTTCTTCCACATCCACCTTCCAGAAGAACATCCGGGTGATGTTCTCCAGTTCATAGTGGTACTCGTTGTTTTTCAGGTACAGGATCATTGCAGAAAAGGATTCCTCCGCAGTTCATTCATCAGAGAAGTTGTCTGCCCGTGGCCGGGCAGGACCAGGTAATCCCTGCCGATCGCACGGATCCTTTGGAGAGAGCGCTTCATCTGTTCCCAGTCACCTCCCGGAAGATCCGTTCTCCCGATGCTGCGGAAAAAGAGGGTGTCCCCGGCCAGCATGATATCATCCACCAGATACAGTACGCTCCCCTCGGTGTGTCCGGGAACCGCCAGGACACGGAACACCATCCCGCCCAGCTTGATCTCTTGTCCGTCCTTCACCAGGTGATCCGGCTCAAAATCCAGGCGGTATGCGTCCTCTCCGGAGATCCACACCTCCGCTCCTGTCGATCTTCTCAATTCCTCGACCGCACCGGTGTGGTCGTCGTGACCATGAGTCAGGAGAATACCGGCGCACCCGAGCCCCTCTCGTTCCAAAGCGGAAAGAATGGCGTCCGGCTCATCGCCCGGGTCCACGACAACACAGTTTTTCCCGTCTTCTGTCAGGATATAGCAATTCGTTCCCAGCGGACCGACCACCACGGATCCCAAGCGCATCCCATTTCCCTCCCCGTTTTTCTAAATTCTAGCATAACTGCCCCTTTTGCGAAACCTGCGAAACACGTACAATATATGTGTGAACCGTGCGGTTTTCCGCACTTTGAACGGAGATGATCCTGTTATGCTGTATCCCAACATCCGGCGCGCCGAATTTCTTTCCCGTCCGAACCGCTTTATCGCGAACGTCCTCCTGGAAGACGGGACGAAGGAGACTGTACATGTGAAGAATACAGGCCGGTGCCGGGAACTCCTCGTCCCGGGCTGCACAGTGTTCCTCTGCCGTTCCGACAACCCCTCGAGGAAAACGAAGTACGACCTGATCGCCACCGAGAAAAGGTGCGCAGACGGCTCTGCCCTTCTCGTCAATATGGACAGTCAGATCCCGAATGACGTCGCCGCCGAATGGCTGCCGCACTCGGGGATCTTTTCCGGAGACGCAGTATTTCATAGGGAATATACCCATGGAAACTCCCGGTTCGACTTCATGGTACAGGAAAGCGGCATGCAGTCTTTTGTGGAAGTGAAGGGGTGCACCCTGGAGAATGAAGGGATCTGCAGTTTTCCCGACGCGCCGACCGAAAGGGGCGTGAAACATGTCCGGGAACTGATCGCCGCGGTTCAGGAGGGACACGGAGCATACCTTCTGTTTATCGTGCAGATGAAGGGAATGCGCTATCTGGTACCCAATGACGCAACGCATCCGGCTTTCGGCGAAGCAGTGAGAGAGGCACAAAAGGCAGGAGTGAAGATCCTCGCGGTCGAGTGTGACATCACTCCTCAAAGCATCGTCGCACTTCGTCCGATACCCGTTGTTCTTTAACACAATCAAAAATATTAGGAGGCCCTTTATGAATTATCCCGAGATCGTATCACAACTGACACTGGAAGAAAAGATCAAACTGGTTACCGGCTACGGCAGCTGGCACACGTTCCCTGTGGAAAGACTGGGGATCGACTCGATCATGATGACCGACGGCCCGATCGGTCTGAGAAAAGTGGACGAAGGCGAATCTGAAAGCCATGTGTCCATCTGCTTTCCTTCCGGCTGTCTTACTGCCTGCTCCTTTGACAGGGATCTCCTTGAAAAGATGGGCGAAGCGCTGGGCGAAGAATGTCAGGCGTATGAGGTCGGGATGATCCTCGGGCCTGCCGTCAACATCAAACGCTCCCCTCTTTGCGGCAGGAACTTCGAGTACTATTCGGAGGATCCCTACCTCACCGGCGAGATCGCCGCTTCCTACATCAAGGGCGTACAGAGCAAAGATGTGGGAACATCTCTCAAGCATTACATCATGAACAACCAGGAGTACCGCCGCATGTCCTACAACGCGGTGGTGGACGAACGCGCGCTGCGGGAGATCTACCTCGCAGGATACGAGACCGCTGTAAAGGAGAGCCAGCCTTACACCCTGATGTGCTCCTACAACCTGGTCAACGGAGAACACGCCAGCGAGAGCAAAAAGCTCCTGACCGACATCCTCCGGGATGAATGGGGATTCCGCGGAGCCGTCATCTCCGACTGGGGTGCAGTGCATTACCGCGACCGCGGCATCGCCGCAGGTCTTGACCTGGAGATGCCCGGAAACAACTGGGCGAACAAGGGGTTCATCACCCGCGCGCTGGCAGACGGAACGCTGACCATAGAAGAACTGGATACATGCGTCGACCGGATCATCACCCTTGTAAAGAGAGTCATAAAGCATCCGGCCAAATTTGAGTTTGAGAACGATCATGACCTCACCCGCAGGATCGCGGAGGAATCCATCGTCCTGCTGAAAAATGAAAAGAACATCCTCCCCCTCCGGAAGGAAGCCCATGTAGCGGTCCTCGGCGAGTTCGCCGTGAAGCCGCGGATCCAGGGAGGCGGCAGCGCATTCATCAACTGCTACCGCGTCGATGTCACTCTGGACGAGATGAAAAAACTGGGCAATGTTACCTATTCAAAAGCTTTTCCCAGCGACAGCGACAAATGGGATCCCTCGGAGATCGAAGAAGCCCTCAAATGCGCAAGAAAAGCGGATGTAGCCGTCGTCATGGCCGGACTTCCCGACTCCTATGAGTCCGAAGGTTTTGACCGCACCCACATCCACCTTCCCGAAGCGCAGAACACCCTCATTCAGAAACTGACAGCCGAAGGGATCCCAACCGTGGTGGTCCTGCAGAACGGAGCTGTAGTGGATATGCCGTGGAAAGACTCCGCGGACGCCATCGTCGAGGCGTACCTTGGCGGTGAGGGATCCGGGACCGCTATCGCCAATGTCCTGTACGGCGAAGTGAACCCCAGCGGAAAACTCGCCGAGACCTTCCCGGTAAAACTGGAGGACAACCCATCATTCCTGAACTTCCCCGGAGACGGCTACAATGTCCCCTACGCGGAAAGCATCTATGTCGGTTACCGTTACTATCAGAAAAAGAAGATGGACGTTCTGTTCCCCTTCGGATTCGGTCTGAGCTACACCACTTTCTCCTACAGCGATCTGAAACTCAGCCGCAGCGAAATGAAGGACACCGATGATCTGACCGTCTCCTTCGATGTCACCAACACCGGTGACCGTTTCGGCAAAGAGATCGTACAGCTGTATGTCTCGGACAAAGGAGATCAGACGGGAAGACCTCACCGCCCGGTCCGCGAACTGAAAGAATTCGCCAAGGTATCCCTGGAACCAGGTGAGACCAAGACGGTTTCCTTCACCCTGAAGAAGCGTGCTTTCGCGTATTACGAGGAACAGGTTAGCGACTGGATCGTTCCGACCTCCGATTACGCCATCGAGATCGGTGCTTCCAGCGAGGACATCCGGCTGGCGGGAACCGTAAAGATCACCGGAACCAGGGCGGTTCCTCTGAAGATCAGGCCGGATACGGTTTTCGGGCAGCTGCTGCGGGATCCCAGGACCCAGAAATACACCATGGACAACCTAATCAGCAAGCAATCCTCCGGCATCTCCTCCTTCCCGCCGGAAGCGATCGCCGCACTGATGGATCACAACCCCATCCGCGGCCTGCGCAATTACGGAAATGAGAGCCCCGAGCGGGTAGACGAGATCATGTACGAATTGAAAGAACTTGTAGGCGACAAGGATTGATCGCAAAAGGGAAACGAAGGAGCAACCTTCGTTTCCCTTTTTGTATTCCCCAATGGATGGTATAATGACAGGAAGGAGGACTGTAACATGGACGAGATCAACACCAGCGGACAAATCCAATCCCCTTCCGGCGGGACACAGGATGAGGTCGTTCAGCAGCTCATAAGGCAGAACGAACTGCTTTCCCAGCAGAACCGGATGCTGCAGGAACTGATCGCGAAGACCCCCGACCGCAATGACGTCAACGCGGGTTTCAATGAGCAGCTCCGGCATCTGGACATCATCACGAAGGCCCAGAAGACGGAATCGCTCTTCGGATGGGTCAAATTCATACTGATCGCCGTTGCCGCCCTCGTTATGTTTTATTTCCTCTACCGCATCTGGGGTTATTTCGGCGCACTGAACCAGACCCTGTCCAGATATGCGGAGCAATTCTCTTCCGCTTTCGGCGGTCTGGAAGAATCCCTGGGCCAGATCGAAGAATTCTTCTTCAAACTGAAGGAGTTCCTGCATCTTGGCTAAATCATCAACTAAAAGGAGTTCCCTGACAAAATGGTAATTACCTTTTTAGGAGCGAATCACGAAGTTACCGGCAGCATCACGATGCTCGAAGCTGCCGGAAAGAAGTTCATAATCGACTGCGGAATGGAGCAGGGAAAGGATATCTTTGTAAACCAGACTCTTCCCGTGTCTCCTGCGGAACTGGATTTTGTTCTCCTCACCCATGCGCATGTGGATCACTCCGGAAATCTCCCCCTTCTGGTCAAGGAAGGTTTCCACGGTCCGATCTACGCCACCAAAGCTACCTGCGACCTCTGCAGGCTCATGCTGCTGGACTGCGCACACATTCAGGAATCCGAAGCGGAATACACAAACCGCAAAAACAAACGTTCCAACCGCCCTCTGGTAGAACCACTGTATGATTCCGAGGACGTGGCGAAGACCGTATCACTGTTCCAGCCCATGTCCTACAACGCCGCCTTCATGCCGGCAAAGGACATCGTCATCTCTTTCACCGATATCGGACATCTGCTGGGCAGTGCCGCGATTTCCGTAACGATGACGGAAAATGACGTGACCAAGACCATGGTGTTCTCCGGAGATATCGGGAACATCAACCAGCCCATCATCCGCGACCCGAGGACGATCGACGAAGCGGATTACCTTATGATTGAATCCACCTACGGAGACCGTCTTCACGACGTGTCCCCCGTAGGACATGTGGAAGCCCTCGCCTCCATGATCCAGCGGACCTTGGACCGGGGCGGAAACGTGGTCATCCCCTCCTTCGCCGTCGGGCGCACCCAAGAGATGCTCTATTTCATCCGTGAGATCAAAGGACGGGAGATGATCAAAGGCCACGATCACTTCCGGGTCGTGGTGGACAGCCCGCTCGCAGCGGAAGCGACCAAGATCTTCCAGAACTGCGATACGGAGTATCTTGATGATGAAGCCCGGGATCTGGTCGAGATGGGGATCAACCCCCTCCTGTTCGACGGCCTGGAACTCTCCATCACGGCGGAGGAATCCAAGGCTCTCAATACGGACATGGAGCCGAAGGTCATCATCTCCGCTTCCGGCATGTGTGACGCCGGAAGGATCCGCCACCACCTCAAGCATAATCTTTGGAGGAAAGAAAGCCTGATCTGTTTTGTGGGATATCAGGCGGACGGGACTCTCGGCAGGAAACTGTTTGAAGGCGAGAAGACGGTCAAACTCTTCAACGACGAGATCAACGTCAGTGCGGAGATCGCTCTTCTTCCCGGGACTTCCGGTCACGCGGACCGGAACGGCCTCGTCAACTGGATCCTGGGTTTCCAGAAGAGACCGGGAATGGTCTTCGTCAATCACGGCGAGGATCAGTCCTCCACCTCCTTCGCTTCCTATCTCGAGAACAACTACAGTTTTCAGACGAGCGTTCCCTTCAGCGGGACCACATATGATCTCGCTGCCGGGACTTTCCTCAAGGTCACCAGCGGCGTGGAGGTCAAGCAGAAAGCGGGCGAACCCGGAACCTCTCAGGAATTCCGTCTTCTTGTCCGTGCGGTCCAGGAACTCTCGGAGACCGTTCAGAAACACGCTCATCTTTCCAACAAGTTCCTACGCCAGATCCGGGAACAGGTCGAGAAACTCATCCGGAAGATCAACTCCTGATCATTTTGTTATTAGCAGGCAGCCCACCGGCACAGAATGCCGATGGGCTGTTTTTTGTATTGGCAAATGTGGTCCTCAGGAAAACCACTTCCTGCACCATTGCGTACCGGAACACACCAGACAGATGATCGAGCCGAGAAGAGCAGCAGCGCACCAGATACCAGTCACCCATTCCCATCCGATCAGGTCGACGGACGCGCCGATGCCGTAGGTGACGATAGCGCTTCCCAGATAGGTGCAGGAATTGACGAGGCCAGACACCGTCGAGACCACCCCCATCCTGCCGAAATAGGAGGGAAGCAGAGAAACCAGCATCAGGTTGATCCCGTGCATCGTGCCGGAAAGAAGTGTGAACAGCAGCACTGAGAGAACCGCGTTGTAGTCCGAGAAGACCGTCAGCACCGCAGCTGTCACCGCTCCGATGAAGAACAGCGCACCTGCGCACTGGACCGGACTGTGCAGCCACCTTTTATGCATATAGAGCGCGATACGGTAACTGATGGTGCTGAAAAGCGGAAGGATCGCGCCGCTGAGAATGGACAGCTTCCCGCTCAGGTGGAATGTCTCCTCAATATTTGTGGGCAGCCACGTCGACGCGCCGTCTCTCAGGGCGCCCTGAAGTACGACCGCGAAGAGGATCCAGTACATCACCGTCGGGAATATCGATCTTCCGTCTTCCCCGCGGAGGGGGCGCTTCTGAGGGTTCGACACCGTTGCGCTCACCGAAGGGCAGAACCGCAGCCACAGGCCCGCCATGATCAGGCCGCATACACCGGAGAACACGAAGATGCTCTTCCAGCTGAAAAAGAACATCAGAACAGGAGCGATGATATAGATCACGACCGAGCCGAAACTTCCGCCCGAATTCACCGACGTGACCGCTTTCCTGTATTCATGTTCGTCCAGAACAACGGTGAGGAGCAGCACGATAGGAGGCCAAAGGAAAGACTGAGCAAAACCGTTGAGGCTCCACAGCACAGCCATCCACAGCGGAGAAGTCGTCAGAGGCATGATGAGGTTGAACAGGGAGCTGCTCAGCAGCCCAATGAAAACCAGGGACTTGGGGAGGAACCGGTCCCCCATATACCCGCTCACCAGCTGTCCGAATCCGTAGCACACGAAAAGCCCGGTCAGACACAGGGACAGGGATGCCTTGGAATAACCTGTGGCGTCCTCGATACCGGAGATGACCGCGGCGAAGTTCACTCTTGTCAGATAACTTGCGAAATATGTCAACGTAAACAAAAGCGTGATCTTTTCAGAATGTGTCAGACGCTTTTTCAATGATCAAACTCATTTCCTTTCACTGTCGGGCCCGCACCGAAACACGTTCCCATTTCCTCATTCGGCCTGCATTGCGGAGTCAAATACCGCGCTTCCCCGCAGGGCGCCGTCCTTCCCCTCCACAAGAACACGGAAGGACAGCCCGTCCAGTTCCGGAACATCCACCAGAGGGATCCACATCACAGCGGCGGAATTGCCGTCTTCCCTGTCCAGGGAGTGGGCACGATAGACGGTACGTTTCCCTTCCCTGTCGGTCAGTTCAATATAGACCGTATCTCCCTCCGATACCTGCGCGCCAAATACCGCACCTACATAGACATATGCTCCGAACTGTTCATCGATGGATGCGGCAGCATCCAGGATCTCAAAGGACGCATCGTCCGTTTCGATCTTCTGATTGGTAAAAGCAAATATGGAATACCCATCCACTGTTTCCTGCAGCGCCATGGTCGCGCTGGGAGCATAGTTCTCACGGATAAATTTCAGGATCATGGCGGAGTTTTTCGTGTCCGCAAGATATACGTTCCTCTTTTCGACCAGAGCCCGGTACGGAGATCCGTATACCGAATAGCGTTCGAGGACACTGTTTTTGGCGGAAGACTCCGTATCCCATCCGCCCAGTACAAATACGTTCCGGAACAGGTCCGGTTGGACGGATGAAAAAGTGGGAACCACTCTCTGAAGGGCCGGTGCGCTGGAATGATCCATCAGATACAGATCATCCTTACGGGTACCAAGATCCCGGTATACCTGAGCGGCAGCGGTATTGAAATAACCGCCGTAATCCCCGATCTCAGGCACGAGACTTACCACATCGAACAGGAGAACGGCAAGAAGAAGCGCCAGGGCACAGATCTTGGCCAGATCTCCCTTCTTCCACCGGACGCTGAGAAACAGACCGGTGATCCCCGCTCCGAACAGACCGGCGGTGACCCACCTGGTCGTGCGTCCGGTCAGACACATGTACAGATAGCAGACCGCAAGCGCGAGCCCCATCCAGACCACCTTCATTTTCTCCGTTCGCCGGGTAAACGCGAGGAACACAAAGAACAGGACCAAAAAAGCGATCTCAAGGGGATCGGTGATCAGCCCCCTGCCGATCTCGGCCAGCATCCTGCCCGCAGCATTTACAAAAGGAACCGGCGGGCGCAGCGCCGCGATCTCATTCAGAAGCTGCGCCGGGAACTTCTCACTGTCGGCGAAGTCCCAGTTCACGATCATGGCGTAGTCATTCTCTGAGACCCCCAGTTTCTGGTATTGGGCGAAATAGGTGCTGTAATCCGGGAGGTCATAGTCCGAGACAGCGCCGCGGGCGGCATTGTACTGCCGGTAGTTTTTCAGACTATCATCCCGGCTCTCCACATTCAGATCATAGAAGTATGTCCCAAAGATCAGCGCGAACACCATCAGGAACACCCCGAACAGGCGGACCAGGGATGCTCCTTTTTTCTTCTCCTCCCGAAGGATCCGGATCATAAAGAGCACAGCCGCGCCGAACACAAAGGCCGCTCCCAGAAGAAATGCGTGGAACCGCACCCAGCTTGCGAAAAGGGCGAGCAATCCGCCGGCAAAACACCATGCGTAACGCTTCTCCTCCACCCCGAACAGCACTGCAAACAATGCTGCTGCCGCGATATAAGGGATCTCCTTGGAATTGTGAAGTTGATTGTAGAAATACGGTCCTATAAAAAGAGTAAAACTCAAAGAAAGCAGGAAACCGGCCGGATTCCTGTTCCTGAGCCAGATCATGCAGGAAACAAGGAACGTGGCAAAAAAGAGCATGGCATAGTTGAGCAGTTCGAACCAGTTCAGGCCGGACATCGCCCTCTGCAGCGCCACGAGCACCTTGCCGTAGATCACGTTCGTATGCCCGAGTCCGTATGAGAATTCCCCGAATGCCCCGGAAGTGATGGAATGGATGATGTAGTCATCGTTGTTCATCACCTCAGGTACAAGAACAAAGGCGCATATGAGACAGACCGCAAGGTTGAACACCAGCGCGATCAGGATCCTGTGGTGATCCTTCAGCCGTATTTTCTCTGCTGTTTCCGGCATTTTTGTCCTCCGAACATTGTTTTTCCAATTATATCGCATACGCCTAAAGATTGCTATTTCCGGCGCCATTATTGTATACTTACCTATATTATGGAATATTAGGATTTGCGAGGTTTTTTACATTACATGATTCCATTCTGCAGGCCTTCCATTACACAACTGGAGAAAGACTACATGGCCGAGGCGGCACAGGGCAAACTGTGCGGCGACGGACCTTTTACTGCAAAGGCTACTTCTTTGTTTATAGAAAAACAGGGGATCCGAAACGCTCTCCTCACCAGTTCCGGGACGCATGCCCTTGAACTGGCGGCGCTGCTCTGCGACCTGGAGCCCGGAGACGAGGTGATCCTCCCCTCCTTTACCTTTTCCTCCACCGCGAACGCTTTCCTGCTCCGCGGCGCGAAACTGGTATTCTGCGAGATCGATCCCAGGACCATGAATATGGATCCGAAGGCAGCAGAGTCTCTTGTGACTTCCAGAACAAAAGTGATCGCTCCCATCGATTACGCAGGTGTCCCCTGCGATATCGACGCTTTCCGCGCCATCGCGAAGAAGTGCGGAGCCCGCATCGTGCAGGATGCCGCCCAGGGAGTAGGAAGCCGTTACAAGGGCAGGGCATGCGGCGCAGACGCCGATTTCGCCTGCTACAGCTTCCACGAGACCAAGAACTATGTCATGGGTGAAGGCGGAGCCATCACCTTCGGAAGTGATGAGGATCTTCATCAGGCGGAGATCATACGTGAAAAGGGCACGGACCGCAGCAAGTTCTACCGCGGCGAGGTGGACAAATACAGCTGGCAGCGCAGCGGAAGCTCGTTCCTTCCCTCTGACATTCTTGCCGCCCTCCTTCTCGCGCAGCTCCAGCGCTTTGATGAGATCATGGAAAGCCGCATGCACGTCTGGAACACCTATCATGATTCTTTCAAAGCTCTTGAAGATGATGGGCTTCTTGCCCGCCCCTATATCCCGGATTACGCGCAGCACAACGCTCACTGCTATTTCCTGATGACCCGCTCTCTCGATGAGAGAAACGCACTCCTCGACTATCTGAGGCAGCAGGGCGTGGGGGCTGTATTCCACTACATTCCCCTTCACTCCGCTCCCGCAGGCATCGCCCAGGGATACAAGAAGGAAGATCTTCCTCTCACGGAAGAATATGCCGGAAGACTGATCCGTCTTCCCCTGTTCAGCGATATGGCCGAATCTGATCTGTGCCACATCGTCGATTCCGTCTTCTCTTTCTACGGAAAGGCGGCGGCGCTGTGAAAAAAGTAGCAATGCTTCAATCCAATTACATCCCCTGGAAAGGTGTTTTCGACCTCATTCACCGGGTGGATGTTTTTGTGTTTTATGATGACGTTCAGTATACAAAAAAAGACTGGAGAAGCCGGAACAAGATCCCGACAAAGAACGGAGAGATCTGGCTTACCGTCCCCGTCAAGACCAAAGGGAAGTTCGATCAGCTGATCTGTGACACCGAGATCGACACCTCTACGGACTGGCAGGCAAAGCACAAGAAGACCCTGACGCTCAATTACTCCAAGGCGCCTTATTTTCCCGATTACAGCGATCTCCTGGATGATTTCTACACCGATCACCGGTGGACGAACCTGTCGGAGATGAACCGTTATATGACCGAAACGATCGCACGCCGTCTCGGCATCACCACCGAATTTGTCAATGGCCCGGAACTGGACTGTCATGGAAGCAAGGACGGAGAAAAAGTGATCAACATCTGCCGAAAGCTGGACTGCGACTGGTTCCTGAACGGCCCCGCGTCCAAGGCGTTCATGGATCAGGCAAAATTCGATGCAGCCGGGATCGAGCTGCACTATATGGATTATGCTTATCCAAAATACCATCAGAGGATCTATCCTTTTGATCACTACGTAAGTGTTCTGGATCTGCTCTTCAATGAGGGTCCCAACGCACCTTATTATATCTGGGGATGGAAAGACGATGCACAAGCGGAAGCCGATGTCCTGCAGTGAGGTTTTTATGGAAAAAGAAATGCTTGTTAAAAGACTTGAAGAAAAAGCGCTTGAGATCCGGAAAGACGTGATCACGACATGCTACCGCTCCGCTGCAGCTCATCTGGGCGGAGCGTTGTCACTGTGCGATGTCGCTGTCGCTCTCTACTATCACTTTCTGAGATATGACCCGAAGAACTACCGCGCAGATGACCGGGACCGCGTGATCCTGAGCAAGGGACACAGCGGATGTCTCCTCTACAACATCTTCGCAGACCTCGGCATCTATTCCTTTGAAGATATCTATAACGGATACAACAAGGTGGAAGGAGCGTTCGGACAGCATCCCAACCGCCTCTACCTGCCCATGTTCGAGGCATCTACCGGCTCTCTCGGGCACGGTCTTTCCCTCGCCTTCGGCATGGCCATGGCACTGCGCTGTGACAACAGCGATTCCCGCGTCTTCTGCATCACCGGTGACGGTGAGCTGGACGAGGGAAGCAACTGGGAGGCACTGATGTCCGCCGCAAACTACGAACTGTCCAACCTTTTCCTGATCATCGACCGCAACCACCTGCAGGGTTGCCGTCCGACAGAAGAGACGATCCGGCTGGAATCCCTTGAAGCGAAACTGCGGGCTTTCAACTGGGACGTCGTGTCCTTTGACGGAAACAATATGCGTGAGATCGTGGATGTCTTCAGTGCCCTTCCCGAGCGTGATCCGAGGGCCAGAAGAAAGCCTCTTGCTTTCATCTCCAATACCGTTAAGGGAAAAGGCGTCGACTTTATGGAGAACAATCCGATCTACCATGTTGCGGCGCTTAACGAAGAAACCTATAAAAAAGCTATGGACAGTCTGAACCGCCTGGAGGTGGAAAGATGAGCTCTCCCAGAACATACGATGCCTCATCCAAAAAGACAGGAAACGCCAGGGTGACGTTCCCCTTCAAGATCATGAACATCATGGAAGAAGACCCGAATGTCTGGTTCGTCTTTTCCGACGCTGCGCGCCCGGACAACTCCACAGGGATGATCCTTGCGATATTTCCTGACCGCTGCATCGATGTCGGTATCGCCGAACAGAACATGATCGGCACCTCGGCAGGCCTTGCCCTGGCAGGAAAAAAGGTCTTCTGCATGGCGTTCGGTCCTTTCCTTTCCCTGCGCGCGACCGACATGATCCATACAGACCTTGCCTACAATAAGCTTCCCGTCTGTGTCATCGGAACACACGGAGGACTTACATCCGGCGGAGGTCCGACCCACTACACGCTCATGGACAGTTCCATCATGGCATCGATCCCGGGAATGACCATGGAAGTTCCGGCCGACGCCAATCAGGGGCTGCGCGCCATCGATGAGTTTCTGAAGATGGACAGCCCCATGTACATCCGTCTCGCCCGCGGCCAGGAGCCCCTCGTATATGAAGATGACGATTATCCTTTCGAGATCGGCAAGGGAATCGTCGTGCGGGAAGGGACCGATGTGGCCATCGTCGCTGACGGCATCGGAGTCTATAACGGACTGAGAGCCTGCGAGATCCTGGAATCCGAAGGTATCTCTGCGAGACTTGTGGATATGCATTCCGTCAAGCCCTTTGACGCGGAACTTCTCTGTGAAACAGCGAAAAAATGCGGGGCAGTCGTGACCGTTGAAGATCACGGCATCCACGGCGGGCTGGGTTCTGTCTGTGCGGAGACCCTCATGGAGTCCGGTATTCCATGCATGTTCAAACGACTCGGCGCTCCGAGCGATTCCTTTGCGAGCCTCGGATACCCTGAAGATCTGTACCGCTACTACGGATTCGACGCTGCGGGGATCGCCTCCGCTGCAAGATCCCTTATCGGCAAAAAACTTTAACAGTCAGACGATATTCTTTTTCAGGAGGCCATTCATGGCTGACAGAACCAGACTCGTTCATTTCACCTATACCTGGACCTCATCCGGTGTCTCGGGATTCATCTCCAATGTATCCCGGGAGCTTTCGGAGTCTTTTGATCAGACTATCGTGGTCTGGGAGAACCGCGGGACCGTGTTTGACGACGAGATCCGGGACAAAGGGATCGAGATCGTCACCCTCTGCAAGGGCAGATCCAAGGGAATCCTGGACCTCTCCAAGGCATGCGCCGCGTTCCGCCGCTATCTGAAAAAAGAGAAACCGGTGATCGTACATCTCCACTGCAGCACTTCGCTGGAACTGAAGATCCTCCTCGCCGCAAAACAGGCCAAAGTTCCCCTCCGCGTCGCCCACTGCCACAATGCCGGGTTTGAAGGAAGCAAGCTAGCGAAATACATCAAACAGCAGATCCATATAGCATATAAGGATGAATATGCCTCCTTTGCCAACATGAGGCTGGCCTGCTCCAAGGCTGCCGGAGACTGGCTCTTCCCCGAAGGCTTTCCCTATACTGTGATCAAGAACGCCATAGATGTGGACCGCTACATGTACTCCGAAGAGAAGAGGAAGGCTCTCAGGGAGAAGCTCGGGCTGAAAGATGCATTCACTTTCTGCTGCACCGGGAGACTGAGTGAGCAGAAGAACCAGGCAGTGCTGGTCGAGGCTTTTGCCCGGTATCACCAGACGCACCCGAATTCGGCACTTCTTCTTGCGGGAGACGGCCCTGAACGGGGGAAAATAGAGAATCTTCTGTCCACTCACGGGATCGGTCACTGTGTAAAGATGCTCGGCGTCGTTTCCGATGTAGGAGCTGTTTTGTCCGCCAGCGATGCGTACGTACTGCCCTCCCGCTTTGAGGGATTCGGAACCGCTGTTCTGGAAGCGCAGGTCAACGGACTCCCCTGCCTTGTCTCCGATACTGTATCGAAGGAGGCGGATCTGATGGGAAACGCGATCCGCAATCCCTGGGACTCGTCCCCCGCCCTCTGGACAAGCGCTCTGGAGATCCTCTCGGAACGGGAGCGCTACAACGGCATCGATGTTGCCCGTGCCAGCGGCTATACCAAAGAAAAGGTCGCAAGCTACCTTGCGACTCTCTATCACTCCGCCCTCACCGAACTTTCCAACTGATATGCAAAAACAGGAAAACTACATTCTTCGTTTCATACGATCCACCGGGATCCTCTTCATCGGGGTCATTCTTCCCAAGGTGGTCGTTTTCCTTTTGCTTTCTTTCAACACGACCCATATTCCCGTTTCTGACTATGGCTTCTACGATCTCTCCATAAATGTGACAACGATGGTGACCTATCTGCTGTATTTCGACATCTGGATCACCACGATGCGCTTTCTATATGAGAAAGAAGATGTCGAGAAGCAGAACACGGTAATACGGAGCGGCAACGCCCTGTTTTCTCTTTCCTCTCTGCTCTTTATGCTTGTCGGAGCACTGGTCTGTCTGATCGCGAAGCCGGTCTACGGGATCGATATCATCCTCATGGGGCTCTCCCAGAATCTCGCCAACATGTATACCTTTTCCGCGAGAGGACTCGGGAAAGACATGGATTTTGCCGTCTCGGGCGTTTTGGGCAGCATCGTTCTCGGAGGCCTCAACTATGGACTCATCCGGTATTGCGGCTGGGACTTCCGTGCACTGTACTGGTCCGCCGCAGCGGGATACCTCGTTCAGTGTCTGTATCTTGAAGTCCGTTGCGGTTACTTCCGTCGTATCATCCCTGCCGCACGGGACACCTCACTCACCGGGAAGATGTTCCGGTTCACCCTTCCCATGGGGCTTGGAGCAGTCGCCTTCTGGGTTTTGAACTCCTTTGACAAGATCGTTCTCTCCTATATCATGGATCTCGAATCCGGCGGCCTGTATGCTGTAGCGGAGCGCCTCGCGGGGCTGATCACCTTTGCCGTCAAGTGCTTCACCTATGCGTGGCAGGATATCGCGTTCCGGCACAGTTCTGACGACGAGGGAAAATTTTATTCACTGGCTACAAGGATCTACGCCCTGTTCCTCTCAGTAGGGATCTCCCTGATCCTTCCGGCCCTCCGGGTCGTCTTCCCCTTCATTATCGGAACAGATTTCTCAGGCGCCTCTTTCATCATTCCCTCTGCGATCATCGCAGCCACATTGTCCGGATATTCGCTGTTTCTGAACAACATCTTCTATGCCCTTCACGAAACACGGACGAGCACTGTCACTTCACTTTGTGCCGGAGCCTTCAATCTGGTGATCTGCTATCCCTGTATCCGAGCCTTCGGTCTTTCCGGAGCAAGCATCGCGATCGCTGCGAGTTTTCTTTTTGACGCTGTACTCAAAAGCATCGCCTTAAGAAAAAAGGTAGGCTACACCGTCCCTGTACGGACACTGCTTGTCGCTGTTCTCATAACAGCGGTGACCTGTTTTATCTATTATTCCTTTGGTGCTCCGGCCAATATCATCTGGTTCTGCGCCGTCTTCATTGCGGCAGCATCGGCGGTATATTTCTTTTTCTTTAAACGGAGATCAGAAAAGAGCGTCTGACGATAAGCCTTTTTACAAAACATCGAGCCATCGGTGATCCGATGGCTCGATTCTTATTATTGATAACGATCATTTTTCTGATTTATCCGTATTGATCGTCTGCCTTACGATGAACTGCGGCATACCGCTCACGGTCATATAGGTCCGTCCGATGTATTCACCCATAAATCCGATCATCGCCATGATCAGTCCGCCGATAAACAGAATGACCGACATGATGGAGGTATAACCGATCGCAACGGATGGGTCTACCAGCTTCCGTATGATCAGATACAGTCCGAAGAGGAATCCGGCAGCAGCTACGATCCAGCCCAGTTTCGCCATGGCACGGATGGGAACGATGGAGAAGTTTGTGAAATTGGAGAACCAGAGCTCCAGCAGTTTCTTCAGATTGTATCCGGAACTTCCGGCCAGCCTGTCCCTGTGCTCATCGATCTCCACATTGGCAAATTTCTGCGTGATCCGCATCATGTATCCGCCGCGGGAAGTAAATGGACTGTGATACTTGGACAATTCTTTCGCACAAAACGGGCTGAGACACCAGAAACTGGAGAGGATGATCCCCTTGGGCTTGCATCCGATCCATTCATTGATCACACCATGAAGATTACTGGTGAAGCGCTTGAACCAGCTGTGATGCTTGTGGGGGAAGGCGGCATAGACGATGTCATACCCCTCCTGCATCTTTTCGATGAGTTTCCACATCTCATGGGTGGGGTGCTGTCCGTCGTCATCCATGACGACGACCGCGTCTCCGGTGGCATAGCCAAGTCCCGCCACGATCGCAGTCTCCTGCCCGAAATTGCGGGACATGTCCACACCAATGATCCTGCTGTCCTCTTCACAAAGCTCCCGAATCACCGAGAATGTCTCGTCGGGAGAGCAGTCATTCACCAGTACGATCTGGTAATCCCACCCTTCTCTGCTTTTTACTGTTTCTTTTATTTCATCCACCACCGTCCGGATCGTCAGTTTGGATCTGTAGCAGGGGATCACAACGGAAACCGTCATCACTTATATTCCTCTCTTTCTTTCGCAACGCTATTATATCATCCCGCAGGAAAGGAAGTGAACATTCCTTTCCGATGTTTGACATTATCCCCGTCAGGTGCAAAAATGATACCACAACATCGTGCATTATTTCGGAGGATAAGATGCGTCAATATCGGATCATGGTGACGGCAGTCGGAGCGGTTGTCGGATACGGGATGGTGGAATCCCTGCGCAACAGCAAATATGACTGTTTCATTCTGGGAACAGATATTTTTGAGGATGCGGTCGGGCAATACTTTTGTGACGCCTTTGTTCAGGCAACACCCGCTGCAGATCCCAGATATCTGGATTTCTTGAAGAAGACCATAGATGATTATAGGATCGATCTCGTATTGTTCGGCATCGAGCAGGAACTTCTCGTTGTGGCAAGAGCCGGAGAAAAACTGGACGGCTACTACGACAAACTGGCTGTGAACCCTCCCGAACTGACCGAGATCTGCAACGACAAGTGGCTCACATACCTCTGGCTAAGGGACCACGGTCTGGAAGACCTCGCCATCGACACTACGATCGAAGGAGACTATCAGGAACTCGCTTCCCGTTTTGGAGTCCCTTTTCTGCTGAAGCCGAGAGACGGACGCGCCTCCAAGGGGATCGAGGTCATCGACAACGAAGAGGATTTCCTTTTCTACAAAAAGAAGATGGGCAACTCTTTCATGGCACAGCGCATTACCGGGACCAGAGATGCTGAATATACAGTTGGTATCTTCGGCGACGGAAAAGGCGGGATCTGCAGCCAGATCTACCTGCGCAGGGTCCTCGCGCAGACGGGAGCAACCGACAAGGCGGAAGTTGTGGATATCCCCGAGCTGAGAGAGGCCGCTGCCGCTATCACAAAGGCAGCTGCACCTGTCGGGCCTACCAACTATCAGTTCCGCATAGAAAACGGGAAAGTAAAACTCCTGGAGATCAATCCCAGGGTTTCCGCCTCCACATCCATACGCGCGAAGTTCGGCTACAACGAGTCCGAGATGGCGATCACGTACTACCTTGAGGGAAAACTTCCAAAGCAGCAGCCCATCTCCCGTGGAAAAGCCATGCGCTACATCACAGACTGGATCGTTAAGGAATGACAGGTTTTATCGCAGACATACACGGCAACTTCTCCGCACTTACTTCTGTCCTCGCTGAACTGGACAGGATGCATTGTGATGAGATCTATTCACTCGGTGACGTGGCAGGATACTATCCCGCCGTCAATGAGTGCTGTGATGAACTGCGCAAAAGAGGGATCCTGAACCTCATGGGAAACCACGATCAGTATCTGGTCACCAATACTTCCTGTGGAAGATCCCGCTCTGTCGATATGGCAATTGCCTATCAGCGGAAGGTCATCACCGAGGAAAACCTGAAGTGGCTGAGCGCCTCCCCGGTTTCCTGCAGAACGGAGCGTTTCTTCGCCTGTCATGGAGGACCGGAAGATTATATCGATCAATATCTCAGGGAACCTCCATTCCCTCTCGATCCATCAACCGGATTGTTCCTTTCCGCTCATACCCATTGTGCTGTTCTTTGGGAGCAGGACGGAGGAGTATACTGTAATCCGGGTTCCGTAGGTCAGCCGCGGGACGGGGATCCCAGAGCCTCATTCGCCGTGCTGAATGACGACGGCTCTGTAAAACTGCACCGGGTAAAGTATGACATTGATGCCACAGCAAAACTCGCCCGCGAGGCTGGTTTCTTCCCGGCATTCTACGAATGTCTCTATGAAGGAGTGAAGATCCATTGAGCGCACCGGATAATCTTGAGATAGAATACAAATACCTGATTCGCTATCCCGATATCGCTGTGCTGGAATCCCAGCCCGGGAGTAAAAAGGCAGAGATCGTCCAGACCTATCTGCTGTCGGAGAATGGGGTTACAGTACGCGTACGAAGCTGGACAGAAAACGGGACAACACGTTTTTTCAAGACCGAGAAAAAACGGATATCCAGGATGACGGCAGAAGAGAAGGAGACACAGATCTCTGAAGAGGAGTATCTGGCCCTGCTTGATAAAGCAGATCCTATCCGCAAGCCTATCGCAAAAACCAGGTATCGTATTCCCTTCGCTTCGCATCTGCTTGAAATCGATATTTATCCTTTCTGGAAAAAACAAGCCGTTCTTGAAATCGAGATCTCACAGGAAGACGAGGCGGTAGATATTCCCTCTTATCTTTCTGTTATCCGGGATGTCACTGAAGAAAGAGAATATAAGAATCACTCTCTCGCCCTATTAGTCCCCCAAGAATAATAAACAAATAACATCACGGATTGATGTCCTAAAAACGCCACATCAAAAGGATGCCAGCAAACAGCTGACATCCTTTTTTCATATATAAGTATTCAGATTATTGGTGCATCCGTCTTAGATTCTGTAGAGATCGTCTTAAACGCCCGATAGTAGATCACGATGACAAAAACAACAAAGATTGCAAATGAAAGACCTGTACCTACCATCAGACACGCATCATAGAAGCCATGATAAAAAATCGCGGAAAGCAAGCTAGTGCGGCGAGAGGCTCTGGACTCCTCAGCATATCCGTAATTGGCAAGCCATTTGGCACGCCCATAGTAATATCCCATATAGACGGCAAAAGCCATGTGTCCCGGGATGGAAAGGATCGCCCTCATAGGAGCTACAGACAAACCGTATCCGGCCACATATCCAATGTTTTCAAATGCGGCAAATCCAAGAGATACGAATACTGCATAAATAATTCCGTCAAAGCGGAAATTGAAGTTGGGATTCTTCCAGGTCAGCCACTTCATAAGGAAGTATTTGGCTCCCTCTTCTGCAGCTGCGACAACAAAAAATGCGAAAATAATCCCATACCAGTAAGATTCCGCATCAATGTACATGTTGACAACAGTTTCACCGATTATCTCAAGGACGATCGCTACGAAAGCAGCAAGAACGCCTCGTATCAATAGGCGAACCAGCAGTCCGAAAGGCTCCTTCTCAACCTTATCTTTCTTGTAAACATAGACAAGAAGAGCTAATGCGGGAAGAACCGCAGCCAAGAACTCTATTATCTGATATACGCTCATAAACATAATAAGGCCTCCGTTTCTCTTGCAAGTATATGATTAGAACTGCGTTTTCGTCAAGAAAGGCTTTTTCTTCCATAGTACACTTCCTATTCCGGAAGCATTTGCTATCATTAGACTGTGAGAGGAGTTTAGTACGATGAATGACATAAAAACCAACAACCTGTTTCTTTCCGGTCCATCACCTGCTGTCCTGATCGTGATGGCAGCGGGAGAAGAAGAGACTTCGGAAAAAGACCATATCACCAATGTGCTTTCCTCATCTCTGAACAGTGACTATGCCCTTCTCATTTTCCAGGTAAAGGACTGGAATAAGGACCTGTCCCCCTGGGAGGCGCCACCTGTCTTCGGAAAGGAACCCTTCGGATGCGGCGCGGAGCAGACCCTGTCTGATATCCTGCGATATATCGATGATATCCGTGCAGCTGTGCCTTCCCTTAATGACATTCCCATCATCCTCTGCGGATATTCCCTCGCCGGACTTTTCGCACTGTGGTCGGCATATCAGACCGAACGTTTTTCCGGGATCGCCGCTGTTTCCCCTTCCGTCTGGTTCCCAGGATGGGCGGAGTATACTGCTTCACACTCTGTTCACACCAGGTATATATACTTATCTTTAGGGGACAAAGAAGCCAAGACCAGAAATCCCGTTATGGCTACGGTCAGGGACCGTATCGAATCCTGTTACGCTTCCCTCTCCTCAGAAAACGGAATTAAAACGGTTCTCGAATTCAATCCGGGAAACCACTTTCAGGATGCCCCCGGGCGTCTGACCAAGGGTATCCTCTGGACTGCACATACGATATTTGGAGAATAATAAAATGGATCAACTGGAACGCATCGAGCAAATGGAAAAGAATCTTGACACGGTCAGAAAGGCAGTAGATGAGCTGGACAGTGCGTTCACCGCTTATCTGGCGTGTCAGGAATCCCTTTATGAGCTGGACAATTACTATCAAAGCGATCTGTGGATGAAGGACTATGAGGACGATTCATCCGGTCTGATCCCTTCCGACCTCAAACGCGGCGTTCTCTCCGAGGACGCAGTGTACAATCTCCTGTCAGACAACCAGGAACTCCTCATCCGCATGGATGAAGCGATCTCCGGTCTTCTGGCGGAGCGATCCTGATCTAAGGAGGATACAAAATGATCAAACGTTATATCGCAATCGCCGCGGTGTCTGCAGTTTCCGCCGCTGCCATGTATTTTCTCAACAAGGCAAATAAGGAAAAGGAAAAAAGCACTGAAGCAAAGGAAAAGACGGAACTTAGAAATCCTGTCAGCGTCGTGACGAAGGAAGACTTCCTTCAGGCCGGCATATCCGTCGATCCGCCGGAAGGCGCTTCCAACATCTTCTGGCTGACGATCGACGGTCAGACTCCTGTCTACAGTCTCGATTACTTTATCGGCCAGAACGAGTACAACCTCAGGGTCAAGCGCTGTGACAAACTGGAGGATATCTCCGGAATGTACTACACGTGGACGGAAGAACTGACCGCCTCGGACGGCGGTGCCAGAGCGGTCATCCAGACTGTCGACGGAGAAGCAGGTATTTGTCTGTGGTACAGGGACGGATATACCATATCCCTTTCCGTTCGCGGTGAAGTAGACTCGGATTGTGTAGAAAACGCTTTTCATCTGCTGAACCAGTCCCTGTCTTTCTCCTGACCACACGACTGCACGTAAAGGAACAGGGTAGACCCTGTTCCTTTTCTTTTGCATATACAATGGTATAATTAAATATTATCGAACCTATTACAGGAGAGACGTTCATGCCTTCATTTCAAGGACTATTAGAAAAGGACAAGGAGAGATTTCTCTCACTGCTGTCCAAAAACACCTCTGCCACTGCCACGATCAAAGATGTGGAATCGGAGTACGACCGGCTCCTCTATGCATTCAACAATGAGGATGAGAACAACACAGTACGTGACGCTGCGAGGCAGATGATCCAGACGGCCAAAAGCGCGGCCTCCTTTATGGATATCGCAGGTGAGACAAAACTGTGGACCCGCACCGAATACGGCGCGAAACCTCAGAAGGGAAAGATCCGCGTCCTGTTCTGGATCCTGCTTTTCCTTTCCCTGTGCGCTCTGGGTGCCGGATGCGGTTTCTTCTACTACATGCTTCACGGAACCGCAGACAGCGCCTGGGATTTCCTTCCCATGTTCATTCTTCTCGGCGTCTCTCTGCTTCTCTTTCTGTGCGGACTGTCCTGCAGGAGGAAGAAAGCGGAAGACAATGCGCAGCTCGAAGCGGAAGTGTCCATTGACATTCAGAAGGTGTACCGTTCGGTTCTTTCCACGGTACTTATCATCGATCGGAATCTGGAAGACCTTCGCACGGAGGAACGGATCCAGCTGAGGAAACAAATGAAAGAGCAGAAGGACAGCATCGACAAAGAAGAGATCGACCTTCTCTCCCACATTCTGGAATCCGCGTATTCCTCCAAAGAGGACGACGCTTCTGTGGAGATGATCTCCCAGATCAAGTTCTATCTGCACAACAACAAGATCGATGTAGTGGATTACAGCGCAGAAAACAGCAGCTGGTTCGATCTTATCCCCGCATATGAAGCCGGAACGATCCGCCCGGCGTTTGTCATCGAAGGCCTCCTGATCAAAAAGGGACTGGCCTCTGAGGGAGCGAAATAATGGATATATTCTACGGTTTTGACCTGGGCGATGCGGAAAGCGCTATCGCGAAGCTGGACAGGACAAAGGACACTTCGCCTGAGATACTCACCATCCAGGAAGCAAAAAGTTTTATAACCGCATATGCCCTTTCCAAAGACGGCAAGCTGATCATCGGAGAAGGCGCCTGCTATGAGCCTCAGGCAACGACCCGGAAACTCCGTTTCAAGAGCAGGTTTCTCACCTCCTCCGATGCCGCCCGCGATATACGGAGCTTTGCGGGAGGCGTCCTGGGTGAGCTATACCTCAACGGCGATCTCATCCGTGGTGAAGATCATTGCTTCTATATCGGGTGTCCGGCCGGATGGGGAAAAGGAACACGGGAAGAATACCGCGAGATCTTTCAGGAGGTAGGCTATCCACCGGCCAAGATCATATCCGAATCCCGTGCCGCTCTTGTCAGCGCGTGCCAATCCAAGCATCTTCAGGTTGGCTATGATATTCTCTCACGGCCCGTTCTTGTGATCGATATCGGCTCCTCCACCACTGACTTCGCTTACATCACCAGCGGAAAAGAAGAGGAACTGCAGACCGGCGGCGAAGTGTTCCTCGGCGGGGGGATCATGGATGAGATCCTTCTGGAAGAGTCTGTCTCCGCTGCTCTGGATGAAAAACGCATACGAAAGATCTTTTCAGAGAGCGAGGCCTGGCGGACCTACTGTGAATTCTCCGCAAGGCGCTTAAAAGAAAAGTATTTCTCCGATGAAGAATTCTGGGAGCAGAACGAGTGCGTCAGCTCCGTCACGATCCGCTACAGCATGATACCCTCAAAACTGACACTTCGCATGAACCCGGAGATCGCGGATCGTCTGCTGAACAAAAAGGTGGACAAACTGGACGGCAGATCTTTCCGCGAAGTGTTTACAGACAGTCTCGTTCAGGTCAGGGACGGCATCAAGGACAAACAACCTGAACTGATCTTCCTCACCGGCGGCGTTTCCCGGCTTCCCGCGATCCGCGACTGGTGCGCAGATGTATTCCCGGACGCAGTCGTCATCCGCGGAGCGGAACCTGAATTTTCGGTGGCAAGCGGCCTTGCGCTGTGTGGGAAGATCGACGAGGAACTCCGGGAATTTAAATCCGAACTGGAGGACCTCAAAGCTTCCAGTGTCGTGGAAGATATCGTCCAGGCGCACATCACCGAACTGTATCACTCAACCGTGGAAGCACTCGTAGACCCGATCCTGAAGGAAGTGGTTCGTCCTGTCGTAGAGAGGTGGCGCACCGGCAGTATCGAAAAACTATCCGATATCGACTCCGTGCTGCAAAACGAGATCGATGTCTACCTCCATACCGATGACGCAAGAGCGATCCTGGCAAAACAGGTAAGCAGTTGGTTGAAGAAC
The DNA here is from genome assembly GCA_964599695.1 of uncultured Faecalibacterium sp. GTDB lineage: Bacteria > Bacillota > Clostridia > Oscillospirales > Ruminococcaceae > RUG11783. Next base: position 46,417 of record CAZRGP010000006.1, read on the forward strand.
ATCTCCTCCGAACTTGAGGAGCACACGATGCCGATCTGCGTCCGTCACAACGTTCCCTACTCCGCCTTGAGTCTCAACTCCTATCTTTCACTTACCGATCTTGATGTAAAGGTAGAGGCAAGAGATCTGTTTGCGGTCAGTGAGATCACCTGGATGATCGATACCATTGTATCCATCCTGATCGGTCTCCTCTGCGGAGGCAGCGGGATCGCGGTCATCGCGGGCGGACCGGAGGGGATCATCGCGGGGATCATCGTTTCCCTTCTCGTTCTGGCGCTCGGACAGGAAACCATGCAAAACGCACTTCTCAACGCCAATCTTCCTAAGATCGCCCGTCATCTGGTTCCCAAAGGATCCATTGACGCGAGGATGGAAAAACTCAGTGAAGAGATCAAGGCCAAATTGTATGACGATCTCGAAAAAGAGAAGAGCGAAGAGATCACGGAGCGTCTTGTCAAAGAGATCTCCGAACAGATCGAGGTCTGTCTGACCAAGATGGCTGAAGTAGTAGAAATCCCTCTCTCATGAGGGTCAAAGGAGAATGATACAAACCATGAGCAATGAAACCAACACGACCGTATCCCGGGAGAATGCGATCGTACGGACAAGTCTTATCGGCATCGGAGCGAACGTGCTCCTCGCCACTTTCAAAGCGATCGTAGGACTGGCAGCCAATTCCATCGCGGTCATCCTGGACGCTGTAAACAATCTTTCGGACGCTCTTTCCTCCGTCATCACCATTCTCGGAGCCAAATATGCATCCAAAAAACCGGATAAGAAGCATCCCCTTGGACACGGAAGAGCGGAGTATCTCAGCGCGACTATCGTCTCCGCCCTTGTCCTCTACGCAGGCTTCGCATCCCTGATCGAGTCAGTCAAGAAGATCATCACTCCGGAAAAGCCGGATTACACCTTCCTTTCCCTCGCGATCATCGCCGTCGCCGTTGTGGTAAAGATCTTTCTCGGGACCTATGTCAAGAAGACCGGAGAAAAGCTGAATTCCGCTTCTCTGGTAGCCTCCGGATCTGACGCTTCCTTCGATGCGATCATTTCCTTCTCCGTTCTGGTATCCGCAGTTATCTCCATGCTCTTCCACATCAACCTGGAAGCATGGCTCGGTGTCGTTATCTCCGGTTTCATCATCAAATCCGGCATTGAAATGCTGCTGGAGACCGTGGATGAACTTCTGGGAGCCAGAGTGGACGCTGATACCGTACGCGGGATACGTCAGACCATCCTCCAGAATGAGCCGGAAGTCAGCGGTGTCTACGACGTGATCCTCCACAGCTACGGTCCTGACAAGCTGATCGGATCCGCACACATTGAGGTTCCGGACACCATGTCCATCAATGAGCTGGATTCTCTTGAGCGCAGGATCGCCGACAGAGTTGCCAAGGAACACGGGATCTTCCTCGTTGGCATCGGCATCTATTCCAGAAATACCGGAAATGATGAAGCGGCTCAGATTCGGGAGCAGATCACCAAGATCATCACCGCTCACGACGGTGTTCTTCAGGTCCACGGATTCAACATCGATCTCGAGGCCAGATCCATCAGTTTCGACGTCATCCTGGACTTTGAGGTGGAAGATCGTAACGCTCTGTTCATGGAGATCGTTTCGGAGGTCCATGAGGCTTTTCCGGAATACCAGTTGGTCCCAACATTGGATCTGGACATCTGAGCACAGACAAAGATAATCGCGAAGACCGTTGATGGCCTTCGCGATTTTGTTGTGCACTGAATTATAGATAAATCGGATAGCGTTCACAGAGAGCTACCGCTCGCGCTGAGATCTCCTCTTTTCTGTTTTCATAATCGGCGGCAGTCAGGTAGATCAGTTCCGCCACTTCTTCCATATCCTCTTCCGTGAATCCTCTGCTCGTTACGGCAGGAGTCCCCACGCGCAGCCCGCTGGTGACGGTCGGCTTCTCCGGATCATTGGGGATCGCGTTCTTGTTCGCGGTGATGTGGACCGTGTCGAGCCTGTGCTGCATCTCAACACCTGTCACCTTCATAGGACGCAGGTCGATGAGAGAAAGATGGTTATCCGTACCTCCGGTGACGAGCTGGAATCCCCTCGCAAGAAGGGCTTTTGCCAGCGCCTTGGAATTCCGGACGATCTGATGCTGGTACTCGGAAAACTCCGGCTGCATGGCCTCACGGAAACAGATCGCTTTCCCCGCGATCACATGCTCCAGGGGTCCACCCTGTGTGCCCGGGAAAATAGCGCTGTTCACCTTTTTCGCGAACTCCTCTTTACAAAGTATCAGTCCGCCTCTCGGTCCGCGAAGCGTCTTGTGTGTAGTGGTCGTAACGATATCCGCGTAAGGTACCGGAGAGGGATGATCTCCGGACACCACCAGACCTGCCACATGTGCCATGTCCACCATGCACAGCGCCCCGTTTTCGTGGGCCATTCTGCTGATGCGCTCGAAATCGATGATCCTGGGATACGCACTCGCTCCGGTCACCACCAGCTTCGGGCGTTTCTCCTTTATGAGGCTCTCCAGACCGTCATAATCGATCAGTCCGGTCTCCGGATCGGTACCGTACCCAACAAAATCATAGAGTTTTCCGGATGCGTTCACAGGTGAACCATGAGTCAGATGCCCGCCTGCAGCGAGGCTGAGGCCGAGCACCGTATCCCCGGGCTTGATCACAGCCCAGTAAGCCGCCATATTTGCCTGAGCGCCGGAATGGGGCTGTACGTTCGCGGCTTCCGCACCAAACAGTTCCTTTGCGCGCGATACGGCAAGAGACTCGATCTCGTCAATATATTCACATCCGCCGTAGTATCTGCGTCCGGAATAACCCTCTGCGTATTTGTTGGTCAGGATGCTGCCCGTAGCCGCGAGGACCGCTTCCGAAACGATGTTCTCCGATGCGATCAGCTCGATATTCTCTCTTTGTCTTTGCAGTTCCCTGCACAGAGACCGGCCGACTTCCGGGTCTTCTCTCTCTATGACCCGCAGGCCATCATCCACAAAACTCATTTTGCCTCCAATTTGTTGATATATTTTCTAGACAACGGTCACGTGTTTCATCCCGTTGTTCACCGCGATCTGCCGCAGCTCTTCCATCTGCTGTGGTGTGCTGAGCCGGAACTGCTCCCTGTAAGGACTCCGAACACCGTACTGACGGTATGTAATGATACGGTAATGGATATCACCGTACCGGTAATACTCCGCAAGCGCACGACTCACATCGTCCACCGTCTTCTCGGACAGAAAATCCGGGGAACATACAGTCCGCACTTCGGTAAGCTTACCGAGTGAGGCAAGAAATACCGCCTTGTCCAGTATCCCGCTTCCATCCCCTCCGATGAGATCCTCATACTCTTCCGGGTCGGTCGACTTGACATCTAACATAACACCATCCGTCACATTGAGCAAGTCCATATTCCGGGAAAAGTCCAAGGAGCCATTGCTGTCGATCAGGCAGGTAAGCCCCAGTTCATGAACCCGCGGAAAAAGCTCCATCAGGAACCCCTTGCGCAGGGTGCACTCCCCTCCGGATGTAGATATTCCTTTGATGAACGGAGCGTTCTTTTTCACCCTGTCCATGACCTGATCCACCGTCATCATCGTCACACGGGGCGAAGAGAGGTTCGGACAGCTCTTCAGGCACGTATCACACTTGCAGCAGAGTTTTTCGTCCCACACCACTTTCCCGTCACGCAGCGACAGCGCGCCTGTCGGACAGTTGGGAACACACTCTCCGCAATCGGTGCACATCCGGATCGTCTCCGGGTTGTGGCAGTACTTGCAGCGATAATTGCACCCTTGGAAAAAGATAGCCGTGCGGTTTCCCGGTCCATCCACAAAAGATGTGTCTATGATTCTGTTAACCGGCGCTACCATCGATGGAACGGACCTTTCTGTCCAGGGTGTGGTGCATCTGGATCGTGTTGTAGGCTACCGAAGACATGTCATTGATCGCAACTTTTCCCTCATCGTGAAGTGCAAACACCTCCGACTTTTTGACCAGATATCCGGTCACCCGGATCAGGTCACTGTCCTCCGCATAGGTGGAGATGTAACGCATTCCCACCTTGAACGCTCCTTTGATAATGTCCAGTACCGCCTCCGGATTCTTTTTGGCCGTGACCTCAAACGGGAAGATGTCCCCCACTCCGGTCTGGAAATAAGGGTGATAGAGTCCCGCCTGGCGCAGATGGTCGTACAGAGGGATCTCCCTACCGATAGGGATGCGCACCCCGGGAGTCACTCCTACTTCACCGAGTCCCACCTGGGCATGAAGCATGAACTTATGATCAAATGCCTTGGAATAGGCGCTTGTATGTTCATTCACCAGTTCCTGAAGCCGATCCATGACCCGGATGCCCATCTCATTTGCAGCGTCAGTCTCTCCGAATTTATCCCCCGAGCCCTCAAAAAGCATCAGCTGGTCCACCGCTTCGGAAAGACCTACCATTCCGAAAAGGCCAATGAAACGGTCCGGGTCGATCAGTCCTTCCTTTACGAGGAAGCAACTCCTGAAAAATGCGGATTCTTCCACAAGAAACCGGATGCAGTCCTCCATGAAGCCGCACATCGTCCTCACCGCATGGGGAAGCGTGTTGTTGAAGAAATCATCTGTATCCTTCGACTGTACCGCGACCGGTCCGAGGTTCAGACGATGTAAAAGATATGCGCCTCCGCCGATCGGAAGACCGTTGTAACAGCTGGCGATCCCGTAAGGGATATCTCCGAAAGCCTTTTTATATGCAGGATCCAGCGCAAAAGCCGGATTCGCGCTGACCAGGGACGTAGAGATCGCTTTTGAAGCGAAATCATCCGGAGTGATGTCCGGGTCATAAAGCAGCGTCATATTGGGGATCGCGTTCTGAAGCTCCGCCACCAGGTCAAGAATGATCTCGCCTACCCTGGTCCTCTCCGGGCCGAGGTTCGCGTGAACAAAACTGTCTCCCAGGGTGCGGTCCAGCGTAATCAGGAAACCCTTCATGATGGAGCGTATCTCTTCATCCGGCATCCCGTCACAGAACGGCTCGAACAGTTCGCCGAAATTCCCGAGATATACGGGAAAGTGGGTCACGGAAGGGACATTCTGATACATGATCTCAAGGGAATACACCGCCTCATACAGTGTTTTCGGAGGATCCAGTCTCAGGAATTCACTTCCGTTTTTCATAAACTTCGCGTAATCCGGCAGGATATACCTGGCAACGAACGGTGCGTGGCCTGTCCCCATCTCGTTCATCTGCCCCAGTTTCATCAGCCGGAGAAACTCGTCCGTATGATCACCTTCCACAAAAGGGATCGAATCCTGTGCAATACCAGCCAGATTCATGATCTGCTGCTCATGTGTCTGCGTAGCGCTTTTTACTACCTCCAGCGCCGCATTTTTCACTTCATCAATACTTTTAAACTCCCGCATGCCAGATCTCCTTATTCTTTCTTATTTAATCTTGTTTAATATCATACCACGTTGAGAGTTTTTTCGGTATGACCAGCGGTGCTTTCCGACTAAACCGAAGGGGACGGTATTGCCGTCCCCAGAAGCGTTGTGTCCGGATTGTTCAGTCCAATATTCCTGCCTGTTTGAGAGCAGGTCTCACTGCCTTATTCAGCAGTGTAGCAACAACAACGGCGATCACTCCGTTGACCAGTGAGGTCACTCCCTTTGTAAAAACGGTCGTCATCACCGTCTCCAGCTCATATCCGTAAACGATCCGGTTCTGAACAAAGGTCTTGATCATGTAGAGGATCACATAGGTCAGTGAACCGCAGCTCCCGGCCAGGACATTTTTCCGCATGATCTGCTGTGTGTTCTTCTCCGCAAGTTTTCCGGCGACCCACCCCATGGCGAATTTCATCAGGAAAGTAAGCCAGGCTGTGGGAAGGTATCTGGGATCTGCCATGTCATAGATCATGGAACCCAGACCGGCAGCAAGTCCGCCGGTGGTGGAACCGAACAATAATCCGGCGAGGATACCCATCACATTTCCGAGGTGGATCATCGTATTGCTAAGCGGGGTGGGAATGTCGATGTGAAGATACGTGAAGACAAAAACGAGGGCAGCCATCAGCGCGGTGACCACCAGTTTTTTCGTCGTGAATGAACTCTTTTTCATTTTCTGCTCTCCTTTCTTCAGGATGCGCCGTCAAACTGCGGCGCGCAAGTTCGAATGCTATTTCTTTTCTTTGTCCGACAGGCCCCAGTCCGCCAGGACGCGCTGCAGGAGATCCCTGAAGGCGAGCCCCCTGTAGTCGATCGCACCGTAATACCTGTGATACGCATGGAGTTCTTTCGAAGGAAACTCCGCTACGGTCAGGCTCTTGTTCGGCTGGTAGACCTGTTTTTCCATGAAGCGGTTGCGGAACAGGAAAGCAACCGGGGCATCCCCGCTGCAAAGGACCCAGACCACGTTGCTCTGGCTCGGGATCCAGTTTCTCTGCACCAGGACTTCCATGACAGCAGACGCTGTAAAACTGTCAGGGAAGCTGATCTCGGTGCCCTGAACTCCCTGTTCGTCGATTCTTGATGTTGTCTCCCGATCAAACGTAAATGTAACCATCATATCACTTCCGTACTTTGAGAAGTTTTCCGGCTTTTCTCATCGCGTCGATGATCTCATTGACCTTTTCTTCACACAGTTCGTCCGTCAGGGCTTCCACCATGACACGAAGGACCGGCTCCGTTCCACTGGGACGCAGGACGACACGACCGTCGCTCCCAAGGCTCTCCTCCACATTGCGGACCGCTTCTTTCACTTCCTCGCAGTTCATCGTCTCCGCCTTGTCCGTCACTTCCACATTTCTCAGAAGCTGCGGGTAAGCGGTGATCTCTTCCGCCAGAATGGACAGAGGCTGCTTTGTCTCAGTGACGACCTCCATCACCTTGATGGCTGTCAGAAGTCCATCTCCGGTATTGGCATATCTCGCGAAGATGATGTGTCCGGACTGTTCCCCGCCGATCAGGTGGCCGTACTCTCTCATATTCTCCGCGACATATTTGTCTCCCACCGCCGTCTTCTCATATCCGATCCCGAGGCGGTCCAGAGCCTTATATAGTCCGAGGTTGGACATGATCGTAGTAACTACCTTGGAGTTGCCCAGCATGCTGTGCTCCTGCATATATTTGGCACAGATATACATGATGGCATCCCCGTTGACGATGTTTCCTTTCTCATCCACTGCGATACAGCGGTCTGCGTCCCCGTCGAAGGAGAATCCGATGTCCAGGTGATTGTTGAGAACGTACTGTCTCAGTGTTTCCGGGTGGGTGGCACCGCACTCCACGTTTACATTCAGTCCGTCCGGGCGGTTTCCGATCACATAGGTGTCGGCACCGAGAGCGTCAAATATGCTCTTGGCCATCTGCCAGGTGCTGCCGTTCGCGCAGTCCAGACCGATGCGGAAGCCTTTGTAGGAGCGGGTCGCGAGGGAGATCAGATAGCCGATATACCGGTTTCTGCCGGCTGCATAGTCTACGGTCTTCCCGATCATCTGACGCTGAGCAAAAGGCAGAACTCTGTCGCTGTCGAGATACTCCTCCAGCTCATCGATGAAACTCTCTTCCATCTTGTCGCCGTTGCTGTTGATCAGCTTGATCCCATTGTCCTGGAACGGGTTGTGGCTGGCGGTAATCATGATGCCGCAGTCAAAATCGTCCGCACGAACGATGTAGGAAACGCTGGGCGTCGTGGTGACGTGCAGCAGATAGGCATCCGCTCCGGATGCAGTAAGGCCTGCGCACAGGGCGTACTCAAACATATAGCTCGACCTTCTGGTGTCCTTCCCGATGACCACCTTGCCGGGACGGCTCTGGGAGAACCTGTGGCCAATGAATCTTCCGATCTTAAATGCGTGATCTACTGTGAGGTCAACGTTGGCTTCCCCGCGGAAGCCGTCAGTTCCAAAATACTTTCCCATATGTTTCTCCGTAACTATGCTGAATCGTTCAGTCGCTCTTGGCGACAGTCAAATATGCGGACAGCGCAGCTGCTGCGCTGGCAAGCGGCATCGTCTGTACCACGATCTTCCCTGGTCCCGTGACTACCGTATTGAACAGTCCTTCCCCTCCGAGGAAGATATTCTTTGCGCCTTTGACTGTTTCAACATCCAGGCTGCAAGTGGCGTCCATCATGGCAAGATAACCGGTATCGAGGATCTTCCTCTGCCCGGGGGCGAGCTGATACTCGATGGCGGATCCGTCGATCTCCAGGAACGCCATTCCGGTCCCTGAGATTTGGGTGAGGATGAATCCTTCCCCGCCGAACAGTCCGCCGGCGAACTTTTTGTGAAAATACACGCTGGTCGACACATTCCCGACGCTCGCGAGATAAGACCCTTTCTGCACGATGATCGGATGATCCGGCGTGATCTGTACCGGGATGATGGATCCCGGAAACTTCGAAGCGAAGGCGATCTCTCCCTGTCTCTGGGCGATATAGCGGTTCTGAAAGAGACTCTCGTTGGTGAAGAGACGTCCCATGACTTTTCCGAATCCGCCGCCTTCCGTGCGCATCTCGATGCCGTCATCCATCCAGGACATGGCTCCGCCTTCGCACATCACCTGCTCCCCTGCCTCCATATGGAGGATCAGGACGGGGAGATTTCCCCCTTTGATCTCGTATGTCATATCATCCCTCCTTTTCCTCTTCCAAAGCCTTTTTATATGCTTTCCTGGAAGCGAACTCCTGTTCTACGGTGCGGTTGGTCGCTTTCAGGTTTTCGAACCACAATTTCTCGATCCTATCGTGAAGGACAGCGTTTGCCTCCTCCACCGTCTGGCCTGAGGGGACCGCATAAGGAGTCCCGAAACGGATCATCAGATTCCGCGAGAACGGCTTGAAATCTCCGGTGATCGCAGCAGGTATGATCGGAGCTCCCGTCTGCTGCGCCATCACCACGGCGCCTCTCTTGAACTCCTGAAGAATACGGTCATGTGTGCGGTTTCTGGTACCCTCCGGGAAAATACCGACAAGTTTGTCCTCTTTCAGGCACTCGATGGCTTCCTGCAGGGATGCCCCGTCGTGGGAATTCCGCTTCACATAGATGCAGGACATGAGCCAGAAAAGCCATGCAAACCCTTTGCCGTACAGTTTATCCTTTGTCAGAAAATGGATCGGCCTCCACGTGGACGTCATTACGATGATGGGATCCAGGGTGTTGCGGTGGTTGATCGCAAGGACCGCACGTCCTTTTCCCGGGATGTTTTCTTTTCCGACCACTTTGGGCCAGAATATCGTCTTGAAAAGAACAAATATGACCGGAAGAAGGATCCGATAGAAGACCTCGTTCTTATTCTGTTTTATCCGCTTCCTTATCAACTTCTTCTTTCCTTCTCTTTTCCAGTTCTTCTTCCTGAAGTTTGCGGAAATCTGTTTTTCCTACGATGGTCTTGGGAAGGCTGTCCCGGAACTCCCACTCCCGCGGAATGGCGTAGAGCGCAAGATTCTTCTTACAGAGATCGATCAGTTCCTGCTTCACCGCCTCAGGGTCATTCCCTTCCTTCAGCACGATGAAAGCCTTGCCCACCTCGATCTTGTAGGGGTGAGGAACACCGACGACTGTCGCTTCCTCCACCGCCGGATGTTTTTCCAGCGTTTCTTCGATCTGAGCGGGATACACATTGTACCCGGAAGTGACGATCATTCGCTTGATCCGCTGACGGTATGTGATAAAACCGTCCTCATCCATTGATCCCAGATCTCCGGAGTGGAGCCACACGTTGCCGTCCGAATGGACTTTCAACGTATCCCTGGTCTCTTCCTCATTGTCATAGTAGCCCAGCATTACGGTCGGTCCGAAAACGCAGATCTCCCCCACCTCTCCGTAGGGCAGAACACGATCCGTACCGGGTTCGCATATGGATACGTACGTGCCTGGCCACGGGATACCCACCGTTCCCTCTTTTGAACAGTCTTTGCGGTCAAAGGATACCGCTGCCACAGCTTCGGTCATGCCAAAGCCCTGGGTGAAGAAGGTGCGGGAGCCGTGATCATGGAGAAACGCATTGATATACTGCACCTTTTTCTTGTTGAAAGAGTCACCGCCCGCGATCACATATTTGAGATTGAACAGATTCGATTTCTCCATTCCCGGGTGATTTTTCATCGCCTCGAACAGAGTTGGGACTCCGACCAGGACTGTGGGATTATGCTGCTTCACCAGCTGATCGAATTTTCTTGCGTTGAATTGCGGGATCAGGACGACCTTTGCCCCAACAGCAAATGCGTCGTTGATACTTACCTCCAGGCCGAAACCGTGGAAGATCGGCATGATCCCCAGGATGATATCATCCTTGCACAGATCCGGTAGCGCGCGCAGTGCCTGGATCGTGGCTGCGTTGAAATTCCCGTTGGAGAGGACGATTCCCTTCGGAGTGCCGGTAGTTCCGCCGCTCTGCAGGATCGCGGCAGGAGTATCACGTGTGATCTCCGGTGCCTGTACCTTCCTTCTATATCTCTCCCCGGACCGGAAGAAGCTTTTCCAATACATGTAATCCATGCCCGGTCTTGGTTTCTCCTCTTTCCTTCCGCGGGTAAGTTCGTATCCGTATCTCAGATACAGCGGCATGGAATCCTTGGCGGAAATGATCAGTGTCTTGTATACCGACGTCTCACTGATGATGTTTTTGATCCTCGGATAGGTAATATCCAATGCTACGAGCATCACGCTCTGGTACAAATTGAGCGCGTTCTTGATCTCGTTTTCAGAAAGAAGCGGGTGAAGCATATTTGCCACAGCACCGATCTGATTGAGGGCATAGAAGCAGTACAATGCCTCAGGGACGTTGGCGGAAAGTATGGTGACGATATCACCCTTTCTTACTCCATTGGCCAGAAAAGCCCGGGCAGCCGTATCGATATTCTGGAACAGCTCTCCATAGGTGATCTCTTCTCCGAAATACTCGATCGCGACGGAATCCATATGATCCTCCGCGCGATCGCGGATAAACTGGTAGATGGAAATATCCTCCGGCTCCACCACCATGTCTTCCACTCTATAGTATTTTTCCCACGGCGCTGCGGGCTTGCTGTTCATGCGGTATTTCTGAAAATATGAAAAGTCCAGGCGGCTCATATAAGCACTCCTAAATAAGATTGTTTGTAAACAGTATTGTATGAGGAAAAGAACCTTCTCCACTTTCGTTATTATAGTACAACACTCACGGAACATCCAAAAACAGAGGCTATTTTTCACAAATTATACAAAAACCTTAAAGCAACTTAACTGTGTGGTTTCAATTTGCATAATAATTCTTTAAACAGAAACTTCTTATGTATTGTATTGAGATACATCAAAAGGTTAAAATTATGGTGTATGTATATATCCGTACTACCATTATTGATTATGTTTTTGATTACCCTATGTGACCGAGGTGAGCTTCATATGGAAACTTGTTCTGTCCAGATTCTTGAGACGAAGGAAGCCGTTCTGGCTGACAACGACGCCATTGCCTCAGCGACAAGGGAACTGCTCAATGCAAAAGGAGTATTTCTCGTCAATCTGATGTCCTCTCCCGGTTCCGGAAAGACCACCACCCTGATGCGCACGATACGTGCGCTGAAAGACAGATACCGCATCGGTGTCATCGAGGCGGATGTGGACGGAGACGTGGACGCGAGGACAGTCGCCGCTGAGGGCATTCGTGTCATCCAGGTCCACACCGGGGGAAGCTGTCACATGGATGCGGAGATGGTCCGTCAGGGGCTGGAGCTCCTCGGAACAGACGATCTGGACCTTGTGTTTCTCGAAAACGTAGGCAATCTGGTATGCCCTGCGGAATTCGATGTCGGTGCAGACCTGAGCACCATGATCCTCAGTGTCCCGGAGGGGGACGACAAGCCCCTCAAATATCCCTTGATGTTCACGGTCAGCGACATCCTACTCATCAATAAGATCGATGTAGCCGAGATATTTGATTTCGACTACGCCGCATGTGAGTCACGAGCCAAGGCGCTCAATCCCGGGATCGAAGTGATCCGCCTCTCCTCCCTTACCGGAGAAGGGTTCGAGTCATGGATCCGCTGTCTCACCAGACGTGTGGAAGAAAGGAGACTGAGCCATGAGAATAATTGAGCTCAAGGAGACCGTCACCGCTTCCAATGACAGAGACGCGGAAAGGATCCGCGGGAAACTCAAGAAGGCCGGAACACTTCTGGTCAACCTGATGTCATCCCCGGGATCCGGAAAAACGACACTGCTGGGGAGAACGATCCGTGAGTTGTCGGATCGGTACCGGATCGGCGTGATCGAAGCGGATATCGATTCATCGGTTGATGCCGAACGCATGGAGAAAGCCGGAGCCCGTTCGGTGCAGGTGCATACCGACGGGATGTGCCATATGGATGCCGGGATGACCGAGACCGGGCTGAACGCCCTGGAATATGCGAATCTGGATCTGATTTTCCTGGAAAACGTGGGAAACCTGATCTGTCCGGCGGAATACGACACCGGAGCCTGCAGGAATGTCATGATCCTCAGTGTTCCGGAAGGAGACGATAAACCGCTGAAGTACCCTCTTATGTTCTCGGTAAGCGACGCAGTCCTGATCACCAAGACAGACGCGCTTCCCTATTTTCAATTTGATATCGGAAAATGCTGCGAGCGGATCCGCCGTCTGAACAAGGACGCCGTGATCCTCCCCCTGTCCGCCAAGACCGGCGATCAATTCGAAGCCTGGATCTCATGGCTGGAAGATGCACTACAAAACTGGAAAACACCTTCTTTGGAGGATAAACAATGAAAGATCAACTGAACCGGATGACCAACGAACGCGACTTTCGTCAGGACCCGAATTATTCCGCTCCGGATCCGGAAAAGAAGAAACTGATCCTGAAACTGGCCGGGATGATCACCGACCGGTATGTCCAGAGATATACCCACACGATCCGCGTGGACGATCCTGAATACTGGGCTCTTGACGCTGTCCTCACAAAGGAGGAGATCAAGTTCCTGCTCAGTTTCAAAAAGACCCGCGTTCCCTATGACACCAAGACCATCGCCCAGCGCAACGGCATGACCGAAGAAGAGGCGCAGAAGATGATCGACCACCTCCTTTGGGTCGGAATGCTGGAGATGACCAGGGAGGGAGAGGACAAAAGAAAGCATTACAATGTTCCGATCTTTGTTCCCGGCTCCGCAGAGTTCATGATGATGAATGACAAGCTCACCGAAGAACATCCTCAGCTCGCCACATTCTTCAACCTGATGACCCAGATGCCGCTGGAACACGTCACACAGATGGTGCCTCTCGGAGGCGCCGGAATCGGGATGCACGTCATTCCGGTGGAAAAGGCCATCGAGCATGAGAATCATTCCGCCAGCGTGGAACACATCACCCACTGGCTCAACAAATATGACAAATATTCCGTCGGTCAGTGCACCTGCCGCAAACAGCAGAGTATGCGCGGCGAAGGATCCGGAGATATCAACGGAGAATTCTGCATTGGTGTCGGAGACATGGCGGAATACTGTGTCGACCGCGGAATGGGTCGCTACATCTCCTATGACGAAGTTCTGGAGATCCTGAAACGTGCAGAAGACCACGGATTCGTCCATCAGATCACCAATATCGACGGTGAGGAAAAGATCGTTGCCATCTGCAACTGCGCCCCCGGCGTGTGCAACGCACTGCGCACCTCCCAGCTATACAACACGCCTAACATGTCCCGCTCCGCATACAGAGCCCATGTCGACAAGGAAAAATGTGTAGCCTGCGGAAAATGCGTGGAAGTGTGTCCCGTCGGCGCGGCGAAACTGGGTCAGAAGCTGTGCACAAAACAGGGTGAGATCAAATATCCGAAGACGATGCTCCCGGACAACCATCTCTGGGGTGCGGACAAGTGGAACCCCAACTACAGGGAAGACGCCAAGATCAACTGCTACGACACCGGTACTGCTCCCTGCAAGACCGCGTGCCCTGCGCACCTTCCCATTCAGGGTTATGTCAAGATGGCAGGCGAAGGACGCTACTCCGAAGCTCTCCGCCTCATCAAGCAGGACAACCCCTTCCCCGCTGTGTGCGGAGCGATCTGCAACCGGCGCTGTGAGGATGCCTGCACCCGCGGAACGATCGATGCTCCGATCGCCATTGACGAGATCAAAAAATTCATTGCAGGCCTCGAGCTGAATGAGGCCCAGCGCTACATTCCGAAATGTGAAAACGACGAAGGCAAGATGTGGGGATCCGACTACAAGATGGCCGTGATCGGCGCAGGTCCTGCCGGACTCACCTGTGCTTACTATCTCAGAGAGCGCGGATACGATGTGACCGTATTTGAGAAAGAATCCCGCCCCGGCGGAATGATGCTCAACGGAATCCCCTCCTTCCGCCTTGAGAAGGATGTCCTGGAGGCGGAGATCGATGTGCTCAGAAAGATGGGCGTCGAATTCCGTTGCGGTGTTGAAGTCGGAAAGGACGTCACCATCTCCGGACTCCGCGAAGAAGGATACAAGGCTTTCTATCTCGCCATCGGACTTCAGGGCGGAAGAAACGCCGGCGTCCCCGGTGAAGACGCCGAAGGAGTCGAATCCGGTATCTCCTTCCTCAAGAGAATCAACCAGGATCATACAAAGAAACTTTCCGGCGATGTAGTCGTTATCGGCGGAGGAAACGTCGCCTGCGATGTGGCTAGAACTGCTCTTCGCACGACGGAGGGAAAAGTTACCATGCTCTGCCTCGAATCCGAAGCGGAGATGCCTGCAGCAAAAGATGAGGTAGCCGAAGCCCGTGAAGAGGGCATCGGGATCCTCAACGGCTGGGGGCCGAAGGAATTCCTGAAGGACGAGAACGGCAAGGTCAAAGCTGTCGTTTTCAAGCGCTGCACTTCCGTATACGACAGTGAACACCGTTTCAGCCCCGTCTATGATGAAGAGGACACGATCACTATCGATTGCTCCAATGTGCTTGAAGCGATCGGACAGTCCGCAGTATGGGGCTCCATGCTGGAGGGAACGAACGTAGAACTGCGCAGAAACGGCACCGTCGTAGCGGATCCTCTTACATTCCAGACCGGCGAGCCGGACATCTTTGCCGGCGGCGACGTCTGCAACGGCGCGCGTTTTGTCATCGACGCCATCGCGGAAGGCAAGAAGGCCTGTGAGTCCATGCACCGCAGCGTGCACTTCGGACAGTCCCTCACTATTGCCCGCGACCGCAGGGAATTCATTGAACTGGATAAAAACAACATCGTTGTTGAATCCTTTGACAACTGTCCCAGACAGGTCCCCGGCGTCAAGAAATCCGATCCGAGACATTCTTTCGACGACAACCGTCTCCCCTTCACCGTTGAACAGATCCAGAAAGAAGCCAAGAGATGCCTCGGCTGCGGCGCAACCACCGTTGATGTCAACCGCTGCATCGGATGCGGTCTGTGCACCACAAGATGTGAGTTCGACGCGATCCATCTCACAAGGGATCTGCCTCACGCATCGGATATGGTACGCGCGGAGGACAAACTGACCAAGATCGGACCGTATGCGATCAAGAGGGCTTTCAACATCCTGATCAACCACAACAAGGAAGACTGATGCACGAGATGGGTATCGTCATCCACCTGGCAAAGACGCTGGATGACACTGCAAAAGAAGAACATCTGAGCCGTATCGGATCCGTCACCCTGCAGGTAGGGGAAGTTTCGGGTATCATGACGGACTACTTTGTGGACTGCTGGAATTATTTCAAGTCCCGCTATCCCGTTCTTTCCGGTTCCGAGCTTCGTCTTGAGACGATCCCCGCTGTTACGATCTGCGGTGACTGCGGAAAGACCTACGAGACGGTCCGCTACGGGAAGGAATGCCCTTACTGTCACAGCATGGAAACGTGGCTGCTCGAAGGAAACGAGTGCATCATCAAGGAGATCGAGGCAGAGAGCGAGGAGGATCCTCCTGCTCCCGATACATCGGCTTAGATGAAGGACAGACAAACCGGCGCTGAGCGGATCGCTCAGCGCCGGTCGCTTTACATTTTCTGATTATTCGATGCCGAGAACGGTGTAATCCTTTGCCTCGACGGCTGCCTTCAGTGTTTCATTCGCCACATCTGCGTTGAGTTCGACCACGGCCGTACCCTCCACATGGCTCACTTTGGCTTCTGCCACTTCATCGATCGCTTCGAGAGCCTTCTTCACTGTAGCTTCGCAGTGTGTGCACATCATTCCTTCGATCTTCATCGTCTTTGTCATTGCAGTATCTTCCTCCATATATGTTTTTTTATCCAAAAGCGTACCGTCTTCCTTTGTCTGTACGCGGTTTTTGATCGGTTTATCACGGCCGGGGTCGTGAACTTTCATCAGATTGAGCCTCAGCGCGTTGGAGACAACGCAGAAACTCGAAAGGCTCATCGCAGCCGCTCCCCACATGGGATTCATGCTCCAGCCGAACAGTTTCACATAAGCCCCCGCGGCAAGCGGGATAAGAAGTGTATTGTAGATCAGCGCCCAGAACAGATTCTCCACGATATTGGTGTAGGTGTTCCTGCTGATCCGGATCGCTGCGGATACGTCGGTCAGCTGTGATTTCATGAGCACCACATCCGCGGCGTCGATTGCCACATCTGTCCCGGCTCCGATGGCGATGCCAATCTCAGCCCTTGTCAGAGCCGGCGCGTCATTGATGCCGTCTCCCACCATGGCGACTTTTCCTTTTTCCTGCAGCTTGCGGATCACTTCTTCCTTTCCGTTGGGGAGTACGCCTGCAACCACTTCATCCACACCTGCCTGCTTTCCGATGGCGGCAGCTGTGCGCTCGTTGTCACCGGTCAGCATCACCACATGGATCCCCATACCTTTCAGTTCCGAGATCGCACGTGCGGAATCCTCTTTCATGGTGTCGGCTACAGCGATGATTCCAAGAAGTTTCCCGTCTTTCGAGAAGAACAGCGGAGTTTTCCCTTCTCCCGCAAGCCTCTCATAGCGTTCGGATAAATAGTCGGACACCGCAGCATGCTGTTTCATGAAGGTGAAACTGCCTCCCAGGATCTCCGCTCCTTCCACTTTTGCCTTCAGTCCGTTTCCGGGCAGAGACAGGAACTGTTCGGAATCAAAAAGAGGTATCTCCTTGGCGGCTGTGTATTGCATCACAGCTTTTGCCAGCGGGTGTTCGCTCTTCTGCTCGAGGGAACCTGCCAGTCCAAGAAGTTCCGTTTCACTTACTCCTTCAGCTGGGATCACATCCGTAACGCTGGGCTCTCCCCTGGTGATCGTACCGGTCTTGTCGAGAGCTACGATCTGGACGGTCCCGGTCTCCTGAAGCGCCTCCGCGTTCTTAAAAAGGATCCCGTTTCTCGCTCCGACACCGTTACCGACCATGATGGCGACCGGTGTGGCGAGTCCCAGCGCACAGGGGCAGCTGACCACCAGCACGCAGATCCCTCTAGCAAGGGCGTAACCGAAACTCTGTCCCAACAGCAGCCAGACCATCGTGGTGATCACAGCTATTGCAATGACCACCGGAACGAAGTACCCTGAGATGGTATCCGCCAGTTTGGCTACCGGTGCTTTTGTGGCTGCGGCATCGCTCACCATCTGGATGATCTGGGCAAGTGTGGTGTCTTCGCCCACCTTCGTCGCGCGGCAGCGGAGGAATCCGGACTGATTCAGCGTTGCGCTGGAAACTGCGCTCCCGGGCTCCTTGTCTACCGGCAGACTCTCTCCGGTAAGGGCGGATTCGTTCACCGCGCTTGTACCGTCAATGACCACACCGTCCACCGGGATATTCTCTCCCGGTCTCACCAGGAAGATGTCCCCGATCTGCACTTCGTCCACAGATACCGTGACTTCCTCCCCGTTTCTCTCCACATTCGCCGTCTTCGGGGCGAGCTTCATCAGGCTCTTCAGCGCGTTGGTCGTTTTTCCTTTGGAATATGCCTCCAGCATCTTTCCCACCGTGATAAGGGTTAGGATCATTGCGGATGACTCAAAATAAAATTCATGCATATACGGCATCGCCGCTTCGGCGCCGCCGTCCACCTGAGCCCTGGTCATCGCGAACAGCATGACTGTGCTGTAGACAAAACCCGCAGCGGATCCCAGGGCGATGAGCGTATCCATGTTCGGCGCCTTGTGCATCAGACTGGAAAAACCGCTTACAAAGAATTTTTTGTTGATCAGCATCACAATGGCAGCCAGAATCATCTGGACCAGACCCATGGCGACGTGATTGTCCCTGAAGAATGCGGGCAGCGGGAAGCCCCACATGGTATGCCCCATGGAAAAGTACATGAGAACCAGAAGGAAACCAAGAGAGGTAAAAAGCCTTCTTCTGAGGACAGGCGTTTCCCGGTCCTTCAGAGCATCCTCTTCCGCTTCCAGTTTCGCAGTGAGAGATGTGTTCTTCTTTTCCGTCTGTCCTTTTGGCGAAGCGCCGTATCCTGCGTCCTCCACCGCTTTTATAATATCCGCAGCACTTGCGGTACCTTCCACGCCCATGCTGTTGGTCAGAAGACTGACCGAACAGGATGTGACTCCGGGAACTGCGTTTACTGCCTTCTCCACTCTCGCCTGACAGGCGGCGCAGCTCATTCCGGACACCAGATATTGATCCATATTCATTCCTCTATTTCATAAGTTTCTGCATGACATTGACCAGTTCATCGATCGCAGCGTCATTCCCATCGCGGATATCCTCCGCCACACAGCTTCGGATATGCCCGGCGAGGATCGCCTTGTTGAAACTGTTCAGCGCTGCCTGCGCAGCCGATACCTGTGTCAGGATCTCCGGACAATATGCGCCGCGCTCCACCATTCCCTTTATACCGCGTATCTGTCCCTCGATGCGGTTCAGGCGGCAGGTGAGATCCTTGATCTCCTGCTCTGACCTTTCTTTCGCATCATGGATATAGCAGCACGAATCTTCCTTTAAAACGGTCTCTGCCATCTTCAATACCACCCTGTTTTTCATTGCACCAACATGATATACCCCCACGGGGTATATGTCAATTACTTATGCCTAATTAATCATTTCTTAACCTTTTATCCTGTTTTTTCTTAATCCGCATGGCGTTTATAGTATTACCGAGGAGGAGAAAACCATGTACAACATTCTGATCTGCGATGACGAGCAGGACATCGTCAATGCGCTGAAGATCTATCTCTCGGATCCGAACTACTGTTTCTATGAAGCGTCCAATGGAAAGGCTGCGCTGGATCTGCTGGCTTCCACTGATATCCACCTTGTACTGATGGACATCATGATGCCGGTCATGGACGGTATCACCGCCCTCACCGAACTTCGGAAGATCAGCAATGCCCCCGTGATCTTTCTGACAGCCAAGAGCGAGGATGCAGACATGCTTCTCGGTCTGAATGTGGGAGCGGACGATTATATCACCAAGCCGTTCAATCCCCTGGAGGTCACCGCCAGAGTGCGATCCCATCTCAGGCGGTATATGCAGCTTGGAAGCGGTAAAGTGCATACCGACACCTACACCATCGGCGGGATCGAACTGAACGACCGGGCAAAATCCGTCACGCTGGACGGCGACCCAGTCAGTCTCACCCCCACGGAGTACGATATCCTGAAACTTCTCATCCAGAATCCCGGAAAGGTCTTCTCCCCCAAAGCCATCTATCAATCGATATGGAATGAAACGCCTACCGGCTGTGAGAACACCATCGCCGTCCACATCCGACACCTCCGTGAAAAACTGGAGGTCATACCCGCGGAACCCAGATACCTGAAAGTCGTCTGGGGACAGGGATACAAGATCGAGCAGTGACACAGGCGTTTCTCTCCTGAATGGAGGGAGAAAATGCAAACTATAACTACGATCCTTCACTGGATCTCCATCCTGTTTCTGATCTGCTCCTTTCCTCAGATCGTCTATATGGCTGCAGCACTGATCAGAACAGGGAGAAAGAAGCCGCAGGTGCTTCCCGCGACTGCTCAGACAAACCGGTACGCCGTTCTCATCGCCGCCCGCAATGAAGAGACCTGTCTTCCCGACCTGATCCGGAGCATCCGCGCGCAGGATTACCCTCAGGAGAACATCAATGTCTTCGTGGTCGCCGACAACTGTACGGACAATACCGCCGCGGAGGCGACAAGAAACGGTGCCCGGGTATACATAAGAAATTCCGTTGCCGGAAAAGGAAAGGGCTACGCGCTGTCCTTTCTGCTGAAACGGATCTATCGTGACTTCCCCGATGGTTTTGACGGCTACTTCGTATTCGATGCCGACAACATCCTTGCGCCGGATTTCATAACCGAGATGGACAGAAAGTTCTCCGAAGGAAACGAGATCGTCACTGGCTACCGCAACAGCAAGTATTTCGGTTCAAGCTGGATCAGTTCCAGCTACGCCCTGTGGTTTATGAGGACATCCAGATTCATGAATGCTCCGCGGGAGTTCTTTCACACCAGCAGCCAGATCACAGGCACCGGTTTTCTGGTCAGCCGAAGGATCCTGGAGAAAAACGGTGGATGGATCTATCGTCTTCTCACGGAAGATTTTGAATTCACCGTGGATCAGATCCTTCTCGGAAACCGGATCGCCTTTTGTGAGTCCGCAGAGTTCTATGACGAACAGCCGATGACCTTCGCTGCTTCCTGGAATCAGCGGATCCGCTGGGCAAAGGGATATCTTCAGGTATTCAGAAAATACGGAAAGAAAATGGTACAAGCCGTCTTCACAGGGAACTACGCAGCATACGATGTCAGTATGGCAGCGCTCCCCTCGGCCGTTCTTTCCCTCGTGGCCCTTCTGCTCAATCTCATTCTCCTCTTCCGGGAGAATCTTGCGGGAGGGTTCCATCTCGTTTCCTTATACGGACCGTTGACCTCCCTTCTCCGCTCCTACCTGCTGCTTGCGTGTATCGCCGCTCTTACGGCCCTGACAGAAAGAGAACACATCCGCGCAACAGCGGCAGAAATAGTCCGGTCGGTGATCACATTTCCCATTTTTATGTTCTCTTATATACCGATCACTCTGTGCGCCATTTTCGCCCGTCCGGAATGGAAACCGATTCCCCATGTGGTCACAGCACAAAAGATAAGCGCAACCGGAGATCCCGCCCAAAAAGTTATCAATTTCTAGGAGACATTCATTATGCCGAAGAAAAAGTCAATTCTTATACAAATCGGAGCCCTTCTGGTGTTCAGTGTCACTTCCCTTTACCTGTTCACCGTAAAAATAAGAAAAGCCGGTAAAAAGGAGAAAAACATAAAATGAAACGGATATTTCACTCCACATTCGGCAAAGTAACAGTCTTTATCCTTCTTGTTCTTTTCTTCTCGCTTACCGCGGTTTCGGTGGCGGAAAGGCTGTTCTTTCTCGAAAGCGACATGTTTTACATGACGGAGGAAGCTTACATCGAAAATCACCTCTCCAGTTTGATACATTCACAGAGCGATGACGTTCTTTGGAATTATCTTTACGACAGTGGTGACCTGTACTCCATGAAGCATAATTACAGTGAGTCCCGTACGAATGTGCGCCTGCGTCTCTCTTCTGTATCTCCCGAGGGAGAAGAGCTGCTGTTCACAAACACCGACGTCCCCTTTGATACTGTGTACGATGTATACTATACCGTCTGCACGAACGGAGAAAACGTGACCGGGGACAATGTGACGATGTGGGACCAAAACTCCTCCGCACCGATTTTTCAGCAGGAATCCGAGGAAAACACCGACTGGACCAGGCACTATTACCATATGATTCTCGGGATGGATCCGGAACTTCCTGTAAAAGATCACCTGTATCGCTCCAGCCACCTTATTCACCTTGTATATTCACTGGAAGAAGTTGCTATTCCGGTTGCCGCTGTATCAGGGGTCCTCACGATCCTTCTTTTCGCAGTCCTTATGTCATCGTCCGCCAGAAGACCGGACTCTGATGAACTGGCACCCGGGCCTCTGAACAGGATCCCCTTTGACCTTCTGTCCGCAGCCGTCTTTGGCCTTGGCGCATTATGTTTCGTACTTGCCACGGAATTGCCTTCCGGCTTCGGTTTCTTTAACATCTTTGTCCCCGGCTATCTGTTTGCAGCTCTCTGCCTCCTCGCGATCGTGTGCCTCGCTTTCGCGTGGTGCATGAGCGCCGCAGCGAGGATCAAACAGGGAAATCTGCTCACCAATACAGTCTGCTGGAGGGTATCTCAGATCACACTTCGTGGCGCATCCTATCTGTTGCGTCTTCTCGCTTCCCTCATTCGCTCCATCCCTTTCATCTGGAAAGCCCTTTTCCTTGCTTTCGCTCTCTTTTTGATCAAGATCTTTGCCATCCTCGATCTCGACCGCTTCGTTATTTTTCTTCTGGAATGTTTCACCGGACTGCTCGCTGTCTACTGCATCTATGCCATGTGGAAACTGAAGCGCGGAGCATCCCTCATATCGGAAGGCAATTACGACCAGCCGGTGGACAGCAGGTTCCTCCTGTTCGGCTTCAAAGAACACGCAGATACTCTGAGCCGCATCAGCAGCGGGCTGAACAATGCGGTCGAAGCCAGGCTCAAGAGTGAACGGATGAAAACGGAACTGATCACCAATGTGTCACACGACATCAAGACACCGCTGACTTCCATCATCAATTATTCCGATCTAATCTCCAAGGAGCCCACGGACAATGAAACGATCCATGAGTATTCCGATGTGCTGCACCGTCAGTCGGTAAAACTGAAAAGACTGATCGAAGATCTGATCGAGGCCTCAAAGGCATCGACTGGAAATATCGAGATCCTGCCGGAGCCCTGCGACCTCAATGTGATCCTTTCACAGGTCTCCGCGGAATACGAGGAGCGTCTGCAAAAAGCGGACCTGACTCTGATCACCAAACTCCCCGAAGACCAGGTCCCCATCATAGCAGACGGACGAAGGCTGTGGCGTGTATTTGACAATCTGATGAACAATATCATCAAATATGCTTTGACCGGGACACGGGTATATATTACGATGGTGAAGCAAAACGGCGAAGCGATCCTTGTGTTCAAGAACACTTCCCGTGATCCTATCGATCTCACTCCGGAAGAACTGACGGAAAGGTTCGTCCGGGGAGATGAATCAAGAAATACAGAGGGAAACGGTCTCGGGCTCTCTATCGCCAAAAGCCTGGTGGAATTACAAAAAGGCGAAATGAACCTGTATTCGGACGGTGATCTGTTCAAAGTGATCCTCAGATTCCCGCTCATCCCCTATCAAGGAGAAACAGCATGAGCCCTCAAAAAATCATATTAGTCATCGCGATCCTGATAATCGGATGTTTCCTCACGTCCTGCCAGGGGCAAAAGGCCAATGTGAGCGTCGATCTCGGCTCCTCCTCTCTTTACTCGGAGCGGGAACTGAAAGACGCGGTGGAAACCATCCAAAAGGAGTTCGCACATCTGGAGGGATGCACCCTTCATTCGCTGACCTACGCGGGCGATGAGCGCTCCCTGGCCGAAGGTTCTGAGGATAATGGACTTGCAGCAGATTATGACCAGTGCGCCGTTTTCCATTCTTCCTTCCATACACCGAAAGATCCGAAAGGCGCATGGGAAGCCGATACCGAGTACACCTGGGACTGGGTCCTTGCCCGGAATGACGGAAGAAACTGGGTCATCGTAGGCTACGGATACGGCTGATCTGCGGATACAGAAGCGGCTGCCGTCTCGGAAGAGACGACAGCCGCTCTTTTTTATTCGGAATTATTTCGCTCTGCGAAGCACTTCGCAGAGATTCTCATACGCCCGGTCAAAGGATGCCAGATCCAGACTTTCATCCGGGGTGTGCTCTCCGTCTGCGACAGGGCCATAGGTGATGATATCAAGGTCGGGGCGAAGGCCTTTGAACACTCCGCACTCCAGACCGCCGTGCGTAGCCATTTCCTGCATTTCGATCCCTCTCTCCGCAAGAACTTCCTTCAGGATGTTCCTCAGAGGAGATTCCGCGCTGAATCCCCATCCCATGATCCGGTTCTTGATCTCGACTTTCCAGCCAAGCATATCTCCCAGAACGGTCAGCTGATCCACCAGCGTATCCGTATGGCTCTCCAGAGCGGAGCGGATGAGGTCCTCAATGACGATCTCATTGTCGCCTGTCTTGACCACGCCCGCGTTCAGGGAAGATGTGGTCAGATCGTCGATCACCATGGAGCGATGCTTCATGCCGTCCGGCATCAGGAAAACAAAGTTCAGGAAACTGTCGCTGCACTTCTCCGTGAGTCTCTCCTCCGCATCTATGCGGGACAGTTCCAGACGGACGTCGGGATCACTGAACTCCAGTTCCTTCTTGAAATTCGATTCGGTCGCTGTGAGCACTTCCGAGATCCTTCTGCAGTCGCCTTGAGAAACGAACTGCGCGTCCGCTTCTCTCGGTATCGCGTTGTACTGCATTCCTCCGTTGAAGGAGACCATGCGGACCTCGATCCCGTTTTTCTTCAGTTCCTGAAGAGCTCTCACAAGAAGCAGGTTGGCATTTCCAAGCTCAAGATGGATCATCGCGCCGGAATGACCGCCTTTCAGTCCGCGGATGGAGAGCTGATACGCAGGACTGTCGTTCTTCTCTTTTTCAAGCGGGAGCGTCATCACCGCTGTAGCACCGCCGGCGGAGCTCACGTATGTTCCCACTTCCCCGCCTGCATCCAGGTTGATGTAACGGCTGCCGTGGACATCCTCGGGCTTCAGGTTCCCCGCTCCGATGAGGCCGATCTCTTCCATCGTGGTGAATACGCAGGACAACGCAGGATGCTCCAGCCTATCATCGTCCAGGATCGCCAGCATATAAGCCACGCCGTATCCGTCATCCGCACCGAGCGTTGTTCCTCTCGCCTTCAAAAGGTCCCCGTCCACATACAGGTCCAGCGGATCTTTCTCAAAGTTGTGTTCTACGCCCTTGTTCTTCTCGTTGACCATGTCGATGTGGGCCTGGATGACCACGGTTGGCGCCTTCTCGTATCCGGGAGTCGCCGGTTTGTCCACGATCACGTTCCAGACATCATCCTGCTTATACGCGAGTCCCCTCTCTTTGGCGAAGGACACGATGTAGTCGCTGATGGCTTTCTCGTTCCGGGATCCCCTCGGTATCTGGGAGATCGCGTTGAAAAAGAAACACTGTCTCTTGTTAAGATCAAATTCCATTTCTTTACCCTCTATTTGAAATTTTTAATTGCTACTTTGGATTCGATGCGCCTGCTCAGAAGGATCCCCGCCAGGAAAGGAACAGCATCCGCGATCGAAGCGACGATGCCCCGAATAAACTTCGCGGCAAGCGGCAAACTGAACAAAAAAGACTCCACCAGCGTCTTGATCACTCCGATCCCTATGAATACAGAGATCAAGGCTATGACCAGACGCAGGGCCGTACTATCTGTCTTTCGGAAAATATAACCGCACAGGATGCCGATGAACAACTGTCCGAGCGCCCATCCGATGGGAAACGTTCCACTGTACAACAGGTTGCTGATGATGCATCCGAGCACCCCGACGATGGTGCCCTCCATCCCGAAAAGACACAGAAATACACCAAACACCAGATACCCGAAGTCCGTTCGGATCTGGTTGATAAGCGGGATCTTCACCGTATAGGAGAGAACGACATACAATGCCACTCCCATTCCGAGATACGTCACTTTTTTGTTCTTCGTCATCTAAACACCACCTGAAAACGGTCAGTCGCGGTGAAACCGCTTTTTCAGTTCAAGAGCGAGATCCTTGTGAAAGGCGATCGCCCCAAGAATGCTGAGTGCAGAGGAGATGCCCCCGAGGACCATCATAGGCCAGTTCAGCTTCAGCCATCCGAGAAGGGATGCAATGGAGAAAATGAGAGAGAACAGGAAGAGCCAGATCATAGGCATGGCGTTCTGTCTCTGCTTGTTGTAATCCGCAAGATAAATGATGGAAATGAGCAGCAGACCCGAGAAAGCAATGATCGGGATCACGAAATCCGCCCACCCGTGCGACAGGCACAGGTCAATGAGAGCCAGCAGAACGCAGACCCTCCAGATGATCTTCACAGTCTGAGAGATCAGATTTCTCTCCACGATGTCCGGAGACAGGATGATGCTCCAGAAGGAATACACCGCCCATACGACCACGGCGGACCACGCCTTTCCCCCGACATAGTAATTGGTTATCGGACAGATGATGACCGCAGCGAGGGACAGCCATTCCATGACCTTTCCGGTCTTTTCGATCCATCTGGAACGCTTGGTCTTTTCCGGATATGTCAGTTTAACTTGCATCGAGCTCGCTCCCTTCCACATCCACGGGGATCCCCGCTTCTACCAGCAGTTTCCAGAGCCGTTCCTCAAAGGAGGGATCTGCCGTATATTTGGAGACGGAGAATACCGTCTTGTTCCCGAACGAGACCACGGAACAGCCCGCTCTCTGGACTGAACCGCCTCCCAGAATAAAATCGAACCGATCGATGAACTGTTCCATATCCGCGGGCACCGTACAAAGGCCCAGGTTGGACAGCGTATTGGAAACGATACCGTCCCCCAGGAATCCGTACACGATCTCCGCCACAGGTTTTTTCAGCAGCACCGGAACGAACTGAAGGGATTTGACGAGGAGCACCGCCGCATACATCATCTCATCCATGCATTCCTTGGTGCCCTTGCTCCGGATCTGCTCCATGATCTTGGGCATCATTTCTTCCACCGTTGTGATCTCTTCCAGTTGCAGCGCTGCGCTGAAATACAGGGAGAAATTCCGTACGGTTCTGCTGTCGTAATACTTTCTCATATTGACGGGGACCTGGATCTGGATCGTGCCTTCCCGCTCCTCGGTAGCGAACTTATTGGCGAGGAACATCAGACACAGCAGGTAAGCCGTGACGGTTCCTCCGTTCGCTTTACTGACTTCCCGGAGCTTTTGTGTGTCCATGACAAAATGCAGGACCTGACACGGACTCAGGCGGGTGCGCTTACCGCTCATCTGAGTGGCCAGTTTGCCCATAAAGCCTGAGGCTGAGCTCTGTTTTTCCACCCGTAGAAAAGCGTTCTCTGTTTCGGAAGGATCCGGGATCTCATCCACATCCCATGTCGTTTCATCCGCAGATATCTCATTCCCCAGAAGTCTCAGGTATTCCCTTGTCAGAGTTTTGAGGAAGATCATTCCGCCTGTGCCGTCACAAAGAACGTGGAACAGCTCCAGGCTGATCCGGTTCTCATAATAAAGGACACGGAAGGACTGCGACCCGCTTCCGGATATGGAGATGGGCTGGCAGGGCACCGCCCTGTCCTTCTCCACGAGGAACCGCCGCTTGGCGGAATCGAGATAATACCAGAAGAACCCCTTCTTCAACGTTGTCGCAAACACCGGGAAGCGCTTGATGGTAAAAGTCAGCGCCATCTGCAGGATCTCCGGGACTACCGTTTCTTTCAGATATACAGAGAGCCGGAAGATGGCCATCTTTCCCCTTTTCATGGAAAGCGGGTAGATCTTGGCGGCATTGTCCAGCGGGAACCATACAGTCGCCGGACGGGCGTAAAATCCCCCGAGCCTCTCAGGAGAGATCAGCTGTCTTATCCTATCATCCGAAAAACCGTGTTCGCGATAATAGGCGATCGCTTTCTCGAAATCACCCTCAATAAGCTTATTCTGTTGTACCGAAAGAGCGAGATGACTGTTCAGACTCGGAAGCAATTCCTCGAACAGCGGATCTTTGGGCGGCGCTTCCTGAAACACCAGTTTCTTTCTCTCCCCCATAAAGTCCTCCGAAACACAGATTTGTATTTTATTATACCGCATTTTCCCTTATAGCGGTGAACACATCCAAAACAATGGCCCGGTAGCAGATCCCTTTGCAATTCACGTTCAAAGGCGATACAATCAATGCAATCGATTCTTCAGAAAGGATTGACTGCTCCGAAGGGAAATTCCGGCGCAGGACACAAAAACATGACAAAAAAACAGGAAATCAAGCAGGCGATCCTTTACGCGCTGATCGCGGCTTCCGCAGGGATTATTCAGGCTGGCTCCTTCGCGCTTTTTGAAGAAGTGCTGCATCTCCCCTACTGGCCGAGCTACCTGATCTCATTGATCCTCAGCGTTCTGTGGAACTTCACTATCAACAGGAAATACACCTTCAAGTCCTCCTCCAACATCGCGAAGTCCATGCTGCTGGTAGCCCTCTACTATGTCGTGTTCACTCCCCTGTCCACCTGGGCCGGAAACCTTCTGGCGCAGGCCGGATGGAATGACTATCTGGTACTGATCCTCACCATGATCGTCAATCTTGTGACGGAATTCCTCTACCAGAAATACATCGTATTCAAAGAGTGATCTTCCCTGCCCGATATATGCACGATCAGGAAATATACTACAAACGGCGGTTCTTCGCGGACCGCCGTTTCGGCTATTATTAAAATAGTTTACAAGGGAGGTGTATCATGGATCGGTACAAAAAGTTAACTCTTCTCCACTCCAACGACATGCACGGAGATTTCCTTTCCGAGAACAAAAACGGTGTCGAGACCGGAGGACTGGAGCTGCTTTCCGGATATCTGAACCGCTCCAGGGCTGAGGATCCAAATGTCGTGTATGCGATATGCGGAGATATGTTCCGCGGTTCCATCATCGACTCCGAATATATGGGGCTGTCCACTATCGATCTCGTCAATGTGCTTCGTCCCGATGTGGCCACCATCGGCAACCATGAAGTGGACTATGGAGTAGGTCACCTCCTCTTCCTGGAAAAGTGCGCGCAGTTTCCCATCATCAATGCGGACATGTTCGTTACCCTGAACAACAAGCGATTGTTCCAGCCTTTCCTGAACGTGGAGATCGATGGACTGAAGATCCTTTTCATCGGCATCCTCA
This sequence comes from uncultured Faecalibacterium sp., assembly GCA_964599695.1. Taxonomy (GTDB): domain Bacteria; phylum Bacillota; class Clostridia; order Oscillospirales; family Ruminococcaceae; genus RUG11783. The sequence goes on from CAZRGP010000006.1 coordinate 75,125, forward strand.
CCCAGGAGGTCCTGGACTCCACAAGGTCTGAAAAGGTGATCGGGACCTTTATTGATATCGAGGATGCGGCGAAGGAGATCGGGATCATCTGTGACAATTACCGCACCACAGACACCGATATGACCGTGCTCCTCACCCATATCGGATTCGAAAAGGATCTTGAACTCGCTGCTCTTCTCGACCCGGACTGGGGCGTTGACCTCATACTGGGAGGGCACTCCCACACCTTTATGGACGAACCAACCGTAGTCAATGGGGTTCCTATCGTACAGGCGGGTACCGGAACGGACATCATCGGCCGATTCGACATCGTGTACGATACTGCTGACAAAAAGATCTCGGAATACAAGTGGCAATGTGTCCCGATCAACGAGAACACCGCCCCGAAAGATCCCGTGATCGGTGAACTTCTCGGAAGATACCGCACCGAGACCGATACCAAATACAAGCGTGTAGTCACCAGGTTCGCCAGAAAACTGACGCATCCTGCCCGCGAACAGGAGACTGAACTTGGCAATCTTTACGCCGACATCATGCAGGATGACAGTTCCTTTGACATTATGATGTTCGGCAGCGGCTCCATACGCAAGAAGGAGCTCGGTCCGATCGTGGAATATCAGGAACTTCTGGAAAACACACCGTTTGACAGTGTCGTATGGATGGTGGATTTCAATGGCGCGCAGTTCCGCCGCATGATCCAGTACCTCATGCGGGATGCTGCCTGGAGAGGAGATACCGAATTCTATCAATTCTCCAAGGGAGTGCGTATCAAATACCGCAAGAGCACCCACACCATCGAGGAACTGAAATTCAACGGGAAGGATATCACTTATGACCAGCACCTGTTGGTGGCACTGCAGAATTATCATTATCAGAACTTTGACAAGTTCCTCGGTGTTCCCCTGGAGGACATCAAGAAAAACCGGAAGCCGAGGGTCGTCGCGACTTCGGTCAACAACATAGTGGAGGAATACCTCTCCACCCATCCAGGGCTGGATTCTCATGTGGAAGGCAGGATCGAGATCCTGGAGTGACAAGCATCCAAATGGTACGGGCGCCTTTAATGGCGCCTTTTTTTGTTGAAATGTTCATATGTTTTCGCTATTATGCAAAGGAACGCTAACATTGGAGGTAAGTATCCCGACCATGCGAATCGGAGAATTTACAGACAGTTTCGTCCCTATCGTCGACGGAGTCGGCAGGGTCGTTCTGGCATACAGTGAACATCTTGGAAAAAGAGGAAATGAATTGTCGGTCATCGCACCGATGGCTGATACAGGATACAGGGGAAACTACCCGTTTGAGCTGATCGATTTTATCGCGACTGATCTTCCTGCGGGCTTCGAGTGGAAAGCGGGCGTTCCCTACATCGATCCCCACTACCGGGCACGCATGCACTCCGTTCCTTTCGATATCGTCCATTCCCACAGTCCGTTCGTCACAGGGATGGAAGCGCTTCGGATCGCGACAAAACAGGATATTCCTCTCGTTTCTACCTTTCACTCCAAATACTATGATGACTTTTTAAAGCTCACCCACAGCAAGACCGTCTCGAAGATCGGGGTAAAAACGATCATAGAGTATTACGATCAGTGCGATGAGGTGTGGGCAGTCAGCTCTTCCACTGCGGAAGTTCTGGAATCCTACGGATACAAAGGTACGATCACCGTTATGGAGAACGGCTCGGATCTCCTTCCTCCCGAGAAACAGGGCAATCCGCTAGAACTGAAGATAAAATATGAACTTCCGGATCTTCCCACGCTTCTGTTCGTCGGGCAGATGAACTGGAAAAAGAATATTCTTCTCATCCTCGAAGCAGTGGCGAAGCTGAAACAGGAAGGCTTGACATGCGAACTTCTCCTGGTGGGTATGGGCCCCGATTCAGAAGAGATCGCCAAAAAAGTGGATGAACTCGGGCTGAGCGACACCACCAAGATCCCGGGACACATGGACGATATCCGCGTTCTGGATGGTTTCTACCGTCTTGCGGACATCTTCGTCTTCCCCTCCATCTATGACAACGCGCCAATGGTGGTCCGGGAAGCCGCACGCGCAGGCACACCGCCGATCCTCGCACGTGAAAGCAGCGCTGCGGAGATCGTTGAAGACGGTGTGAACGGAAGACTGTGTGAAAACGATGCGGAGGACCTTGCAAGAGTCATCCGCGAGATGCTCTCCGACCCGGAAGCTCTGGATGCCATGGGTGAAAAAGCAAGGAACACTATCCCTAAGCCCTGGGATTCCATCATCGACAAGGTTTCTGACCGCTATCAATACCTGATCGACCACCACAAAGAAAGGAAGAACACAGCAGACAAGGTGCGGGATTATCTCCGGAACATCTCTCCTCTTCTTGCTTCCGTGTTCCCCGACGACGACTGAGAAACATAAGCGGAAGCCGCACGACTTCCGCTTTTTCCAAAACAACTATTTCACTTTTTGGAGGTGCTATCGTGAAGACCATATCCTATCAGATAACGAACCCTCTGGGAATGCATGCGCGTCCCGCCGCCTTCGTGGCACAGGCGTGCGTGAATCTTCCGTCGCAGGTCACATTCAGTTTCGACGGGAAGACCGCCGACGGTGCCAACGTCCTTCAGCTGATCGGACTCGGAGCCAGGAACGGATCCGTTTTGGAGATCTCAGCGGAGGGAGGAAATGAGGAAGAAGCCCTCCAGAAGGTCCTTGATGTTCTGGAGGAAAAACTCAACGGAAAAAGGAAAATGGATGTTCTCCGCATCGCATTTTTCGGTGCTAAGGACTACGACAAGCTGTTCTTCAGCAAATTGGCTGAAGAGACCGGAGACGGAACCTACAACTGCGATATCAAATACTTCAACTGCAGGCTGACTCCGGAGACCGCTTACCTCGCCTCCGGATATGATGCAGTCTGTATCTTTGTTAATGATGAGTGTCCCCGCAGCGCGATCGAGATGCTCTACGAAGGGGGTGTCGGACTGATCCTCCTTCGGTGCGCCGGTTTTAACAATGTGGACCTTGAAGCCGCAAAGGAATACGGGATCAAAGTGGCGCGCGTCCCAGCCTATTCGCCCCACGCTGTGGCGGAACATGCCATGGCGCTGGTCATGACAGCGAACAGGCGTCTTCACAAAGCGATACCCAAGGTCAAGGAAAACAATTTCGCCCTCAGCGGGCTTCTCGGCCTTGATCTGTACAACAAAGTCGCTGGAATCGTAGGTACCGGAAAGATCGGCCAATGCATGGCCAGTATCTGCAAAGGATTCGGCATGACCGTCGTAGCGTGGGATGCTTATCCCAACAAATCCCTCGAAGAGAGCGGACTTCTCACCTATGTGACCTTCGATGAACTGCTTGAACGCTCCGACCTCATCTCCCTGCATGCTCCGCTGATCATGGGAGAAGGCGGGACCTACCACCTTCTGAACGCTGAGGCTTTCGCCAAAATGAAAGACACCGCCATGCTGGTCAACACAGCGAGAGGCGGTCTGATCGACACGGAAGCTCTGATCGACGCGTTAAAGGCGGGAAAATTCCACGCAGTTGGACTGGATGTCTATGAAGGTGAGGACGAAAATGTATATACCGATCGTTCCGATGACTTCCTGAACAACGACATCACAGCGAGACTCCAGATGTTCCCAAATGTCATCCTCACATCCCACCAGGCATTTTTCACAAGGGAAGCCCTGCAGGCAATCGCCGTGGAAACACTCGAAAACGCGAGGAACTTCAACGCAAATCTGCCTCTCGGAGCTGCGGAACTGGCCTGAGGCCACTAAAAAACTGACCCCATTCGGAAGACTTCCCGCTTTCCGGATGGGGTCTTATTTTATGCGCCGAAATTATGAACGCTGCTCCGGACGATCCTGGCGCCAGGTACGACGAACCATCTCTGATTCTCCCGGAACAGGGGACGCTCCTGACCGCGTATCATTACGGAGAATCTCTCCTCCGCTCCTAGATTCTTCTGGGCATCCACTTTGCGGATCTCCGTGATCTTCTCAATAAGGAACGCCTCTCCGTCGACCTGTATGACCGTTGGGCAGCATTTCCCGTCGGAATAGTGCATCACATGCACCGCCACATATTTTTTAAGTCCTGTCATTTTATTTCCTCCCCGCTTTCACAAGAACTGCCCATCTTCCTCTTTCAAAATACAATTTCGTTTTCCTGCCGTTGATGACCACTTCATAGGTGCTGCTCTCAGTCCGGTCACCATTTTTGATCTTCTCGATCACCCTTGAAGAGCGGATCGGGTAGATCCTTTCCCCCGGATAGAAGATCTTGACGGGAACGGTCTCTCCGTCTGCATAATGGATCGCCTGCACCGTGACATACTGCCTTCCGTTCTGATCCCTGTCGTCCATCTCTCTTCCTCTAAACCGAAACCATTCCGAAGATCTCAAAATCCGTCTTGTCCGGGATAATGAACCAGCGGTCTCCTTCGCGGTACAAATAACGTTCCTTCCCGCTCACCTTCACCAGATACCGCTCATCTGCGCCTGTCTCATTCTTGGCAGAGAGCCTCTGCACCCGCTTGATATCCTCCAGAAGGTAAGCTCCCGCTTCCGTCTCGATGACCTGAGGACAGCAAAGACCATTGATATAGTGCACAGCAGTCACATTTACATATTTTTTTCTCTGTGATATCTGCCCCATTTCTCTCTAAATCCCTCAATAGGAAAAGATCCTCTTTCTCTTCTTCCCCATTCGGTCCAGGCACACGTCCGTATAATCCTTACGGTGTGACCGGGAGAATACCTCCCACCCGGAATCGGAAATGATGATTGGGAAGCAACCGTCTTTCCAACCCAGAAAGCGATTTACGCTTCCGCAGGCCTCGCACTCAAATGATCCGCCGGTGTCTTTCAGGTTCAGATTCCGATTGACGCTTCCGCAATTTCTGCACTGCAGCTGGATCCTGTTCACCGAATCGCCTCCTTTATGATGTGCGTCAGCACGCCCTGGATATAAAACGTGTCCTCTTCCCCGATCTCAATATCCGAGTACTTTCTGTTTTCCGGATGTAGGTACGGCCTTCCGTCCTCATGCAGCATCATGCGTTTCAGCGTGTTTTCCCCGTTCAGCAATGCGACGACGATATCGCCCTCAGATGCGGTCACCTGCTTGCGAATCACCAGAACGTCACCTTCCCGTATTCCTGCGTCGACCATGGAATCGCCGGATGCCGTAAGCAAATACTTCGGTCCTTTTCCGAACACAGCAGAGGACAGTTTCACATACCCGTCAATATTCTCCTCCTGATAGGTCGGAGCACCGCAGGAGATCGTGTTGGACAGCCATGCAACACGCTCGTTATCCCCATCCAGCAGTTTGTTTTCCGCCGGGAGCTGATCGCCGTCTTTGAGCATCATCAGATACCGGTGAGCGCTGCTTTTGCTCAGGTCAAACCTCCTTCCAAGATCCCTCACGGAAGGAAAGCCGTTATGTTCCATCACATACGCATTTACGTATGCTGCCATCCTGTCTAGCACATCGTAATCCTTGTGCTGCATTACCGCTCCTCCTATATGGGACAGCGTCCCTGTTAGAATGATTTCATCATAACAATACCTCCTCTTTTTTTCAAGACTTTTACTGTCCCACTTTGAGCTTCCGCATTTTAAAAGGAGACGCCTCCTATGAGACGCCTCCATTAACAATTCATCTTTACGACCGGATCATGCAGTTAATACTATTCGCTTCTTTTGGATCGGGTCAGTGAAAGGATAAATCCTACGGTGTAAGATACAAACGCCAGTGCAAATACTGCCGTCATCGATGTCTTTTGTGCCAGAACACCGCTTCCAAGCGAAGCGGCTATAAACACAGGAGCTGCCAGGAGCTTCGAAGCAGCGGTACACACTGTCGTGTTATCCCCTTTCGCGTAAACGTTGCACGCCATATTGTTGGACAGTGCGCTGCCGCACGTGGCAAAGGAGATCAGAATGTAGCACAGAATGCTCAGGATTCCTCCCGGATTCCATATCGCGGTCAAGGCCGCCAGGAGGCCGCAAAATGTGGAGATCACAAGCACAGAAAAGGTCCCTTTTCTGTCAGCGATCTTTCCGAATACCCAGTTTGCAATAATTCCTGCTGCCAGATTCACGAAGGACATGACTCCGACATTCGACGCAAGGCCTCCCTTTTCTGCAAGACGAAGAATATAGAACGGCATGGCAAAATCCGCCGCACCGAGTATGACATAGATCAGCGTGTAATTGCGGAATCCCGGATTATCCCTGAAACAATCGCGGAACAGTTCCGGAAGGTCCTGAATGTGCACACGCTTTCCTACAGGTCTGCGGTCCGGGTATTCCTTCGTTCCGAAAAGGATCGCACCTGTTGCGCCTAAAGCAAACACTACACCTACGGAAAACATGAGCCGGTAGTTGTCCGGATAACCTTTCGCACCAAACAGATAGGACAGCAGCAAAGACCCCAGGACACCGGCAACAGATCCGATCATGCTGTAGTTGCCAAAAAACTGCCCCACATTCTTGTGGATCATGGAGCCGGTCATATTGAAATAGATCGGACTCGAAATACCATCTGCTACGTTCATAAATGTAAACGCGAAAAAGAAGAATGCGATCACCAACGGCTGTGATACTCTTCCGATCAGGAAAGAGGAAACAGTGATCAGTAACAGTCCCACGCGCTGGGAAAGACAGACAAGGACCCCCATTTTTTTCGGGCTTGCCGAGTTCATCGAAAACAGCACCGAGAAAATGCTGGAGATATACATCGGGCCATAATACAGCACCGACAGCAGACTCAGCAGGACCGCGTTGTCCGTCAGGGTCGCAGCATACCCGGGCAGTACATTTGAGGTGGAGAACAGATTGTAGGCAAACGCATACAAAAAGCCCTCCGCCATAAACGACAGGTAATTCCTCGTATAATATTTATCCTTAAATTCCAGTTCTTTTGTCTTATCCACTGTAAACAACACAGGCCGGGCATGACTTTGCCCGGCCATAATCTCCATAATAATGCTTTAGATCTTGTGCAGAGCCTTCAATACTTTGTACGCGATAGCTGCGACTAAAACGACCAGACTGATCGCTTTGCAGATCTTGTCCTCCATTGTATTGGGAAGGTCACGATAGACCGTCTTCTTGCTCTTTGAGTTGAACCCCTTCGTGTCCATTGCGATAGCCTGATCCTGAACCTTAGCGAATGCATTCGCGACAACAGGAACAATAACAGGCACAAACGCTTTCATACGGGTCATCAGGTTACCTTCCGTGACAAGTCCCCTTGCCCTCTGAGCGTCCATGATCTGTTCCATGTCCTTGCTGAGAACAGGAATGACCATGAAAGAGTCCGTAAAGATAAACGCCCATCTGTAAGGGAGACCGACAGTCGTCATCCAGACGCCAAGGTCTGTCATGTTGATCGTACGGAAAAGCAGGAAAAGGAAAGCCATCAACGGAGCAATGCGGAAGAAGAAATGGGTCGCCTTATCGATTCCTGCCTGATAATATTTGATCCCCAAAACGGAGAACACATAGGTATCTTTCTGATTTTCCTGAACGACAGCCCCATAGATCGCGTACATGAAGACGAGCATCGAGAGGGTGGAAATGAAGATCAGTTTAAACATGGAGCCCATCTTCTCGTGCAGGATCACGACATAGCTTACTGCCATCATGGCAAGAGAAAGCCAGATATTTTCAAAGAAAATGATTGCCAGGGTTCCGGAGAGCGCCATCAGGAGTTTTGTTCCCGGACTGAGCCGACGGAGCAATGTGGAAGTATCTCTTTTCTGTATCATAGCAAAACCTCGAAAATGTTCTGGTTGCAGGGGGAGCAGCGCTCCCCCTGCATGGCTTCACGGAAGATTATTTCTTCTTGTTGAAGTTTTTGATGTTTTCCGGCAGTCTCTTGTATACGATCCAGGCGATCAGCACGGCAATGCCCTTATCAATCAAGTTGATAGGCATACGTGCGATGAAGCCGGCGGTAACAAGGTCAGCACCGATTGCCTGCAGTGCAGCGATCGATACGGATGTGCCTGCGGAGCCATCAACACCACCATAAACGACGGATGCGATCGGGGAGCCGGTTGCTGCGTTCCAGAAGGATACGAGAACGTTGGCTACGATAAGAACCTGCCACCATTTCTCAAAGAATCCCCACTTTGTCATGTAACCGACGATAAGGCCTGTGCCGATATTGCAAATGCCGAACAGAGCGGACATCATGTTACCGCCCATAAGAGCACTGACAATATTGAAGAGCAAGCCGGAGATCGCACCTACCCAAGGACCCATAACTGCAGCGACAACTGCGGTTCCGATAGAGTCCAGATAGAGCGGGCCACCAAGGGCGCTGTTCAGCAGACCACCGACATAGTTGATTGCGACGCCCAACGGGATCATGATCGCAACATATGTGCCCCAAAGCCTGCTTTTGGATTCAGTAGATTGCATTGCCATAATAGAGAACCTCCATTTTTATTTAATTTTTGTACTTCCGTACAAAATCCTGAACAGATAATGCAGCTTCGCCTTTGCCGTCAAGGAAAAGATCCAACGAGGTGATCTGCGGCGGGGCGATCATCGCCCTCTCAAGTACCGGAGCGTTGAGGAAGATCTCCTTCGGTTCCCCGTCAGCGATCACCTCACCCTGACTCATGACCACGATCCTGTCAGAGTTCTCCGCTACATAGTCCATATCATGCGAGATCATGACAACCGTGTGTCCGTCTTCATGCATCATGTTGATGATCTGCGTCAACATCCTTCTTCCCACTTCGTCCAGACCACCGGTAGGCTCATCCAGGATGAGGACTTCCGGCTTGAATACGAGAACGGAAGCGATCGACACGATCTTTTTGGTCGTATAGTCCAATGTCATCGGATGGGTGTTGAGGATGCTTTCCAGGTGCATCATCTCAACGACCTTATCGATCTCCGCCTTCTTTTCCTCTTCGGTGAAGTTGAAGTTGTTAGGGGCTACTTCCAGCTCTTCCTTTACTGTCGTACAGAAGATCTGATGGTTCGGGTTCTGGAAAACATATCCGCACCTTCTGGCCATCTCACCGACGGATTTGCCCGCGGTATCCTCACCGAAGAGGAGGACTTGCCCCTCTGTGGGGCGAAGAAGACCGTTAAAATGCCGGACAATCGTTGTTTTTCCTGATCCGTTCTGTCCGATGATGGACATCTTGTCATTTTCGTAAATCTTGAGGTTGACGCCCTTCAGCGCCTTTACCCCGCCGTTGGGATAAACATGGACCAAATCTCTGGTTTCAACTGCTACGTTTCTCTCCATCCGTGTCATCCCTCCCTTTTGTAATTCTCAAAGGTCGTCTCGGCTTCCCTGAGCGTAATCGGGACAACGTCACCGACCAGTTTCTCCCGGATCGCCAGAGCCGCGTCCGTTACCTGAGGAACACGAACAAAGTGCTCATTCAGTTTTTCCTTGTTCGCGAACACCTTGTGTGTATCGCCGTAATCCACGACCTCACCATTGTGGAGGACGAGCACCTTATTGGTCGATTCAGCGATCTTCTCGATGTTGTGGTCCACCATGATGACGGTGCTTCCGCCGGCATGCAGTTCTTCCACCAGACGGAATACTTCATCCCGTCCCTGAGGATCAAGCTGAGATGTTGACTCATCCAGAAGAAGAACACGGGGACGAAGCGCAAGGATACAGGCAACCGCCAGCCTCTGCTGCTGTCCTCCGGAGAGGCGGTACGGGGAGCGGTCCAGCATGTCCCACAACCCGCAGGCCTTCGCTGCATACTCCACGCGCTCGCGCATCAGAGACTTTTCAAATCCGAAGTTGCACATCGCAAATGCGATCTCGTCTTCCACTGTCTCCTGGGTAAACTGGCTCTCAGCGTCCTGGAAGACGATACCGATGACATCTGAGGAGCCTTCTCCATGGGTCTCGTTGTAGCTTTTTCCGTCTACAACGACCTCTCCGTCCCAGTCCCCACCGAGAACAAACGGGAGGATGCCGACCATGGACTGGCAAAGTGTGGTCTTTCCGGACTTGTTGCACCCGATGATCCCGACGAAGTCACCCTCCTCGATCGTAAAATTGATGTCCTTGAGGACGATCTCATCGGAATTCGGATACCGGTAGGAAAAATGCTTAAACTCAATAATCGGTTTTCCCATTTGATACCACCTTACTGTTTATTTGCTTCTTTTATCATCAGCCTGACCGCATCACATGCAGCCTGGATGGTCTGATCCATGTTTTTCCAGTTCATGATGGCACTGGCTCTCGCACCTCTGCAGGCACATACCACGAAGATCGCGGCACACTCCATCTCACTGCAGCATACGCCGATCTTCTGCCATGCCGCCCAGCGCTCACGAAGCCGCTTCTCGTTCGGTGAAGTCTGAGGTTCCACCTCACCATAGAAGGAATCTTTGGACTGAGTGACACCTTCAAGAGCTTTCAGCCCTCTCGCTTCGCATGCTCTCGCCAGGGCGTCCACTACATGGCGATCCGCCATAGCCGGATATTCCATAGGAACGTAATGGATCGTCGTTCCTTCATCTCGGACCGCGCCGGTAACGATGCAGCAATCATAGTTCTCCGCATCTTTCGGGTCTCTGACCGTTCCGGCAGTTCCAATGCGGATAAATGTCTTTGCGCCGCAGCGGATCAGCTCCTCCACCGCGATAGCGGTGGACGGACATCCCATACCGGTGGAAGTAACCGAAACTTTTACGCCGTCGAGATATCCCGTCCAGGTCTTGTGCTCCCTGTTGTGAGCGACCAGTTTCGCGTCATCCAGATAGGAGGCGATCAGATCGGTGCGGAAAGGATCTCCGGGGAGAAACACATACTCGCCCACATCCCCTTTCCTGCAATGAATGTGATACATCACAGGGTTGTCGCCTTCCATATATTTTTTGAAATCGTGAATCTCAGGCATTACAGCAATCCATCCTCCTTTGCAAGGATACGGACCGCATCGCAGGCGACACCGATGGTCTTCTTCATGTCGCCCCAGTCCATGATGGCTCCAGCCCTGCATCCGCGGATGGAGGAGATGACGAACAATGCGGCTGCCTCCATTTCGGAACACATGACATGTCCTCTCTCCCATGCAGTCCAGCGCTCATGCAGCCTTGCGGCAGCGGGCATGTTGTCCGGTTCATGCTGTCCGTAAAAACTGTCTTTGGACTGTGTAATTCCTTCAATATAATTGAGTCCGCGTGCTTTCGCAGCTCTTGCCAGCGCATCCACGACGTGACGGTCAGCAACAGCGGGATACTCGATCGGAATATAATGGATCGTCGTTCCCTCATCACGGACAGCTGCTGTGCAGATGACGCCGTCCAGGGATTCGTCATAGGATTCCGGACACACTCTTCCGGCAGTTCCTATGCGGATAAATGTATCAGCGCCGATATGGATCAGTTCTTCAAGGGCTATCGCGGTGGAAGGGCATCCCATGCCGGTCGATGTGACAGAAACCTTCACGCCGTCCAGGTACCCCGTCCATGTTTTGTGCTCTCTGTTGTGAGCAACCAGTTTGGGCTCATCAAAAAAACTTGCGATCAGATCTGTGCGGAAGGGATCTCCGGGAAGGAACACGTATTTTCCGACGTCTCCTTCTTTCATCCTAATGTGGTACTGCAGTCCTTCATCAGTCAAAACCATAGGTTGTACTCCTCCGTCCATACAAATTCATACTATTGACTATATTTTACCTTGCCTCAAAAATGAATTCTTTTTACGGTGTTAACAAATATTTCACAACTTGATTGTGATTATTCACGAACATTTTGCATCCTAACATGTTAATTTCCTAACATCTTCTGCGCTTCCTGTGTTTTTTTACCTTGTTTTACAACGTTTTCTTGTGCTATATGGCGATAAAACTCCTATTTTATAGTTCAATTTGCACAATTAACGGTTCCGAGCACAAACTTGCGCCTCTTGTGCACATTTGCATGCATTCTTGCGCGCCACAAGAAATAACATTTTTTCTTCTTTATAATATGTTAAAATAATAACAGAAATAGTCTGATACGATTAAGGAGTATAAATATGGAAGCAAGAGAGATACTGAAAACTGTGGACCACACCCTTTTGAAGGCGGTCTCGGACTGGGAATCCATCAAAAAGATCTGCGAAGATGCCCTGGAGTACCACACTGCATCCGTTTGCATTCCCCCGTCCTATGTCAAGAGAGCACATGAGACCTATCCGGAACTCAACGTCTGCACCGTGATCGGTTTCCCCCTCGGTTACAACACGACTGCAGTCAAGGTGTTTGAAGCCAAGGACGCCATCGCGAATGGTGCAAGTGAGATCGACATGGTCATCAACATCGGTGATGTCAAAAATGGAGACTGGGACCTTGTATCCGCTGAAGTCGCTGCCCTTCGTAAGGCGACAGAGGGTTATGTGCTGAAGGTCATCATTGAGACCTGCTACCTCACCGAAGAGGAAAAGATCAAGATGTGCCAGATCGTCACCGAAGAGAAGGCGGACTTTATCAAGACGTCCACCGGATTCGGTACAGCCGGGGCGACCATCGAAGATGTCAAGCTGTTCAAGGAGCATGTCGGCCCTGAAGTAAAGATTAAGGCTGCAGGCGGAATGAAGACCGTTGAAGACATCGAAGCATTCGCAGAACTCGGCTGCTCCCGTCTTGGAACGAGCAGTGCTATGCGTTTGTTTAAAGAAGCAGGAAAGATCTAAGCAATAATGGATCGGTCAGAGAAGATCATAGAGATCGTTCAGAGCCAGGGCGGTATCTCCTTTAAGGATCTGTCCCAATATTTCGACGTCACCGAGATGACCATACGAAGAGATATTGAGAAGATGAAAAAAAGAGGGATCGTCAAAACTGTTTCCGGCGCGATCATGCTCGGCGACAGCGATATCTACAAGACATATTCCCTTGAACAGGAAAGGGAGACGAACTACATCCAAAAGGAAGCAATTGGGATCGCCTCCGCTTCCCTTGTAGGAAAGAACGAAGTCATATACGTAGATATCGGAACCACCGCTGTGAATGTCCTCAAACACCTTGACCCGTCAGCCAGTAACGTTGTAATCGTTTCCACCGAGAACGCACTCCGGGAACTGCTGCGGATCGACTACAGGAACTATATCGTGACCGGTGGAAAACTGGATCCGCAGTCCGGCGTATACATTGACCGCTACGGTATCAATACGATAAAGAACTACTCGATCAATATCTCCTTTATCTCCGCCGCAGGTATCGATGAACATCTTGGAGTAACCTGCATCAATGAGTTTGAAGTCCCGATAAAACAAGCTGCCATGACCCATTCAGCCGTGAAGTGTCTTGTTGCGGACTCCAGCAAATTCGGTGCAGTCCGATTGCACAACTTCGGTACGATCGATGATTTCGATATCGTCGTTACGGACGACCTCATTTCTGAACACTGGTTGAATCTATTTGAAGAAAAAGGCATAAGGGTCGTCATAGCCAAATAACAAAAAACAGTCCCGGTTCGCATTACAGCGAACCGGGATCTTTTTACCATATCGTTTTTATTGGGTTGACATTCAGTCGCTTTACAAACATCTCGGCATCCGAACGAAGAGACACACCGCGCGCACCCTCATCCGGGTACACACAGAATGTGCAAGAGACCAATCCGTTATCAAGGAAAATCTCTATGGCGCTGTGATCGATCAGGACTTTGAGTTTAATCTCGCTGCGGTTGGTCATCGGGACCTGATAACATGCCCCTTTGATAACGATCGCCTTCTCAGAAAAGAAATAGTTCGAATCCATGGAGGTCTGAAGATTTCGCCAGACCGGGGCAGCCGACGCCGTTGTATCCACGAATATCATTCTGTTCACATAATCAAACACGAGATCCGTATGCTGTCTGTCGTCCTCCAGAAAGGACAGGCGGACCTCCTGGCTGTCGGCGGAAGGAACGATATCCGCATCAAGCTGAAGCTGAACGCCTTCGACCCCCTGCAGAGGGTTCTCTCCTGCAGGGACAATCAAATCTTTCTCCGTCCAGCCCTCCTTCTTCAGCGCATCAATCTCCGTTACAGGCTTTTGTATCAGGCGGTGAGTCCCGTCCGACATTTTCTTTAGACTGAACTGCCTGACGACCGTCATGTTATTTCGCCACGGATATGTCGGTCCTCTGGATCCGTCCCTCATCCAGGCGATAGCCAATGTCCTCCCGTCCGGAACATTGTTGAATGTCAGTGTTGCCTGGCATCCGTTGGTGTAATCGCTGGTATAAGGTCCTTCCTCGCGGATAAACCTCTTTCCGTCAAATGACCCGATGTAGTATTTGAAACCCGCGGCATTGAGAACCCACTTCTTCTCGCCGCTTTCCTCCACTTCCGTCTGGAAGATGTCGGGATACTCCTCAAAGAAGAGCGATTCGGATTCGAGTGTCCAGTTGATCAGGTTGGGAGAAGAGTAAACGCGGTAGAATCCGCCTCCCAGAAACATCACCCACCGCTTGCTCTCCTCATGCCAGAACACTTTCGGATCGCGAAAGTCGTATGCGTCCGGGGTATCAGGAGCGGAAATGATCGGATTCCCTGAATACTTTTCCCATGTCCTGCCGCAATCTTTGCTGTAGGCGATGCACTGATGCTCAATCGGGTGCTGCCCTGGTCGGTCGATGTGTCCAGTATAAAACGCTACCATTCCCTCTCCGCCGTCAAAGAATCCCGTCTGATCGTTTTCATCAATTACGACGGTTCCGGAGAAGATCGTACCATTCTCATCCGGGTATAGTGCGATGGGAAGGTTCTCCCAGTGAACAAGATCCCTGCTCACCGCATGCCCCCAGTGCATAGGTCCCCAGAAAATATCATCCGGATGATACTGGTAGAAGAGGTGGTACTCCCCTTTATACCACACCGCCCCGTTGGGGTCGTTTAGCCAGCCTTTCGGCGCACTGAAGTGAAAACGTGGCCTGTATCTCTCTTCATACAACATTTCGACACCTCACTCTAGATTCGCATGTTTGTCCCACAGTCCATGCACATCGATGGACTCCTTTTCAATGATCATGGCAGAGACTACATCTCCGTAGATCAAAAGACACTGCTCAAACAGCGAAGTCATCGGCTGTCCGGACTTCACTTCGTCGGGAAGATTCAGCTTCGTCGCAGCAGGGATCCTGACCTGAAGATCAGCCATCCTGGCGATCGTACCGCTTGGATTGGAACCGATATGAACGACCTTTCCTCCGATCTCCTTCGCCCGTTTTGTGATAGCAACAGGTACTACGGATTCCCCGCTCCCGGATCCCACTACAAGAAGATCCTCTTTCCCCATCGCAGGTTCATTGATATCCCCTACCACATGTGTTTCAATACCCAGATGGGAAAGACGCTTTGCCATTGCTTCCATGGACAGCATCACTCTCCCCACCCCGATGAAAAAGACTCTTCGTGCGGAAAGAAGCATATCTATAAAAGAGGCGGTCAGTGATGGATCTACTTTGTCCAATATCTCATTTACCTCTTTCAGGATCAGCGCTTTATTCATCTTATAGCTCTCGGTATAATCGAACATCGATATTATCCCCCGTAGTTTCTCTCTGCCCGCATATAGTTTTCAGAATAGTTCTTCGTACTGAACAGGCTTCTGCTCCCGCCGACAAAAGTATCCGCTCCTAAGTTGCGCAGACGGGTTATATCCTCAAACGACACCCTTCCGTCTATGACGATTCCCTTTCCCGGCCCCACAGAATCCAAGAGTTTCCTGGTGTCCCGGATCTTTTGGTCCATATCAACAGTGACCTCCTCCTGTGAAAAGCCTGCATATCCCGGTTTGATCCTCATCAAAAGAACAAAATCGACCTTTTCCAGAAGATGTTCAGCTACCTTCACATCCGTTTCCGGACTGAAGGCAAGTCCGGGAGATATCCCTGCCCCGCGAATCGTCTTTATCCTCTGTTCCGGATCCGCTTCTCCTTCGATCTGAAAGCAAATCCTTGCAGGTTCCATCTTAATGCACTCCTCGATGAACCACCGATTGTTTCTGGACATGATGTGAACGTCAAACGGAAGATCCGTCTTTTTCGCAAGCTGCTGAAACGTGTCGATCCCCACGGGGAGACTCGGAGCAAAGGCTCCGTCAAGGACATCGATATGGAGCGCCTTCGCTCCCGCAGCTTCCCACTTGCGGATCTCCGACTCCAGGTTACACAGGTCACAGCAAATAACCGACGGCTCAATGGAAAAAACAGGAAGTCCCATCATTCACCTCGCACTTTCCCGTCATTTTTCCTCCCCGATAAAATTCATCCGGAGAGAATTGTTCATTTTTATTTTCTTAATGCTATAATAATATCAACATGAGCGATTCTACAATGATATCTCTCATTATTCTTTTTCCAAAAGTGGTATTGTATGATAATACCACTTGCAGAAAGGCACACGAGGACAATGGAAACCATCAAAGTATTCCAACAGGGTTTCAATTATTCCCAGGACGGTCAGGGCAACCGGCTGATCCTGCACCTACAGGGATGCAACATGCACTGTCCATGGTGCTCCAACCCGGAAGGCATGGATATAGGCGGTACACTGATCACTGAGAGCGACTGGCTGACAGATCGATCCTGCCCGAAAGGCGCGGTCACGGAAGGCACTCTGGATCGAAACAAATGTCAGAAATGTGATATGCCCTGCACCAGGACCCGGCAGAAGGGAATACGCTTCTCATGCAAGGAGTATTCTCCGGAAGAACTATTGGATGTCTGTGTGCGCTCCAAACCAATGTTTTTTGACGGCGGTGGAGTCACGCTGACCGGAGGAGAGGTGACCGTCCAGTTCGAGGCAGTCAAGCGCTTACTTGAAATGCTTGGGGAAGCCGGGATCCATCGGGCCATTGAGACCAACGGAACGCATCCCAGAAGCGCGGAACTGATCCCTCTTGTGGATCAATGGATCATGGACATCAAACACTACGATGACAAAACGCACAGGGAGTGGACCGGTGTAACAAACAAGCAGGTCATCCGGACTATCGAGGAAGTCACCGAGGTACACAATAACGTACTGCTCCGCATTCCGCTGATACCCGATTTCAACAGTTCACCTGCTGATGCACAGGGGTTTGCCGGGCTGCTCGAAACCATTATCCACGGCTCAGGCACTTCTCTGGAACTTCTGTCCTACCATGAATTCGGTAAAGGTAAATGGGCACAATGCGGAAAGACATATACAATGCCGTCTAAAAAGATCCTGCCCGAAACGGTAAAGCTGTTTGAAGACACATTCCGATCCCACGGGATCCGATGTGTCCACACATAAGGAGGTAATCCCATGCAAATCGAAAAAATCTACTCGGCTGCTGAGATCACGGAACTGGCAAAAGAACGGTTTAAAGAAGAACGCGCGCTCAATCACCTGGAAGGCTGGTTTCTCGCAAGAGAGATCGCGATGGAGTGTGATACCAGATTCAAGGATGATCCGGACTGTATCCGGATCGGAAAGACACTGGTCGAAGTGATGAAAAAGATCCCCCTTTATCTCGGGGATTACCATCTTTTCGCAGGGTCACAGGACGACGCATTCGCCCGTTCTTATGCCCTTATCAATCCCTCCTTCGAAGTCAAATCATTTGAAGGATACTGCGACCCGGTAGCCGTATTTTCGGACATCGATCCGATTGGGGATATTACCGAAGAGCGGATCGCCCACGTAAAAGACTACTATTCCAAAAACGATTTCGCCAAAGCGCTGATGAATGCCTATGATCCTGCTGAGCCATTCACAGAAGAGGTCATCTTCTTCATGGAGCAGGTAACCGGGCACGTGGTTCCAAATGTTAAGGATTATCTAAAAATCGGAGCAAACGGGATAAAAAGGCAGATCGAGGAGAAACTCAGCGAAGAGAAAGACAGCAAGAAAAGGGAATACTACACTTCCATGCTGCTCAGCATCGATGCTCTCCTTGTCCTCGCTTCCAGATACCGCGATATGGCACTGGAGAAATCACGCAGCTGCACAGGAAAGGCAAAAGAGCGCTTCGAACTGATGGCTCAGACGCTGGAAAAAGTCCCCGCGGAAGGTGCAGCCAATCTTTTTGAGGCGATTCAGACATTTATCCTCGTCTGGCAGAATATGACCGTGGAACAGACTCCTAACCCCTTTGCCATGTCCGTAGGAAACGCTGACCGGATCTTTGAACCTTACCGGGAAATGGAAGACACGGGCCGCGACATGACGGCAGCTCTCCTCAAACACCTGCTGGTCTTCTTCAACGTGGCGGACAGAAGCTGGGCGATCTCCCAGAACCTGATTATCGGCGGAAGAGATCTGGACGGGAATGATCTGACCAACCCAACCTCTTACGCGTTATTTGATGCCTATTACGATATGAATCTCCCCCAGCCGATCCTGTCTGTCAAACTTCACAAGAACACACCGGATGAGTTGTACCGTGCTATGGGAAGGTTCTTCTTCACACCGGGTGTGCTGACTCCCTCCCTGTTCAATGATGACGCCGTTTTTGAAGTGCTGAAGGAACACGGCATACGGGAAGAAGATCTTCCGCAGTACTCCGTGGCCGGATGCCAGGAGCCGCTGATCATGGGGAAAGACAACGGCAACACGACCAACACCTGGCTCAACCTTCCGAAAGTGCTTGAACTGATCCTTCAGGACGGAAAATCAGAGATCTCCGGTAAACAGTTAGGCAAGACCTGGAAGGAACTCGGATATGACAACAGTCTCGATGTGTTGAAGAACATCAGGCAGATCTACTGGAAGGAACTCGACCGCTATGCGGATGAGATGGCGAAAGCCGGAAACGCCGCTTCGGTTGCGTTAAGTCTCTATCAGGTACCTTTCCTTTCCACCATGATGGGAGGCATCGAGAGCGGCTACGATATGAGAGATCCGATACACCAAGGCACGCCGTACAACGGAAGCGGATGCCTCATCCATGGAAGCAGCGTCCTCGCAGACTCCTTCATCGCGATCGACACCTTGCTGGAGGAGCGGCCGCAGGATGCGGACCGGATGCTGGAAGCGCTTCGCACCGACTTTGTGAATGATGAAGAGATGCACCAGTACCTGCTGGAATGTGACAAATACGGCAATAACATTGCAAAAGTGGACCTCGAGACAGCGGAAGTTATCAAAAAGGCGGCGGAAATCGTTGCCTCCAAGAAAAATTATCTCGGGAATCCCTTCCGTCCGGACTTCTCCACTCCCTCCACACACCTTATGTATGGTTACTGGGTCGGTGCCACTCCGGATGGAAGAAAAGCCCGTACCATGCTCAACTACGGTGTTGACCCCTTGTTTGGAGATGCTTCGGGCGGGCTTGGAATGCGCATGCTTTCCAACAGCAACCTTCCCTTCCATGTGATGAGCGGGGGATGTGCTTCCCACTTCGGCATCAACCCCAATTATTTTAAAGGTTCTACCATGGAGGAAAAAGGACTGGAATTCCGCAAAAAGATCTTTGATCCTCTCTTCTTCAATGAGAGCAACCGCGGAAAGGTCTCTCCTTTCTACCTCTATGTCAACGTGACCACTCCCGATATGCTGCGCAAAGTCCTTGCCGATCCCAAGAAATATGCTCCGAGCGGAGTTTATATCGTCAGGATCCACGGCACCTTTGTGAATTTCCTCGATCTTTCTCCGGAGATTCAGGAAGATATCATCACACGGCTGGATCCGGCTTCCACCTCGCTAGGTGCATGAGAAAATGATTGAGAAGAAAAGTACACAAAGTCTCAACCTCTATTCCAGAGTCAGAGACTCCGTCTGCAAGGATATCTATTACGGGTATTATGCTGACGGTGTCGCTATTCCTTCGGAGCGTGCTCTCGCTGACATGTACCATGTCAGCAGAGTCACCGTGAGGAAAGCTTTGGATCTTCTGGAAGAAGAAAAAATCATCAGCCGCATCCAGGGAAGCGGTACCAGAGTCTCCCTGGATTACGGCGCCAGACGTGGGAACATGGACATCATCACCATTGTCGCCCCGGCACAGAATGCCTTCTTCTCCAAGATGATGGATGCCGTTCAGACCAAAGCGGATGAAATGGATTCTCTGGTCCTGTTTCAGCAAAAGCCAAAGGATATTCCTCTGGAGAAATGCCTCTTCCGGATCTACCGGAAAGGATTCAGAAACCTCATCCTGTGGAAAGAGGATCTCGAGATCCCTCAGGAGTTTCTGTACCGTCTGAAAGGAATGGGTATGAGTGTCGTCCTGTTCGATACCCCCGATCCGGGAAACATTCTTGATAGCGTATCTCTGGATAACGCTTCCGCTATTTCATGTCTGGCAGCATCTCTTCGCGCTAAAGAAGGAACATGTGCATATGTGACGTGGGATCACCCCGGCATCGACAGCCTCCGGATCAGAGAGGATACCTTCCATTCGGCAGTCCCCTCCGGTGATGTCTTCCGGATTCCGTATGAATACCACAACAGGGAATCTTCACTGGGACAGGAAGTCCTTGCCGATTTCGCGAGGCGTCTGTCCCAATACGACACGGTGATCTACGCTGTAGGTGAACTGGGAATGCTCTTTGAAGGCGCTGCCCGTCTGGCCGAGCGGCCGCACCGCTCGGGAATGATCGGTATGATCCAGGGAGCGAAAGAACTTGGCATTTATGTGATAGAACAGGATTTCCCCGCCATGGCGGACAGCATCATCGAATGCCTCCAAAGACAAAACACGGAACATGGCGGATGGATCGCCCGCAACAATCTGATCCCTGGCTATGAAGTGTGACAAAAAAAGCGAAGGACGCACGAATCAACGTGCGTCCTTTTTGATTTTTCGCCTTTAATCCCAAATCGAGCGGAGAGCATACTTTTTTGCCTCAAGGGTCTCTGTACCTTTCAGATCCAACGTCTCTTCATCGGGATAGAAAGAAAAGCTCATGCTGATCTCCTCGTTGAAAAACAGTTCAGCTGACCTTCGGTCCACATAGAGCCGTACCCGGAGGTCACCGTCGCCTGAGAAGCAGTACTTTTTAACCGCCTTCTTGTTGGTGTCTCCGAACATCATCCAGGTGGGGATCTGTTCTCCTACCTCCAGGACTGCTTTTCTTTCATCCGCCGAGTAATGCACTCCCCTGTCGCCAAACAGGATCGACCAGTCACGGTCTCCCGGAAGAGTAAACAGGTACTCAGCGGGGGCATCCAGGGAATCTCCTTTTCGAAGCGCAACTTCTTCCCCGATCCCGCAGCGCAGCTGTGTCAATTCCGGTATCGGCGCGCGGAACAGTCGGTAACCTTTTTCTGTCCTGTGAAGTTTCAGCGTACACATAAGAGACATGCACTGCGACCAGCCACGCCCGTGTTCCGGCCAGTCCGGAGAGTAGTTCCACTTTCTCTTGTTGTCCGCCATCCACGCCATGTGTCTTCTCTCGGAGAGATCCGGAGGATTATTGAACGTCTGCCCGGCATAGATCGCGGCGCCATAATCCAGGAACAGTTCATCCTTTTCCAGATAAGGAATGAAATGGTAATCCCTGAACTCCCCGACGGAGTACTTGCCGCATCCCCCGTACAGTACCCACATTGTATCTCCTGTCTCTTTCACCTGAAGCGGGAAAAGATCAGGGCATTCAAAGAGATCCCCCTCACGGGAAATGCGTTTCCACTCCTTCAGATCATGAGAAATATAGAAACTGACGCAGTCCTTTCCCTCAAATGTTTCATACACGAGGATGCACAGAGTCTTCTCATCCACCTGCACGATCTTAGGGTCTCTCCACTCCTCGCCTTCCGGAACGGGAATGATAGGACTCCACGGGAAGTACTGGTATGTCTTTCCGCCGTCCCTGCTGTACAGGAGATGCTGTCCCTCGTTGTGCACAGGCGGTCTCCCCTGGAACTGGATAGACTGCAGGGCAGTGTAGGCAGCTATGATCGTATCCGCTCCGAATCCAGACATGTTATACCGGTCAAGGACCGCGCTGCCAGAAGCGACGTGACACCTTGTGGAATAGGGCATGATGGCATCCGGATACTCCTTGAAATGCACCCCATCCCCGGAAACCGCCCTGCCCCAGCTGACATTGGCGCATCCATGCTGGGGTCCGAAGGGATTGTGCTGGAAATGGATATTATAACCCTCATCTGTGCATAACAATCCGTTCGGATCATTCATCCATCCCCTTCTGGGAGAGAAATGGATCTGTTGACGGGTCGGCTCATGGTAGAGATCCGGATAAAGATCCGGTTCATTCTCCATGTCCTCTCCTGGTATGACACCATCGAGGATGGTGTCCGAGCATTCATTTTCACAAACCAGAGTAACGGTATCGGACGAAAGATTACCGAGATACATGGCCACATAAAAATCCTGTTTTTCCCCGGCAGCTGTGTCGGCCAGTCCCAGATAAAACTCTCTGTCCAGCCTTTCCCCGTCCCAGAGCTGGATAAAATAAAAGGAATCGGGGTCTCTGTCACATACAGGAAGATGCAAAAAAGAGGAGTCTCTTTTGAATGAACGTTCCACCATCGTTTTCTCTCCTTTCCTTTCTCTAATTATACTATATACATGATCCTTACATTTTGCTGTTCTAATTCTTTTTTCTTTGTTATCATTTCGGTATGACAGACACCAAAGCCAAAAACAGATACAGTTACGGTCTCGATCTGCTGCGCCTTCTCAGCACAGCGGCGGTTCTCGTTTACCACCTGGATCCGGACTGCATTCCAGGCGGATACCTTGCGGTATGCTCTTTTCTTGTGCTGCATGGCTATCTTTTCGTCCTCTCTTTCCTGAAAAATGAAAAACCATCCCTCATCCGTCATTATCTGAAGCGCCTGCGGCGCCTTTATCTTCCCATGGCGGTTACTGTTGCCGTCACTGTTCTCTCTTTGAGACTGGCGCCGGACGTTGTCTGGATCAATGAGAAACCCGAGACCATGAGTGTTCTTACCGCCTGGAACAACTGGTGGCAGATCAGCGCGGGCCAATCCTATTTTGCCAGGCTGACGGATTCCCCGTTCACCCACATGTGGTATCTTTCCCTCCTGCTTCAGGAGGAGCTTGTTCTCCCGTTCGTCTGCCTGATCTATTCAAAACTGAGAGACCGTTTCGGTTTTGCCCCGGTCTGGATCCCGTTTGTGATCCAGACGGCCGCTGCAGCCGCTATACTTCCTCGTTTCGTTTCCCTGGGTTACCCGGATATGAGGGTCTACTACGGAACAGATGCCCGCATGTTCTCCACTATGTTCGGTATGGCTCTCGCATTTCTCCACCGGGAAAAGCCGCGCAGCTGCCCGTACTTTATGAAGAAAGGGCCGCTGTCGGTTCTTTTGTTCGCTGCAGGAACAGGGGCGCTGGCTTATCTTTGCTTCACAGTCTCCCCGGAACATCCCTTGTTCCCTATCGGTTTCCTGCTCTCTTCCCTGCTCACCCTTCCTGTCATCTCGGTGTCCACCTATGATGAGGCACCGATTTCCCGCGTCCTCTCCATCCCTGCGATACGGTATCTGTCCTCTTTCACGTATGAGGTGTATCTTGTTCACTACCCGCTGCTCTTTTTTGCCGCACATTATCGCGAAGTGAAGGGTCTGATACTTGTACTCTATTTTCTGACCGTTTTCGCGTTTTCCATCCTCCTGCACTTTTCGATGGACATCCGTTTCTCTTTCGACAGGAAACACCTGGCTCCAAACCTCGCCAGGATTCTCCTTCTTATTCCACTTCTGTATGCTGTCCTTCTGGGATGTATGGACATACATGCCGCACAGGATCATACCCAGGAGATGCTGGAACTCGAGAGGCAATTGGAAGAGAATGCACGGCTTCTGGAAGAGCACCAGAAAGAATACGCGGAAAAACAGGAGGCGGAAGCTGCCTATCTCAGCGATCCCCTTTCCTTTTCCGCAGAAGTAGATGCCGCTCACATGCACATCACCGGGATCGGTGATTCTGTGATGCTCGGTGCGCTTCGGACACTTTATGACACATTCCCGAACGGGGATTTTGATGCCCAGCAAAACCGCTCACACTACCCCGTGATGAAGATCGTGAAGGAAAGAAACCGCGACGGATCCCTGGGCAATCCCATCGTCATCGGCATCGGGACCAACAACACTCTGCCGATCGATGACCTCCGGACCATTGTCACCGACTGCGGAGAACGGGACATCTTCTGGATCACCACGACGAATGACTGGCAGTTTAAAAATAACGATACCATTCGGCAGCTTGGTGAAGAGTTTTCCAACGTGACCGTGATCGACTGGGAAGAGATCTCCAAACCTCACGGAGAATACTTTTATTCCGATGGAATCCACCTGACAGAGGACGGCCGCCGGGCATACACGGACATCATCCTCCATGCGATCGAAGAACGATACGGATCCTTTCTGTCAGAACAGCTGCGGCAGGAACAGCTGGAAAAGCGAATCCTCGGAATCGGGGGATCATGGCTCATGGCCTCAGCAAGCGGGATCCAGGAGTCTCTGGATGACTGCGTCGTCCTGGCATCCGAAAAACCGGACGCCGATCTGTGCGTGAAGGAGATCCAGACTATGAGGGAACGTGGTCTTCTGCCGCAAAAAGTCTTCATCGCAGTCGGAAACAGCGAAGAAGACATCCGCCTTTTTGACGCGGTTCTGCCGGTACTGGATGGTTGCGATATTCTTCTTGTCACATTGTCCGGCTCTCCTGCACCTGACGAAGTCTACGACATCGATCAGCTAAGCTGGGGTATATCCTACAATCAGTACCCGGAATACTTCCTGGCGGACCGTATACATCTCAGCGCGCAAGGTGTTTCCGCTCTTTCCTCCTTCCTTCTGCAGGCTGTCAGAACGAAATGGGCTCCATAGGTACTGTCCACAATGTCATAAATAATGGTATTATTGTATATATTTCTGTCTGAGACGAAATCGCGCTAATGCGGCAGGAGGAAATAGTATGACGCATCTCACCATCCTTCACAATAACGACATGCACGGAGACTGGCTTCCCCAGGATGTAAAAGGGGTATCCACTGGCGGCCTCCCGATGCTTGCGGGCTACCTTAACGCGGTCAGAAAAGAGAATCCGAACACGCTTTATGCCATTGCGGGAGACATGTTCCGAGGCTCCATCATTGATCAGGAATATCTGGGCATGTCAACGATCGATATGATCAATATGCTGCATCCGGATGTAGTCGCTTTGGGAAATCACGAGGTGGACTACGGTCTTGCCCACCTCCTCTTTCTGGAAAAATGCTCTTACTTCCCCATCGTCAACTCTGATCTCTTTGTCACCACCAACAACAAGAGGATCTTTACCCCGTACCTCAAAATGGAGGTAGACGGCATCAAGATCATGTTCCTCGCAATCCTCACCAATGAAGTCCTGGCAACCACCAAGAGTGAAAAGGTCATCGGTTCTTTCGTCAACATGAAGAACGCCAGGAAAGAGATCGGGGTCATCTGTGATAACTACAAGCGCGGCGACACAGATCTCGTGATCCTTCTCACCCACATCGGCCTGGAGAATGATATCCATCTTGCGGAACAGCTGGATCCCAACTGGGGGATCGACCTCATTATCGGCGGCCATTCGCACACTTATATGGAAGAACCGGTGATCGTCAACGGAATCCCGATCGTTCAGGCTTATACCGGGACCGATTATATCGGCAGATTCGATATTGATTTTGATGAGGAAAACAAAGTCATCAGCGACTGGAGCTGGAAATGTGTTCCCGTCAATGAGAAGACCGCAAAACCCGACAAAATGATGACGGAGATCGTGGCAGGATACAAGGATCTGACTGACCAGAAATACCATCGTGTCGTCACGAGATTCCACCGCATGCTCACGCATCCGAAGCGCAACCAGGAAACCGAGCTTGGCAATCTTTACGCAGATCTTATGGTGGAGGAGAACGGATTTGACGTCATGATGTTCGGCTCCGGATCCATACGCAAACAACAGCTGGGTCCTGTCGTTGAATACCAGGATATTCTTGAAAACACACCCTTTGATGACAAGATCTGGCTCCTGCAGTTCACCGGCGCGCAGTTCCGCAAGGTCGTAATGTACATGCTGCGAGATGAGGCCTGGGTGGGAGATACAGAATTCTTCCAGTTCTCGAAAGGCATCCGTATCCGATACAACCGCACGACAAAGAAACTTGAGGAGTTCTCTTTCAAATGCAAGGAGATCCAGGACGACGACATTCTCATGGTCGCAATCCAGAATTACCACTACGAAAACTTTGAGACCAGTCTCGGAATTTCTCTTGAAGAGATCTCACTGAACAGGAAACCCCGTGTTGTCGCGTCCAGCGTAAACAACGTCGTAGAGGAATATTTTGCGACACATCAGGATCTCGATGCCCGTGTGGAAGGGCGGATCGTCATCGTGGATTGACACACTTTGCGTTATACAAAACTGCCACATATGGCCGCGCGACTGAGTCGCGCGGCCATTCGTTATTCTGCGTGGAAATCATGAGACATATAATGCTATAATGACATCCGACAAACACTTTTTTGAGGTACTGCTATGAATAAAGAATGGTCACTGGACAATCTGTATAAGGGGTACGATGACCCCAAATACACAAAAGATGAAGCTCGTCTCGACGAACTGATCAAAGAGATCACCGACCTGTGCTCCAACCTGAGCGGAGATCCGGCTGACGTGCTGTGCAAGGCTGTCTCTCTCAGTCAGGAACTTCACACAATAGTCACCACCCTTTTCGCTTATGCGGAACTTCGGATGTCTGTCAATACGTCCGATACAGCTTCTGCGGCTGCTGCCGGAAGACTCGCGAACAAGCTTTCCGCCATCGCCGCGCCGCAGTCCGCCCTGACAAAATATGTAGCCGGGATCGAAGATCTTCAGTCGGTCATCGACAGCAGAGACCTGCTCAAGGAACATGAATTCTATTTGAAAAACATCCGCGAGGAGGCTCAATACACCTTGTCTCCGGAAGTTGAGAAGGTCATCAGTCTTTATCGGATCAGCGGTTCTTCTGCCTGGTCGGATCTTCAGGGATACCTTACATCCACAGTTCCGGTCGAATACGAAGGCGGGATCACCACCCTGTCCGATATCCGCAACAAAGCCTACGATCCCGACGCTTCCGTCCGCAAATCCGCATACGAAGCGGAGCTCAGATCCTATGACCGGATCAAGGACGGCATCGCCTTCTCGCTCAACTCCATCAAAATGGAAGTCATCAACAGCTGCAAGCTTCGCGGATATGAATCCCACCTGGACGAAACGCTCAAGAATGCCCACATGAAGCGTGAAACCCTGGATGCGCTCCTCACCGCGATGCAGGAGTACCTGCCTAAGTTCTGGGATTACATGAAAGCCAAGGCAAAACTTCTCGGTTACGAGAACGGCCTTCCCTTCTACGAGATGTTCGCCCCGCTGGAGGGAAATGACACCGTGTTTACCACTGAGGACGCGAAAGACTACCTGGTAAATCTCTTCTCCACCTTTGACAAGGAAGAAACAGAGATGATTGCACGCGCGTTTGACGAATCCTGGATCGACTTCTATCCTCATGACGGAAAAGTGGGCGGTGCTTTCTGCGAGGGAATCCCCTCCATCAAGGAGAGCCGCATCCTGACCAACTTCGGAGGAACACTGGGCGATGTGGTCACCCTTGCCCATGAGCTCGGGCACGCGTTCCACAACCACTGTCTGAAAGACAACAGCGTCCTCAATCTGGATGTATCCATGCCGGTGGCAGAAACTGCTTCCACCTTCAACGAGGTCGTCTGCATGAACGCGGCCATCGCAGCAGAAAAAGACCCAATCGCCAAACGTGCCCTGCTGGAAAACCAGCTGAGCGATGCCAATCAGATCATCTGCGACATCTATTCCCGGTACCTGTTTGAGACTTCCGTTTTTGAGAACAGGGAAAACGAATTCATGTTCGCCGACAAACTGTGTGAGCTGATGCTCGATGCACAGAAAAAAGCCTACGGAGACGGTCTGGATCCCAATTATCTCCACCCCTATATGTGGGCATGCAAGAGCCATTACTACAGCGGCGGGCTCAGCTTCTACAACTTCCCCTACGCTTTCGGCGGACTATTTGCCAGAGGCCTTTACGCGAAGTATCTCCATGACGGAGAATCCTTCGTTCCGCTGTACAAAAAACTGCTTAAAGCCACGGGCACGACGACAGTTGAAGGCGCTGCCGAAGTGGCCGGTATCGATCTCACCGATGTGAACTTCTGGAGATCGTCCCTGCAGATCCTTGCGGACGAGATCGATGAATTTATCGCTCTCTGCGGCTGATCATCATCCAATCGAGTAGGGGCTAACATGTAGCCCCTCTCACACCACCGTACATGCCGTTCGGCA
>CAZRGP010000007.1:0-53773 GCA_964599695.1 uncultured Faecalibacterium sp.
CCGAACGGCATGTACGGTGGTGTGAGAGGGGCTACAGGTTAGCCCCTACTCGATTCATCTTTTCTTGTGTGTGATATA
Source organism: uncultured Faecalibacterium sp. (assembly GCA_964599695.1). GTDB lineage: Bacteria > Bacillota > Clostridia > Oscillospirales > Ruminococcaceae > RUG11783. The sequence goes on from CAZRGP010000007.1 coordinate 79, forward strand.
CTCATTTTCAGTTGTAAAAAGGAGAAACGATCATGCTTAATCAAAAACAACTGGAGAGATATCTCAGTTTCTGCATGAACTCTGAAGCGGATTTCGCTGAGATCTACGAGGAGGTCGAAAGCAACGAGACGATATCTTCTCTGAACGGAAAGATGGAGGATGTGAACAATGTCCTCATACAGGGGATCGGTGTGAGACTGTACAAAGGTCTGCAGTCGGTGTACGCCTATTCCAACGAGACGGACGAAGGTGCGGTGATGCCGCTTCTTGAAGAGCTTGTGGATGCCTTCGGAAAAAACGAAAAAGGCGCGAAAGTCACCCTCAGTGAGGTCACTTACGAGAACCGGCATCCCGTGAAGATCGATTTTGAAGAGGTCTCCCTTGAGGATAAATTCGATCTTCTCAAGAGAGCGAATGACGCAGCCTTTGAAACGGATCCACGGATCGTCAAGGTGCAGGGGAAACTGCTGAACGTCAAGCAGAAGGTGCAGATCGCGAACAGCGACGGAAAACTGATCGGAGACACCAGAGTCCGCACAAGGATCATGGTGGAAGCATTCAGCCAGGAGGGAACCAATTTCCAGAGCGGTGCGGATCGCCCCGGCGCCGGCAAGGGCCTTGAGTTTTATGAAGAAGTCACTCCGGAAGAAGCCGGACGGGAAGCTGCGCGTGTTGCGCTAGTGAACCTTCAGGCCAAAGACTGCCCTTCCGGAAAGATGCCGGTCGTTATCGACAACGGATTCGGCGGAGTGATCTTCCACGAGGCCTGCGGCCATGCGCTTGAGGCGACTTCCGTGGCAAAGAACATGAGCGTATTCTGCGGGAAACTCGGACAGCAGATCGCGTCGACCTGTGTCAGTGCAGTAGATGACGGGACCATACCCAACGCCTGGGGGTCCCAGAATATTGATGACGAGGGCAATTTCCAGAAGAGACGCGTCCTCATCGAGAACGGAATACTGAAATCCTATATGATCGATACGCTCAACGGAAGAAGAATGGGAATGGAATCCACATCCAGTTCCCGCAGGCAGACTTATCAGTTTGAGCCCACATCACGCATGTCCAATACTTTCATCCTTCCCGGTGAATCGGAGTTTGAGGAGCTGTTTGAAGGAATCGAGAAGGGACTCTATGCCAAAAAGATGGGCGGGGGAAGCGTGAACCCGCAGACAGGTGAATTCAACTTTGCTGTTCTGGAGGGGTATATGATCGAGAACGGGAAGATCACTTATCCCGTCCGTGGCGCTGCTCTGATCGGAAACGGAAAAGACATTCTCTGGAATATCGACAAAGTCGGAAAGAATATGACCACGGGGCAGGGCATGTGCGGATCGTCCAGCGGATCGATCCCGACTGATGTAGGTCAGCCCCCGATCAGGGTGACATCCATCACAGTAGGAGGTACTGCTCATGACTAATCAGAAATGGATCGCGTATGCCCTTGAGCAGGGCTTTGAGGCCTTTGAGGTCTATCAGCTCCTTGAACAGAACAAATCCGTCTCCTGGTTCTCAGGGCAGGTGGACTCCTTTGTCACGAGCCGCGTACTGGGTACGTCCCTGCGCGGGATCATCGGCGGAAAGATGGCGAACTACAGCCTGGAAGATCCGTCGGATGACAACATGGAAGTGATCTCCGGCATGATCGATCAGGCCAATGCCATTACCTCAGAAGAGGAATCGGTCATCCGGTTCCCGCAGGAGACAGAGACGGTATTGTCCTCCAAAAAATGGGTCCGTCCTTCGAATGAGCAGATCCGCGAACTGATGAAGTCCCTGGAGGAGAAGGCCTACGCTTATGATCCCAGGATCGTCCAGGTCTCCGGTGTGAGCTGGGACGAAGTGAAGACCGTCCGCAGGATCGAGAACTCCAGAGGAGTGCGCGTGGAGGACGGCGAATATGCCCAGGCTCTCTTTGAGGGTGTTGCAGCATCAGAGAATGGGCAGGTGAAGACGGGCTATAAGCTGGAAGTGATCGAAGATATCGCTCAGTTTGATCAGGACGAGTTTGTGGAAAAACTGTGCGGGGACGCGGTCAAACAGCTCGGAGCTACCAGCCTTCCCAGCGGCCAGTACCCGGTCATCATCGAGCGCGGCGCCATGACCTCGCTGTTCCAGGCGTTCACCGGTCTTTTCTCCGGCGACCTGATCTCAAAGGGGATCTCCCCGCTGAAGGACAAACTGGAACAGAAGATCTTTTCGGATGTGATCACGGTCGTGGATGATCCCCGGCTGTGCGACGCGGTGAGCCTCGCGAATTATGATGACGAAGGATGCCCCACCATGACAAAGACCCTGGTGGACGGCGGAGTGTTCAAAGTCATCGCCCATGACTCCAAGAGCGCCAGAAAAATGGGCACGGAGAGCACCGGAAACGGTTTCCGCGCCTCCTATACTTCACCGGTCAATGTGGCTCTCAAGAATTGTTATATCGTTCCGGGTGAGAGATCTCTGGATGAGATGTGCGCGGCAATGGGAGAAGGCCTTGTCGTCACCTCCCTGCAGGGGCTGCATGCGGGAATTGACTTTGTCACGACGAATTTCTCCCTTCAGTGTTCCGGCTATTGGGTGAAAGACGGAAAAAGGGATCACAGCGTGTCCCTGATCACCATCGCCGCCAATTTCCTCGATCTCATGAAGAGCGCGGAAGAGGTGGGAAATGATCTGAAATGGAGCATAGGTAATGTGGCTTGTCCGAGTGTGCGGTTCACTTCCTGCGCGATCTCGGGGGAATAACTATGGAAGAATATCTTTTTATCTGTTATGAGAAATGCGGTACCTGCAGGAAAGCAAAAGCATTTCTGGACGGGCACAACATAAACTACAAAGTCAGAAGTATCAAGGATGACCTCCCCACAAGGGAGGAACTCTCCCGTTGGCAGAAGGCGAGCGGTATTCCTTTGAAGAAGTTCTTCAACACGAGCGGACTGCTGTACAAATCTCTGCAGCTCAAGGATAAGCTTCCCCAAATGACCGAGGATGAGATGCTTGATCTCCTTTCCGGCGATGGAATGCTGGTAAAGCGGCCGATCCTTGTTGGAGAGGGCACCGTACTCGTAGGGTTCAGGGAAGAAGAATACAGTGGTCTTTCCGGACAGTAATATCGTTTTTAACAAAGAAACAGAAATGACTCCTCTGCCATCTGACGATGGGAGGAGTCATTCCTGTTTCAGGAGGTATTGGGTGTTTGTTTTCGGAATCAGTAGAACATCTTCCCCAGATAAGTAACCACAACTTCCAGAGTGCCGCAGACGATCATCACCAGAAGTGGGCTGACCTGCCACTTGCAGATGACTATGAAGGCAGCCGCAGTCATGAAAAGAAGCAGATAGTCGATCTGAAAGGAGATCCCGTTCATAAGGAAGATCGTTCCGGCCATCCTGAGGATAGTGACGAGGATCAGGCCTACCGCCATGCATCGGACTGCGAAAAGCACTTCGTTGATAATATCCAGTTTGCGGTATTTGTGAAGCAGAAATATCAATAACATAGTGATCACACACGCGGGGGCAATGCTGCCGAGGGATGCGGCGAGCGCTCCGGGGATCCCCGCGATGCGGGAACCGACGAACGTGGCGCTGTTGATCAGGATGGGACCGGGAGTCAGTTCATCCAGGGCCAGAAGATTCCCGAATTCCTCATAGGAAAGCCATCCCTGCACTTCTACCACCTCGCGCTGTACGATGGGAATGGAGGCGTGGCCGCCGCCGAAGGAGATCGCGCCGATGCGGGCGAAGCCGAAAAACAGTTGAAGAAGAGTATTCATCTGCCTGCCTTCTCCTTTCTGAGCTTGATGATGTAGGCCGCGCATCCGATCAGGATGCAGCCGATGACCAGCAGGATCGAAGAGAGATCCGTAAGAAGCGAATACGCCATGGCAATGGCCATGATGGCCAGGGGATAGATCTTTTGTTCTTTCGTAGCGTTCCTGAACAGACCGAGGACAAGGTTGGCGAGCATCGCGATCACCCCGGCCTGCATTCCATGGAGAAATACCTCGATCCAGGGGTTTCCGACGATCGCGCTGTAGAAAGCGGTGACCAGAAGCATGATCACCAGGGGCGGGATCGCACACCCGATGACGGCTGCGGCGGCTCCCCAGATGCCTGCAACGTGATACCCGACCATCATGGACATATTGATGGCGATGGAGCCGGGAGCTCCCTGCACCAGGGCGATATAGTCCTCCATTTCTTCTTCCGTGATCCAGTGGTGCTTTCCGACAAAGTTTCGAACGACGACGCTCAGAATGGCGTAACCAGAATTGGCAGTGCTGCTGATCACCATCATGGTAGAGAACAGTATCCAGCACTTTTTCAGTTTACTCAATTGATCCTATTTCCTTCCTTGCTGATTTTGGGCTGCGAAACCCTGTTTGATCAGGATGTGATTCCTGCTGTATTGACCCTGACAGGAGTACTGTGCACTGCACAGATGACGATAGGAACTGCGGGTCAGAAAAGAACGTTAAGCGCCGAACTGTTCCCGTGCGGAGGGAGTTCTACCCGAAGAAACAGTAAGGCGCTTCACTCATGCATATTGATTTTAAAGCAGATTAACTTATAATTAAATTATAAATAGCGAATGAATATTATAAAATCTATTTATAGGAGATCGATCATGACTTTGAGACATTTTCAGATCTTTCAGGCGGTGTGCGATACTGGCACAGCCACGGGCGCATCGGAACGCCTGAATATCAGCCAGCCTGCAGTCAGCATCGCGATCAAGGAACTGGAAGTTTTTTACAGCACGAAGCTTTTTGAAAGGGTGGGGAGGAAACTGCAGCTTACGGAAAGCGGAAAAGTTCTGCGCGGTCACGTGAACAATGTGCTTGAACAGTTTGATGAAACGACAGCGGTGATGAAGGATCAGATCGGGCAGACAAAGGTTCGGCTCGGTAGCAATACCAGCGCAGCGGAGACGAAGCTTCCTTCCCTGATCGACTCGCTGAAGGAATCGATTCCGGATGTGCGGCTTACTGTCAATGTGGACAACACAGAGGCGGTCCTGGAGAAACTGCTGCGAAATGAGATTGACTTCGCACTGATCAATGAACAGACGAACAACGATCAGCTTGTAGCCATCCCAATGTACAGGGAGGAGATCCGGATCTACTGTTTGCCTTCTCTTTACGACAAGGATACGATCACTTTTGAAGAGCTCAGAAAGATGCCTCTGATGCTACGCGAAAAAGGAAGCTTTGTGCGTGAGACGATCTGCTATGCAGCGGAAAGGTACAGTTCTCACCTGAAACCGGTGGTGGAGAGTACCAGTACCCTCAGCCTGATCACATTGGCCAAAAGAGGGATGGGGTTTGTTTTTCTTCCTTACCGCTTTGAAAAGCAGTACGACATGAGTGGCCTGCGGTCGGTATCCATCGACAACGAGTCTTTCAGTTCGGACTATTATTTTGTCTACCACAGAAACAAGTACCTTACGAACACGATGAAACAGGTTCTGGACTATATTCAGAAAATGTGAACAAAAAGACGACCGCTTCGGCGATCGTCTTTCCGGTATGTGGTCCGTAATTATTTCTGTTTTCCGGACAGGGTGAACAAGGCTGCGCCTCCTGCCGCTTCTTCATCTGCTCCGAGAAGCGTGAGAGGAAGCTGAAAGGTGTCAGAGATCAGGGATTGAAGTACTTTGTTCCTGCGAACCGCGTTCCCCGACGCCACGACAGCTGAGGAGGGAACAGGCAGGTTCAGGTATCTCTCGTATAATTCATCCACGATCCCCTGAAGCGTCGCCAGAATGATCCCCTGCGGGGTGTATGTCATTTCCGTCAGTCCGGATATGGAACCGGTCTCGGAACTGTCCTCTCTGGTGCCTGCGAATGTTGTCCTGATCCTGGGCAGGGGTGCCGACGATTCCAGCGCCTGCCTTGCAAGGCGGTTCAATGTATCGTATTGATCCTCTTCCTTACCGGTGGATTCTTTTACATAGGCACGGAAGAACTCTTCCAGCATGGCGTAGGCTTTTCCGCCGCAGAGAGCGGACCCCGCAAGAAGATATTTGCCGCCGAAGAAAGGGCGAAGTTCCAGAAGTTTTCCCTCGACTGGATCATCTACGACCCGGGATATCTGACTTCCTGTTCCGATATTGACGAGGCAGGCGTCATCCACGCCGTTGAGGGAGTAGAGGACACTGGCCTGATTGTCCCCGATCGCCTGAAAGACCGGGATCTCCTTGTAGGAGCCGACAGCGCGGGGGTCGGAAACGACATTGGGAAGAAGCGCGAGATCCATATCCAGTTTTTTCAGGGCTTCGGTGTCAAAACTGTCTTCGCTCAGCAAATAGAACCCGAGACTGGCGGCATTGGTCGGATGGATCATATCCGGACATACCCCGCTGAGACGGGCGGAGACATAATCCATTGCAGTGCATAGTTTTACGGCACCTTCAGGCACCTTGTCTTCACTTTAGAGAACATAGTGGGTTCCAAGGCCATATCCCGGGCTGATGGAATACCCTGTCTTCTCCCTGATCTCTTCCGCATATGTCTTTCCGCTTGAGGCAGTGGAGAGGATGCGGTTGTCCTGCCAGGTGTAGAGAGGGGACAGCGCTTTTCCGGATCCGTCCACGTAGAGAATGCCGTGCATCTGCCCCGTGAGGCCGATGTTTCCGACGGGGAAGAATCTTCCGAGGGCATCTTCCAGGAGAGCGACTGCAATTTCATACAGTTTTTCCGGGTCCTGTTCACGGAAAAAACTCTCATCCGAAGGGATGAACGCACCGTGATTCCGGGAATTCGTGTAAACGGTCTTCCCGGTGGCATTGTTCACTACCGCAGCACTTACCGAGGTCGTTCCGATATCAAGACCGATCGAATATTTGCTCATTTTGTCACCTCAAGCATTATCTTTCGAGTTTAATATATCATATCTTGGGAAGTCATCCCAAACCCTCTTGTTGTGCTGTACAGTCAATTCCGATATAATTCAGTTGGAAAGCACGTTATTACAAGATGATATTAGGAGGCCTACCATGGCGGTTGTTCGGGAAGAATGTCTATTTGATTCGACCTATTCGGATAAAAAACTGCATCTTGTGCTATGGAAAGATGATGTGGCGGCACCGAAGGGCATCGTGCAGATCTCACACGGAATGTGTGAATACGTTCTCAGATATGAAGAGATGGCAGAAGCGCTGGTCGCTGCCGGCTATGTTGTTTGCGGAAATGACCATCTGGGTCACGGACAGACCGCTTCCAACAAGGAAGAGCTTGGATTTATGGCGGAGAACAACGGATACCGCTATATGGTGAAGGATCTTCGCAAGGTCTCGGACTGGATCAAGGAACAGTATCCCGGGATCCCGCTCGTGCTGTATGGCCACTCCATGGGTTCCTTCTTGGCAAGACTGTACGCTTCTACCTATAAAGACGGAGTAGCTGCCTATGTGTTCTCCGGAACCGGCGGTCCGAACCCCGCCACCGGCGTGGCGATGACTCTGATCAATCTGATCTCCAAGTTCAAAGGGGAACACCACAGAAGCCCCTTCCTAACCAAAATGGCATTCGGATCCTACACAAAGCAGATCCCTGACGCAAAAACAGGGTATGAGTGGGTGACGAAGGATCCGGAGAAGTTTGACGCATATGTCCATGACCCGTTCTGTATGTATCTGTTCACGCTGTCCGGATACCGTGATCTGATGTCTGCTCTTGGAGCGGTTTCGCAGAAGGACTGGGCTTCCAAACTCAATAAGGAACTCCCGTACCTGCTGGTTTCCGGCCAGGAGGACCCGGTCGGTGATTACGGCAAGGGAGTGCAGACCGTCTATGACCGGATGAAGGCGGCCGGATGCTCCAGAGCGGAGATCCGTCTGATCCCCGGGATGAGACATGAACCTCACAATGAAGTGAACCGGAAGGAGTTTTATAAAGACACGATCGCGTGGCTGGATGCAGCGATCGGATAAGTCGTTTTTTGATCTATGGTACTGTCGGTAGAAAATCTTTCCTTTTCCTATGGAGCAAATCAGGTGCTCCGGGATGTATCGTTCCAAATTGAAGAGACCGATCGTGTGGGACTTGTCGGCTACAATGGCTGCGGCAAGACCACACTTTTTGGCGTGCTGACAGGGGACTTATATCCTGACGGGGGGACGGTCAGCGTCAAGGAAGGAGCTATCCTCGGATATCTCAAGCAGAACAACGGCCTCATTGCCTCTCACTCTGTCAAAGAAGAGATGGAAAAGGCGAACAACGCAGATGAGATGCTCCGCAGGATGAAAGCACTGGAGCAGGCAATGGGCGACAGACCGGAACTGCTGGAGGAGTACCGCCGCGTCAGCGAGAGGTACGAAGCGATCGACGGATACCACCTGAATTATCAGATCCGGAAACTACTGCTTGGCATGGGCTTCCCCGAAGATACATGGGACAAACATGTTGCTGTCCTTTCCGGAGGAGAGAAGACAAGACTCTCTCTGGCTAAACTTCTTCTTCAGAGTCCGGACATCCTGCTTCTGGATGAGCCGACGAACCATCTGGACCTCAACACCCTGGACTGGCTGGAGGGATACCTCAAGACCTATCGGGGAGCTGTGCTGGTCGTTTCCCACGACCGTCATTTCCTTGATGCGGTGTGCGGCAAGACGATCCAGCTGCAGAACGGGAAAACCAAGACTTACAACTGCGGATTCTCCGAGTACCTGGTCCGAAAGGAGCAGGACGATATCATCGAGCGGAAGCACTACGAGCAGACGATGGAGAAGGCGGAGAAGTATCAGGAGTTTGCTGAACGCAATATGGCGAGAGCCTCCACCCGTAATATGGCCAAGAGCCGTCTGAAGATGCTGGAACGCCTGGATCTGACAGCCCCGGAGGAGGGACGTCATACGGACCTCAAGTTTGAGATCGTTCCCGACAGCGAACCGTACAAAGACGTGCTTTCACTGGAGAATCTCAGTATCGGTGTCAGCGGGAGGGTGCTGTGTTCCGGCCTTGATCTTCTCATGGAGAGGGGAGACCGTGTGGCAGTCGTAGGAAACAACGGTTGCGGAAAGACTACCCTGCTCAAAACCATTCTCGGTGAACAGAGACCGATGGGAGGCCGCGTCGTTATCGGAGGCGGTGTGAAGATCGGAGTGCAGGAGCAGAATGTTTTCCATGTGGAAAACAGCAGTCCACTTATGTATATCTGGGACCGTTATCCGCAGATGGACCAGCTGCAGGTCAGAAAACTGCTGGCTCTTGTGGGATTCAGGAATGAAGATGTGTTTACGGAAGCAGGTGGGCTTTCGGGCGGCGAACTTGCAAGACTCAACATGGCGCGTCTCTCCCTGGAGCACCCCAACTTCCTGATTTTGGATGAGCCTACCAACCATCTGGATATCTTTACGAAACAGATCCTGTTTGACGCTCTCAATGAATATACAGGTACGCTCCTGCTCGTGTCCCATGACAGGTGGCTGATCGAGCAGCTGGACTGCAAGGTGCTCTCCATGGAGGAGGGGAAAGCCGTATTCTATGAGGATTACGCTGCTTTTCGTAAAGCGGCACAGGCGGAAAGAAACGCGGCGGATCCCGTCGCGGATGTTCCGAAAAAGAAAAACGAGAACATCAATGCCAAGGAACTGAGAAAGCAGAAGGCGGAGTACAGGCAGAGAAAGAGTTTCTTGGAAAAGAAGATCAGCGAACTGGAGGCGGAAGAGAAGGATCTTCAGGCGAGTATCGCTGACCCGGCCAACGCCACCAATGCAGATTTGCTTACCGAACTGTGCACGAAGCTGGATGAGGTGCGCAATGATCTTTCCGGCTTTATCGATGAATACCTGGAAGAATATTCGGAAGATTAGAAAAAACGGGGACAGCACCCTTTTCAGGTGCGTCTCCGCTTTTGAGTTTTTGTATGGAATGGGATATAATTAATCCTGTTCGCGCGGTATTCCTCCGACGATGCGGTATTTGTGTTTCGCAAGTTCGCTCACATAAAGATCCTTGTCCTTGTCGAAGAAACTGTTTTCCGGCTTCGCGTCAGGAAACGCCAGGAGGAACTGACGTTTTTTCTCCTGGGAAGTGCAGTTCGGCCCCAGAGCTTTTCCCGTATGAGGATCTATTTTGGAGGCAATGAGGGTGCGTATGCCGAGTTTGTCACAGGCGATCCGAAGGAAGAACTCCGGTGATGCTGATACCAGCACCTCATCGTCCTGATGATATTCATAGAACCAGGGATAAATGTTTTTGGGAATGTCCTTTTCCCAGAAATCACGGGCCATCTTCTCCGCATCGATCATACGGAAATACAAATAGAAGAATTCCTTCAGTTTTGTAAGTTCGATGAGACGGAAGAGGTAAGCGATCACTCCGAGGAACTGTACGGGCCAAAGAAGGGCGATGTACGGCCTACGGACCAGACAGTACCGGTAGAAGGCGAAACTGGAATCCCCACGGTGGATCGTGCCGTCAAAATCATATATATTCATACTTTGAGATCCTCCCTGAAGAGAGTATAGGGGAGCGAAAGGCATTTGGCAAGAATACGATGATCCGCAATTTCAAGAAAGAAGACCTGTTTACCATACCCAACATCCTGACCTATTTCCGGATGCTTCTGATTCCTGTCTTTATGTCCCTGTTTCACCAGGACAGGAGAGAACTGGCCTTCGCGGTTCTCGTCCTATCTGCAGTGTCGGATATGCTTGACGGTGTGATCGCGAGAAAGTTCAACATGGGTACGGAACTGGGAGCGGCGATCGATCCGCTTGCGGACAAACTGAATCAGGGAGCGATCCTTTACTGCTTGGGCGAGGAGAGACCGATCATCTTTGCCCTGTTTCTCATCCATGTGCTCAAGGAGATCTACTCCGGTGTCTGGAGCCTCGTCCTTATGAAAAAGACAGGACACGTTTATGGTTCCAAGTGGTACGGTAAGGCACTGACCTGGATCATCTACCTTTCATGTGCCGTTCTGATGCTTATCAGGGACATCCCTTCCTCGGTTGCCGCTGCACTGGCATACCTGTGTATGTTCGGCTGTTTCTTCTGTCTTGTTGCCTACACGCTCAGGGGCGTTCAGGTGTTAAAAAACAAAGAACATAACACCGAATCTTGATTGATAATCAAAAAGGAGAATATATAGCAATGAATTTACCTAACAAACTGACTGTAGCGCGTCTGTGCGCGCTTCCTATCCTGATGGTGTGTTTCGCAGGAAACTCCAAAGTGGCTCTTTGGGGTACGTTTGCGATCTTTGTGGCTGCTTCTTTCACGGATTTCCTGGACGGAAAGATCGCGCGCAGCAGAAATCTTGTTACTGCGCTTGGAAAGTTCCTGGATCCTTTGGCAGACAAGGCTCTTGTGTCCACGGTTCTTGTCTATTTCGTGGCGATGGGGTACGCCCATCCGGTCGCAGTGATCGTCGTGCTGATCCGTGAGTTCGTGGTCAGTGGTGTCCGCATGGCGGCGGTAACCAAAGGGACCGTTATCGCGGCAAACATCTACGGAAAGATCAAGACCCTGTTCCAGATGGTCTCCATCGGGACGATCCTGGGTTTTCGCGCCATCGACCCCGGTTTTTCCTGGCTGCCGATGGTGAGCAATATTTGCTGCTGGATCAGCGCTGCGCTGACTTTGGCTTCAGGCGCCACCTATGTCGTGGACAACAGGGAAGTGTTCAAGGAAGACTGATGCGATGAAAACTAGAGTGATTTCTGCTATCGTCATGTTTGCCATCCTCGGTGTCTGTGTCTTTCTCTCACCGGTCACCAGGGTGTTGCTGATCTGTTTCTGCGCAGTCGTCTCCATTTTTGAGATGTGGAACGCCATGCGCATCATGAAGATCAAACTGGAACCTGTTCCTCTCGTCGTATTTATTGTTCTCCATATGCTGCTTTGCCTCTTTGAGGCGCCTCTGTGGGGAATGATCGCTGCTTTCGGAGCGGACATTCTCGCCATTCTAAGCATCTGTGTGGTGAAAAATGAGGCGAAGAGCGCGATCGGGACACTGTTTACTTTAAACTATCCGCTGGTTCTTTATGCCTTTATCATGTGGATCGTGCTTCAGAGGGATTGGCAGCTTCCGGTTGCCACAGCGGCATTCGGCACCTGGCTATGTGATTCTTTCGCCCTTTTCGGAGGAAAACTGTTCGGAAAGCACAAGCTAAGTCCGAAAGTCAGTCCCAACAAGACCATAGAAGGATCTGTCTGCGGTGCTGTATCCTCCCTGTTGGGTGGTGTGGCCGCCTGGTATCTCCTGAAGGGAACCATGCAGGTCAGTCTGGTGGAAGCGATGGTCACCGCCCTGATCGCGTCGTCGATGGGGCAGTTCGGTGACTTGGCTGCCTCGTTGATCAAACGGGCTGCGGGACTTAAGGATTACAGCAAACTCATTCCTGGCCATGGCGGCATGATGGATCGGGCAGATAGCCTTTTGTTCGCCATCCCGACAGGCTGGTTCTGCTATCAGTTTTTCGGCATGTTTCATTAATGGTGGATTTTTATGAGCAATAATAGCTTGATGCTAGTCATCAACCCGGTGTCCGGAAGAAAGAATTCAGAAAAGAATCTGGCGAAGGTATGCAGGATCCTTCTGGAGAACGGATGGAGTCCGACTGTATTCGTCACCGGAAAGCGGGGAGAAGCCGCGGAATATGTAAAAGATCATTCCAAGGATTATGAGCGCATCGTTGCGATGGGCGGGGACGGGACCCTGAACGAAGTGATCAACGGCCTGATGCAGGTAGGTGGAGATGTCCCGGTGGGCTTTATCCCCTGCGGAAGCACCAATGATTTCGCTACGACCCAAGGGATCTCGGCGGATATCGACACCGCGGCGATTCAGGCTGCGTGCGGCAAAGAGACTCTGGTGGACATTTGTGCGCTCAACGAGAAGTATTTTGCTTTTCACTCTGCTTTTGGATATTTTGCAAATGTGGTCAATACCACAAGACAGGATGTAAAAAACATATTCGGGTACCTCGCATATATCATGGATGGTGCCTTGGATCTTACGAAACTTCGTCCGGTTCACTGCAAATTCCATGTGGGAAGCGAAGTGCACGAAGGGGATTACGTATATGGAGGATGTCTGAGTACGATCTCTCTGGGTGGCAATCTGCTGAGTCTGGATAAAGAGATGGTGAAACTGGATGACGGCCGTTTCGAGGCGCTCCTTATCCGTGCTCCGAAAGATCTTATAGAATTCGGGGATCTGATGAACGACCTTTCTACAAACACCCTCAATGGATCCCATACGGAATTCTTCGACTTTTCCGAGGCGTATTGTGAGTTTGATGAGGATCCCAGCTGGTGCCTGGACGGAGAACCCTATTCAGGTCCTCTGGATACCAAACTGACGGTGCTGCAGAAAAGACTGGTCATTATTAAGTGACAGCGTATGCTGGAGCGATATACATTCACAGGAGGTAATCAAATGGAGAACAAGGAATTGGTACTGAAAGCCATGAAGGAAGCCGGTGTACCGCTGAACGCAGGTAAGGTCGCGGAGCTCACCGGACTCGACCGCAAGGTCGTGGACAAGGTGTTTGCTGAACTGAAAAAAACAGGTGAGATTGTTTCTCCTGTCCGCTGCAAATGGGAACCGGCAAACAAATGATTCGCTTCAGGGCATAAAGAAAACCGGGGTTTGACCCCGGTTTTTTCAGTTCTAAGATCAGAAACTGAGTTTGATCCAGGTGCCTTCCGTAGCAAGGTTCTCAAACCCGAGCAGGATCAGGATATCATCGTAGTCGCCCTTGGCCAGTTCCTGAATGCTTCCCAGATAGTATCTGGGGTCGATACAGGTGATGTTCGCATAGTTTTCTGTCAGGAAGGGGATGACACTGTCTGCATAGGAGTCCTTGATGATCAGGAGGGACTCTTTTTTGTTTCTTCCTTCTCCGCTTTCCACAACACTTTCCGCATGGTTTCCGTACAGGAACATGGCGTATTTATCTCTGGTGGTCAGCTTAGTGAAGTCGTAGATGCCGGGATAAGTCTTTCCTTCGAAAGTGATCGTGGCATCAAAGGGGAAATAGGAGATGGTATCGGCGATAGTCCCTACTTTTTTGCATTTGGAATAGCTCGTCCCCAGGAAACCTTCCGCTGTACCCGCTGCATCGAAGAACGCGTTGTATGGTATCAGACCCGCTGCCTCACAATACTTCTGATAGGCCAGATAGGCGCCGTAAGTGGTCCAGTGATGGTCGGTCCGATAGAATACATAATCATGCTGGGCTTTTTCAAGATCATCCCACACATTGATGATCTCGCACTCCGATGAGAGCAGAGGAAGGCTTTTATTCAGCTCCGTTCTTTCGTCAACAGAAGGAAGGCCGGACGGAACATAATCGGTCAGTACCGTGTAGGAGGAGGGGACCACGAGGACGCGTACGGGAGCTTCTGCGATGCTTGCGAAGTCCTGGATGGATTTCACATTGTCCCAGTATGTCGATTCATCGTAGGACTGGAATTTAGGAAACAGGTAGCCGTCTTTTCCATAAGCGATGCCGTTGTTTTCCGTCTTGAAAAGAAAGCTCTCAGTGACGGATTTGGCACTGATCCACGTTTCCCTTCCCGGAAGCTGATCGGATAAATAGGTGGCGTATTTGGATTCAAAGGTTCCGTTCCACAATGAGCGGAAAGAAAACTCGGGCATAGTCGCCAGATACTTATTCTCTGCCTCACTGTAGGTGTTTTTGGGGAGAAGAAGAGAGAGCAGAAGCAAGATGAACAGCATCAGGAACAGGAGGGCAAATGTCGGGATTCGTTTGATCATGATCGTACCTCCTTAAAACTGTGCGTACAGGAACGGCTGGTAAGTCGCGTCTGTCATGTAAGCGATGGATAGCAGGAGCAGAATGATGATCGAGATCATGCGGAACCATGTCTTCTTCGACATCCTTTCCACCAGGTCTCCGATCTGCTGCGTGCTGCACACAGCACAGAGCACGAGGAGGACACCGTAATTCCTCAGACTGTATCCTGCTCCGATCCCCCCCGAGAAGGAGAACATCTTTCCGAGCAGGGTGAAGAGCGAGGCAAAGTCGCTGACGGCAAAGATCGCCCACCCTACAAGGGTGACAAAGATCAGATAAAGGTGTCCCAGAACAGGGTATTTATCCAGATATTTGAGGTAGAAGTTCTTCTCCAGAATGAGCAGGAAGAAATAGAAAATGCCCCACAAAACGAAATTCCACGCGGATCCGTGCCAGAGGCCTGTGAGTGCCCATACGGCGAAGGTGTTGAAGATCATTCTTCCCTTGCTGCAGCGGGATCCGCCCAGAGGGAAGTAGACGTATTGCTTGAACCATCCGCCCATGGTGATGTGCCACCTGCGCCAGAACTCGGTTGCGCTGGTGCTGCTGTAAGGGTAGCGGAAGTTCTCCGGAAGATCAAAGCCGAACATCTTTCCGAGACCGATTGCCATGTCGGAATATCCGGAAAAATCGTAATAAAGCTGGAAAGCGTACGCCAGAACACCGAGCCACGCAAGTCCTGTGGAGACGTTGGCGTAGCCAAGGGTGGTCACTTCATTCCACAGAGCGGAGATTGTATCGGCAAGGAGCACTTTCTTTGCCAGTCCTTTCACAAATCGGAATGAACCCAGTTCAAGCTGGGACACCTTTATGACTCGTTCACGGATCTGGGAAGAGATATCCTGGTAGCGCACGATAGGCCCCATCAGAAGTTTCGGGAAGAAGGTGATAAACAGCAGGTAATCCACCGGATTCCTGCATACTTCCGTCTCCTTATTGTAGACATCAATGAGGTATCCTGCAGTGGTGAATACGAAAAAACTGATTCCGAGAGGAGCGGAGAGCTTTACGGCGTTGATGCCGATCCCGAACCGTTCCAGAAACAGGCCGTTCAGTGTCGAAATGAAGAATCCGAGATATTTATATACAGCGAGACTGCCGAGGACCAGGATCAGGCCGCAGATAAAGATCGCTTTTCTGCCCTTCCCGGCGCGGTCCATAAGCAGGGATGAGACATACCCGATCACTGCGATCACGAGGAGGGCAGGCAGGGATCTCGGATCTCCCCAGGTGTAGAAGACCAGACTCAGTACCACCAGAACTCCGTTTCGGAGTTTGTGAGGAAACAGGTAGTACAGGATCAGCGCCACCGGCAGAAAGCGGATAAGAAATACAAAACTGCTGAATGACATATTAATTCTCCCAATTAAAGTTCAGCACCTATTATACACGATGTGCCGTCCGAATCCTATCGAAGGGAAGGCTGTTCACGCAGATGTCAGAAGGCAAAGAAAAAAGAGCAGCGTCGCTGCTCTTTCACTTTCTGCTAATCACGCGGCACGATCACTGTGCCCTTATAGGTACCTGCCTTCATCTCGGTTTCCAGAGCCATCAGCAGCTTGATGATGCTGTTGGAAGTGGAAGTCGCTCCGGCTACGACCAGAACACCGGAACTGTCACCGGATTCGATGTACTGATTGATCAGATCCTGATAGTATTTCGCGGGATAGGTCCCGGAAATACCCTCCATGGAAGCGCGGTATTCATCGGATTCGCTCTTGAGGGAACCGTCTGTCTCGTAAACAGCATCCATCGTGACCTCTGTCACTGTCCCATTCTCGAATTTGAGTTCTACGAAATCCTTGTAGCCGTATGTATCGTACGTGTCGTATTCTGCGCGATACGTCCCGTCTTTGATCGATGCAGCTGCATCGCAGGATGTCAGTGCAAACACCGAACATAAGACGAGAAGGATAGAAATTACTTTTCTCATTTTTTCTCCTTTTTTCGTGCTGCCCTGCCATTATAGTAAAAATGGAGCAATTCGTCAATTTTGTGAACTAACTGTGAACACGTGGTACAATGTCCAAAGACAATCTGAAGGGAGGATACTGCAGTGAGAAACAGAATCAAAGCGGTGGCAGTGATGGCCTTTTTGGCGCTGACAGTTTCCTCCTGCGCAGCTTCTGGCAGGGAAACGGTTTACGCGTCGACCACATGGCATATGGATACCTATTACAGTTATACCTTCTATGGAAAAGGAGGGGAGACTGTTTATGCGGATCTGGAAGACATCGTTTCAGACGGAGAGAATGTCTTTGACTGCTACTCTCCGGATTCTGAGATCACCTCTGTCAATTCTGCGGTAGGCGGGGAGGAGATCCCGATCAGTGAGGAACTGTTCCGTGTCCTAGAGGCTTCCCTGAACGGCTACCGTGTATCAGAAGGCGCCTTTGATCCTACCGTCGGAGCCCTTACCGAACTGTGGGGGTTTGGAACGGAGGATCCGCATGTTCCGTCGGAGACGGAGCTTCAGGAAGTTCTTCCCTGTGTGGACGGATCCCGGATTCAGCTTTCCGTGCAAGACGGAAATTACAGCCTGACCAAGGGGAAGGGACAGAAACTGGACCTCGGCGGTATCGCAAAAGGATACGTTCTTTCCCTTATGAAAGCGCGTCTTCAGGAAAGCGAACTGGACAGTGCGGTCATCTCTGCGGGAGGAAATGTCCTATTGTATGGAGAACGGGAGTTTACTGTGGGGATCCGCCGTCCGGAAAAGGACGCCCTGGATCCGGTGTGCGCTTTCCTGCTGAAGGACTGTGTCATCTCCACTACAGGTTCCTACGAACGCTTTTTCGTGGAGGACGGCGTCACATACAGCCATATCCTGGATCCCCGAACGGGAGAAAGCGTCACGGGAGACGGTATGGCATCTCTGTCAGTCATCTGCAGCGATCCTACAGAGGCGGATCTGCTTTCCACATCGTATTATGTGATGGGGATGGAGCGTGCGGTAGAGGCAATGAAAGCCGGTGATATCACCGCCGTGGTCCTGACTTCGGACGGGCAGATCCTGTGCAGCGCCGTCCTCGCGGATCACCTGAAAGAGGATTCGTTAGCGGATGGATGGGAACTGGAGGTGGTAGGCAATGAGTAACAGGAGATGGAGCGCGGAGACTATCACGCGGATGTCCATGCTATTTGCACTGGCTATTGCGCTGTCCTACCTCGAGACGCTGATCCCGGTCGTCATTCCCGTGGCGCCGGGTGTCAAGATGGGACTGTCCAACATTGTTACCATGTTCTGTCTGTACTCCGTAAACCCTGGAGCCGCTTTCGTTATCGCCGTACTCAAAGGCGGATTTGCGTTCCTGACGCGGGGATTTACGGCGGGCGTTCTCAGCACCTGCGGAGGTGTCCTCTCGGTCTGTGTCCTCTGGCTAGGTTCAAAGACGAAACTGTCAACCGGCATGTGCAGTGTCCTCGGAGCGGTGACGCACAATGTGACCCAGCTTCTGGTCGAGACGCTTCTGATACGGAGCCGCGCAGTGCTGGCTTTCTTTCCCGCACTTGTGCTTGGCGGGATCCTGTGCGGTACCCTGACCGCGTTTCTTCTGAAGATTCTTCTGCCTCTGATTCAAAAAGCGGTCTTCACGAAAAATTCATATTAGAATTCGGGAAAAGGGTTGCAATTTAGCAAAAAGAATGTAAAATATATTTAGCACTCAAGATAAACGAGTGCCAAATTATTGTAATAAAACTTGTAAGGAGATCATATAGTATGGAACTGAAGCCTTTGTTTGATCGTGTCGTCCTGAAGATGACCGAAGCGGAAACCGTTACAAAGAGCGGCATCGTATTGACAGAGTCGGCAGCTGAGAAACCTCAGGTCGCCGAAGTAATCGCAGTTGGCCCCGGCGGAATGGTCGATGGCAATGAGGTGAAGATGGAAGTCGCGGTCGGCGACAAGGTCATCATCGGAAAGTATGCCGGAACCGAAGTCAAGCTCGGTGAGGACAAATGCGTGATCGTTCGCCAGAACGACATTCTTGCAAAAGTTCTTTAATCATTTTATATAGATTCGAGGTAATGAAGACATGGCAAAAGATTTGAGATACGGTGAAGAAGCCCGCAAGAGCCTGCAGGCCGGAATTGACAAACTTGCTGATACAGTAAAGATCACACTTGGACCGAAAGGCCGCAACGTTGTTCTTGATAAGAAATACGGCACTCCTCTGATCACCAATGACGGTGTTACCATCGCCAAGGAGATCGAACTCGAGGATCGCTTTGAAAACATGGGTGCCCAGATCATCAAAGAGGCATCCACAAAGACCAACGACGCAGCAGGCGACGGCACGACCACAGCTACGCTTCTTGCTCAGGAGATCGTACGCGAAGGTATGAAGAACGTTTCCGCAGGTGCGAACCCGATGGTCCTCAAAAAGGGACTTCAGACCGCAGTTGACGCAGCGGTCGAGAGCATCAAGGATTCCGCAAAGCAGGTCAACGGCTCCAAGGATATCGCACGTGTCGCCACCATCTCCGCAGGGGATGAGCACATCGGCGACCTGATCGCAGACGCGATGGAAAAAGTCTCCGCTGACGGTGTCATCACCATCGAGGAGAGCAAGACCGCAGAGACCTACTCCGAGGTCGTGGAAGGAATGCAGTTCAACAACGGTTACATCAGCCCTTACCTGGTGACCGATACCGATAAGATGGAAGCAGTCCTGGACGACGCAGTCATCCTGATCACCGACAAGAAGATCAGCTCCATTCAGGAGATCCTGCCTCTGCTCGAGCAGGTCGTACAGAACGGCAAGAAGCTCATGATCATCGCAGAGGACGTGGAAGGTGACGCTCTCGCCAACATCATCGTCAACCGCCTGCGCGGAACATTCGTCTGCTGCGCAGCGAAGGCCCCTGGCTACGGCGACCGCCGCAAAGAGATGCTTCGTGATATCGCCATCCTCACCGGCGGCAAGGTCATCAGCGAAGAACTCGGCCTCAACCTTAAGGATACACAGCTCTCCGATCTCGGACGCGCTGACAAGGTCCAGGTCAAGAAGGACAGCACCATCATCATGGGCGGTCACGGTGATTCCAACGAGATCAAAGCCCGTGTTTCCCAGATCCGCAAGCAGATCGAAGAGACCACTTCCGATTTCGACCGTGAAAAGCTCCAGGAGCGCCTTGCAAAGCTGGCAGGCGGCGTAGCGGTCATCCGCGTCGGCGCAGCCACTGAGGTGGAGATGAAAGAGAAGAAGATGCGCCTTGAGGACGCTCTGTCCGCAACAAAGGCAGCTGTGGAAGAGGGCATCGTGGCAGGCGGCGGAATCGTATTCCTGAACGCTGTTCCCGCAGTGGAGAAGGTAGTGGATACTCTCTCCGGCGACGAGAAGACCGGTGCACAGATCATTCTGAAGGCTCTGGAGAGCCCGATCCGTCAGATCTGCGCAAACGCAGGCCTGGAAGGCTCCGTGGTCATCGATGCGGTACGCCGCAGCGGAAAGACCGGTTATGGCCTCAACATCAGCAACGGTGAATACGGCGACATGCTCGGCATGGGCATCGTTGACCCGGCAAAGGTATCCCGCAGCGCTCTGCAGAACGCAGCATCCGTGGCGGCGATGGTCCTCACCACCGAATCCCTGGTGGCCGACATTCCGGAACCGGAACCGGCACAGCCCGCAGGCGGCATGGGCGGCATGTATTAATACAGACCGCGTCTACGGCACGAAAACATATAATGCGCAGGGACTGCGACAGACGTCGCAGTCCCTGTTTTTTACGTATTTTTCAGATTTGTATGTGTGGTGAATGATAAAAACCTCCAAAGAATAGTGCCTGTAAACAAGCGCACGATTGCGATGGAGGTTGTCAGCGATCAATTATAAGGAGTACTCACACCGAGATGCCGTTAAAGGGGACCTGCAGATCGGTGTCATAAAGGAAAACGTCCGGCTCCTTTTCGTCGTAGGCTGTGTAGAACTTGGTGATCAGTTTTGCACCGGTCGATACACAGGAGTGGAGAAGCCTGTCCAGTTCCGCGGTGCTATCCTCTGTATCGGGATAGGACACCACATTGATGACCTGCCCCCTGTGGACGTCATACACACCTGCGATCTTCATGATCTTGTACAGAGTCTTCCTCTTGAGGGAACTTTCGCAATGGAACAGGTTTCGGAATCTTTTGAAGGCACGCAGCGAACTATAGCATTCTTTTTCCGCAATCCCCTGAGAGAACGCGGACACGACGGGGCCGTATTCCTTTTTCGGAATAAAGGCTTCCGCAACATCCGTCTTATAAGGATCGAGACCGTTCTTTATCATGATGAAACGCTCGAACTCCCCTTCCATATCACCGTGTGATACACCTCTCGTTTTTTCATACCGGTTCACAAAGGTATGACACGTAGAGTCAAGGGCGTAATGGCACATGAAACCTGCCTGATAGGCAAGTCCGGCTTCCGGATCCGGAATACCCGCTTTCAGGACCTCAAGCGAGCGACCGAAATATTCGCTCCCGGTCTGGGCGTGGATGACATCTGCCTGATGAGAGACAGGGTTGGATTTCAGCGGTTTGTAAAAATAGAAGGGATCCGGTCCCTGAAGGCCGATGTTGAATAGGCCGATATGGGGCTTAATGCGCTGCTGTAGGGCGGGGGAAAGTTGTGACAGCACAAGGTTTCCATAATACTGGTGCGTGTAGGCGTCCGGCATGAAAAAAGACCTCCTTCTGTGATGATTCCATCTTATCACAGAAGGAGGTCTTTTATACACTTTTTGTTATGCGCCGATGATCTTCTTCAGGATCTGTACGGCATTGGCGGCAGCACCTTTCCGGATCTGGTCCCCGCAGCACCACAATGTGATCCCGTTGGGGCAGGTAAGGTCTCTCCGGATCCTGCCAACATATACCAGATCCTGGCCGGAGGTATCGAGAGGTGTGGGGTAATCTCTTCCGGACAGGTCATCTGCCAGAACGACACCGGGGAAGGATGCGATCGCCTTCCGCACATCATCGAGATCCAGGATATCTTTTGTTCTCACGGTAACGCTGATGGAATGGGAACGCATGACCGGGACGCGGACACAGGTACAGGTACATGTCATATCGGGAAGATGCAGGATCTTTCTTCCTTCGTTCTGCATCTTCATTTCCTCGTCTGTATAGCCGTTTTCTTTTTCAGACCCTATGAAGGGGATGACATTCATTGCGATCTGCGCGGGGAAAGCGGAGGGTGTGATCTCCTCTCCTGAAACGACCTTGTTGATCTCGCTCTCCAGTGCGACGATCCCGGCTTCACCGGCTCCCGATACTGCCTGATAGGTGCACGCAACCATGGATTCGATAGGGGACAGCCTTGCAATGCCGGCCACAGCCATCAGCGTGATAATGGTGGAACAGTTTGGGTTGGAGATGATTCCCTTGTGGAGCTTGATATCATCCGGGTTGATCTCCGGAACGATGAGCGGCACCTCGGGATCCATGCGGAATGAGGAACTGTTATCGATGAATACTGCGCCGGAACTCTTGATCGCCGGAGCGAATTCTTTCGCCAGTCCCTTTCCAACTGCTCCGAGGACGAAATCCAGGCCTCCGAAACTGTCAGGGCAGGCGGTATGAACGGTGAGTTCACCGCCTTTGAAAGGCAATCTTGTTCCTTCGCTCCTCGCGCTGGCGAGAAGACGCACTTCACTCACGGGAATATCATATTCTTCCAGTACCTTGAGCATCTCCCTTCCTACGGCGCCAGTGGCCCCGAGTATCCCGATGCGATATTGTTTTTCCATGTCGTTTTCTCCGTCTTTAGTTAAGTCCTTACGAATCCGTCGTACAGTACGCGAATGGTCGTGTCGAAATCCTTGTTCTGAACACCCACAATGATGGAAAGTTCATCTGCGCCCTGGGCAATGGTACGGATATTGATCCCGTTGTCTCCGAGAGCCCGGAAGAGGCGGCCGGATATGCCGGGACGGAAAGTCATCTTGCGGCCTACCGCAGCAACCAGGGAGATGCCGTCCTGAGTTTCCAGTCTGTCGGGCTGGCAGATCTTCCGAATCTCACTGATGATCTCGAATTCTCCGTTTTCAAAGGCTGATGTAGCAACGATCAGGGAGAAGGAGTCAAGGCCTAGCGTGATGTTCTCGATTGAAAGGTGATACCGGTCCAGGATCTGGAGGACCTTTCTCAGAGCATCCGCCACGTTGAGATTCCGCTTCTGAAGACTGATGACGGTGAAGTTCTTTCTTCCGGCAATGCCGGTGATAAAACGGTCATCGTCCGTCTCTTCCGCTGTGACCCTTTCCACAATGAGGGATCCGGGGTTCTCCGGATCATTTGTGTTCCGGATATTGAGCGGGATTCCTGCTTCGCGCACAGGAAGTATAGAGTCCTCCTGCAGCACGGATGCCCCCATAAAGGAGAGCTCCCTCAGTTCTGCGTAGGTCAGGGTTGGGATCGGATTGGGATCGGTAACGATCTTGGGATCCGCCATAAGGATCCCCGATACGTCGGTCCAGTTCTCATAGAGATCGGCGTGAAGGGCAGCGGATACGATGGAACCTGTGATGTCGCTTCCGCCTCTTGCCATGAGACGTATCTTGTGGTTCGGAAGAGATCCGTAAAAACCCGGGATAACGATATTCCCGTGTGTTTCAAATGCGTTTTGAATCGCTTTGTCGCTTTTCTCTTTGTCAAATTCGCCGTCGGAATCGAAGAAGATGCAATTTGCGGCATCAACGAAAGTGAAACCGAGATAGGCGGCCATCAGTTTGGACGTGAAGTATTCCCCGCGGGACACGAGCCATTCTCTTGAGACATCCACCGAGAGGGAAGAAAAGCAATTGCTGATCTCATCATCCAGGGAAGGATCCAGATCCAATTCCTTCCGGATCCCGAAGAAGCGGTCCGAGATCTGGGAGGCGATATCCTCGCAGGAGACGCCGTACTCCATATGGGCATAGCAGAGATAGAGAAGATCGGTGAGTTTGTGGTCCTTCGGATCCCTTTTTCCGCAGGCGGAGATCACTGCCGCGCGGCGGGACGGATCGGATTCCATGATAGCCTTTACTTTTTTGAATTGGGAAGCTCCGGCGACGGAGCTGCCTCCGAATTTTGCAACTTTAATCATCAATGTGCCCTTTCTACCGCGGCGAAGAATAGATCATGACCCTGATTTCTTAGATCCGCTGCCATCGCATGCATATAGGCGACGGAGATCTTGTCGGTGATCCCGCGCGCGGTGTTGTCGTCGGAACCGCAGTCGGTGACGAAAAGGTCATCCACGGTACCTCTCGGGGCGCGGAGATAATATCGGTGCATACTGTCCTCATTATTTGCCGTAACTCTGAGGCAATCGGAGCGGATCATGGATTTTTTCCCTCTGCGGATCTGTTCCAGGTCTCTCAGCACAGCGGATGCGGTGGTATACCGTCCCGCTCCCTGACCCACGAGGGAGATCATTCCGCAGGAGGCACCGGTGTAGGAGGCCATATTTCCGTTCAGGTTGATCGCGGATTCCAAGGATCCTGCGGGGCAAAGCGTGGGTTCCACGTAGGCTCTCAGAGTATCCCCTACGAGTTTCGCCTTTGCCTTCAGGCGGCAGACATATCCAAGCTCGGCGACTTTTCTGGCGTCGCTCTTCCGGAAGGAGGTGATACCTTCCATATCCATCCCGTCAACCGGCAGCTGGTTGTAGGTTACCGCGCAGGCGAGCATGATCTTTCGGAGCGAGTCAGCACCGGAAAGATCAGCGGACGGATCCGCCTCTGCGTATCCCAGTTCCTTCGCCGCTGCTAGTGCCTCATCAAAATCCATATCTTCTCTTTGCATTCTGTCCAGGATGTAGTTGGTCGTACCGTTGAGGATGCCCTGCAGTCTGGTGATATCCTCTCCGCTGCTTACAGCAGTCTGAAGGTTGGAGAGGTAGGGTATCGCCCCGCCGCACGCCGCGCTGAACAAAAAGGCGGCGCTGTTCTGTTCCGCCAGGGATGCAAGTTCCGGACCTTTGGCTGCGACCAGCATCTTATTAGAGGTGACGAAATGTTTTCCGCAGGATAGAACCTTCTTGGCGAAGGAATATGCGGGTTCTATCCCCCCGATGGCCTCCACCACGGCATCCACCGTAGGATCCGAAAGGATCGCTTCCAGATCGGTGACGGCAAAGGGCAGATCCGGACGCTCATCTTTTTCCAGCACGGGACCCGCTTCAAATCCCGGCGCGTCCTGAAGCAGATCGTGCACACCTTTTCCTACCGTTCCATATCCCAGTACAGCAACTTTCATCGGTTTCTCCTGAACATTTTATTATAAGTGTCCGCGTTAAAAGGACACTTGTCTTTTACTAACGGACAGTGTATCATAATCAATTAGGAAAAACAAGGAGGAAACGGGATTGAATCAGGAATATCTTCTCGTACATCGAAGCGTGCTTCCGGACAGTTTTTTTAAGGTCCTGCAGGCAAAGGAGATCCTTCGTAGGGGAGAGGTCACGGATGTGACAGAGGCCGTCCGCATGGCAGGGATCTCACGCAGCACGTTTTACAAATACAAGGATTATGTTTTTGAGCCTGCTTCCGATTCGCACGAAAGGACCGCGGTCGTATCGGTGGTCCTCCTTCACGAGTCCGGTATCCTTGGGGGTATGCTGACCCGACTCTCGGAAGCCGGGGTCAGTGTTCTTTCCATTGATCAGAGCCTCCCGATCCGGGGCAAGGCAGCAGTCATGCTGTCTCTGGACCTCAGCGGTATGGAGGGAGATCTGAAGACTTTGGTGAAGGTCATCTCCGACAGCAAAGGAACAGAGCAGGTAAAGGTGGTGGCAGCTTCATGAGGATACTGGAGAGTACAAGGTCGGACTACAGGATCGACGACGTGGGGGCTGTCCTGACGGGTATCGCTCCGGATGGCGGGCTTTTTGCGGATCCGGAACTGGAAAAGAGATCGGTACCGGTTGATGAAGCGGCCGGAAAAGGTAGCTATGAGACAGCGGCGCAGATCCTTCGGGAGATGCTGCCCGGTTTTGATGATCCTGAGAAACTGGTGCGGGACGCCTATGACGGAAAGTTCTCCTGCGGCGAAGTGATCACTCCGCTCAAACAGATCAGAGAAGATCGTTATATTCTGGAGCTTTTCCACGGGCCTACATCCGCGTTCAAGGATGTTGCGCTGTCCCTTCTGCCGCACCTGATGGCACAGGCAAGACAGAAGAAAGAACAGGAAAAGGAGATCGTCATTCTGACAGCGACCTCCGGTGACACCGGAAAGGCGGCGCTTGAGGGATTCCGGGATGTTCCCGGGATACGGATTATGGTGTTCTACCCTGCGGAAGGAGTGTCCGAAGTTCAGAGGAAACAGATGGTCTCCCAGCAGGGCGGCAACGTCCGGGTGTGCGCAGTGAGGGGCAACTTCGACGACTGTCAGTCCGCGGTGAAGAAGGCTTTCGGGGAACTGCGCGGTTCGGCGCTCGCTGAAAATGTGATCCTCTCTTCAGCGAACTCCATCAATATCGGACGTCTTGTCCCGCAGATCTTCTATTACTATTCCGCCTACGCGCAGCTTCTGGAAATGGGAAGGATCCGCATTGGCGACAGGGTAGACTTTGTGGTCCCCACAGGAAACTTCGGGGACATTCTTGCAGGGTACTATGCGAAACGAATCGGGCTTCCTGTGGGAAAACTGATCTGCGCATCCAACGCCAACAGGATCCTCACCGATTTCTTCAGCAGTACGGTATATGACCTGCACCGGCCCTTCTATCTGACATCCTCGCCTTCTATGGATATCCTCATCTCCTCCAATCTGGAGAGACTGCTGTACCATGTTTCCGGAAACGATCACGGCATGGTATCACAGGCCATGAAGGAACTGTCGGAGAAAAAGGAGTATCGGATTTCAGGGGAAATGATGAAGCGGATCCGTGAGGACTTCGGGGCGTACAGCGCTGATGAGGCGGAGACCGAGGAGATGATCCGCCTTGTGTACAAGGATCACGGATATCTGATGGATCCTCATACAGCTGTGGGCTGGTCTGCCGCGCAGAAGTATGATAAAGGGAGGGAGGGGAGAAACCCTGTTGTCGTGCTCTCCACAGCGTCTCCCTACAAGTTCATCCCGGCTGAGATGCGGGCACTGGGTATCGCTCCTTCCGGAGATCCTTTTGCGGACATGAGAAAACTGAAACAGGTGACCGGAGCGGAGATCCCGAAGAACCTTCTGGATCTGGAAACGGCAGCGGAGCGTTTCTCTGATGTCATCGATAAGGACGAGATCACTGGTTATGTACGTCGGTATATCGGGCAAAGGAGCGGAAAATGAGAGTATACGTACCGGCCACATCGGCCAATCTGGGACCGGGCTTCGACTGTGTCGGTATCGCCTGGAAGTGTTTTGACGAGTTTGATTTCAGTGTCTCCGATCATGTCGAGATCACCGGATGCCCTATCGAGTACTGCAATGAAGAGAACCTGGCTTACAAGGGTTACGCCGCTGCCATGCAATACCGGGGAAAAGAAGCGGTTCCTGTCCGGATCGAATTTGTGAAGAGCGATATTCCTATTGCCAGGGGACTGGGTTCGTCCGCGGCACTGCGGGTAGGGGGCATCTTCGGAGCGAACGAACTTTTCGGACTGGATCTCTCTAGGGAAGAGATGCTGGACATCGCCACGGAACTGGAAGGCCATCCGGACAATGTGGCTCCTGCGATCTACGGAGGATTCACCGCTTCCGTATATGTTGAAGGAAAAGCGGCCACCTCGATCTTTCCGGTGCATCCCGGATGGAGATTCACCGCGTTCATTCCTGACTACGAACTGAAGACATCTCTTGCGAGAAGCGTCCTACCCACTGTTTACAGCAGAGCGGATGCGGTCCAGAATATCGGGTGCACGGCGATGCTGTTCAAGGCTATGGAGACCGGTGACAGGTCATTTCTGAGATACGCGCTCAGAGACAGGATCCATGAGCCATACCGCAGGTCCCTGATCCCGGAATACGCGGATGTGGAGGAACTGGTGTCCGATGCAGGAGGGGACGGGGTATGTATCTCCGGAGCGGGCAGTACTCTGCTTTGTTTCTCTGACGCCGATGCACAGAAACGTATCTTGGAGGAAGGCAGAAAGAAGTATCCGAACTGGACAGTGCAACCTCTGGAGATCTTTGTAGCGGATTAACATGGTATCGTGATGCTGAGAAAACATATTCCATCGGAAACTTCGGATGGAATTGTCGGGTCAGGACGAATGTGATACAGTGGATTTATCCAACGTATGATTCAGGAGGGCTTTTCATGAGTGACCTTTGTGTTCTTGGCGAATATCTGATCGACTTCACCCCACAGGGACTCTCCGAGAGGGGACTTCCTATGTATGCCCAGAATCCGGGCGGAGCACCTGCGAATGTGGCCTGCGCAGCAGCGAAACTCGGCGTTTCCTCCGCCGTGATCACCAAAGTGTCCACCGATCCCCTGGGGGAATTCCTGTACGGATACCTGAGGGATCTCGGGATCGTGGAGTTGAAGGGCGTGAAGAGGAGCAGCGATCCCACAGGACTCGCTTTCGTCACGCTGAACGCGGACGGGGACCGGGATTTCGTGTTCTACAGGGAGCATTGCGCGGACGCCATGCTCTCTCCGCAGGATATCGACCTTTCCCTTATCGACGCGTGCAAAGTGTTCCACTTCAGTTCGGTGTCGCTGGTAGCGGAGGAATCCAGGGAAGCTACCGTCTATGCAGTGAAAGAGGCCAAAAAGAGGGGCAAGATCATCTCCTTTGACATCAATTACAGAGCTCTTCTCTGGAACGATGAGGAGAAGGCGAAAAGAGAGGTGGAAAAAGTTCTTCCTCTCGCCGACATCGTCAAGGTATCGGATGAAGAGGCTGTCCTTTTTGGCGGCAGCATCGAGGGAGCAGCGGAAGTGTTCCGTTCTTTCGGAGCAAAACTGGTCCTGATCACGCTGGGAGCGGACGGATCCATCTACGATAACGGGGTTTGGCGCGGTACTGTCCCTTCATTCCCGGTAAAGGCGATCGACACGACAGGAGCCGGGGACAACTTCATGGGGGCGTTCCTGGCGAAATTCATTCAAAGTGGGAAGAAATTATCCGATCTTACCGAAGAAGACCTCATCGAGGCGCTGACCTTTGCCAACGCGGCAGGCGGAATCTGCGCATCCCGGTACGGCGCTATCGACGGCCAGGCGACACCGGAGGATATCGACCGGCTGAGAAGAGGGGATAATCTGAGATGACCGATATCTTTGAACTGCTGAAGGAACTGCCATACCCCGGGCGAGGACTCTTTGTTGGAAAGTCGGCGGACGGAACGAAGGCGCAGATCTTCTACTTCCTTACCGGACGCAGCGAAAACAGCAGGAATCGTGTCTTTGTCCGGGACGGTGACGGTATACGGACACAGGCGTTCGATCCTTCCAAAATGACCGATCCCTCACTCATCATCTATTCCCCTGTGCGGGTATTCGGAGATGCTACCATCGTGACCAACGGGGACCAGACCGATACAGTCTATGAAGCCCTTCAAAGGGGAGACACATTTGAATCCGCCCTTGCGGAGAGAACCTTCGAGCCGGATGCTCCCAATTACACTCCGAGGATCTCTGCGATTCTTGAAACGGCGAATGGATCGATGCGCTATACCATGTCCATGATACGGACCATAGAGGGAAATCCGGATTATTGTGCTCACGAGATCTACAGATATCCGTTTCCGAAAGCGGGGGAAGGACATTTTCTTCGCACCTATGAGGGATACGGAGCACCGGTACCCAGCTTTCAGAGCGTTCCTGTACTGTGTTCCACAGCAGACTGGGGGACCGATCCGGACGCTTTGATCGACCGGATCTGGGATTCCCTCAACAGGGACAACAGGGTCTCCCTGTTTCTGCGCAAGGTGGACCTCCGAAGCGGCGAAAGGGAAGACAGGATCCGCAACGCCCTGCAATAAGGGAAAAATCGTTTTGATCACTCCGATTTGTGATTTTCTCTCTTTTATCCAACAAAAGCGCTGAAGTGATGAAATTGGGATGTTCAACATGTACAAAAGAAAGGGCTTTTCATTGGTGAAAAAGCCCTTTTTTAGTGGGAAAGACCCCGGATCATGCCGTTTTTTCAGGAATAATAGAGAAAAAAATCTCTTGACGGGTGGCGAAGGAGGAAATATAATCCCCTTAAATTCGTTGAACGGAAGCAGTAATCGGGCACAGGTCCATCAGCGAGCCGGAACAGAGTGAGAGTACGGCGGCAACGTGAACGGTGAAAAGAGTCCGGGAGAAGTCCTCCGGAAACTGTAGTATGGAGGGACGCGTAGACCTGCGTTAGAGGGAAAAGAGAGGCGGGAATGATCATTCCTGCAACCAGTGTGGCACCGCGACTAGTATTACCAGTCGTCTCTGGATTTTCAGAGACGGCTTTTTTATTTTCAATGATCCGGAAAGGAGGGGCAGGGATGATGCGACGAAGACGCACAGACGAAGATGGCCGACGAAGACAGCCGGCAGATCACGGAGATTTCAACACATATTTTGAACATAATGAAAGAGAGACAAACATGAAAAACACATTCAAGAAAATGATCGCATCTGTTTTGATGCTCGTCCTGGCATTCTGCCTCGTATCCTGCGGCTCCTCCCAGGAGGAATCCTCCGAACCCAAGACCGGAACAAATTCCACTTATGCTTATCTGCTTGACACTACAAATATGGAAAAACCTGAGCTGGATCTCAGCGGCGCCACCGGCGTACTCAAGAAGATCCTGGACAGCGGTGTCTTCACCATCGGCACATCCCCGGACTACCCGGCAGCAGAGTTCGTCACCGAGGACGGCACTGTTCTCGGTTCCGAGATGATGCTAGCGAAATACATCGCGGACTGCCTAGGCGTTGACCTCGCCATCGAGACCATGGAATTCAGCGGCACCTTCGCTGCGGTCGACACTGGCAAGGTGGATATGGCTTTCTCCGGATACGGATGGAAAGCGGACCGTGCTGAGGTCTATGAACTCACCATCGGTTATGTGGGTGAGGACGACGAAGATAGCACCTCCAACCATACACTGATCACCACTGCCGAGAATGACGGCAAATACAACAGCCTCGCGGACTTCGTCGGAGCGCACATCTATGCTCAGGCAGCTTCTCTCCAGGAGATGTACGTAGAGGATCAGATCCTTTCCCTTGACACCGAAGGAACCACCAATCTGGAGCTTGTCTCCACGCTGGACCAGGCGATCCTGGGTCTGCAGGCCGGCAAATGCGACGTGGTCGCCCTCGATGAGGACACCGCCAAGCAGTATGTGGCACAGTCCAATGGACAGTTCGTTCTGACCAATGTTCTTTTCGACATGAGCCTCTACGAGGAATATGAAGGAAACGTGGCCCTCGCCAAGAAGGGTGAGACCAGCCTCATCGATGTGATCAATCAGATTATCGAGTTCGTAAACGAGAAGAACTACTACTTCGATATGTACGAGACCGCCAAAGAGCAGGCCGGAATCGAAGATTAAGGAGAAGTTATGGGCGCAAGTATTACCGATGTCCTGTTCGAGTACTGGCCGATATTCCTGAAAGGTACGATCGGCACCCTGAAATACGCATTCATCGCTGTATTTTTTGGAACAGTGCTGGGAACATTTATCGCGATCGCAAGGCTCAGCAAGAATAAGATCCTGACCAATGTGTCCGGTGTTTTTGTCACGGTGATCCGCGGCACGCCGCTTCTGGTCCAGATGTATATCTTCTATTTTTTCATCCCCATGGTGTTCCCCATCCTCAACAGGGTCGACAAGGTCTACACCGTACTGATGTCCCTGAT
The DNA here is from genome assembly GCA_964599695.1 of uncultured Faecalibacterium sp. Classification (GTDB taxonomy): domain Bacteria; phylum Bacillota; class Clostridia; order Oscillospirales; family Ruminococcaceae; genus RUG11783. Next base: position 31,618 of record CAZRGP010000007.1, read on the forward strand.
CCTGAACTCCAGCGCCTATGTGGCGGAGATCATCCGCGGAGGCATCAACTCGGTAGACTCCGGTCAGACAGAGGCGGCAAGGAGCCTGGGAATGACCGCCAAGCATACCATGACCAAGATCGTTCTTCCTCAGGCGATCAAGAACATCCTTCCTTCCCTGGCGAACGAGTATATCGCCATGATCAAGGAGACATCCATGGCCGGTTCCTTCATGCTCTATGAGCTGATGTACACGAGGACGATCCTGGCCAACAAGTTCCTGGTATGGCAGCCGCTGTTTATCATCGCAGGCATCTATCTTGTCCTTACGATGGTACTATCCTGGGCGGTAAGGTGGATGGAAAGGAGGTTGAGCGTAAGTGACTGAGAACAGAGAGATCATGATCGAGACCGTGGGTCTCAAAAAGAATTTCGGTGAGCTCAAGGTCCTGAAGGGGATCAGCGAAGTCATCTATAAAGGAGAAGTCGTCTCCATCATCGGACCGTCCGGGGGCGGGAAATCCACATTCCTGCGCTGTCTGAACCTTCTGGAAGAACCCACAGACGGAAAAGTATTCTTCGAAGGGGAAGAACTGGATCCCAAAAGCACAAACCTGGATCAGCACCGCCAGAAGATCGGAATGGTGTTCCAGCAGTTCAATGTGTTCCCTCACATGACCGTGCTCGACAATGTCACGGTGGCGCCAATCCTGGAGAAAGGCATGTCCAAGGAGAACGCAGAAAAGAGAGCGATGGAGCTGCTCAAAACAGTCGGGCTTGAAGATAAGGCGGATGGGTATCCGAGAAAGCTTTCCGGCGGACAGAAGCAGAGGTTGGCCATCGTAAGAGCCATGGCTATGGATCCTGATGTGATGCTTTTCGACGAGCCCACATCCGCGCTTGACCCCGAGATGGTCAAGGGAGTCCTTGAGGTTATCCAGAAACTGGTGGAGAGCGGAATGACCTGCGTCATCGTCACCCATGAGATGGGATTTGCCCGCAATATCAGTGACAGAGTCCTCTTCATCGATGACGGGATTATCGTGGAATCCGGAACACCGGAAGAGATCTTCGATCATCCGAAGAATGAGAGGACACAGGAGTTCCTGTCTCAGGTTCTCTATTGAGGAAAAAGAGATGAAAACAACATTTTCATACGATCATTACTACAAGTATGAGGAGATCAAGTCCAATCTTGAGTTCTTCGCAAAACAATACCCTGACCTAGTGACACTGGAAGTGAACTGTGTCACGGAGGAGGGAAGGAACCAGTATGTCGTGACCCTCACGAACAAAAAGACGGGTGAAGCATTGAGCAAGCCCGGCTGGTATCTCGACGGGAATATCCACGCGGGAGAGGTCACATCCTCCATGTGCGCCATGCACACCTTGGATTATCTGGTGACCAACTACGGTTCCGATCCTGATGCTACCAAGCTTCTGGATGAGGAGACGATCTATGTGATCCCACGCGTAACTCCTGACGGAGCGGAGACCTATCTTACGACACCAAAGACTTTGCGGTCTGCCAACAGGGAGTATATGCCCAGGGAAGGCGGTGTACGCAGCGAGGATCTGGACGGGGACGGTGTAGTCCGTATGATGCGGATCAGGACCCCTTACGGAGCCTGGAAGATCGACCCGGAGAACGAAGGCTCCATGAAGCTCCGCGAACCCGACGACACGGACGGTACGTTCTATGACATTTACCCGGAAGGTGTCCTTGTCTCCTATGACGGGGATGAGAACCTGAAGATGGAGCAGGATCCCTGGGGACTGGATTTCAACAGGAATTTCCCGCTCGGCTGGTTCCCGGATTCCCGTCAGCCCGGCGCAGGAAAATATCCCCTGAGCAATACCGAGACCAAGGCGATCGTGGATTTCGCCCTTTCCCACCCGAATATCGGCGGAGCGGCGATCGGCCACACCAGCGGCGGACTTCTCCTTTATCCGCCCGGAACGAAACCCTCCAAATCCGCTCCCTATGAGGACATAAAGTCCATGAAAGCCATCGCCGCCATGGGACAGGAAGAACTGGGATACCTTCCCATGAACATCTTCGACTCCTTCATGACCGATCAGGTCAATTTCGACAGCGGGGCGCTGGACGACTGGTTCTATCAGTCTCAGGGTGTTCCGGCGTATACGGTGGAGTTCTGGGATCTGGATACCAGGGCTGGTGTTCCGTACAACTGGTTCGATCACTCCAAGGAGACGCCGAAGACCAGGATGGAGCGCTTTAATGCCTGTATGAAGTGGGTCAAGGAGAACGCTCCCCAGTACTATCAGGACTGGGAGACCTTCGAACATCCTGCATTCGGGACCGTGGAGATCGGCGGGTTCAACTACAAGTTCACACACCAGAATCCTCCCGAGGATCTCCTCTGCGCGGAGTGCGAGAAGGACACCAGGTTCAACATCCGCTTCGCGAAGGCCATGCCGAAACTCACCATAGATACCTTGAATGCGGAAGTGGTGGGAGATGATCTGTACAGGATCACTGCGGTGGTCGGCAACCTGGGATATCTCCCCACCAACCTCACGGATGAAGCGGTCTCGCTGAACGTCAGCAAACCGGTGAAGGTCACCTTTGAGGGGGCGGAGATCCTCTCCGGCAAAGCGGAGCAGGAGATCGGCAACCTGTCCGGCTACAGCCGCACAGTGACCGGCGCGTTCTTCTACGGCAATCTTAGTACCGAGCAGAACGCTCCCGCCAGAAAGAAAGTCACCTGGCTCGTCAGAGCAAAAGAAGGGACTTCCGTAAAAGTCTGTGCATGTCAGGAGAAGGCGGGTACAGCGTCAGCAACAGTCGTCTTGTAATGTACAATATACTCCAAGTGGGGAGATCGCCGGGCATCTTTGCCCGGCGATCTCCTTTTCTTTTAAAGATAGTTTCCTCAATTGGTTTAAAAAGTTTACGAAAGCAGGATTGTATGATACTATCCAGTTGTAGGAGATCATTTACCTGTTTCTTTGTTTTTCGGAGGAGTGTCATGGAACGGGATAAGTTTGTGAATCAAACCGTCGTCGGGGATCCGAGACCGTCAGGGTTTTCTCCGGCGGCCGATGATAATTGCGGAGCGGATGACCTCCTTGGTTCCCTGCGGGATCAGAGCGGAAAGTACAGATGGGTGTACGAAGCGCCGATGCTCAAGAGTTTCTTCCTTTTGCTGGAAGTCTGGAAGGCTCTTGGTATCAGCGCTTTTATACTGTTCGGGATCATAAGCGTCATCGGACTGGTCACCGGAAGCGGGCTCACAGGGATAATAAGTTCAGCGGGGATCTGTCTGATGGTCTTCGGAATACTTCTTGTACTTTCCGTTCCGGCATACTATATCGTCACCAGGGCAAACAACGGGAAATATACGGTCCTTTTCGAGATGGACGAAACGGGGATCGATCATACGCAGATCAAGACCGACAAGGCGAAGGCGCTCGAGCTGCTTACGGCGTTTGTCGGTGGGATCACGGGGAGCAAAACGACGTCAGCTGCAGCACTCCTCTCGGCAGGGGGAACATCGCTGTATTCCCGCTTTGACAAAGTGAAGAACATCAGGGCAATTCCGGAAAAGGATCTCATATTGCTCGGCGGAGGATTTGTGAGAAATCAGGTCTATGTGGGAGAACGGTATTTTGACGCGGTCTATGGTTATATCCGGGACCACTGTCCGAACGCCGAAGTCCGATAAGGAAGGAGACGATATCATGCATAATAAGCAGCGGATCATTCTGGTTCTGCTGGCGATCATCCTTGTTTTGAGCGGAGCCGGGTATCTTGTATACCGGAACAGTGCACCGGATAACTACCCCTACGAGCCGGACACTCCTGCCCCCGATCCGCACGATGGGATGTTCGTTTCTGTACACGGGAGCATGGCTTTCAACGGGGATGGCGAGAGCGTGACCATAAACTTTGATGAAGAACTCGCCGACCTTTTAGGCTTGCCTTCCGGAGAGCAGAGCGGCAAGTATGTATTCCTGAGCGGGGAACTTCCGCCGCAGGGCAGCGTCCCCGTTCGGTACGATGTCGCACATGAACTGCGCCTGACGATCGGGGATCAGAGCGTCACAGTCGATATGGGAATTGCTGCGGCGGACGGATCATCGGCGCAGGTCGGTGTAGGCGCAGTCACTCCGGAGCGCATACCGATGCTGTTTCACGACGGAAAATCTTTTGACATAGTATTCAACAAACAAAAATGATGACCGGAAACGGAGGTGAACTATACCATGGCGAAATACTGTCCGAATTGCGGGAACCGGCTGCCGGATGACGCAGTATTCTGCGACAACTGCGGAACGAGGGTCGGTTCGGTGCAGGTAAATGCAGGTGTTCCCGTTCAGCAGAACATTCAGGGAAACTACAGCGTGGCTCCGTCTTCGCCGAAGAAAAGATCCGGCGGAAAGGGGATCGGTCTGCTGATACTGCTTCTTCTCATCGGCGCTGCAGGCTTCGGCGTTTACAAGTATATGCAGGACACAACGGATCTGCCTGTGAGCATACCGTCGCTGTTTCCCGGCAGTGAGTCAGGAAATACTCCAGACGATCCCGAACAGGAGACAGGACCAGAAGAGGATCCGCAGATCTCCCAGGGGATGCTCTCGCTTGCAGATGATCCGACCTTCGACGATTTTCTCTTCTATGAGAACGATGTTTATGCCAACGGAATTCCTGACGGTGCGGTCCTTCTTTCTGCAGGAAGTATCAGCGGGGAATGGAAATACTGCCTCACCTTTAACAGGAACTCGGAACTGGAAGAGCGGATCGATGAGATCGGGATCGCAGAAGTTTCATTCACATCGGATTCCGCTTCCCTGATACTCCACCCGCAGATGATCCGCTATGGAACCTTTGTGAGTCCGGAAGATGAGGATGAGGTCGGGTATCCCGTTTTCTCAGGCACCTGGGACGATGAATATATCGATCTTATGGGAGGGGAGATCAGCATCGGGCTCGGGCCGTATTATTCCTATGAGGGAAAAGAGTACGTGATTGGCAACATCGTGGTCAGATCAAATGGGTTGTTCGGGGATGTGCTATTGGTGAGACCATAATAAATGCGGATGGACTCGAGGAGACCTGTGTCTGACATCACAAAATGATTGGCTTTTTTGTTCTATAAACAGCGACGGGAGGAGACCGATGAGGTCTCTTCCCGTTGATCATGTAAGCAATAATTGTAATCAGGGTTTCCTGAACCGGTAAACGGGCTTTTTTCCCAGGAGATGTTCCACGAAGTAGTCGGTGCGCCGCTGGACGAAGTAGGGGTCAGCGGGGACATTGTGATTGCAGCGCGGAAGAGTCAGAAAGTCAAAATCCTTATCGCTTCGGATGAGAGCATCTACCAGGCGCAATGACTGGGAAGGAGCGACATTGTCGTCCATGGCTCCGTGGACGATGAGAAGTTTCCCCTTCAGATTCTTCGCCAGGGCTGTGTTGTCACCGGGGGCATAGATGTCCTTGTCGTAAAGACCGTAGTAGTTCTCGGTCCACGAGGTGTTGTACATCCGCTGGTCATGGTTACCTGCAGAGGATACCGCCACTTTGTAGACGTCGGGATACTCCAGGATCCCTCTTGTTGAGCCGCATCCTCCTCCGGAGTTGCCCCAGATGCCGATCCGCTCACGGTCCAGAAAGGTATATTTTTCACACAGCTCATCCAGACAGTAGACATGATCCTTCAGCCCGGCACATCCGTGAATGATCTCATAACTGATGTTATGGAGAGTCTTTCCACGGCCCGGTGTGCCTAGACCGTCGAGAATGATGCCGGCAAATCCGAGCTGAGCCATCGCCTCCAGGCCGCCAAGCATTTCTCTTCCTTCTATCGCTCCTTTCCAGGAGAATGTTTTGGGAACGTTGTAGCACTGCATCCCGCCGTAGATGTAATCGATGAAGGGATACTTTTTTCCCGGATCGAAATCCGCAGGGCGGACGAGGATGCCGTAGAGCGCCGTCTTCCCGTCGCTCGCGGTGACCGTGAAGCGCTCCGGTGTGATATATCCTCGCTTCATGAGATCCGAGGGGTCAGCGGCGACAAGCTCACGGATAAAAGATCCGTCTGCTCTTCGGAGGTTGGTGACCGGAGGTTTGTCGACCCGGCTCCAGGTGTCGATGAGCATCCCGTTGATATAGCGGCAGCGGTGCATTCCGTCTTCCGGAGTCAATATCGTGAAATCCGTGCCGTCGTAATGGACGCGGCAGGCCAGCTGGTAGTAGGGATCGGAGGTGCAGGAAAGGTTGCTCGCGTAGAAATAGATCCACTGTCCTTCATCGTCCGCGCAGATGAGCTCTCCGACTTCGCAGTCCGCCGGGGTGATGGGACCAAGGCAGGCGCCACTCTGCGCGTCATAGCGGAAAAGCCTTGCCAGATCATCTCGCTCGCTCTGCCACAGCAGGGCTTTCCGGTCCTTGGAAAGGTAATTGCTGGCACAGTAGTCGCCGAAGCCGTCCAGCTGTCCGTAGGTGCAGATGTTGAGGAAGGTGTCAGTCGTTTCAGTAAGGATCTTTCCGGCAGTTCCGTCTGTCTGGACGACAGCGAAAGAGGCGGATTTGTTTCCGCGGCTCACCAGTGTCATATAGACTGCGCTGCTGTCCTCCATCCATTTCGCGAAGGAATAGTGATCCCCGAACATTCCGCCACCTATGGGCTGGGGATCAAGATCCAGTTCAGTCGCTTTGCCTGTCTCGGTATCAAACAGATAGAAATAGGCAAGGGGGATATGCTCATCTTCCGGGAAGGAGCATTTATAGGTGTACAGTTCCGGACGGATGCTGTCCGATCCCTCCTTGTCGTAGGAGCGGATCAGGTAGAGGTCCTTTACCTTTCTCTGATCCAGTTTGTAGGAGAGAAAATACCGGGAGTCCGGGGACCAGAGCACGTCCGGTCGGAGAGGAACTCCTTTTACACGGTCCGTGATGTAGCCGCTGAACTGGGCGGGGGTGCCGTAGGCGAAGTTCTTTTTTCCGTCAACGGTGAGGCGGAGTTCCTTTCCGCTTTCCAGGAAACGGAGCCAGAGGTCATGGCCGCGGAAAAAGATTTCCTTCTTTCTGTCCGGAGATGCTGTTCCGGTCTTCTTTTCTGTCTTTTCCCTGTGAAGCGTCTGAGAACCCAGATCATAGGAACAGTCATAGCCGTCCGCGCTGAAGGTAAGGACGCCGTCCTTCACCTTGCAGTTGGTGAAGGGGATCGCATCCTTCTCCAGGAGGGAGCAGAGTTTGCGGTGATCGAACAGCGGTGCTTCTGTGCCGTCTTCGGTGGACACCGCTTTCCACTGCGTGCATACGGATCCGTCTTTTGAACGGGTCTCCAGGGGATAGAAGAAATGGGTGTCATCCAGTTTCTGCGGGACCGGTTCCGCGTTCAGGACGGAGCAGGAGGCGTTCCAGGGGAGCAGCTTCTCCGCTGCCTTGTATTTTTGTGTAAGTGTTTTCATCGCGATTTACCTCATTATTCTACATTATGGCATAGATGTCCCAGAAATTGGGCCTGGAATAGGAAAAAATGACCGCCCGGAAAGACTGTGGAAAAGGGGATTTGTATGATGTTACAGTTTTTGTTTAAAATAATTGCCAATATGCACAAAAGCAAGTAGAATAGGGAAAGTTTTAAATCAGGAGTGAATGTATCTTATGCAGAAGAAAAGTCTATTGTCCCGTTTCGTCGCGTACTATAAGCCTTACAGGCGCATGTTCGCCATGGATATCTTCATGTCCACGGTCATCACGGTATGCGGGCTCATTTATCCTCTAATCACAAGGAGGATCATCAACACCTACGTCCCTCAGGGAATGTTCCGTGAGATGCTCATCTCGGTGGCTGTCGTGTTCTTTGTCTATCTGATGAAGGAAGGCGCGAACTACTGGGTCACCTACTACGGCCACATGATGGGCGTGGATATTCAGAATGATATGCAGCGGGATATCTTTGAGCACATGCTCACTTTGCCTTATTCCTTCTTTGACAAGAACAAGAGCGGCGTGCTTACTTCCCGGGTCGTGAACGACCTGTTCAACATCACCGAGCTCGCTCATCACGGTCCGGAGCACGTGATCCAGACCACCGGAGCCCTGATCGGTTCCTTCATCATCCTGCTTACCATCAACTGGAAGCTGGGTCTCATCGTCTTCGCCTTCTTCCCCTTCATGGTCTTCTTCGTGATGCATCTTCGCGCGGACATGAACGAGGGATACCGGAGAAGCCGCGCCGCGATCTCCGAGATCAACGGTGAACTGCAGAACTCCCTGGGAGGTATCCGTGTCACCAAGGCCTTCAACAACATCGACGGCGAAATGAAGAAGCTGTCGAAGAGGGCGAAGGATTTCTGGAATGCGAGGGAACTGGCGTTTTCCACCATGGCGAGATTCAACGCCGGCATGGAGATGATGCTGGACATCCTTTACCTCACCGTTCTGTGCGCAGGAGGGATCTTCTACTTCAACGGGTGGATCACCATAGGGGATTTTACCGCCTACTTCCTCTTTATCTCCAACTTCCTTTCTCCGATCCGGAAACTGATGGGATTCGTGGAGATGTATGAGGACGGGAAGACCGGATTTGAGCGCTTCTGCGAGATCATGGACACCCCGTCCGAGAAGGAGAAAGAGGGTGCTGCTCCGGTGGATCACCTGGAGGGCGACATCGTCTTCGACCATGTATCGTTCCACTATGAGGGAAGTGATGGCCGCAGAGTTCTGGAGGATCTGAACCTCACCGTCCCGAACGGGAAGAAGGTAGCGCTGGTCGGTCCCTCCGGAGGCGGCAAGACTACCCTTTGCCACCTCATCCCGCGCTTCTATGACATTGATGCCGGAACGATCTCCATCGGAGGGCGTGACATCACTACCGTTACCCGCAACAGCCTGAGGGAGCACATCGGCATTGTGCAGCAGGACGTCTTCCTCTTCACCGGTACCATCGCCGAGAATATCGGCTACTCCGCACCGGACGCCACGCTGGATGAGATCCGTGAAGCGGCAAGAAAGGCAAAGATCGACACCTTCATTGAGGGGCTGCCGAACCAGTACGATACCTTCGTCGGCGAACGGGGCGTGATGCTGTCCGGAGGACAGAAGCAGCGCATCGCCATCGCGCGCATCTTCCTCAAGGATCCTGAGATCCTCATTCTGGACGAGGCTACCTCTGCTCTCGACAATGTCACCGAGGCCGAGCTGCAGCAGTCGCTGGATGAACTCAGCCACGGCAGAACGACCATCGTGGTAGCACACAGGCTGTCCACCGTCCGTGACGCGAATGAGATCGTTTTCCTCACCGATGAAGGTGTCATGGAGCAGGGAACGCATCAGGAACTTCTGGAGAAGGACGGACTTTACGCCGCCCTCTATCAGTCTCAGTTTGTAAAAGAGGCATAAAATCATACGGATAAAGAGAGCCATTCGGCTCTCTTTTTTCGTTGCCCCATGTTTTTGATAAATATATAATGTAGATAATTAAGGTCATAGGCGGTCTGTCCATCCGGATGCAACGAAAAAGCGGAAAAAAGTGGATATCGTTCCTTTTGGTTCTCTGTATCGCTCTGTCCGGCGTCAGCTGCGGCGGAAACGCTTCCGGCGCTTCAAGGCCGCAGACGAATCCGGAGACGTTCTACGAGATCCCGGAGATGCGGATGGCTTCCTTTCATGCAGATGCGGCCGAGGGCAACGGGGAAGTCCTTATGGATCTCTCCTGTGTGAATGAAGGATATATGGCGCTGAAGGTGGAGACCGATGCACGTGTGAAACTTCAGGTGCTCAAGGACGAGGAGACCTATACCTATGAGGTGAGGGACGGGGAGGAGGAGATCTTTCCGCTGCAGTGCGGGAACGGGGACTATATCTTCCGGGTGATGAAGAATATCGAGGACAACAAGTACTATGAGATCTATCACGCGGAAGTGACGGTCTCACTGGAGGACGAGTTTGATCCGTTCCTTAGGCCGAATCAGTACGCCTCTTTCTATGACGGAAGAGAATGTGTTGCCCTGGCCAGGTCCCTGGCAGAGCAGTCCCATTCGGACGTGGATTTTATAGGGAAGGTCTATGACTATGTAGTGAAATCCATCACCTATGACGACGACAAGGCGCAGCTTGCGGTGGACGGAAAACTGAAGGGATATGTTCCGGATCCGGACCGGACACTTGAGGAGAAGAAGGGGATCTGTTTCGACTACGCCTGTCTCACCGCCTCCATGCTGAGAAGCCAGGGGATCCCCACCAAGATCATCTTCGGTTATGTGGCGCCGGATGATCTGTACCACGCCTGGAACATGTTCTACACCGAAGAGGGCGGATGGGTCACCGTAAAGTTCAGCGCGCCGGGGAATGACTGGTCCCGGATCGATCTCACCTTCTCCGCCAACGGGGCGAGCAGCAAATTCATTGGGGACGGCAGCAATTATCTGGATGTGTATCAGTTCTGACAACTGTGAGGATACAAAACATGAGTACGGAAAAGAACAGAAAGACGGCGGAACTCAGCTACGCGGAGCTCAGTTCGTTCTTTGAGAACATGGCGATGATGCTCAACGCGGGCATCCTCTCGGAGGAAGCGGTCTATCTTCTGGCGGAGGAGACATCCGGCCAGGAGAACGGAAAGCTTCATGACGCATTGGACAAGATGTCCGGTGTCCTCCGTGAGGGAAACACCTTTGAGGAAGCCATGAAACAGGCCGGGGTATTCCCGGATTACGCGACGGACATGATCCGGGTGGCGGAATATACTGGTAAGATGGTGGACACCATGTTCCATCTCTCTGAGTACTATCGGACCGAGGAATCCATGAAGAAGACCATCGTGTCAGCGGTACGGTACCCGGTGATCCTGCTCTTCATGGTCATCGCCGTGCTGATCGTCATGCTTGTCCTGGTGTTCCCGGCGTTTTACGGGGTCTACAACAATCTGACCGGCAGTCTCAGTTCCTCATCCTTCAATTACATCAACGGATCCTTCCTGCTCTGCTGGGTGCTGCTCGTGGTCATGGCGGTGCTGGTCGCGGGACTTCTGTGCGGCGTGTGGATGTGGAGGTCCGGAAAGAAGGAGCAGGTGAGGAAGTTCCTGTCCGGATTCAAGGTGTTCGGCGATCTGTTCCGCGGGATGGATCTGTACCGGTTCACCTCCTGTTTTGATATGTTCCTCTCCAGCGGGGAGATGCAGGACGAGGCCCTGAAGAAGAGCATGCCGGTGGTGGAATCGGAGGAACTGAAGGGCAAGTTGAAGAGCGCCCTTGAGCGCATGACGGCTGGGAGCACCTTCTCCCAGGCCGCGTATGAAGAAAAACTGTTTGACTCGGTGAACGGACGCATGCTGATCCCTGCGGAGCGCAGCGGCATGCTGGACTCGGTGATGCAGAAGATCCAGAGGAGCCTCAAGGAGAACAACGAGGCGACCATCAGCCGGATCGCGAATTCCATCGAGCCCATGCTCACCGGACTCCTGATGATCTCCATCGGGCTGATGCTCATCAGCCTCATGGTGCCGCTCATCGGGATCATGAACTCTATCGGCTGAGGTGATGATCGTGAAGCGCAGGAAGTGGATCGCCATATGTATGCTGGCAGCTGTTGCACTGGTGTTGTTCGTGCAGCAGAGTTCTTCCCGTGCTTCGGAGGAGGAGATCCGTGAGAGCATCGCATCCATCACCGACACGGTCATGCGAAGGGCACGGCAGTGTTACGTCATCGAGGGGGCATACCCCCAGGATCTCCGTTATCTGGAAGAGAATTACGGGCTCGCGGTGAATCATGAGGAATACCTCATCGTGTACAACGCCTTCGCGGAGAACCTTCCTCCCGAAGTCCGTGTGAAATACAAAGGAGGAAGCAATGGAGCGTAGCGGCGCAGGCGGAGTTCTCCGCAGTCTGACAGTGGCTGTTCTGTTTCTGGTCATCCTCCTTCTCGTCGTCTTTTCCGCCAGGGCGTATCAGTACGCGGTGGATATGCAGGAAAGGAACGACGAAATGAGAGCGGTCCTGTCCTATGTTGTGACGGCCGTGAATGCGGACCGGGCGTCACGTGTCTCGGTGGAGGAACGGGACGGGTTGCGCGTCCTGGTGATCCGGGACGAAGCCGCAGGTACGGAGCAGCGCATCTTCTTCGATGACGGATCTGTCCGGGAGGATTACGGACTGACAGGCTCCGGGATCGACCGGAAAGGTTCATCGGAGATCGGGAAGGCGGAACGTTTTGACATTACTTTGGTAAAAGAGGATCTGGTCCGGATCGATACCGATCTGGGAAGTTCCTATGTACATATCCACTGAAGAGGGATTATGGGCAAGAGAAAGAACATCGCATTTATCGTGGAACTGTTTCTGCTGTTCGCGCTGATGCTGCTGGTGACCGTGGTACTCACCGGCGCTTTCGTGTCGTCCAGATCCCAGAGCCTCTACGCGAGACACAAGACGGAAGCGGTGATCCTGGCCCAGCGGGCGGCGGAGATCTCCATGGCAGCGGAGGACCGGGATGAAGCGTTCGAGCTTCTTCTGCAGGCGGATGGAGTAGAGCTGGTGCAGCGCTCCGAGAGTCAGTTGATCTACACCGCCTCGGTATCCGGAGAGGACGGAGATGCGGGTTACACCGTGACCGTGGAGTGGGAGAGCAGTGATGGAAACGCGGGCAGCCTCAATACCCAGAGGATCTCGGTCTGCTACGGGGAAGAGAAAGAGCCGATCTATGTTCTCGGATCCGGCTACTTCCGGAAGGAGGCGGGGAATGGGCAATAAACTGAGGCTCGGACCGGTGGCGGTTTTCCTGACTGTGGTAGCCGTCATCCTCACGACACTTGCGACTCTGACTATCGCCACCTCCCACGCGGACGTTGTCCTTGCGGAGCGGTTTGCGGAGATGACGCAGATCCGGTATTCACTGGAAGCGCAGGGAAGCGAATTCCTGAGCAATCTGGCGGAAGAACTGGAGGTCGGCGCATCGCTAAGCAGTATCAGTGAGTTGAACCGGAAAGCGGACGGGATATTTGAGTATAAAGCGGAGCGGGACGGATATGAACTGGTGATCCGTCTCACGGAAAGCGAAGAGGACCTCTACGACATCCGGGAGTGGAAGATCACCAAGGTGTGGGAAGAGGAGGATCTGAACCAGGGTATCTGGGCAGGTTAAAGGAGATAAAGTGATGAATCTACGTGAAGTTCTGCAGGAAGCAGTCAAAAGGGACGCGTCCGACATCTTTATCATCGCCGGACTTCCTGTGACCTACAAGGTCAAGGGAGCCCAGTGCAGGGAGGAGGGGTTCCTCAAGCCTAACGATATCCTTCCACTCATCGAAGAGATCTATGAGACCAGCAGAAGAAAAAGGACCAACTATGATGAGGGGCTGGACGATGACTTCTCCTTCTCGATCCCGGACCTTGGGCGTTTCCGTGTGAATGTATTCCGTCAGCGCGGCTCGGTGGCCGCAGTGATCCGGGTCATCAAGTTCGGCATACCGGATCCCGAAGCGCTGGGAATACCGGAGTCGGTGCTGTCCCTCGCGGACAACAAGACCGGCCTCGTCCTGATCGCGGGTTCCGCCGGATCCGGAAAGTCCACCACACTGGCCTGCATGATCGACCGGATCAACAAGAACAGGGAATGCCATATCATCACCATGGAGGATCCTATCGAGTATCTCCATTCCCACAAGAAGAGCATCGTCAGCCAGAGAGAGGTGTACATCGATACGCCCGGATACCTGGAATCGCTCCGGTCCGCTTTGCGCGAGAGTCCTGACGTCATCCTGATGGGGGAGATGCGGGACTACGATACCATCTCCGCAGCGATCACCGCGGCGGAGACAGGCGTGCTGCTGTTCAGCACGCTCCATACCAGCAGCGCCGCGAGCACCATCAACCGGATCGTGGACGTGTTCCCGGCGAATCAGCAGACTCAGGTCCGACGGCAGTTGGCTCAGCTGGTCCGGGGGATCGTGTGCCAGCAGCTGGTCACCACGGTGGACGGGACTCTGACGCCCGCCTTCGAGATCATGAAGAGCACCCCGGCCATTGCGAACAAGATCCGGGAGGGAGATACCCACCAGATCGATTCCCTCATCCAGTCCTCCTCGGCGCAGGGCATGATCATGATGGATACCAGTCTGATGAATCTGTACAACCAGAAGAAGATCACAAAAGAGACCGTCCTCGCTGCGTGCAACAACTACGACACGGTCTCCCTGAGGCTCCGTTGAGAGCGAATATACAGGACGGCGTGAAATGGCAAAGAACAATAACACAGTTCAGGGTGATAACGTTCTCCAGGTGAGGACGTTGGGGCGTTTTTCCATACAGTATGGCGGGGCGGAGATCGCAGACGGAAAACAGGGAGAGTCACAGTTTGGCCTCCTCATGCAGCTGTTGCTCCATCACAGGGAGAACGGTGTGAACCGGAACCTCATGAAGGAGACTCTTTTTGAGGACCGTGATATTGAGGATATCTCCCACTCCATCCGGAATATCATCTACAATGCCAAGCGGAGACTGAAGTCCTCCGGGATCCCGGACGGCACGCTGATCACCCAGAAGAGCGGGGTCTATTTCTGGACCGACGAGGTTCCAGTGGAGGAAGATGCCCGCCTCTTTGAGACAGCATACAGCGAAGCACTGGAAGAGAAGGACAAGGAAGCGCAGATGGTCCGGTTGTGGGATGCCTGCCACATGTATGCGGGTACATTCCTCAAGGGATATGAGGGCGTTTCCTGGATCTTTCAGGAACAGAAAAGGTACCGGGAGCTGTTTCATGAGTGCGTGAACCACGCGGCGGATCTGCTTCGGGAAGGGGATAAGTATAAGCTTCTTCTGGAGCTGAGTCGATTTGCGACGAATGTGGATCCCTTCTCGGAATGGGAAGTCCTCACCATGGAAGCGCTCATCGCCCTTGGCAGATACGATGACGCCGAGAGGTTCTTCGACACGGCGGTGGAGACCTACGTGGCGGAATACGGGAACCGTTCTGCGCAAGCTGTTCGGGACGTGTCCCGGAAGTTGTCCCAAGAGCTCCAGTACAGTTACGAGACGCTGGATGAGATTCAGGGAAAACTGACCAACGAGACCAAGATCGGAGGCAGAGGATACTATGTGTCCTATCCGGTTTTCGTAGAGTTATACAGGAATGTGGAACGGATCATGGAGCGATCCGGGGAGTACATCTTCCTTATGCTCTGTACAGTGGTGGACAGTAAGGGAAATCCCATGCGGGAAGGTCCGAAACTGGATGAGCTCTCCGCCAGACTGGAGAAAGCTGTGATCCAGTCGGTGCGCCACAGTGATACGGTGACGCGGTACGGAAAAGGACAGTTCCTGGTCCTCCTCTTCAATACGACCAGGGAGAACTGCAAGATCATCGAAGACCGAATCGACGCCAATTTTCTCGTGGGAAAACAGAGGACAGGTGTGGAGTATTCGGTTAACAGTGTGATCCTCTCCAAATTTGACTTTACGCAGAAGTAAGAGTTACACATCCGGAAGTTCAAGAACCTTATATTAGTGGGAGGGCGGATCTATGAGACGGGTATTAGCTTTGTCGCTATTGATGCTGTTGACGGTGTTCAGCCTTGTTTCCTGCGGGAAAGTGCATGAGCCGGTATCGCCGGGATCAACCCCATCCGATCCTGAGGGTGAAGATATCGTTTCGGAGGAAACGGTATTCTATCCCAGTGAGATGACCAAAGAAGAGATGTTTTCCTACCTGGAAGGCACCTGGAGACTGTGCGAAAAAGGTATAGATCCCGGAAGCCGCACCGTAACGACCATGGAATTCGACTGTACAGACAGTAAGGTCACGTTCACGAGGGATGACGGGGAATGGCTCATCGCGACCTTCTCTCTGGATTATATTCTTGGCCCGGAGTCGGGGACCGTCGATTATATCGACATGACCATAGATGATTACTCGAAGGATCTGACGTCTGTCGGAGAGGAGTGGTCGTACTACACGGATACGGCATCCCTCACGTTCCTCACCGGAACGGCCGGCAACAAGGATCTTCTTGTCGTGCGCTATCCCGGAAACGGGGAGTCGGTCGTCACGGAGGATTGTCTTGGCTACAACCTGATGGCATCCCCGAGTTCCTGGCTCTTTGTGAGAGACAGCGTTTCCTCGGTCCTTGCCGCTGAGGAAAACGCCGATCTGCTGAAGAAGGGTGAGACCTTCTACGCTTATTGCTGGTTCAACACCGGGGATACTGTCGGTCTTCAGGAAGTATACGGATATGAGCACGATGAGGATCTTGGATTCATCGCTCCTTCGGTGGCGATCATGTATTCTCCGGATCAATACGGACACTATATTCTTTCCTACCCGGTGGAAGGGGTGAAGGAACCGGATATGCGGATCCCGGACACCTATTGTTCTGTTTTTGCCAGCGTGACCACGGATGAAAACGGCTGTGTTACAGAACTGCGGGAACTGGAGTATATGGGATACGGGGTCTTCTGGCAGGACGGAATGAATCCCCTCAGCCCCGGTTATGTCGGCGGAAACGCGGTCCACGCATACTGGGAGGATGAAGTTGTCAGGGCTTACGATGAAAAGGAAGTCTTTATCTCTTCGGAAGCCAGCGGGCGGAATGTGGTCTATCTGATGGCGGACCATATCGTGACGGATGTGAAGGTGCTGATGCTGGAGTTTACAGGGGAGTTTGATTCCGGCAATCACCCGGTATTTGATGAGACCGTTGTCTATGAGACCGACGAGTTGTATTCCGGAAAAGCGCTGGTCCTTGATCTGCCGCTTTTCAATGAGATGCCGAACAGTGGGTTCTCCTACGTGGATAAGAATGGAATCGAGTATAGATATGCCTTTTATTCGAGCGGATATGACGGTTCATTGCTTTTGGATCCAATCTCATAAAAGAGGCGTTTACAGACAAGCAGAGAAGGTGCGGGTTTGCTCTGTAATTTAAAGGGTTGATTTTACACGCGATATCATGTGTAATGGTATTGATGGAGATGATACTTCAAAGTTAGATCTAGCAAAGGAGATACCGGATGCTGACAATAGAAAAAATGAATGAGATCGGCGCCAACACGGGCGAAGGTCTTGGCCGCTGCCTGAATAATGAGTCCTTCTACCTCAGGATGGTAAAACTGGCAGTATCCGATACGGGTTATGAGCGTCTTCAGGAGGCACTGGAACAGGGAGATCTGAATGCGGGGTTTGAGCGCGCGCATGCACTCAAGGGAGTTCTCGCAAATGTGGCCCTTACCAATCTTCTGGATCCGGTTTCTGAGATGACCGAACTTCTCCGCTCCAGAACGGAGACAGATTATTCCGGGCTACTTGAGCAGATGTTTGCGGAACTCGGAAAGTACCGGGAGCTGATCGAAGACTGATCTGTAGGAGCAGAAATCAGCCTATAGTTATATGATATGCATGAGTCTCTGACCTTTTATGGTCAGGGACTTTTTTTGTGCTGCTGCACCGTGAAGGTGAATATTGATCAGATGTTGTTGGAACATAAGGTTGTGAGCATTTCCATTAGTGTATGACCTTTGAAGGTGAAACATACTGTGGCGCCAATAACGATATATCGGATGGTTTAAAAATAATTCATAAAAGTGCAATAAATTTCATAAACGGCACGCCACATTTGCATAATAATGTGTTAGAATGCTATTGAGTGTAGAGGGACTTCATTTATAAACGTGTAATGAAGCGGCATAACAGCACGGCGTGACATACGCTGTGTGGACATTTCCCTCGGCGCAGTCAATCTACTGCAAGGCAGTTTATATTGTGGAGGTAGTAATGGAAAAGAACGGCAAAAGAGTATTAGGTATCTTCCTTCTCTTGATCATGCTGTTCACTCTTGTTCCGTCGCCGAACATCTTCGTCATGGCGGAAGAAGAGGAAGGTGCTGCTGTAGAGTCAGAAGCAGCGCTTGAAGAACAGATGGTTGCCATCGCTGACGAGATCCTCTCGGATCTTGGTGAGAATGATGGATCAGAGACAGATGCGGAAACGATCGCCGACGGAGATTCCGAAGAAGGTATTTCCGACGAGGAAGCGTCCGCGGAGGGGCAAGTGACCGAAGAGCAGGAAATCTCGGAGGAATCGGGATCACCTGCTGAGGAACCGGAAGTTCCGGCAGGGGAGGAACTTATTCCTTACAGCGCGGAAGTATCCGGATTTATGGTATCCGCAAAAGCAGACAGAAACGCGTTTGACGTTCCTGTCCGTTTGGTCGCGTCCGTTCTTTCTCAGAACGACACTGCTTATAAGGACGCAGAAGGCGCCCTGGCAGACAGCGGCAAACAGTATGACGGCATGATCGCCCTTGATATCCACTTTGAAGACGAGAATGGTAACGAAGTTGAACCTGTCGGTAACGTAAGTGTTTCCATTCAGGTCAAGAAAGAGGTCATTAAGGAAGCTGCTGAGGACACTACCCAGATCGTTCCCGAAACCGTCGAGGTCAATCACATAACCACGGATGAAAACGGTACTGCCAAGGCAGAGACGGTCGCAGACTTTGCCCAGGAGACCGAGGGCACTGTTTCCGTAACGACAAAGAGTGAAGATGTAGAGCAGATTGACTCGGATTTTACAGTCGACGGCTTTTCTACATTCACGATTACATGGACAAATAGTGAAACCGGAGCATCTGAAAAAGCATATATTCATTGGGGAACAATGGTTGATGGATCTTTCAATGAATTTGATAGTGCTAAGTTAGATACGACTGCAGCGAGTGTAAGCCTTGCGAACTCTTTCGTTTCAGAGTCAGGTGATGAGTATTATTATCTTAGTGCTGAATACTGCGCTCCTGGAGTAGCCCGAGAAGCTGGCGTGGATATTCTGTCAATATTGAAGAAGACAGAGTCCGGGTCATGGATATACACCCAGGAAGCCAATACAGAGGATAATACTCCTGAGACGGATCTTCCATTGGAAGATGGCAGCAATATTTATGCGTATTATTACATACCGGAGGAGCCAAATCCTTCCAGTGGAGATGATACGACTATTCCGGCTCCAACTACAACAAAGCATGTAGAATCGAATGGTGACGGAACATATACAATTACTTTGGATGTTCAGGGAACCACCGTGCATGAGGACGATTCTCATTATGCTAACGTTCTGATTATCCTTGATGCTACTGCCAGTATGAGAGGGGATAAATGGACTAATGCCAAAGCTGCAATGAAAGCTTTGATCGAGACTCTTACTGAAGGTGATAACGCATCGAATGCCGGGAAAATAGATTTTGCGCTTGTTACGTTTGGACGCTCAGCTACAGTAGTGCAGAACTGGACGAAAGACAATGCAGCTTTCAAAACAACATGTGCAGGAATCAATATGGTATCTACCTCGGGTACTAACTGGGAAGCTGGTATGCGTGGAGGCTTATACGGTGTGCTCAATAACATGCCTGACAGTGATCCAACGTATGTAATATTCCTAACCGATGGTGATCCGAACACCTATTATTGGATGAACAGTGATATTGGTACAACATATGGATATGGCGGTTGGAACTACACCGTATCAGCTGATGATGTTGGAGCTACTACAATTTATACTAATGACCACATGCGCCTCGGTTATCAAGGAAACAGTTCTACTTCCGCAACACGTTCAAAAGACGAGGCGAAAGCTATAGCAGCAAAAACAAAGCTATATGGTATTTACTGCGGTTCTTCTGGATCTACTCCCTCCGGAGAATCATTCAATCGTCTTGTTGATGTAATCCAAGGCCAAGGGCAAGGTGGGCAACAAACCATCGCAGCTAACGCTGACACAATTGAAAGTACATTCCAGACTATTGCTGAGACTATTGTCAATGATTTAGGCGCCAGCAATGTCAGTGTTGATGATGGTGTTCCTTCACTCTCTAATGTAAGTGCCGCGGTTTCCGGCGAAGCAAGTGGTTTTGTATATCAGATTTCTACAGACGGTGAGAATTACAGTGCATGGGCAGAGGCTCCGGGCGCTTCATATAGTAATGATAATGGCGTTACATGGGACCTTTCCTCTTTAGGAACTGTTCAGCCAGGAACATATTATCGTTTGAAGTTCACTGTATGGCCAAGCCAGGCAGCTTATGATACCATTGCTGACCTGAACAATGGTGTTATTACAATGACTGACGCTGAGCTGGAGGCTGCAGGAATAGCAAAACCAACTACTGCAGGCGGATCGTATACCCTAAAGACAAATACACATTTGAAGACTACTTATACAGTAGGAGATGAAACATACACGGATTCACCTTCAAATGTGCCTCAAGAAGCGATGATTCTTCCAACAGCAACAATCAAAGTAGAGAAGAAGTGGTTTAATAAGTTGGATCTGAAGCAGGGGGATCCTGTCAAACTGGAAGTAACCCGGGATACAGAGCCATACTTATATGGGGATAAAGCATTAACAGTATCTAAAGAAACAAATTGGATTTCTGATTCCATATACATCTCTATGGGACAGATAAAAGGCACTGGAAGCAACTATGAAGTAATTGAAACAGGACATGATTATGAAGTAGTCGAACCGGCGTCATTTACCTATAGGTGGGAGCTTACCAGTGAGGTGTACCACCCGATGGTTATCAACGGTACACCTACAATGCTCATCAAAGATGATAGTGTTACGGGTACTGATGGAACAGATTACTATGTGATCAATAATAAGAAGTACAAAGTAAGTAGTGAATCAGATAATCTGTTAACTGCTGTAAATAACAGGCGTAGTTGGTTACAGCTGGAGAAAAAGATTACAGGTACAAATGCACCGACTGATGAACTGTTTGCTTTCAGCATTACTGTTACTGATCCAAAGGGAGAAGATGTATGGTTCTCTGTATACGACCCATCTCTTCCTGATGAACAGAATCCGGTTAAGAATATTACGACAAGTGCTACTGCTGAGGTGAAAGATGGTTCTGAAACTGGATACTATTATGCTTCAAGTGGCAGCTCTATAACAGTAGAAATCAAGGCTGGATGGACTCTGCGCTTTACGAACCTGCGTTCAGACACTACCTATACTATTGAGGAGACAACATTACCTGACGGTTTCAGGTTCGATACAGCTGTGGGCAGAGCGGTATCTCAGGCTACCGAAGAAGCTCATCAGGATGATCCGGAAGTTGCGACCATAACAGGTATGAAAGCTTCTGGTAAGATCAATGTTCCTAACGCTGAGTTCTATGTCGACTTTACTAATGAATATGTAGAAACAGAAGTTGAAGCAACAAAAGTATGGGATGACGATGATGACCGAGATCGCAAGCGCGACGATGTCACATTCAATCTTTTGGCAGATGGCGAAGTAGTTACTGGAAAGAGCCAGACAATATCTGCAACAGCAACTGGAGAAGATTTGACAGTTACATGGAGCAACTTACCTGCTTACAAAGATGGAAAAGAAATCGTTTATACAGTTGAGGAAGCCAATGTAACTGCCGGAAAGATAACCCTTAACGGTGCTCAGTACACGGTTACTATTTCTGGAGATGCTGAAAGCGGGTTCGAGATAAAAAACAGTTATGAACCCGAAGTCGTAAGTGTCGTTGCCAGAAAAGTGTGGGTTGATGTTAATGATGCAGATCAGTTGCGTCCTAAAAGTGTAACAGTGCGGCTATATGCTGACGATATAGCTAGTGGCGATCCTGTGACACTTAGTGCTGATAATAACTGGACTTACACTTGGAATAGTATTCCTAAGAATGAATCAGGTAAGGCAATAATCTATACGGTTAAAGAGACTACCGTTCCTTCAGGATATACAGCAGAAGTATCAAGTGATAATGATGGTTTTATTATCACTAATACTCATGCTCCAAAAACAACAGTAGAAGGAACTAAGACCTGGGTAGATGGCGGTAAAGAGCACGACAACGCAGCAGAGATCACGCTGACTCTGAAACGTACGAGTGCAAAGGCTGGAAGCACAGCAGAGACGCTGAAAGCCACACCGACATGGACCGGAAACACATACAAATTCAGTAAGTTAGATAAGTATGATGCAGAAGGCTATGAGTACACCTACACCGTAGAAGAAGCAGCGATCACCGGATACACAACAACAGTGTCAACCGACGGACTGAGCTTCACAAACACGATCACTCAGGAAGAGGTAGAAGTAACAGGAACCAAGACCTGGGTAGATGGCGGCAAAGAGCACGATAACGCAACAGAGATCACGCTGACTCTGAAACGTACGAGTGCAAAGGCTGGAAGCACAGCAGA
>CAZRGP010000007.1:53873-75377 GCA_964599695.1 uncultured Faecalibacterium sp.
GACGCTGAAAGCCACACCGACATGGACCGAAAACACATACAAATTCAGTGAGTTAGATAAGTATGATGCAGAAGGTTATGAGTACACCTACACAGTTGAAGAAGCTGAGATCTATGGATATGAAACAGCTATAGAAGGGTTTGATATTACTAATACTCTTATCTTGACTGAAGTAAGTGCGATAAAGAATTGGAAGAATGCAGATGGTTCTACCACAGCTCCAGAAAATGCAAGTGTAGTATTTACTCTTGTGGCTGATGGAGATTTAACAGACAAGATTGTAACTCTGAGTGGAGAAACTTGGAAAGCAGAGTTTAAAGAACTTCCAAAGTATAAAGCTGTTGATGGAGAAAAAGTTGAAATTGTATATACAGTGGAAGAAACAACAGCATGGCCTGGTTATACATCTGAGGTTTCCAAGGATGAGGAGGGCAATATTTCCAAGGATGAAGATGGCAATATTGTAATCACAAACACTCAGGATACCGTTGATGTAATCGTCAATAAAGTCTGGGAGGATGATAATGATGCTCACAGCTTGCGTCCGGATAGCATAACTATCAATCTGTTGGCAGACGGCACAGCAGTTAAGAATAAAGATGGAACGAACAAGACGATTACGCTTGACGGAACAGCTGATGAGAATGGAGAGACTGCAGCTTGGACTGCGACATTCAGCAGCCTTCCTAAATTCAAATTGGTAGATGGTAAAGCAGAGCCTATTGAATACACTGTGTCAGAAGATGCTGTAACAGGTTATGTGGCTACTATCAAGCTCAAGAGCGAAGAAGAAGCAGAAGAGACGACTGAGGATACTTCAGAAACAGAAGAAGAGGATGGTCCAGTAGAATATACTTTGACAAATACTCTTATCAACCTGGAGATTACTAAGAAAGTAGAAAATCTCTTTGATGCAGGAGATACTTCCAATGCGACATTCGTATTTGAGATCACCATCGGTGATAAGTATCACAACTACGCGGCGATCATCTTCGACGGAAAAGCCGGCACAGACAGTACTGTGCTGTACGGGCTCCCGTATGAAAAGGAAGACACCATTACCGTCGAAGAAGTCTACACGGCAGGCCATAAACTGGTCAGTCAAACCGAGGTTAAGTGGGACGAGAAAGACAAGATCTTCAAGGTATCCTTCGTGAACACTTACAACAACACGCCGGGTTATGGTTCCGGAATCATCAACGAATACGGACATGATGAGAAAGGAAACCCGGTAGTCACCAATCAGAGCAAACAGAACACAGTCAGTTAGTTCACGTTCAGCGATGAAACGAGGTCCCCTTGAACGGGGAACCGGTCAAGGGGACTCTGATACACTGAACGGTCAAGTGATTTGAGCGATTCTAATTCTGAGATTTAGGAGAATATAGATGAAGAAAAAATCGATATTAATTGTCCTGGCTATGCTGTTTGTCTTTATAGCCGTGACACCGATACAAGAGTCATTAGCGTACTTTACCGCATATGACGAGGCTTCCGGTGAAGCCGCAGTTACCCTTAAATGGGAAACAGAGATCGTCGAGGAGATCGACGAGAACCAGAAAGATAAGCACATCGTCATCAAGAACACAGGGGAAACACCGGTGATCGTACGTGTCAAAGTGTTTGCCGGAGATTACGCCGTCACGACGAGCGAAGACGGCAAATGGGCAGAGAATACAGACGGATGGTGGTACTACACCGAGATCCTTCCCGTTGGCGGCACCACATCGGAGCTGTATGTGGAAGTGAAGACGGAAGGTTCCCCCAAGGCACCGGACATCGACTTCAACATCGTTGTCGTCCATGAGTCCAGCAGGGTCGTTTATGAGAACGGGAGCACAACGACACTGGTCAAGCCCAGCGGTTGGTCCTATGTTCCGAGTGTAGCAACGACAGAGGAGGGAGGTGCAGAGAATGCGTAAGTTTAGCGGAAAAAGAGCAGTTCTGATCCTGTCCTCGCTTCTGGTCGTACTGGTCGGCATGATCATCGTGCTTCGCTCCGGGAGCACCCAGGCAGTCCTTACTGAGAGCAAGGAGCAGACAGTCGAGATCGAGATGTCTTCTCTGGATGTTGCGATCCTGGAAAACGGAAAAGAAACAGAGACCCTGTATTCAGATTACGCGAAAACGGCACTTGATCCCGGTCATCCCTACGATGACGAGATTTCGGTGAAGAACACCGGAGAGTATGACGAATACGTCCGTGTCATTGTTAAAAAGTACTGGAAAGGCAAAGACGGCAAGAGACTGGATCTCTCACCGGCCTATATCCATCTAACAGCAGCGGATGGCTGGGTCGAGAACACGAAAGAGGCCACTGCGGAACAGAGCGTCTGGTACTGCAAGGACTATGTCCCAGTAGGTGAGATAAGCGCACCGCTGTTCACTTCTTTCTACATCGACAGTGAAGTGTTTACCAACGTGGCAAAGAGTGTTACGCCGCATACGGATGGTAATGTCACAACAGTTACTTACGACTATGATGACATCACCTTCGTTGTGGAGATCGAGGCACAGGCGATCCAGTACAGCAGTGCAAACAAAGCGATCCTCAGTGCCTGGGGCGTTACCAACGTCACCGCTTCCGGCGGCACAGTGACAGTAGCAGGCTGAGAAGGAGGAGAAACACATGAAACGAATCAGTAAATTGATTTCTTCGGCGATCCTCTTCGCATTGATGCTCACCATATCGTTCTCCGCGTTTGCTGCGGACAGCACCGTTACCTATGACGGCACTCTGTCCTCTGAGGATACGAAGAAAGAGATCGGGAATATCGTTCCCGGTGAGACAGTCTCCTATACGGTGGAATTCCAGAACAACAGCAAAAAGAAGACAGACTGGTACGTCAAGAATGAGATCGTCCAGGCTTTTGAAGAAAGCGTGAGCGCATCCGGCGGTGTATACAGTTATACACTGACCTATATCAACCCGGCGGGATCAGAAACAGTCCTCTACACCAATGACGAACTCGGCGGTCTGAAGGAATCCGGGTCAAAGGCTCCTTCCGCAGACGCAGTAGGACTGAAGCAGGTAGCTTCTGGTACCGAGGAAGATATCTACCTCGACACCCTGACTCCCGGTCAGAAAGGCCAGGTCCGTGTCACCGTTACTCTGGATGGCGAGACACAGGGCAACGCCTATGCCGGCTCGGCGGCCAGCCTGAATCTGGTGTTCGGTGTCGAGCCCATCGAGGAGACGGTCACTGTTATCACCAACATCGTACCCGGTCCCAACACCGGTGACGCAACGAATGTGGTGATCTACATTCTGATCTTCGGCCTTGCAGTGATATCCCTTCTGGCTGTACTTTTTATGAGAAGAAAGATGAAGAACGGGGAGGAACAATAAATGGCAAGACGACTTTTTGCTCTGATCCTCTCGCTCCTGATCATTGCTGCCCCTTTGTACACTGCTAAGGCGGTGGAAACGCCTTATACTTACAAGGTCACAGTGTATGCCGGGAATCAGGGAACGTTTTCCGGAGAGTCACCATCAGAATACTTGATTCAGAATATTGGCTATGACAATGCGGTGACACTGGACTGGAGCACTATGGGACTCTCCCTCAAGGACTCCGACAGATATTATGTCCGTGGATTCAAACTTGCCGGACACGACAACGATGAACTCCTTGCGGCTGGTTCCTTCCAGGTCAAGGAGGATACCGCGCTTGTCATCTCTTATGGCGTTCGCGATGATGGCATGGTAGACTATACGGTGAGATTCCTGGAAGAGGGAACAAACAAAGAACTGGCATCCGAGAAGACCTATGTCGGGCGTGTCGGGGACAAGCCGATCGTGTCTCATATGTTCATCGAGGGCTACCTCCCCAATGCTCTGAACATCACCGGCACCCTGACCTCCAATGAAGCGGATAATGTATTCACATTCCGTTATCACAAAGTGGATTACAACAGCACGGTATATGAGACGCTCTATGGCCCTGGAACATCTACCGGTGGCGGCGGAGCTACTCCTTCGGGCGGCGGTACCCCGAGCGGAGGCGGTGAAGAACAGCCGACCCCCAGCGGCGGAGGCGAGGAACTTCCTCCCGAGATCATTGATGACGACAATCCGCCGTTGGCGCCGGGTGGTGATGACACTACGCCCGGCAATCCGGATCAGAACGGGAACGGCAGCAACCATGCTCTCCTCTATACTGCAGGAGCGCTCGGCGTCGTCGCACTGGCTGTAGGCGCCATCCTTCTTGCCCGGAAAAAGCGGGACGAAGATGAAGACGAAGATGAGGATGATGAAGAATAATTCCCATTTTTATAAGACAGCAGGGACAGTGATGTCCCTGCTTGGTTTTATTTTGATTTTGATCCCGCTGGTGTCCTCGCTGTTTCTTGTAGTGCCCAGGATATTCGGCATAAAGGAATACACAGTTATAACGCCGAGTATGGAGCCAACGATCCCTGTTGGCAGTATCGTCCTGGTAAAACCGACAGATTTCGAAGAGATCCGGGTGGGAGATGTGATCTCCTATACGTCCCTGCACCATTCCGATGTGGTAGTCACACACCGGGTTACAGAGATCGATCCCGATGCCGGTACGATCACTACAAAGGGGGACGCCAACGAAGGAAACGACATCAATCCTGTGGAGAAATGGCAGATCATCGGAGTGGTGATATACAGTCTTCCCGGAGCAGGACAAGTGCTGCAGTATGCGGCCACGCTTCCCGGTATCGCACTGATCGTTATGATGTTCGTCGCCGGAACGATCCTTACTTCTGTTGGGAGCAGATTTAGCGGGGAAAGGAAAAAGAGCAGGGATTGATCAGATCCCATTCACATCAAAAAAGGCTGTCTGAAAACGGGTGTATCCGTTATCAGGCAGCCTCTTTCATATGTTGTTATTGTTGTTGCGGCTTGTCGAACACCTGCGTGTTCTGAGCATCTGAAACATCAGTCTCTGTGTCGGCCTCTTCCTTCGGCGCGTAGAGGAGGACTCCTGCGGAGAACACGCCTCCTGTCGCGGAGAGATCCAGTGTTCCGTTGTATTTGTGGGCGATCATGGAGACGGAGGACAACCCGATGCCGTGTCCCGGTCTTGTGTTGCGGGGAAGTCCGTCTCTTTTGAAACGAACCCGTCCGACAAAGGGATTCTTGACCGAGATACCGAGTGTTTCATCGGTAAGCATTTCAGCTGCGGCTGTGATCTTTCTCTGGGACTGAGGCAGTTCCTTCACGGCGCGAAGGGCGTTCTCAAGAAGGTTTCCTAGCACGGAGCAGATGTCGGAGTCGTGAAACTTCAGCTCCCGTGGCAGGTTCAGCGTCCATTCGATCTCGGTCTTCTGCTGCTCGGCGATGGAGTCATAGTGGGAAGCGACGGCGTCCACGATGATGTTGGCGCAGAAATGTTTGTTTGAAAGGGTCGCCCTTTCGATCAGCGGGGTGACATATTCCACGATCTTGTCGCTGTCGTTGTTCTGCGCATAACGGTTTATTGCGAGAAGATGCTGTCTCATATCGTGTCGCACTGCCCTGGACTGATCCATGAGCATACGCAGCTGTTCATAACGTTTTTCTTCCAGTTTCAGCATCTCGTTCTCTTTTTCAAGAGCGGCGTTTTCCTGAAGACGCATCGTCAGGGAATAAATAAGGTGGTAGAGGCCAAGTGCACCGAAAGGAATAATGAGGAGAGCGATGAGGGCTATGATCCGCACTCTTCCCACAAGAACCGTGCTGATATCCACCGGATTGATCCAAAGAGACATGATCGAGACCAGCACAGGGATCAGGGTCAGGTATTTCCAGATGTAGTTGAGCTGAGCCTCAAACATCATCTTGGTGAGTTCGCGCCGTACAGTGATAAGAAATATCACCATTACTACGGTTCCGACGATCAGACAGGTGATGCTGGTGTCCATCAGGTAGACAGGGAAAACATTATATTGTTCCTTGGCTGCCATGAGGAATCTGGAATACAGGCAGCAGAAGCTCCCGAGAAGGAACGCATTCGCGAAACAGAAGATCTTCTTGATCAGTTCTTTCTTTACCATCAGACTGAACAGCAGGAAAAGAACCGGGGTGAAGATCATAAAGAAGCGGTCCGCGTGAATGGTATATCTTGTCCATGCCATGGAAGAAACAGCTATGATGGACAAAAGGACCGTATACATTGAAATGATCCCAAAAGGACTGCGGTCACGGATATCCCGGTGAAGGGGGAAAAACGCAATGACAGCGCACGGAGCCACGATCAGGAATTCAAGAAAGTATCGCCAGAATAGTTCTTGATCGATCATCGGGAACCTCCTCCCACACGCGAGAGCATGTATCTTGTATATTGGGAGATCACCTTGGCGCGCTCCCGCACACGGATCGGATAGCTGCTGCCGTCCTTCATCTTAAAGACATCCTCATCCAGGGACAGAATATGATCCATATTGATAACGATGCCGCGGTTGCAGGAAAGGAACCTCTTGTCCAGGGACAGCTGTTCCTCCAGATCGGAGAACTTCATGGTGCTGCTGAGTTTGTTTCCGCTTTCAAGGATCACGTCCACCGCGTGACCGCGGGAGGTCACCGCCACGATAGATTTCAGTGTCACATCAAAGGAATCCCTTGGTACCTTGATCGTGATAGAGGTCTCTTCTTCAGAGACTTTACGGATCATCTCGGACAACACGTTGTTCAGACGCTCCTGAGTATAAGGCTTCACGAGGTAATCGAATGGGTGGATCGGAAAAGCATCAAAGGCGAATTCCCGTGATGTGGTCGTGAAGACGATCAGGATATCCTTGTCGATATCACGGATCCGGTTGGCCAGGTCGATCCCGGAGAGGGCGCCCATCTGTATGTCAAAGAAGACAAGAGTGTAGGAAGACGGGGCATAACCGTGAAGAAATGACTCCGCATCCTTGAACTCATCATAGGAATAATGGATCGACGGTCTCAGATCAAAGTAGGTCTGAAGGCCGTTTTTCAGATACTCTCTGTCAAAGGTGCTGTCATCGACAATGCCAAATTTCAGATCCATGTCACTTTTCCTTTCATACATCTTCCCTTATACATTATACATGTATTTTTTTAAAATAGAATTTGTGTATTTCCTCCCATAGTAGTAAATCACTCGACAGCACCGTAAAAAATGATCAACGGATAGCGAAGCACTGTGTAAGGCTGGACCAGTCAAAGAGTAAAAAGAAGGCGTTCATATAAAATGCATAAAACAGGCGTGTTAATACCCATAGTAAAAGTTAAATTACATACATAATTGTTCACATTCACGTAGGAATAATGACGTTCGTGATCGATGTATTGATTTAGTTGATGCGCTAAAATACTATGAATCCAGAAGCATGTGGTACATTTTCAAACTATAATCACAAAACCAGGACGATTCATCACGTTAGCACGAGAAAACAGGAGAAATACATACCGTACAATCTTACTCCGAGGAGTATGGCGGATTTTCAGGAACTGAGAAAGCGTGTCGTGTGGATCGCGGCGAACGTTTTTACCCGGAGGTAAAAAGTGGAAAGGAAAACAAGGGTACTAGACAGGGTCTTGGCCGCATTGATGATCGTGGTCATGCTCGGCTCCTATGGGAATTTTCCCGTATTGGCGGCGGAGATACAGGATCTGAATGCGCCACAGGCCGAAGAGACTACTGTTATTGAACAGGAGCCTTTCGACCAGGCTATTGTCCCGGTCGAAGAAATTGCAGCTCCGGAAGAGATACCTGCTGAGCCTGTGGAAGAATCGCAGCCGGCAGAGAATCCGGAAGGAGAAGCGATCACGGAGGAAGGAGATGTTGAAGAGATTTCTTCTGAAACAAACTCGGAAGGAACCGCTGTGACCGAACTTCCTGCGGAAGAACCCTCGGCAGAGGTTATCCCCTCAGAAACAGAGGATATGCCAACTGAGGAAGAAGTAACAGAGACCACGGAAGCGGAGGAGATTCCTGCTACTGAGACTGAGACGGCTCCTCAAGCTGAAAATGAAGAAGAGACCTATCCCACACAGTGGATCTCCACTCAGGTCGGAGGCACGATCGTCAATGTCTACGCACCGGAAGGAGCACTTCCTGCTGGTTCCGGAGTAGTAGCGAAGAAAGTAGATACTTCCCTCGTGGCACAGGCTGTGGAAAGCGCAGCTGAATCTTCGGGAAAGGGAATCGGAAACATGGTCGCCATCGATGTGACCATTGTTGACAGGGATGGCAAAGAGATCCAGCCTCAGATTCCCGTAACGGTATGGTTTACCAATGCCGGTGTTGAAGGAAGTGACATCTCCGTGTATCACATCGATGATGCAACGGGAAGCGCCACGGAAGTGGAGACACAGATCGCTAATGCCACGACACAGAAGTTTGAGGCGGATGGATTCTCCATCTACGTCGTTGTGGAAGGTGTTGACCCCGACGCCCGTCTCTTAGTCAATTTCTATGGAGCGGACGGCACGACCCTCATTGCTTCCATGAGCCTTACGAAGAACCAGCTGGACGCGGGTCAGATGAACACCAACATCTACGATCCCGGTGTCGGCACCATGGAGGCAGGTGATGTCTTTAAGGGATGGACGGAGAAAAAAGATTTCACCGTAGATGATGCGGAGACAGGACTTGATATCAATGAAGTGCGCGACAAAGTTACAGTGCGCCTGAATGCGGGAACTGTATCTGATGGAGACAAGATTGATCTCTACGCGATGATCTTCAAATCCTATCACATCTCCTATCGGGATGAGCTTGGCGTAACCATTTATACGGACGAAGTTCTTTATAAAGCGGGAGATACGAGCATCCCTTACACAGTAGAATTCACCTATACTCCTTACTACGTCACCGGCAGTGACGAAGAGGACGAGACCAAGGCTGCCAACTTCAGCGGATGGGCTGTGGTAGACACGGAAGAAGAGGGAATTGGCAATATTTATCAGAACGGCGATAAGATCGATATGGCGACGTCCGGTCTTCCCATCTCCAACTACACCCTGACATTGCTGGCGCAGGTATCCTACGGACACTGGCTCGTGTTCAATGAGAACGGCTCCGGTGTGTCCTATACACCGCCTCTCTTCGTAGGAACGGACAGTACCCCGGCTGAGGCTAAAATGCCGGCTGCTCCGACCCGTCCGGGATATACATTTGACGGTTGGTACACTTCTGCCGAATGCACGACAGCATTTGATCCTGCTGTAGCGATCACTGCTACGACAAACGTATGGGCAAAGTGGATCGAAAATACTGAGGCTAGTTTTACAGTCCTGATCTGGGAAGAAGATCGTACCAGCGGATACGATTTCGTCAAATCGATCGAGATCGAAGGGGCAACCACCGGACAAAGCATGGCCAGTTATGTCAATGCTGTGCAAGGCAACTCCACGATCACGGTCAATGGCCAGTCTGTCTTTATCGGACTGGCGAGCAATCCCAACACAGCGAACGCCGGCTTCATGTTTGATAAATATGAGACAAATACGGAGGATGGAAAAGTCACATCGCAGGGAACGTCGGTTCTGAATATCTATTTTGTCAGAAGAGAGTACACGCTTAAGTTCTATTATGCGAGAAGAAATGGCAACAACTATCAGGTCTCGATGAACTATGAGGCTTCTACACATAACAGATGGAGTGGCAACTCAACGACGCAACCGACTTGCAGTTATCCTACAACAGGAACTGAGACACGCAGCGATGGATACACATACTACTATGCTGCGCTGACTGCAAAGTACGGATCGTACATCGGAGATGTATGGCCGACATATGAGCAGTTTGGAACACTCACAGTAGGAAGAGAAACCTACCGAATCGGCAGCTGGGCGATTATGAACACTTCTCAGGCGTACATCGATTCCGGACAGGGAACCGTAAAGGGAAAGATCACCATCATGGACGAACAGATCCTCGGAGACCTTTCCAGTGCGGACGGCAACTATGTATATGGTAACTTCGATACTGCCTCATCTCAGTATGACTGGATATATCATATCTATTTTAAGCAGGAAGATGGATCCTATGAGCTGTATGAGAACGTCAGCGCCAGGTCTCACGACTCCGGGTCAAACTGGCAGAACCAGCAGCATGGACCTGCCTATCCGGGTATGGAACTGGATCACAAGGAAAGAGTAGGAAACAATCGCGAGATCAACTACTACTATGTCCCGAAGATCTATGGCATCCTCTTTATGGACGGCATCTATGAAGACGGAGCCCATAAAGTTCTGAAAAACAACAGCACGAACACCCTTGATTCCAGACAGGACGAGAATGGCATCGCATATGGATCGGATGTAAGCACATTCAACACCTATGATCCTTCTGCAAAAATCCCGGATGGTGCGGACTATGTGTTCCTCGGCTGGTATTCCGATGACCAGTGCACTAAACCGTATACATTTGATAAGATGCCGGAAGGCGGTATCACGGTGTATGCGAGATGGATGCTCAAGGAGTACAAGGTAACTCTTCATCCCCAGGAGAATGGAGATGAGTCCTTCAAGTACATCAATGGGAATCCTGCGGGTCACTATGGCACGAACGGAGATGTGATCTGGGTCGACAACGGCGAGAAGATCGGCAATGTTGGCGGAACACGGGATCTCTACGATCTTACCGGTTGGTTCACCAATGAAGGTCTTACCAAAGTGTGGGACTTCGACGCGTTCACCATGAATGACACCATCGTAAGCAAATACGGAGAACTGTATGCCCTTGATGGTACCGATTCCAGATATGATCCTGCTTATCCGGGAACTGTCGGAGAGGTCAACCTCTACGCCAGCTGGAGAAGGATCCTGGATGGTGCAGACGGTATCAATGTGGTCTACACTGCAATGGGCAAGGACGGTGACGGAAATGAGGTAATAGGTACCAACGCTCCTACCGACCCGAACCAGTATTCTGACCAGGCTCAGGCGATCGCACGCCCGGCGGCAACTGCTCCGGAAAGTGAAGACAAACTGGCATTCCAGTACTGGGTCGTACAGAAGTGGAACGGTACTGCCTATGAAGACACGATGCAGAACGTATTCCCGGGAGACCGTTTCAAAGTAAATTTTGATGATGCACAGATGAGCGATGTCCAGTATGAAGAAGACGGAACGACCATCAAGTCCGCTACATACACGGTCCAGCTCCGTGCGCAGTACGGATCCGCGGAAGACGCGACTCCGACACATATCTATTGGTATAACAACTATACCAACAGTGAATCGGGAATCCTGAGAAAGGATGACGATCTCGCAATCAACCAGACTGTTACGATTCTGGCAGCTCCCACAAGGGCTGGATATGATTTCCTTGGATGGGCGAGAAAGCCGGAGACCAATGCGGACAAAACAACAAATTATTATGTCTATGAAGGTTTGACTGCAACTGACCTGCTTCTAACCTATGACAGTGCAAATAGTAAATACACCTATACAACAACAGGTGATGTAGTCAAGACAGCGACCGGTGTCTTTGCGGATGAGAATATCCCCTATGACGGCATGTATGCGGTCTGGGAGGCGAAGGAAGTAGGATATACCGTTGAGTTCTACTATATGAATGATGACGGAACATATCCGACAACAGCGACCAGCAGCGACACCACAAGGAAAGCAAAAACTGATACGGAAGTGTCGGTGACCGAGGCAGACAAGACTCCTTCCGACGCGACAAAATACGCGCTGGATACGACGAAGTCAGTGGGGTGGACGGGTACGGTAGCCGGTGACGGAAGCCTGACGCTGAAAGTCTACTTCAAGCTCAATCAGGTCACGGTAACGGTGCATCATTATCTCAAAGGCACTACGACAGAAGTCACAGATGATGTGACTGCAACTGTTGAGATCGGCGAATCGTACACAGCACAGCCTGTGACAAAGTATGAGGAGAAGGATCTTACAGTAGATAGTTATAACCCCAGCCAGACCGTGACAGTGACGACAGATGGAACCGAGATCACGATCTATTACACACTTCCTCTGACGATCACAGCGGAACCGGGAAGCAAGAAGTATGACGGTACTCCTCTGAAC
The DNA here is from genome assembly GCA_964599695.1 of uncultured Faecalibacterium sp. Classification (GTDB taxonomy): domain Bacteria; phylum Bacillota; class Clostridia; order Oscillospirales; family Ruminococcaceae; genus RUG11783. Next base: position 65,854 of record CAZRGP010000007.1, read on the forward strand.
GGTGAGTTTACTCTCGATGGGCAGTTGTCCGCAGACGAAGCGGCGATCAAAACGGCTCTCGGTGAAGTGCCTTCAATCACGGATGTTTCCAAGATCGATTACCTGACTACAGAAGATCAGGGTAAGATCACAGGAATCCCATCGTACTATGTAGTTACTTATGTCCCGGGAACCCTGGAGGTCACGAAGAGGACAGTAACGCTAACTTCTGCGACAGCCAAAAAGGTCTATGACGGAACCGCATTGACAAAGAACGCGGATACGGACATCACTGTCGGCGGAGACGGATTTGTTGGAGAAGAGGGAGCGACCTACTCTATCACCGGAACACAGACTCTTGTCGGAAGCAGCGAGAACACCTTCACCTACACGCTGAAGGCTAACACCAAAGCGGACAATTACGACATAACTCCGACTTATGGAACACTGACGGTCACAGACGGAACGAATCCGGATGATGAAGAGGAAGTCAAGGATGATCTTGTTGTCACCAAGAAAGATTCACAGACCGGTAAAGTGTATAAAGCAGGAGATGAAGTTACCTTCAACATCACTGCCACAAACATCTATGACGGCGCAAGGACCATCACCCTAAGCGAGATCGCTGGCGTGACACTGGCGCAGTCTGAGTTCACCAATGTGGCAGCAGGAGCGAAAATTGAAACGACAGCTACCTATACGGTAACAGAAGCGGATATGATCGCCGGAACGTTCAAAAACACGGTAACTGCCAAAGCGGGCAATCTCACCAAGACAGCAGATGCAACGATAACCATCGAAAAGATGAAGAGCTCTCTGTCCGTTGCAAAAGAGACCACCAGCACTGCACCGGAAGGCGGATACCCCCTCGGCAGCACCATCGAGTATAAGATCACAGTGACCAATGACGGCAACGTCACGATCACCAATATCGAAGTAAAAGACGAGCTGACCGGTCTGACAGAGTCGATCGCGAGCCTCGCACCAGGTGCGAAGAAGGAGTTCACAACTTCTTACACAGTGACGGAAGCGGATGTCATTGCTGGCAAAGTTTTGAACGTAGCAACCGCTAAAGGTAAAGATCCGGGTGGCGACGATACTCCTCCTGGAGAAGGTGAAAAGGAAGACCCGACTGAAAAACCGAATCCGAAACTCGAAGTAAACAAAACTGCGAGTCCGGAAAAGGATGTAAAGCTGGGTGACAAGGTCACGTATACCGTAGTGGTCAAGAACGCGGGCAATGTCACGATCAAGGATATTACTCTGGAGGATACACTGGTAGACCTCAAGGATGTGAAGTTTGATCTGGCACCCGGTGCAGAGAAGAAAATCACCTACGAATACACGGTGACACAGGAAGACGTCGATAAGGGAGAGATCAAAAATGCTGTAACTGCAAAAGGTAAGGATCCTGGCGGAAATGATACTCCTGGGGATGATGAAATCATCGTCCCAACAGAAGAACCGAAGCCTGAGCTGACTGTTACCAAGACCGCAAGTCCGGACAAAGATGTCAAGATCGATGATGTCATTACATACACCGTGGTCGTCAAGAACACAGGTAATGTTACCATCAAGGGAATCACTCTGGAGGATTCGCTGGTTCAGCTCAGTGAAAGTCCGTTTGATCTGGCCCCTGGAGCGGAAAAAAACATCACCTACAGGTACACGGTGACCGTTGACGACATCTACAAAGGCGAGATCGTCAACGCGATAACTGCTACAGGTACAGATCCGAGCGATAAAGATACACCCGGTAAGGATGAGGTCACAGTACCCACAGAAGAACCGAATCCGGAACTCACCGTTACAAAGACGGCAGAGCCGAGCAAGGATGTCAAGGCAGGAGATACGATCACTTATACGGTCGTAGTGGAGAACACAGGTAACCTGACCATTACGGGAATCACCCTCGAAGACTCCCTTGTGGATCTTGGTGAAGATTCCTTTGATCTGAAGGCAGGAGAGAAAAAGACGATCACCTATGAGTACACTGTGACGGATAGCGATGTCACTGCAGGTAAAGTGGTGAATGCAGTTACTGCAACAGGTAACGATCCGAAAGAAGAGGAGACAACGGGCAAGGATGAGATCGAAGTGCCGACCGAGGTACCTACACCTCCCACACCACCCACCCCTCCTACACCACCTACACCTCCGACGCCGCCCACACCGCCTACACCTCCTACTCCGACACCGGATCCGGAACCGACTCCTGAGCCGACACCGGAACCCACGCCGGAGCCCACACCCGAACCAACTCCCGAACCTGAACCGGAAGTCATCGATCCGGATGATCCGCCTATCGCGAGACCGGACAACTGGGCACTGATCAACCTGCTCAGCTCCATCGGAACCGTCCTTGTCGGCGGAGGAATGATCGGAACGTACTTCAAGAAGAAGGAAGAGGATGAGGAAGAAGGCGAAGAGGAAGCGGTAACCAAATCCATCAGCGGAGAAGACGAAGAAGAGGAAGAGGACGAAGACAAGAGAAAGAAGAGCAAGTTCTTCGGAGCCATTCCCGCCGTCGCATCCGTGATCACGTTCATCCTCACAGAGGATATGCGCAATCCCATGGTCCTTACGGACAAATGGACTCTCCTCATGGTCGCAATGCTTCTTGTCAACGGTGCGCTCGCATTCGTTACAAGGAACAAGAAGGATGATGAAGAGGAAGAAAAGGAAGAAGAGAACGCATAAAGCAACTTGCTTCCGAGTTTAAAATGAGCAACAGGGATCTGATCTTTCGGGATCCGATCCCTGTGTTTGCTATACAAATAAAGCTAATTATTAGGAAAAAAGAAGGGGAATTTGTACGGAAGCGAAATAAGGAATGGAAAATGACGTTCATGAAGGAAGAATGACGTTTGTGAAATCTTCGTTGATAACTTCCCAAATGATGATGTATCATATGCAGTGAATAGTGGTGTCCGAATGTCATCGAAGATTTAACGACATTTTTACATGGATCTACGTGGTGTCATGTTGAATCAAGGAACGCCATTCCGTATCTCTTACAGGTGTCAGACCCTGTATTGGGATCCATTCCAATAAATTACAACCCGGAGGTTGAACAGTGGAAAGAAAATCGAACGTATTTGACAGAGTGCTTGCTGCGCTGATGATCGTGGTAATGCTCTTCTCCAACGGAGGGGCAGGGCTCTCCGTATTCGCTGAAGAGTTACTAGATCAGGTAGCGCTGGAAGCACAGGCGGATGCTTCTGTTGAAGGGGAACTTAGTGACGAATCAAGAGATCTCGTTGTTGAGAATACTTCTTCTGACGGGAGCGATGGTTCAGAAGTGGATCCGTCTCAGTCAGAGGATAGTCTGACGGGAGAGGTATCTGACGGCACGTCAGATGCTGTTACTGCAGATGGCACGACTGAACTGACAGAAGGCAATGAGCAGAATACAGAAGGTACAGAGGCATCAGGAGATGGTTCTGTCTCTGAAACTAGGGAAGAGAATTCAGAGAATCTGCCTGTGAATTCTGCAGGTGAGGATGTTCTTTCCAATGAGAAAGCCATCGATATGGAACAGGATTCTCAGGATGTAGAACCCAATGCCGATTCTACTGAGAATAATGGCGGAGAGGGCGAAGGTTCTGAGACGAACGATGAGGAAGTAACTTATACCCTTACGTTTGATCCGAATACGGAAGAAGGCGGGACGTTGGCCCCTATTACGATCCAAGTAAAAGAAGGGGAACCTATCGGGGATCAGCTACCTGATTGTCCTGATGTCCCTGGATATAGAACAAAGTGGGTCGTTATCAGCGAAGACGAAACAAAAACAGTGATCACATCTGAAACAGTAGTTTTAGGTGAGTTTACTGCTGTTGTTGATAAAGAGAAAATCGTATATACCGTAACATTTGTTCAGGAGGATGGAACCGAAGTAACAAGGTCAACCGATATTGATGCAGGTTTTGCTATAAATGAACTTCCTGCAGTAACTCCGAAAACGAATCAGATCGGGAAATGGGTATACCCCGGTACTACAAATGAGTTTACAGTGGGAACGGTTGTCTCCAGTGATCTCACGGTAAATGCTTACTATGAACAGAACATTTTTACTGTGAAGTTCATGGTGGATGATGCGCAGTATGAGGAAATGACCACAGCTACGGGAACGACGATCGTTCTTCCCTCGGATCCTGTCAAGGCCGGAGCGACATTTAAAGGTTGGTATACAGAACCGGACGGAAAGGGTACACAGTATACTGCTTCTTCCACTGTAAGCAGTGACCTGACGCTGTATGCATTTTTTGAAGGGCACGTCCGTGTTTCTTTCCTTGTCAAAGATGATGCGGGAAATATTATTAGTGAGAAATCTCAGTATTTTGTGGATCTGAACGTTGGCGATCAGATTACAACTATGCCCGAAGACCCGTTCATCGCAGGAAAAGCATTTGATTACTGGAAAAACGAAAATACTGGAGCAAAAGTTGAAGCGGGCACAACTGTCACTGAATCTTTTAATGCAGTTGCAGTTTTCAAGAGCATTGATACATATGAACTCACCGTGAATTACTTCTACATGAATGGTGAGGATCGAGTAGCAGTTGGCACGCAGGTCTATGACCTCGTTGAGGGAGACTTCCCTTATACAGTTATTGCTCCTAGTTTCACAATCGCTAGTGAGATTACTGATGAACCTACTTATTATCCCAGTCAGGCGACTATAATTGTCGAGAAATCCCAGTTTACGAAAGAAGAGGGGAGTGATAAGTATACTTTTATAGTCGAGGATGAATATGTAGCTTCTGATGCAGAGTATGTTGTAGGACACTATCTAAAGAGTTTGTCTGGGGATGGCTATGAACTGATTGAGACAGTTGATAAGGTTGGAGTTAAGAATTCAAAGGTCACCCCTGAGATAAAAAGTTATCCCTTTGCACAGTATGAAAATAGGGACGAGAATGTTACCATCACTGAGACATCAACTCCGAAACAGGAGTTGAAGGTCTATTATACTCGAAGGGATTTTACACTATCTTTCGATGTTAGCGGGGGCAACTATATTGAGGCTGTAACTGCTAAATATGGTACTGAAGTCACACTACCTCTGTCTGCATCACGCGCTGGTTATACTTTTGACGGATGGTATAAGGATTCAGATTATAACGAACCAGTTGGAACGAGTATCACGCTTGAAGATAATATGACGCTTCATGCAAAATGGGTTGCAGCTCAGGTGGATTATAAGATCGTTTACATGGTTGAAAATGCGAACGATGCGGACTACTCATATCTGGCGACAGTAACAAAAAAGGCAGCAACTGGTACCACGATAACCATGACTGCTCAAACTGCTGGGGCGAATGGGACAAGACCGAGTGAACTTGATACTACAAACTTTACATTTAAGGATTCGACTACTGAGACGATTCTTGCTGACGGAACTACAGTTATTGTAGTGCGTTATAGCAGGAACGTGTATACACTTCAAGGAAGAAGCGGAACAGGCTGGAATGCAAGTGATATTTCAGGTGCGACTGTCACTGCTAAATACGGCGCGGATATTACTCAGGCATGGACAGAGCATTTTAATAACCGTGATGGAAGCTGGAGTTATGATAATCGAAACAACAGCAAATTCAAGAGCTTAACTATCATGCCCTCTCTTGAAGTTCGTGAGCATGGTTCTGGAAATACTATCTACGTATTCAATCATGAGGACACTGCCGACTTTTATCAGCACCTTGAATACTGGCTCCAGAACTATTCAGGGGAAGGTGTTGTGACTACGACTTACAATGGTAAGACATATGGCCGCGTAAAATCAGTAGATATGCGGTATAACTACCTAAGCGATACCGATGACTGGTACGATATTACGGGCTACACCAAAGCTGGATATACTGCAACTAGTAGCAGAACAAAAAACGGTACATATAGCTCATTTTCATATAATTGGGGGACTTATTTCTCTGAATATCACACTGGACATTGGCCTAATTATACCTATACTGCTACATACACTCGTTTTAACTTTTACTACGACGCAAAAGACTATCCGTTGACGTTCTATAACTATGATGGAACCCTTATAAGCACCCAGAATGTTACACTAGGAAATAATATATACAGTAACCTTAATGATAACATTCCAGATGCACCTATGACTGGTGCAACCTGGCTGGGTTGGTATACTGATCAGGCACATACAGATAGTAATAAGTATGAGTATTCTGCTGACACCAAAATGCCTGCAGGCCTTGTACTATATGCAGCTTTCCAGTTCCCGACCTATACCGTTTCTTATGATTCGCAGGGCGGTTCCTCGGTAGAATCTGAAACAGGTGAGCATGGGTTTTATGCAACCATACCTGCTAATCCTACAAGAGATCATTTTGAGTTCCTTGGATGGTTTACTGCAGCAGATGAGACTGGCTCTCCGTACGACTGGAATCAGCCTGTAACGAGGAATCTAAAACTATATGCTCATTGGGCACAACATACTATAAGCTATACTGTTCACTATTATGAAAAAGACACGACCAATAAAATCTTAGATGATAAGGTCGTATCTGATCCTAGTTTTACTGGAGGCCAGACGATAACTGAGAATGCGCCGACTGTAGCAGGGCATGTCGTTGATGCTGCTTCCAAAACAATCGAACTTTCATTTGATGGGGAAAACAATGTCATCACCTTCTATTATGATGTAATTCCTAGTCAACTTATCTACACGGTCAATTATGTTCTAAAGGATAATCCGACTATTAAAGTGGCTGCTTCTAAGACAGTCACCGTACCCGGATCAACCACCAATGCAATGGAATTAGCCGTAGAGGTGGACAAGACGTATCTGGCAACACAGACAGATAATGCGGATATTCTTGGAAAGCATTACAAGCCGACAGAGTCTTCCAAGGAATTACAGCTTGCGCTCGAGAATAATGTGATCACTTTCGAGTATGTGAGTTATACTACAACGAAGATCACGGTGAACTATTATGACATGGATGGTAATTCTATCCATGATTCAGATGTTTCTTATGTCGAAAAAGGTGACACATTCACGTTGCAGAATAAGGCACCTGATGGTTTTGTATATCACCATGCATACTTGGACGGAACTGAGACAGCTCCCCAGTCTACATATCAGATCACTGGTAATGAGGGTGACCTAGTCATAAATGTTTATTACCAGAAGAAACTGATTATTATTGCAAATAATAAAGCAAAGACATATGACGGGGTAGCTCTGTTGAGCTCCGTGCTTGGTGATGTAACGATTACAGGAAACCTCCGCGGTGACAGAGTAACGTCAGTAGAATTTGAAGGTTCCCAGACTGAGGCCGGTACAAGTTCTACGACACCGAAGAATGCACAGCTTTCCAAGGGAGCACAGGCGATTACTGATCCTGAAAATTATTACAGCATCATTTATGTGCCTGGTTCACTTACTGTCAAACCGGTGAGTGTTTATATCAGCATTGCTGCAGACCAGTGGGATACTCACAGTGGAAGCACAGGTGGGCCAAACTACTATACAGGGCAGACTTTCAATGTTGGCTTCACCAACCCGGGGAAACAGCATTTTAATGACGGTAGTGGTTCCGCATACGTTAGTATCACAAGTGCTCAGCGCGCCTTGTTTAAAGAAAAATATGGTGATGCTATCTGGAATACACTTTACGGATCCAATGGTGCTTTGATTTCCGTGAAGGATGCAGGCACTTATACGGTAACGGGTTCAGAGCAGAGGGCAATGCTTGCTGGTGTAACGGTAGATGGTCAGGCTATGATGTCCGATCCCAACTACTCTATTACACTCTACGCACGTGATAGTTTCCTTAAAATTGAGCCACTTCCGCTTACTATCGTTACTGGATCGGCTGAGAAGGTCTATGATGGAACACCCCTTACGAAGGAAGATGGTGCGACCTTGGACCATAGCTACTGGACTTCCAATATCGGTGGCGAATGGACCACTGCTGATACAGCAGGACCTGGAACTATTACATTAGGTACTGGAGATAGTATTATCTTTAGTGTAACGGGAACCCAAACGGAAGTTGGACACAGTGAAAACACATATTCTATAGATTGGCGAACTGCCAAATCCTCCAACTATAAGATTACCGCATCCCTTGGTACTCTTACGGTATCTGAAGGCACTCTTGTTGTAACCATAAAAGACAAGAATACGACGTACAACGGAAGTGAGCAAAGCGGTTACACCTTCACCTCTGTAACTGGTACAGGGGAGGTAATTGAAACAGAAGAGTATAAGATTACCGGCCTTGCTAAGGATCAAGTCCTCACCATTAATGAGGGTGGTTACACACCTTCTCACGGCACAGATGCTAACACATACGATAACGGTATCGCGGGTGAGAGTCCTATTACCGTGATGTTTGGTGATAAGGATGTAACAACTTCGTATAGTGTTACATTCAATAAAGGTAAACTGATAATCAATAGAAAAGATGTAACAGTCAGTGTCGCAGATGCAGCAGATGTCGAATATGACGGTGCAGAGCATACAGGTAAGACAACGTACGTATTCGATGGATTAGTAGACGGCGAGGAGGCTACAATCACTTATACGCCTGCAAAGGGAACTTTGGTAAATACTTATACAGGAACTTACGGAGATGACTTTGCGGTAGTCAAGGCAGACGGTAGCGACAGCACTGGAAACTATAACCTGACGACAAAGGTACCTGGAAAACTTACGATCATAAATCGTAAAGAGAAGTATGAGATCGTGGTAGAAGCTGTAAGCAATGAGGGAACGTACAACGGAACCACTTACAGTGCAATAGGATTAAAAAAGATAAAGTTCGAATTTAATGGTAAGACCTACACAGTTAGCGGACTGACTACGAGCAACCCCAGCAGCATCGATGTGTGCAGCCTGTCGAACACTATTAGTGGGGAAGCAGTTGTGTTAGATGCAGCCGGAAATGACGTAACAGCGCAGTTTAATGTAGACAAAGTAGATGGTAGCCTAGTTGTCAATAAGAGGAAAGTAACACTGACCTCGGCAACGGACAGCAAGACATACGACGGCGCAGCACTGACGAATGACACAGTGACAGTGACGGGCGATGGATTTGCGACAGGTGAAGGCGCAACATACGATGTGACCGGAAGCCAGACAGAGCAGGGCAGCAGCGCGAACACATTCACATACACACTGAATGAAGGAACGAAAGCAGCCAACTACGAGATCACAAAAGTAGAAGGAACCCTGACAGTCAACGCAGATACAGATAAAGTCACCGTAACGATCACAGAGAATAGCGGCAGCGAGAAGTATGACGGCAGTGAAAAGAGCGTAACAGGCTACACAGTATCCATTGATAATGAGCTGTATACTGAAGCTGATTTCACATTCAGCGGAGACGCCACAGTGAAGGGAACAAATGCAGGCAGCTACGCGATGGAGCTGAAAGCATCAGACTTCACAAATACGAGCAAGAACTTTACGAATGTAGAGTTTGTGATCGTGGATGGAACGCTTGAGATCAGCAAGAGGAAAGTAACACTGACCTCGGCAACGGACAGCAAGACATACGACGGCGCAG
>CAZRGP010000007.1:75477-76198 GCA_964599695.1 uncultured Faecalibacterium sp.
GAAAGCAGCCAACTACGAGATCACAAAAGTAGAAGGAACCCTGACAGTCAACGCAATTACAGATAAAGTCACCGTAACGATCACAGAAAAGAGTGACAGCACAGAGTATGACGGCAACGAACATACGATCAATGGATACGAAAGCATGATATCCAATGATCCTCTGTATAATGTAGAAACATCAGTAACTGAGACAGAAACAGATGCGTGGACAGTAACAGAGACCAACGCCGGAACCTATGATATGGGCATCGTTGCAGCAGATTTCAAGAACACAAACAAGAACTTTACGAATGTAGAGTTCGTGATTGTAGACGGACAACTGGTGATCAACAAGAACAGCGAAAAGGTCACGGTAACTGTCACAGAAAACAAGGACACTGTCACATACGACGGCCAGCCGCATACCATCAAAGGATATGCGAGCATGGAGGCAGACAACGATCTGTACGATGTAGCGACAGCAGTCAAGGCAACCGAGACAGCAGCGTGGACAGTAACAGAGACCAATGCCGGAACCTATGATATGGGCATCGTAGCCGGAGACTTCGAGAACATCGATGAGAACTTCAGCAACGTAGAGTTCGTGATCGTAGATGGGCAGCTGGTGATCAACAAGAACAGCAAGAAGGTCACAGTAACTGTCACAGAAAACAAAGGTACAGCCACATACGACGGCCAGCCGCATACCATCAAAGGATATGCGAGCATGGAGGCAGAC
>CAZRGP010000007.1:76298-78153 GCA_964599695.1 uncultured Faecalibacterium sp.
GCATCGTAGCCGGAGACTTCGAGAACATCGATGAGAACTTCAGCAACGTAGAGTTTGTGATCGTAGACGGACAGTTGGTAATCAACAAGAGAACATTGACTCTGACTTCTGCAGATGGAGAAAAGGTCTACGACGGCACGCCTCTGACAAAGAATGCGCAAACTGACGTAACAGTTAGTGGAGACGGATTCGCGAGCGGAGAAGGCGCGACATATGACATTACTGGATCTCAGTTGCTAGTAGGCGATAGCAAGAACTCCTTCACATATACGCTGAATGAAGGAACCAATGCTTCGAACTACACGATTACAACAGCAGAGGGAACTCTTAAGGTCACCGACAGGACAGATCCTGATCCGGACGATCCGAAACCGGAAACTGATAAATATGAGGTAACCTTTACGGCGAACAGTGGCGAATTCACATATGACGGTGATTCTCATACTGTCGAAGGTTTTACAACCGAGCTGAAGTATACGAATGACAAAAACGTCACCTTCACGATCACTGGTATCAGCGCTAGTGAAACACAGACAGATGTTGGTACGTATACTGTTAAAGTTACTGGAACTGCCGTTGTCCGTGATCCGGATAACAACGATGTTACAAAACAGTTCGTTGTAACGACAGAAAATGGTAAGCTTGTTATCAAGCCGGCAGATCTTAACGAGAAAGACGATGAAGGCAAAGCCAGATTCGAGATCACTGATCCGGAAAATACGACTTACAACGGCGAAGAGCAGAAACAGAAAGTCACCGTAACGGATACCAAGACAGGCAAGACATTGACCGAGGGTACAGACTATGAACTGACCTATAGCGAAGATGTCACCAATGCCGGAACGGTAACCGTGACCGTGACAGGAAAGGGCAACTACACCGGAAGCGTAGATAAGACCTATGAGATCAAGAAGGCAGAGCTTATTGTGACCACAGGCAGCGCATCCAGAGACTACAATGGAGCAGCCCTTACAAACAGCACAGCGACAGTAGAAGGTGCTGTGGAGAAAGACAAGGATCAGATCAAAGTCACGGCAACAGGTTCTCAGACCGCGGTCGGATCCAGCAAGAACACATACTCCATCGAATGGGGTAAGGCACTTGAGAGCAACTACACGATTACCGAGAACCTCGGAACACTGACCGTGACACAGCCCTATACACCTCCGACGCCGCCTACACCTGACCCGGATCCGACCCCAGATCCTGACCCAGATCCGACCCCGGATCCTGAACCGACCCCGGAACCCGAACCGGAACCGACACCGGAGCCTGAACCGGAACCAATTCCAGAACCGGATCCGCCTATTGCAAGACCCGATAATACCTGGGCACTTATTAACCTGCTCAGCTCCATCGGAACCGTTCTTGTCGGCGGAGGAATGATCGTCACATACTTCAAGAAGAAGGATGAGGACGAGGAAGAGGAAGAAGAGGGTGAAACCTCCAGAACTCTCGAGGATGAAGACGAAGAAGAGGAAGACGAAGAGAAGAGGAAGAAGAGTAAATTCTTCGGAACGATTCCTGCAGTCGCATCGGTGATCACATTCATCCTTACAGAGGATATGAGCGCGAAGATGGTTCTCACAGACAAGTGGACTCTCCTGATGATCGTTATGCTCGTTGTCAACGGTGCTCTCGCATACGTGACAAGGAACAAGAAGAACGAAGAAGAGGAAGAGGACGAAGAAGAGAACGCATAAGCGATTCATCCCTGGACAGGTAGATCAAAACAAGAGGGCCAGACCGTGAAGGTCTGGTCCTCATACTATGTGACCAAAGGCTTGTATGTTAAAATAGGGTTCTAAGTCAATTGTTGGGGCAGACCCAATAGAATGAGCTAGGCGAATAAGAA
>CAZRGP010000008.1:0-76664 GCA_964599695.1 uncultured Faecalibacterium sp.
TTATACCGCAAACATTGAGACCAACAATCCTCCCGGATCGCTGGTCTCTTGTTTTATTCAGCTATTTTGCAACAGCCCCTTCCTTTGTATATTAGCACTTCGTTCGTGACGAAATGGATGACGAATGCGATATAAAGTCAAAGGACTTTACACAATGTGAGCGATCGAAAGAGTGAACCAGAATGTGCTTCCGGCACCGGGAGAAGACTGTACGCCGAAACCTGCTCCATGCTGCTCCAGGATCGACTTAACGATAGAGAGGCCAAGCCCTGATCCGATCAGAGCTCGCTCATGATTCTTGGAGGATCGGTAATACCGGTCAAAAACATAGGGCAGTTCCTCTTTCGATATCCCGAGACCGTGGTCCGTGATCTCTATTCGTACCTCATTGTTTTCCGGTTTTTGATAGATCTCAATATGTCTGCTAGATCCGGAATAATTTACGGCGTTTTGAAGGAGGTTGTAAATGACCCGCTCAATTGAGCTTTTGTTTCCGCTTACTGTAACATGATTCTGAGGTTCAAAAGTGAAAATGAAGCCGTCCTTCCGGATAAAAGGCTCTATTCTTGCTATCGTTGAACGGATCAGATCGGTCAGGTCAAATACATCCTTTTCCATCACTTCAGAGTCAGAGGAGTATTTTGAAAGATCCAGAACATCGTTCACCAAAGAGGAGAGTCTTTTGGATTCGCTGATCACAAGATTCAGGTTTTCCTCGTTTGCCTCTCCTGGAATATCCCGCATCATTTCGCTATAACCGGCTATAAGCGTAAGAGGTGTCCGCAGGTCATGGGAGATATTGGCGACCAGTTCTGAACGCAACCTGTCCACTTTTCCAAGTTCACTTGCGGCAAGGTTCAGCTTTTCTCCCAGCTCATCGATTTCCCTGACGTGTGTGTTTTCTTCAAAGGCTACATCGAAGTTGCTATCCATCAGTTTTGTGGCTTCATCGTTCATCTCAACGATAGGGCGTGATATGGAACGTGAGAAAACGAGAGCGAGAATTAGGGAAAGAACAAGCATCACAAACGATGTGGTGAAGAGGATCGTACGGTTTGTCAGGTACATTTCATTCGAAGCGGAAAGAACAGAACTGATGTAGATGTACCAGTTTGAGCCGACGTCGCTGGAGATGATGGATACCTGAATCAGGCTTTCCAGTTCGTCCTCTTTCTGAGGAGATGGAGATCGCGAGTCATTTTTAAATATATCATCCGGTTTTTTGGGGACGACGATATGCAGTTTTTCCTGATAGGATCCGCCGTTCTCCTGTGCGGCTTGCGCAAGTTTGGTGAGCACGGAAACAGAGTATCTTGTGAGATCCTCGGATGTTATTCCCCTGGATGCAACGATCGTGTTCAGATCCGAATCTGTGATCAGAATACTCGTGCCGTAATACAGCGCGATGTCATCACACGTCTTTTGAAGGTCGGACTGGTCCATTTTGAAATTGGTGATGATGCTGGTCAGCGTATCATTAAGGTTCTGTTCCTTCGTTTTTTCGTAGATCCTGGGAAGCAGAACCGTCTGCATCATGGCGATCACACTGAGCGTGACAGCAGAAAATATGATAAAGAACAGAAATGTCTTTGCAGAAAGACTGAACTTAAACTTCTTCAAATCGGTATCCCACTCCTCTTACAGTAACGATACAGTCTGCATACTTTCCAAGCTGCTTTCTCAGCAGTTTGATATGGGTATCCAAGGTTCGGTCTACGCCGAAATAATCATATCCCCAGACTTCAGAAAGAAGGGTGTCTCGACTGAGGGCTTTTCCCCGATTGCGTATCAGGAAGAAAAGAAGGTCATACTCTTTGGGTGACAGATCGAGCCGAACATCATCGACGGAAACCGTTCTGGCGTCAAAATCCACGAGCAGGGACTTATACCTGTAGGTCTCGTTTCCGGATGCTCCTTCAGAGAGGGAAGATCTCTTCAAAACTGCAGAGACCCGCATCATCAATTCCTTTGGAGAGAAAGGTTTGACGACGTAGTCGTCTATCCCAAGTTCAAAGCCATGGATCTTGTCATATTCCTCACCGCGCGCAGAGAGCATGATGACCGGAGTGGAGGAGAATTTTCTGATCGCAGCTACAGCGGAAAAACCATCAAGTTCAGGCATCATGACATCCATTATGATCAGATCGAAAGTCTCTGTCTGGCACATACGATACGCTTCCATACCGTCATACGCGCAGGATACCGTGTATCCCTCGAATTCAGCATATTTTTTTACAAGTGTGCAGATGTCTTTTTCGTCATCAACAATCAACAGGTGCGCCATGGTTTCAACTCCGTAAAAATAATATTTTCTCACACCTTATTATATGCTAAAATTCACGATGGATATTGATGAATATGTGAAAAAACACTGGAAATGGAGTGATCGTAATACGATGAAACGAATCTTGACATGTTCCCCTCTGCTCAGGGTCGCAGATCCATGCTTTAACGTTGAACAGCTTATACAGGAATATCAATCCAGAAAAAACGACCAGGAACAGATGATCGTGTTTCCGGAACTGTGCATCACTGGTTTTTCCTGTGGTGACCTTTTTCTGAATGACCGTTTACTTGAATCTGCCTTGGATGGTCTGTTCCGTTTTGCCGAAGCTACTGCAGATGAGGAGACAGTTGCCCTTGTGTCGCTTCCTGTAAGGATCGACGGAAAAGTTTATGAAACTGCTGCTCTGGTAGGAGATGGGGAAGTTATGGCTATGTTCCCCAGAAAGAAGTTTTCCATCAGTCAGATAAGCAGGCGTCGCTGGTTCAGCGAATGGGATCACAACGATGAAGTTCTTATTCTTGAGAACGGAAAAGAAGTTTATTGTTGCTCCGGCATCGTCTTTAATGACACGGAGTATGCTGTATGTTTTGAAGCAGAAAAACTGGATCTGTTTGAAGAAAAGGCGGATGTTGTACTGGCATATGCATCCTCGCCTGAGTATCTTGGCAGGAGCAGATCTCTGAGGGAGAAGGCGGAAAAGTTTACGGAGAAACAGGGTAATCTTGTTGTTGTACTGACTCCTGACATGTCGGAATCAACAGGGCAGGGAGTTTGCTCCGGATACGCTTTCGCAGCGGAGAACGGACATGTACTGGTGGACACAGCTCTTTTCTCCGGTGAAGATCTGGCTGTCGAAAAAGGAATGGCCGGTGATTATTCTTCCAGTGATCTTGATGATTGCGAACTGGCTGTCTCTATCCAGGGACATGGCCTGGCGCAGAGACTGAAGAAGATCTGGGTCAATAAGATCATTATCGGTATTTCCGGCGGTCTGGATTCCACTCAGGCTCTCCTGGCGGGTATAAAAGCGCTCGATATCCTCGGACTTCCTCACACGAATCTGATTGCAGTTACCATGCCTTGCTTCGGAACAACAAGCAGGACAAAGTCGAATGCGCAGAAACTGTCCGAGCTGTGCGGAACAGACTTCAGGGAGATCTCGATCCGCGAGTCGGTCGTTCAACATCTGAAAGATATCGGTCATGACGGCGTTACTGCGGATGTCGCATTTGAAAATGCCCAGGCGCGTGAAAGAACACAGGTCCTGATGGATATTGCCAATATGGAAAATGCCATCGTGCTTGGAACCGGAGATATGTCAGAGGCGGCTCTTGGATGGTGTACATATAACGGGGATCATATGTCGATGTACAATGTCAACTGCAATATGACAAAGACATTTCTCAGACAGGTTGTAAGATATGAGGCGGAACACAGTGACAACGAGGAGATTGCAAAAGTCCTTCTGGATGTAATCGATACTCCTGTCAGCCCGGAACTGAAGCCGTCAGAGCAGGATAATATCAGCCAGAAAACAGAAGATATACTCGGCCCTTATGAAGTTCTTGACCGCTATCTGGAATTGTTAGTCAGGGAAAAGAAGGGACCAAAGGATATTCTGGCTTGTGCGATAGATGAGTTTTCAGGCAAATACAGTGAAGAGGAAATGAAGAAGTGGCTCAACCAGTTCATTAAGCGATTCTTCAACAATCAATTCAAGCGCAACTGTGTTCCTGATGGACCGAGAGTGATCGATTATGATCTCAGCCCCGCTAAAGGATGGATCATGACTTCTGACACATCCAACGGATCTTTTCTGAACATCGTATAAGTATCAACTGCTTATATAAGAAGGCCTGCACCGGTATGAACGTCGGATGCAGGCCTAATAATATAAATAAAAAAGAGCCCTTCCAAAGGAAGAACTCTTTGTGGTGGACGGTATAGGACTCGAACCTATGACCCTCCGCACGTCAAGCGGATGCTCTACCAGCTGAGCTAACTGTCCGTCGCGAAGAATATTATATTATATGGTATTCTTGATTGCAAGTTATTTTTTCAAAACCTCTAACAGGATTGCGGACACCCCGTGATCGCGTGGCTGGGCGAGCCCCTTAAATGGCAGTCTCTGAAACTGCGGCATCAGGGCGGAAAATGACTGTCTTAGAGGGGGGAAAGCCTGATTTGCTCTACTCCTACTTTAGTATGAAAAAGCCCTTGGGAAAGGGATAATTCGTTGCATTGAGCAAGAGGTCTGATATAATATACGTGGAAAAAGTCGGGTATGAACGACTATGATTAATACCTTTTAGGAGGGGAATAATATGGGTCTTATTACTGCTGCATTGGCTTCGGCATCCAACGTTTTGTCCGAACAGTGGAAAGATTATTTTTACTGTGATGCTTTACCCGTTGATGTTCTGGCGGCACGCGGAAGAAAACGCACCAGCGGCTCCGGTAACACTCAGGATAACATCCTTACGAATGGTTCGGTAATCGCTGTCGCAGATGGACAGTGCATGCTTATCGTTGAGCAGGGAAAGGTTGTTGATCTTTGTGCTGAGCCTGGTGAGTATGTTTATGATATGTCCACTGAGCCTTCTTTCTTTGATGGCGGAAAATTCGTGGACAACCTTAAAGAATTGTTCCTGACTATCGGCAAACGCTTTGAGTATGGCGGCGCTACCCCGAAAGATCAGAGAATCTATTATTTCAACACCAAAGAAATCGTTGGAAATAAGTATGGCACACCTTCTCCGGTTCCGTTCCGTGTAGTGGATGAGAAAGTCAATCTCGATGTTGACATTTCGGTTAAATGCTTTGGTGAATACACCTATAAGCTTGTCAACCCGCTCCTGTTCTATACCAATGTGTGCGGAAACATCACAGGAGAATACACAAGAGAGCAGCTTGACAGCCAGATGAAGAGTGAGCTTCTCACCGCTCTTCAGCCTGCTTTTGCCCGCATCAGTGATAAGGGAATCCGCTACAGCGCACTTCCCGCACATACATCCGAACTTGCGGATGCTCTGAAAGAAGAATTGACCGCTACATGGAGAGACTTCCGCGGTATTGAGTTGCAGCAGATCGGTGTCTCCAGCATCAAGGCGAATGAGGAAGATGAGGAGAGGATCAAACAGATCCAGCTCAATGCAACATATAAGGATCCTACACAGTTTATCGCTGCTCAGGCAAATGCGATGCAGTACGCAGCCAAGAACGAAGGCGGTGCTACACTGGGATTCATGAACTACAATATGGCCCAGCAGGCAGGCGGTAATGTTGCTCAGCAGCTTTATCAGATGGGTGCAACTGCTTCCGCAGCACAACCTGCAGGATGGACATGCCCGACATGTCACGCTGTTAACAATGGTAACTTCTGCACACAGTGCGGTGCAAAGAAACCGGAAGCGGCGCGCAAAGTAAAATGCGCAAAATGCGGTTGGGAGCCGGCTGATCCGAGCCAGGTACCGAATTTCTGCCCGAATTGCGGAGATGCGATCGGTCCGGAAGACTTTACTTGATCTCAGGCAGAACTGCCATAGGACTCAAGATTGATTTTAGATGAATAGTTCAGAGGGTGGCAGATAGCAGCAATGTACTCTGCCACCTTTTGAGAAGGAGAAGATTTTTCATGCCTTCACAAATTACGAATTACCAGTGTCCTTCCTGTAGCGGACCTCTGCGTTATGACGGTAAGTCAGGGGCTCTGGTCTGCGACTACTGCGGAAGAAAGTATACAGTCAGCGAGATCGAGAGCTATTACTCGGTAAAAGATCAGCAGGCTGTAGAGGCGCAGGCTGCAGCAGAGGAACGTGAGGCTGAGAGCAGCGAAGAGAATAGTGAATGGGATCTCTCATCGATTACCGGAAATTGGGGCGAAGAAGGGGAGCTGCGGCAATACAATTGCCCCTCCTGCGGCGCTCAATTGATTCTGGATGCCACAACGGCGGCTACGAGCTGCCCGTATTGTGCCAATCCCACCATTGTTCCTAGTCAGTTGACTGGTTCGCTGAAACCGGACTATGTCATTCCGTTTAAGTATGATAAGAAACAGGCGATCTCTGCTCTGAAAGATTTCTACAAAGGGAAGTTCTTCCTGCCGAAAGCATTTCATGACGAGAACCACATCGACGAGATAAAAGGTCTCTATGCGCCTTTCTGGTTATATGACGGAAAAATTGCGGGAGATCTTGTTTTCCATGCGACACGGGTCTCCTCCTATCGTGCGGGAAATGAAGAAGTTACAACGACCGATCATTATACGGTAAACAGATCCGGAATGGTCGCCTTTGAGCATGTTCCTGCAGATGGATCCTCTAAGCTTCCTGATCCGCATATGGATTCGATCGAACCCTATGACTATTCGGAGTTGAAGCCTTTCTCAACGGGCTATCTTCCCGGATATATGGCAGATAAATATGATATTGATGCCATGAGTCAGATCGATAGGATCGCATCAAGAGAGCGTAATACGGTGAGAACTGCTATTTCGAGGACGGTCACCGGTTATTCCACTGCCAGTATTCAGAGTGAGCGCTATCGTGTGATACCCGGAAAAGTACACTATGCTCTTCTTCCTGTTTGGCTCCTCGTAACGAATTGGAGAGGGGATAAATACGTTTTTGCGATGAACGGTCAGACCGGAAAGCTTATCGGGGATCTTCCCGTGGATAAAGGCAAATTCTGGTTAACGGCATTTCTTGGCGCCAATGCAGTCGCATTGATCGCCATGATTCTGTCGTTCTTTATGTAGAAAGGAGCAGGATATGAACAAGACGATAAAACGGTTTATAGTTATCTGCCTTCTTTCCACATTGATTTTATCCATAACCTTTGTTGCTTTCGCCGACGAAGAAAGTACGGCTGATAGGGCGGCCGGATATCATGTATATGATGATGCAGATCTCCTTTCCACTTCCCAGTGGAATACGCTGGAAGACATGGCATCTCGGATCAGCACGGAGTATGAGTGCGGCATTTACATTGTAACGGTAAATGACTTTACAGAGTATACGGATACCGGTGATGTGCTGGATGCGGCCGAAAATATCTATAATGGGATGGATTTCGGATACGGTGACGGCAGAGACGGGCAGCTGCTTCTGCTGAGCATGGCCGATCGAGACTATGCGCTGGTCGCTTATGGAGATTTCGGGAATGCAGCATTCACGGATTACGGAAAAGATCTGGTAATTGATGAGTTCCTTGATGACTTTAGTATCAACGACTGGTACAGCGGTTTTTATGATTACCTGGATGAATGTGAGTATCTCCTCCACGAGGCAAGAAACGGCGAGCCGGTTGATATTATGATTCCTGACGATGATCCTTATTATTATCCGGATGTAGAGTACAAACCTACATTTATGGATTATGTTAGGAGATATCTTTTCTCTCTGGTTCCGGGATCTTTGGTTTCACTGATCACTTGTTCTGTGCTGAGGTCTAAGAACAAGACTGTTCGCACCGCAACGGAAGCAAATCGATATGTTACCGGAAGGGGCCTTGATCTTTATCGGGCAAATGAAATATTCCTTCACCGTTCACAGACAAGGCATGTCATAGAGCATCATGATCGGTCCTCTTTCGGAGGAGGATCGCATCCCGGAGGCACTACGATACGGCCCAGCGGTTTTTCCGGGAAGAGCGGTAAATTCTAATATCGAACGAAAAAGGGCATCAGACAATCATGGTCTGATGCCCTTTTTCGTTATTGGTTACCTAACGAAAGGGATATGGTCATTCTGTTAATGACGCTTTTCCCAGCATGATCTTATCCAGGAGCCCTGCCATTTCTGTGGAAGGGATAGTTGAAGTGACCTGATAATCTTTTCTCGGACCGTTTTCTTCCCAGTATACCACGTTGCAGGAGTCGTCATAGCGGACCGTTCCGTGGCTTTCAAGTTTGAACAGTGGGCTGGAAGGTTCCAGGGCAAACAATAATGCGATGAGGTCCCAACTCATTCTCCCTCTGTTTGGACCCTGGTTGTAGATCTCGTATATCATTCTCAGCGGATGACCGGGGGAAAGGAATTGAGAGAATGATGACCCGGTAATTACATCCATGCCGTCCGGACTCACATATACCGGACAGGGGCAGCGGTCAAAGAACACCTTTGCTCCTTCGCGGTCCATATTGTAATTGAAATTGTAATTGTCTGAAGAGGGGTATGTAGCGTCTCCCATGCTGACAACGAAGGCCACTTTTTTCCTGAACAGTTCGAAACCATCAAGATCAGAGAAGGAATCAGCAGGTGAACGCCACAACTGTTCGATCGCGGTCATGAAGCCCACCGCCAGAACGATCACGCTGTGATCTGCTGCGGAACTCAGTGTTTTCCTGTAAACTTCTACGGAGGAAGGATAGTCCGCGTCCGTCTTACCCAGGAGACGGGAGGTGGTGCGGTTGTAATAGATATCTTCCGGGAGCGTTTTGCGGTGTGCACGGTATCTGACGTATCTGTCAGTATCAGTTTCCGGAAATTCATCATCATAGATGGTTCCGATCATAGGACGATATCCATACCAGTTGCAGATAAGTTCACAGGCCGTAGGAGCATATTTGTCAGGGCAGTCTGTCACTATGGCTGCTACATCGGCTTTGTCTTTTTTTGCATATTCCAGCAATATGGCAAGAGCACCGGCGTCATCACAGTCGGTATCCATATCGGTGTCAAAAATGATGACAGGCTTTGTGTTTTCCATCGTTTTCTCCGTATTATTTATTCTTAATGTTATCCCAATACTGTTTTGCCAGCTGTTCCATCTTGTTGTCCCCGGGCACATAATAATGAACAGATTCCAGATCAGAAGGCAAATACTGCTGTTTAACCCAGTGAGAAGGGAAATCATGGGGATATAGGTAGTTCTGACCTTTGTTCTCCACTTCAGCAGAGTCAGCATGTACGTTTTGAAGACAACGGGGGAATCCTTTGCCTTTTCCGGAGCGGATGTCTTCTGCTGCTGCGTAATATGTGGTAGTGACAGAATTGGATTTAGGCAATGTGGCGAGGTAGATCGCAGCCTCAGTTAAAGGGAGATATGCTTCCGGCAGACCGAGTCTTTCGGCAGCTTGTACACATGCATTGACGACTGAAATCGCCTGCGGTTGAGCAAGGCCAATGTCTTCGCACGCAGAGCAGAGCAATCTGCGTGACGGGGTGATGATATCTCCCGCTTCCAGAAAGCGTGCGAGGTAGTGAACAGCGGCATCCGGATCGCTTCCCCGGAGGGATTTCATCAGAGCGGAGGCCAGATCAAAATGCTCATCGCCTTCCCGGTCATAAGTACCATAGGATTTGGAAACTACCTGACTTACCTGGTCATATGTGATGGCTTTAGTACCGTTTTCCTCTTTGACTGCAACGGATAGAAAATCGATCGCGTTCAAGGCTTTACGAACATCGCCTCCGGCGGATCTGGCAAGAAGTTCCTTAGCGTCATCGCTGATAATGTATTCTACGTTCTCCTGGCCTGACAGAATAGAGAAAGCACGATTCACAGCCTGGAGGATATCCTGCCACTGCAAGGCTTTGAATTCAAAGACTGTACAGCGGCTGAGAAGAGCTCCATAAACGTAAAAATAGGGGTTTTCCGTCGTAGAGGCAATCAAAGTAACATCCCCGTTCTCCACGACTTCCAGAAGTGTCTGCTGCTGTTTTTTGTTGAAATATTGGATCTCATCCAGATATATCAATATGCCGTTGATTCCGAGAAGGGTCGAGGAGTCGGCAATAGCAGATTTGATATCGCTGATGGAGGCAGTTGTTGCATTGAGGCGATATAATTGCATGTTGCTTTTTTTCGCAATGATATTTGCGACGGTCGTCTTGCCTACACCGGAAGGACCGTAAAAGACCATGTTTGGAATTCGTCCGGCTTCTATTGCCTCTCGAAACATTTGGCCGCGGGCAAGAAGATGCCTCTGACCAAATACATCATCGAGTGACGAAGGCCTCAGCAAAGAGGCAAGTGGTGAACGATTCATACCTGTTCGCGTGCGTTTCAGCTGTACGTCAGCTGATACAGCACTATCCTCCTGTATTGTTTCTGGTTGACAATGATAACCATTCGTGTAAAGATCTTTCATCGTCCATGAGTACTGTCCGTACTTATGGACAGTACTTTGGCTATAATATGGACAGGATGAAGGTGACACGAAGAGCTGAAAGATGTGTGTGGGAGCAAGAACTCCCCAAATGCGTTCAATGCAGATTCTACATGGAATTATAGCATACTGTCTGTACGGAATATGGTAAAATATTACGAGAATACTGAAATGAGGTTGTGCAGTTAACATATCTGCGAACGCGAAGATGGATCTGAAAGAAAAGGCTGAAAAAGTGTGTGAGTTGCTGGAGCGGGAATACCCTCTGGCGGAGTGCACACTCACATATGATCAGGCATGGCAGCTAATGGTGTCTGTAAGACTTGCTGCGCAATGCACAGATGCAAGGGTGGACATTGTTACGAAGGAACTGTATGATCGTTATCCGACTCCCAAAGATCTTGCGGATGCCGAGTTTGAAGATGTTCTTTCCATCGTCCGCCCGTGCGGTCTCGGGGCAACGAAAGCCAGGGATATCATTGCTTCTATGAAAAAACTAGTGGATGAGTATGAAGGTATCGTGCCGGATGATCTGGATACATTACTTACATTTCCTGGAGTGGGTCGTAAATCCGCCAATCTTATCGTAGGGGATATTTACGGAAAACCGGCAATCGTATGCGATACACATTGCATCCGAATCAGCAACCTGCTTGGCCTTACACATAATCAGGCACCCGAGAAAGTGGAGAAAGACCTTCGGAAGATCGTTCCCCCGGATAAAGGAAATGACCTTTGTCACCGATTCGTGTTACACGGCAGGGCCTGCTGCATTGCGAGGCGACCTCAATGTGATAAGTGTTGTCTGAAAGATATATGCGATCATGCGGTCTCGAATGGTCTATAAAATATCCATATCATGTTGCGGCTCTGTCCGTTAAATGGTATAATTTTTAATTAAAGAACAATAGTTTTGTTAGGAGTTTTACTGATGGCTGACAAACAAAAAGCATTGGAAACGGCGATTTCCCAGATTGAAAAGCAGTACGGAAAAGGATCGATCATGAAACTCGGTCAGAATGCGACGCTGAACATAGAGGCGATTCCGACGGGTTCTCTTTCTTTGGATCTTGCTCTGGGTGTAGGCGGTGTACCGCGTGGACGCGTGATCGAGATCTATGGTCCTGAAAGCTCCGGTAAGACCACATTGGCGTTGCATGTTGTTGCCGAAGCACAGAAGCTTGGCGGCGAAGCGGCGTACATCGATGTGGAACATGCACTTGATCCTGTATATATGCAAAATCTGGGTGTGAATCTGGATACGCTGCTCGTTTCTCAGCCGGATACGGGTGAACAGGCATTGGAGATTGCAGAAGCATTGGCAAGAAGCGGAGCGATTGACGTTATTGTCGTAGACTCTGTTGCTGCAATGACCACTCGTGCTGAGATAGAGGGAGAGATGGGCGATTCTCATGTAGGTATGCAGGCCCGTCTTATGTCTCAGGGACTTAGAAAACTTACAAGTGTTTTGAGCAAGTCGAACACGGTATGCATCTTTATCAATCAGCTTCGTGAGAAAATCGGAGTCATGTACGGAAATCCTGAGGTAACGCCTGGTGGAAGAGCGCTGAAGTTCTACGCTTCCGTTCGTATGGATGTCAGAAGGACGGAAACACTGAAAAACGGATCCGACGTATATGGGAGCAGGACCAGGGTACGTATCGTAAAGAATAAAGTCGCACCCCCGTTCAGAGAGGCAGAGTTTGACATGATTTACGGACAGGGCATTTCGAAGTACGGCGAAGTATTGGATCTTGCGGTAAAACTTGATATCGTGCAGAAATCCGGAGCTTGGTTCAATTATGGCGACAGGAGACTCGGACAGGGCAGAGACAATGTAAGAAAACTGCTTGAACAGGATGCAGAACTGTGCAACGAGATCGAGAAGCAGGTGCGGGCGAATGCCGACAAACTGCTTCCTTCCTACAAGCCAAATGCAGGCACAGCAAAGACCAGCGTTTCTGACGTGATCGTCTCGGTTAAGCCGAAGGATGAGGCTTCCGGGGAAAAGCCTGCCAGGACGAGAACTGCTGATGTGTCTACACTGGATATTGATGTGGATTAACAAATGAGAAACTTTCGCTTAACATCGATAAAAGAGACAAAAAAGGGCAGGTTTGCCCTTTTTTTCGAGGATAAGTTTCTCTTTTCAGTGGATGAAGAAGTCCTTGTGAAGTACCATTTAGAGGAGAACTTAATTCTTTCAGAAGACCAAATCGATGAATTGAAAAAAGTCACGGACTACAATAAAGCTAGGGAAAAGGCCTTTCAGCTGCTTTCGATCCGTCAGCATTCAGAAAAGGAACTGTACGACAAACTGGAAAGAAAATATGATGAGCATACAGCAGCCGAGATCGTACAGCGGTTCAGAGAACTGGGACTTTTAAATGATGAAGAATTTGCCTCCAATTACTATCAGCAATTGATTCAGAAGGGGAAAAGTGTCAATGAGGCAAAGGTCAAATTGCTTCAGAAGGGAATATCGAGAGACATAATAGATCTCATTTTGGTCGAAGATGACCATTCAGAAGAAGACACGATCCGAGATCTGGTGATGACAAAATACCGGGGGAAAATCGCAAGGGAGAACGGAAAAGAACTAGTATTTGCTTCGCTTGCAAGAAGAGGATTTCGGCTCAGCGAAATCCGAAAGGTGTTGGGAGAGGTAGGAGAATATGAGTACGAAGAGTAAAATATATTTCATTTCTCTTGGGTGTGACAAGAACCGCATAGATGCGGAGATGATGTGCTATAAACTGGAAGAAGCCGGTTATGAGATCACGTCCGACTTGGAGGAAGCAGATCTTGCCCTGGTCAACACCTGTGGATTTATAGCCAGTTCAAAAAAAGAGGGCTTGGACAATATCTTTGATATGGTCAACGAGAAAAACGCAGGAAAAATCAGGGGAATCATCGTTACAGGCTGTTTGTCTGAAAGACATGGCGAAGAGATGCATGAGCTGATACCCGAAGTAGATGCGATCGTAGGTATTGGACAGAATGATGAGATCGTTTCCATCGTCGACAAAGTCCTGAGGGGAGATAAACATGAATTTGAGCGATGTCCATTGCGTTTACCGCTGGAAGGAAAAAGATTGATCTCCACTCCTCAGCACTATGCTTACCTTAAGATCGCTGAAGGGTGTGATAATCACTGTACCTATTGCGCGATCCCGGGGATCC
Source organism: uncultured Faecalibacterium sp. (assembly GCA_964599695.1). Taxonomy (GTDB): domain Bacteria; phylum Bacillota; class Clostridia; order Oscillospirales; family Ruminococcaceae; genus RUG11783. The sequence goes on from CAZRGP010000008.1 coordinate 13,581, forward strand.
GAGGAGCTTACAGAAGCAGAAAAGAAGAGGACATCCTTCGTGAAGCGGAAGAACTTGTATCTTACGGCGTCCGCGAGATCATCATCGTTGCACAGGATACAACGAATTACGGAAAAGATCTGCCGAACGGAGAAAACCTCACCGGACTGCTGAAGAAATTGAGCAAGATTCCGGGTATATGGAAGCTTCGTGTGTTATATGCATATCCCGAAAAGATCACGGATGACCTGATTGAAGAAATACGGTCATCAGAAGCTATCGCAAAGTATCTGGATATTCCGCTGCAGCACGCGGATCCTGCCGTTCTCAGGAGGATGGGCAGGGTAGGAGACGGGAATACATATCTGGAACTGATCAGAAAACTCAGAAACCGTATTCCGGGAATTACTATCCGTTCCACATTTATCGCAGGATTTCCGGGAGAGACGGAAGAACAATTCAATCATCTGGAAGAGTTTCTGCGGGAAGCAAGGATTGACAGGGTCGGTTGCTTCGCATACTCCGAAGAGGAAGGCACACCGGCAGGAAGAATGAAAGAGCAACTTCCGGAGGAAGTGAAAGAGGAGCGGGCGAAGAGAGTTTACGAGATTCAGACACCTATCATGGAGGAAAAACAACAGGAAAAGATAGGAAACTGCTACTCCGTGATCTGTGATGGATATAGCGAAGAGGAAAACGGCTTTATCTGCCGGTCCGAAATGGATGTCCCTGAAGATGATTGCTATATCATCGTTCCTGTGGAGGCAGATATGATGCCGGGTGAAGTATACGATGTTATAATTACGGGTGTTTCCGGGTCGAATCTGAAAGGTGAGATGAAAGATAGTATTTGACCTTGTGAGAGATTTGTAATACGCTAAATGAAGATTTTTTGAAAAGGTGCAAAAAGTATGAGAATTTATAATACTTTGACTAGAAATGTGGATGAGTTCGTTCCACTTGAAGGAAACAAGGTGAAGATCTACGCCTGCGGTCCCACTGTTTATAACTTTATTCACATAGGAAACGGGAGAGCTGCCTGCGTATTTGACACTCTCCGCAAGTATCTCATCTATCGCGGATATGATGTGACCTTTGTGCAGAACTTTACCGATGTTGACGATAAGATGATCAAGAAAGCCAACGAGGAAGGCACGACAGTTAAAGAAGTGGCAGACCGCTACATCAAGGAATACTTTACTGATGCTGACGGTCTCAACATAATGCGCGCGGATGTTCACCCCAAAGCAACGGAGCACATCGACGAGATCCTGGATATTATCAATGAACTGGTACGCAAAGGGCATGCTTACGTGGCTGAAAACGGTGATGTTTACTTTGATGTGCACAGTGACAGCGAATACGGAAAATTGTCTCATCAGCCTCTTGAAGACCTTGAAGCCGGCGCGAGAATTGCTCCTGGAGATCTCAAAAGAGATCCTATGGATTTCGCGATCTGGAAAGCCGCTAAGCCCGGTGAACCGGCCTGGGAAAGCCCCTATGGATTGGGAAGACCCGGATGGCATATTGAATGCTCTGCAATGGTTCGTAAATACCTCGGCGTAACAGCAGATATCCATTGCGGAGGGCAGGATCTTGTTTTCCCGCATCATGAAAATGAGATCGCACAGAGCGAGTGCTGCAACGATGCTCCTTTTGTTCGGTATTGGGTCCACAACGGGTATGTAAACGTCGACAATAAGAAGATGTCCAAGTCGTTGGGAAACTTCTTTACAGTTCGGGATATTGCGAAGGAATATGGCTATGAGGCGATTCGCTACTTTGCAATAAGTGCACATTTCCGTTCACCCATTAATTTCAGCAGAGAGATCATGGATCAATGCAAAGCGTCTCTCAACAGATTGCATACGTGCAGAGATAATCTGGATTTTGCAATCAAGAACGCTTCCGGTACTGGTGCTGATCTTGCTTCGAAAGCGGATGAGCGCAGGAAACAATTTGAGGAAGCGATGGATGATGACCTCAACACTGCAAATGGCCTCACCGCGATCTTTGAGCTGGCAAGTGATATCAATTCAGCTAAGGATCAGTCGAAGGAATCGCTGGAACATGCTGCGGAGGTGTTTGACACATTGACCGGCGTTTTGGGATTCGACATGAAGAAAAAGGAAGAGTCTGTTCCTGCTGAGGTTCTGGACATGGTCGAGAGAAGGGCAGCTGCAAAGAAAGCCAGAGATTTCGCTTTGGCAGACAGCCTTAGAAATGAGATCTCAGCGCTTGGTTATATCGTCGAGGATACTCCTCAGGGACCCAAGGTCACAAAGAAATAAATACAAAAGGGCAGCTTCCGCTAAGGTCGCGGAAGCTGCCCTTTTATAGTTGTGTTTTTATACGGGATAGGAATCAATGATCTGATCAACAAGAGACTTCAGGTAATCCGTTCCGATAAGCTCGACCTCACCTTTGTCAACAGCCTCAGTGAGTGAGAAATCGATGGGAAGTGAAGCATAGGTGGATACACCCATCTTACTTGCAAGGTCAGCCACTTTGCTTTCCCCGAATACATTGATCTTTTTTCCGCAGTCGGGGCACACGAGGTAACTCATGTTCTCAACAAGTGCGATTACAGGCACATTCATGATTTTGGCCATATTGAAAGCCTTTTCCACGATCATGCTGACGAGATCTTGCGGAGTTGTGACGATGACGATCCCTTTTACCGGGAGACTCTGAAAAACAGTGAGCGGCACATCACCGGTTCCCGGGGGCATATCAACGTACATATAATCAACATCGCCCCAGTTTGCGTTGGTCCAGAACTGCTTTACAGTTCCGGCAATAATCGGCCCTCTCCAAACGGCGGGGGAGCTCGTGTCATCGAGCATGAGGTTCAAAGAAACGACTGAGATACCGTTTGCGGTTTTTGCAGGGTAGAAATTAGTGCCGTCACCGTAAAGGCGTTCTTCATCCAGACCGAATGCTTTCGGTATGGAAGGTCCTGTGATGTCGGCATCCAGAATAGCTACATCGAATCCCTGAGATCTTGTTTCCTTGGCAAGAAGGGAGGTCACAAGTGACTTTCCTACGCCGCCTTTTCCGCTAACTACAGCGATCACGTTTTTTACATTGGAAAACTCGTTTGTGCTTTCCAGAAAACTCTGTGGAGATTTGCGGGAGGGGCAATCAACGCCACAACTGGAACAGTCATTGTTGCAGGAAGTGCTCATATTAGATCCTTTCTATTTGTGTCTTTTTAGCCTTTCCATTTTAATGTATTTGAGAGTATAATTCAATTTGTTGATCTAAATATATCGGATCGCTATCGGCCGAGACATGACATCTGCTGATGTAGCAGGCTTGTAGCGATGGAGGAAATGATGAAACAGAGACAATGTGACAGATGTGGTACTGTATTCGAGGGAGCTATAGCCATGTGTCCTTCCTGTGGTTCCACAATGGTTCATGAGTATGATCCAACTGCTGAAGAACCTGCGGTCGCCGGCCTGGAAGAGGTAAAAGATGTTCAAGGCGGCGAAGGGGTTACTATAGCTGCCGAACCCCAAGACACAAAAGAAGGCAGAAAGAAAAACGTCAGCAATGAGACGATCGATCATTTCGATAAGAAAAACAAGTTCTCTCTCTTATCCGCTCAAAATGTGTTTTGGAGTTGGCTTTTAATGGAGATCCCCGTGCTCGGATGGATCATTGCCATTTTTTGGTCATTCGGCATCGGCGTGAAGCGACAGAGAAGAGAAATGGCACGCGCGTTCCTTGTCAGACTTGTTCTGGGCATATTCCTTTTCTTGCTGGGACTCGCAATGTATCGGTGGGTGTTCAGACTGACACTGAAGGATCTTCCTGATGTGATCTCCAGGGGATATGAATGGCTCTGGGGCATTACATACGCACTTGTTAATAAGGCAAAAACGTGAGATAAAAATTAAATCATTAAAAAGAGGGTAAGGAAACTTCTGTTTCCTTACCCTCTGATCGTATGTAGGAATCAGTCTGTAAGATCCACTTTGATATGGAGTTCATCCAGCTGCTTCTGGGTGACTTCCGAAGGTGCGCCCATCAGGAGATCCTGAGCATTCTTGTTCATCGGGAAAGGAATGATCTCTCGGATCGATTCTTCTCCGGCAAGGAGCATCACCATTCTGTCGATCCCGGGAGCGATTCCGGCATGAGGCGGAGCTCCATAGCAGAAGGCATTATACATTGCAGGGAATTTGGATCTGACATCATCTTCACCGAGCCGGACAAGCTGGAAGGCTTTGATCATGATCTCGGGATCGTGATTTCTTACAGCACCAGAGGACAATTCAACACCATTGACAACAAGGTCATACTGGTCGGCTGTGATCTCGAGAGGGTCAATTTCTCCGCGTTCCGCTTTGAGAAGGACGTCAAGTCCTCCCGAGGGCATGCTGAAGGGATTGTGGCAGAATTCCAGTTCACCGCTTTCCTCGCCGATTTCATACATCGGGAAGTCAACGATCCAGCAGAACTCGTATCTTTCCTTGTTCATATGGCCTTCGCAGTTAGCTCCGAAGATCTTGATCATAACACCAACGGACTTAACGGCAAATTCTCCTGCAGCTACAACGACGAGAGTGTTGGGAGAAAGGTCAAGTTTGTTTTTCAGTTCTTCTTTCAACGGAGAAACGAATTTGGAGATGCCTCCCGCGATTTCGCCGTGTTCATCTACTTTGAACCAGTATCCTTTTGATCCGGACTGCACTTCACAATCTGTAAGAAGTTTCTCAATCTGCTTGCGTGTCAATGTGCAGTTGCTGATATCAACAGCTTTGACACACTTGCCCCTCAGCGCTTCAAATTCACAGTCAGTGAACAGAGAGGATATATCTTTGGCAGTCAGATCGATTCGAAGATCCGGCTTGTCAGAACCATATTTTTCAAGGGCATCGAGATATTTGATCCTTCTGAACGGTGCGGAAGATGAAACATTATAAGTGCCATATTTTTCAAAGACAGGGGGAAGAACATCTTCCAGTACGGCGAATACATCTTCCTGAGTGGCGAAAGCCATCTCCATATCGAGCTGATAGAACTCTCCGGGGGAGCGATCTCCTCTTGCGTCTTCGTCTCTGAAACAGGGAGCAATCTGGAAATAACGGTCAAAACCTGAAGTCATAAGCAGCTGTTTGAACTGCTGGGGTGCCTGAGGAAGAGCGTAGAATTTTCCGGGATGCTTTCTGGCGGGAACCAGATAGTCTCTTGCTCCTTCGGGAGAAGATGCAGTGAGGATAGGGGTGGTGATCTCCAGGAATCCATGCTCCATCATCGCTTGTCTTAAAGAAGCGACAACATTGCATCTCAGGATGATGTTTTTCTTAACATCCGGGTTTCTCAGATCGAGGAAACGATATTTAAGTCTCTGGGATTCGTCCGCCTCACGGCTGTGGTTGATTTCAAAGGGAAGACTATTGTATATGCATTTTCCGAGGACCTCGATGTTGTAAGGAACGACCTCGATGTCTCCGGTAGCTTGTTTGGGATTTTTGCTGGACCGCTCTCTTACAGTACCTTCAACTGAGATCGTAGACTCTTTGTTGAGACCATCGACCGCCTTCAGCATTTCGGGTGTATCGAGAACGATCTGAGTAGTTCCGTAAAAGTCACGGAGTACGACGAAAGCAAGATTGCTTCCTACTTCGCGTATGTTTTCCATCCAACCAACAAGTTTGACCTGCTCTCCTACATTGGCCAGGCGAAGCTCGTTGCAGTTGTGTGTGCGCATTTGTGTCATTTATTGATGAATCCTTTCTAAATCTGTGAATATTGTCTCAAAGTGCGGCCGCAAGCCGCGCGAGATCAATGTCGACAGATGTTTCCTCTCCTGTAAACATGTTTTTCAGGACAGCCGTGTGACTTTTCACTTCATCGTCACCCAAAACGATCATGTTCTTGGCCCGAAGTTTATTGGCATATTTCATTTGAGCCTTTAAGCTGCGGTGGTTGATGTCATAGACCGCATAACAGCCTGAATCCTGTAATTTGAAAACGAGTTCTCTCGCTTTTTTCTCTCCGAGTTCTCCGATATATCCGATAAAGAGATCCGGACCGTCGGGGAGAGGGAATTCGATACCTTCACTGGCGGCAACGATAAGAAGCCTCTCGATACCCATACCGAATCCGATACCCGGAATCGGCTGTCCTCCTAGAGATTCAACAAGACCGTCATATCTTCCTCCGCCGCACACGACACCCTGGGCACCGGCTCCTTCGTGCACAAACTCAAATACGGTTTTGGTGTAGTAATCAAGTCCCCTGACGATCTTGGGGTTGACCGTGTAGGTGACACCCGATTCGGAAAGCAGGGACTGAACCGTATTGAAGTGTGTACTACACTCCTCACATAAATAATCCAACGCAACAGGGGCATTGGCAGCAATCGCACTGCACACAGGACTTTTACAGTCCAGGATGCGCATCGGGTTTTTCTCGAGACGCACTTTGCATGTATCGCATAATTGGTCTTCGTATTGCTTGAAATATTCATACAGATGTTTTCTGTATACAGGCCTGCACTTCGGGCAACCGATGGAATTGATCTCCAGCCGGACTTTATTGAGACCGAGCTCGTTCAAGGCCGTCTTTGCAACACGTATCACTTCACAGTCGGCATCAGGATAAGGTGATCCGAACATCTCGATACCCAGCTGATGGAATTCCCTGAGGCGTCCTGCCTGCGGCTTTTCGTACCGGAAACAGGAGAGGAGGTAGTAGGATCGTACAGGAAGAGTTCCGGTCAATACACCGTTTTGCATAAATGAGCGCACAACGCCGGCGGTGCCCTCGGGTCTCAGAGTGATGGAACGTCCGCCTTTGTCGATCATGGTGTACATTTCCTTGTCGACGACGTCGGTCGCGTCCCCGACACCGCGCTGGAATAATTCGGTGTGTTCAAAAGTAGGGGTACGTGTTTCTGTGTAGTTAAACCTTTCACAGACGTTTCTCAACTTGTTTTCAACATATTGCCATTTATATACATCACTCGGCAGGACATCGTTTGTGCCGCGGGGTGAGGTTATCTGTTGTGCCATTGTATCCTCTTTCTTTAAAAATGCTCCAAATGAATTTGGAGCATGATCTTTACGTATAGTCTTCTGAACTGTTGGGATTGACGATGTTTCTCCAATCCAAATCGCCTCTTTCAAGACCGTGTATCAACACTTCCGCAGTAGCAATATTTGTAGCTACCGGTATATTTTGTGTGTCACACAGCCGAAGGAGATTTGCCTCAATCTGATTATAACCAGGCTGGGCGATATGATCCCTGAACAGTAAGACCAGGTCGATTTCGTTGCAGGCTACGCGTGCAACGATTTGTTCCGCTCCGCCTTGCCCTCCAGCCATGAATTTTTTTATGTTGAGTCCGGTCGCTTCACTGATAGTTGTTCCAGTGACTTCGGTTGCACATAAAGCATGTTTAGAAAGGATTCCGCGATATGCAATACAGAACTGAACCATCAATTCTTTTTTTGAATCGTGTGCAATAAGAGCAATCTTCATTTTTTACCTCACTTATACGAAAGCGGTATATTCATTCCATCAAGTCTTTGGGTAATATTGCAGATGATCTCGCGAATGATTGAACTTTTACTGAGTTTCTTGCCGTTGTTGGTCGAATAGGCAACATCAAAATGTTCAGGAATGACGCCAATCAATTGAGCGCCTATCGTGTCTATACAGGAGTCCAGATTCATGGAAGCTCCTTTTTTTACGTATTCCGGTTTGATCCGGTTCAGGATAAGACGGATGTTTGGTGCGTTGTCATCATACAGCAGGTCGCATACATATTTGGCGTCTCTGATCCCGGAACGATCGTTGGTAGAAACAATAAGGTTAAACATTGAAAAGGAAGAAACAGTTTCGATCGTTTCATCGCTGCAATCTGTATCAATCAGAACGATGTCATACTGTTCGACCAGTGGCAGAACGAGAGAACCGAAAGACTCTTTATCGATGGTACATCGCTCATTTCCTGCGAATAAAACACTCAGCTTGGGGTAGAGCGAAGAAACAGTGATCGCTTGTTCCAATGTACATCTCTCGGTAACAACATCGCTCAGATCAAACAGGGAAGCTGTGGCATTCACATAGAGATTCTGGGAACGTAAACCATTTTCAAATTCTATCAGAAGGACGCTTTTTCCTTCTTCACAATACACTTCAGCAAGCATTGCGGCTATTGAAGACTTTCCAACACCGTCCTTGCCGGAAGAGATCATTATAACTTTTCCCATATAAAACCTCTAAATCAGTTTCAATTCGCGCATCTTTTGATATAGCGCGGAAACCGGAAGACCCATAACGTTGTAATAGTCACCGATCAGTTTATCACAGAATTTGCTCGCTCCGCCCTGAATGCTGTAACCGCCTGCTTTATCATACGGCTCGTCTGTTTCTACATAATCCTGGATCACATCTTCAGAGAGCTCAATGAAATGAACAAGTGTTTCACAAACAAAACCTTCTTTTACCGAGGGAGCAGCGATGTACACCCCTGTAAACACACTGTGTGTCCGGCCTGAGAGAGAAGCGAGCATATCATAAGCCTCCTCTCGGGAATGGGGTTTCCCCAGTAGCTGGCCGTCTATCGCAACCATCGTATCGCTTCCGATGACACAGCAGTCAGAATGATAGTGGAAAACGCTGAGCGCTTTGTCCTTGGCCAATTCAAGACACAATTGATCGGGGGCGGAAATGTTGACATCCCGCTCATTGAAATGAGCGTCTATGGTCTGAAATTCCGGGAGAATAAAATGAAGAAGTTCCTTTCTCCGGGGGCTTTTTGATGCAAGGATAAAATCCATACTTATTTACTTCCTGTCGAACCAAAGCCGCCTTCACCGCGTTCCGTATCATTCAGTGTGTCTACAACGGAAACCTCCAGCGGAAGGGTTCTGATTATCATCATTTGTGCAATCCTGTCCTCAGGATTGACCGTGTAGGGTTCATCTCCATGATTGACCAGGGCGACACACAACTCACCTCGGTAATCACTGTCTATGACGCCGACACTGTTGGACAATGTGATGCCATGTTTTACACCCATCCCACTTCTGGAGAAAAGAAGACAGACGCAGTCATCAGACGGCATCTCGATGGACAGGCCGGTGTGGAACATGTGGTGTTCCCCCGGCATCATAGTATAAGGCTCCGAAGTGAGAGCATGCAAGTCAAAACAAGCGGACCCCGATGTGGCCTTGGAAGGCGTTATGGCATTGGGATCGAGTTTCTTTATCTTAAGAACATTCATTATGGATCGAGTTCCTCAGGGGTAGAGATTAAATATCGTTGATCCAGGAGAGATTCGGCAGACCGTCATCGTCATCGTCTTCAACATATTGTTTCTGCTGAAGATCTCTCTCTTTTCTGTCCTCATCCATCAACTGGGTGAAAGTCTTGAATCCCTTTTCTACGCCAAGGTCATCATAGGAATTGGCAGGAACTGTGTCCTGAGAGGCGGAACTGCCTGTGTCGGTAACGGATTCGTCACTGGCCAGGGAGAAGCTGCCGGAGTTCGCTGTATAATCCTGGCTGAAATCATCGGAGAAGGAAGAGGTGGATCCGTAGGAATAATCTGATGTGTCGGATGCGGGCTCATCATTGTAGGCAGAATAATAATCTGCAGTACTGGGAAGCTGTGAATCTTCTGTATAAGTGGGTTCCGTATACGAAGATGCTGGGATCGCGGCCTTCTTATTTGCTTCCTCGAGATCAATTTCGAGCTGGACATTCTTTTCTTCCAGTTCTTCATACTTTTTCTGAAGAGCTTCGTAATCGTCATCCGTGTGAATCGGCTTGGGGAGTCTCACAAGCTCTTCAAGTTTAGAGGACGCGGTCTGCAGAAGGGAAGTCAGACGCTGATTGTCAGCTTCCAGTTTTGCGTTCCGGTCGGAGAGAGCAGTAGTTTTGTCCAACAGGGTGCGGTTCTGATCCAGCTGCTCCTTAAGCTGACGCCTTACGATCTCTGCGTCGCTTTTAGCAGTATCCAGTTCTTTGCGGAGAGCTTCTTCGTTGGCACTTCCGTTTGCACCGTCCGCGGCAAGCTTGGTGACGTGAGCTCTCAGAGTCTGGATCTCTTTAGAAAGATCAGCATTCTTCTTTACTTCGTCGTCATACATCAGTTTCACGTTTGAAGCTTCAGAAAGATAGTCCTTGATTTGTGTCCGCAGGTTGTTAGCGCTGTGGGTGGCTTTGTCATAACGATCAAGATAGTCCAGAGAACACAAAAGAGCAGCATTCGTCACGGATGCAGAGGGATTGCTCTGAAGGATCTGAGAAAGATCCTCATTCAGAGTGGCGTTCAGCTTGCGAACATGATCCTCGTCTTCCGTTGTATTAACAATCAGATTGAAGCCGGCAATACTGAGAGTAATTTTATTTGCCATAACGGTTACACCCTTCCTTATATTCATCTTTAACATACATATCCTTATAAATTATATTACACGGACATATTGAAATCAACGCAAGTTTTGGTTGATTGAGAGCCGTAATTATGCTATATTACACAGTACTGTCATAAGGCGTATAAGAGGTTTATGCAGTACTGTAAATCGATTCAATCAAGCCAAAAGAGGTATAAATGAATTTCGACAAAAAGTATACAAACTCGGATCAGCTGTTCGGTGATCTGGAGCGAAAAATAAAGACAGAATACGGAGTAAGCGTTACGAGTGCTACTGTTCAGAATGTTTATTTTGCGCTAAGTGAGCTTATCCGGAACAATCTGGCCGAGATGAGGGCTGATGCTTCCTCCAATGCGGCTGCCAAAGGAGCAAAGGAAGTTTACTACCTCTCTATGGAGTTCCTCATTGGTAAGTCATTGAGAAACAATCTGTGCTACTTGGGCATGGAAGACATGGCGAGAGAAGCGGTAGAGAGGTGTGGAGTTTCCCTCAATCAGTTATATGAAATCGAGCCGGACGCCGCGCTGGGGAATGGCGGACTCGGTAGACTGGCCGCCTGTTATCTGGACGGACTGGCAACATGCCGCTACCCTGCGACCGGTTATTCCCTTCTTTACGAGTATGGCATCTTCAAGCAGAGGATCCAGGATGGAAAGCAGATCGAACTTCCGGATGCCTGGCTTCCGTACGGACGTGTGTGGCTTCAGCAGCGCAGCGACGAGGCGGTAGAAGTTCGGTTCGGCGGTCAGGTTCTGAGCCAGTGGTACGGAAAATATTATCATGCGGAGCAGGTCAATTATGATGTTGTTCTTGCTGTGCCGTATGACCTTTATATTGCAGGATACAATTCACCGTGTGTCAGCAAACTGAGGCTGTGGAAAGCGGAATCTCCCGGAATCGATATGGAGAGTTTTAACAGGGGAGATTACGCAGCTGCTATGTTGAAAAACAGCACTGCGGAGCTGATCACTAAAATACTCTATCCAAATGACAATCAGGTAGACGGTAAGATGCTTCGGCTGAGACAGCAGTATTTCCTTTGCTGTGCTTCCATGCAGGATCTGATCTCCAAGCATTTGGCAAGATATGACGGCAACCTTGATCTTCTTCCGGAGAAGGTGGCGATCCATGTCAATGATACCCACCCGACCCTGGCCATTCCTGAAATGATGCGCATCCTTCTGGATGAATGCGGATATGGATGGGACAAGGCTTTTGAGATCGTTAGGGGATGCTTTGCATATACGAACCATACTCTTATGACCGAGGCTCTGGAGAGATGGAATGCAGATCTTCTGAAAACATGTATTCCGCGTATCTATGAGATCATCCAGGAACTTGATCGAACTTTAGCCAGGGAGATGGAAGGGTGTTCTCCTGAAGTGCTCGCAAAAACACGTATTATCAGCAACGGTGAAGTGCGTATGGCCAACCTGTGCGCTTTTGTTTCCCACAACGTCAACGGAGTCTCAAAACTTCACAGCGATCTGGTTAAAGACTCTTTGTTCCCGGAATTTGCCGGCAAGTATCCGGATAAATTCGTGAACGTCACTAACGGTATCGCCTACAGAAGATGGCTTCTTCAGGGAAACAGGGAATTGAGTGATTACGTCAGTTCTTTGATAGGAGATGGGTTTAAATCGGACGCATCAAACCTTGCTGCGCTGAATTCGTTTAAGGACGACGCGAATGTGCTGGAGCAGCTGAATGCGATCAAATACAACAACAAGAAGTCGTTTATCAAGTACGCGAGTTCTTTCAGCAAAGCAACTCTGAATCCGGAGTCCTTGTTTGATGTTCAGGTAAAGCGTTTCCATGAGTACAAGAGACAGCATCTGAATGCTCTTGCGATCATCAGAAGATATCTTGACATAATCGGAGGAAAGGGCGGGAATTTCGTTCCCAGAACCTTCTTCTTCGGTGGCAAATCTGCGCCAGGCTACTTCATGGCAAAAGAGATGATACATCTGGTGTGTGTCCTCAGCGAGTTCCTGGAGAACGATGAGAGGACAAGGGATCTCCTGCGCGTCGTCTTCCTTCCTGATTTCAGAGTCAGCATGTCTGAAGTTCTTATGCCGGCTGCGGATATCTCCGAACAGATCTCGCTTGCCGGGACAGAAGCTTCTGGAACAGGAAACATGAAACTGATGCTGAACGGAGCAGTGACGATCGGAACGCTGGATGGTGCCAACGTTGAAATTCGCGATGTTGCAGGGCAGGAGAATTTCTTCCTGTTCGGAATGACAAAAGAGCAGGTCGTAGCTGAAAGACCCACCTACAATCCCAATATGATCTATCAGAGTAACGGTGCGATACATGAGGTCTTTGACTTTATCGAAAGCGGCGCTCTCGGATACAAGTTCCCTGAACTTCTCGGAAGTCTGAAGAGTCAGGACCGCTATATGGTTCTGAGGGATTTCGACGACTATTATGCTACACAGTTGGCAACGGACACTGCTTATGCAGACCGGTCCGGCTGGGCAAGGAAGTCTTTGGCTAACATTGCTTCCTCCGGTATCTTCTCCGCTGACCGCTCTGTCACGGAGTACGCAAATAACATCTGGAATTTGGAGCCGATGAACTGAAGCAATGGCTAAGGTATACGCTGTAAAAATGCCAAATGGCGCAGTCAGATCTCAGCAGTCTGTGGAGATCCAGCTCAGAGGCGCCGGCGAGGATGATATAGCTTTGCTAATGAGAAAAGATGGGGAGAATTCTGTGGAATATCTCCCCATGTCTTGCTCTGGTAATAACCTGTATGTGAATTACAGGTTTGAGACACCGGGGCTTTATTTTTATTGTTTTCTTTCACCGAAAAACGGTTACCTCCAATTCTCTCAGGACGAGATGGTAGGATACGGACAGAGGGAATACATGTTTCAGCAGACCGTATATGACCGGGAGTATGTTTCGGCAGAACCATTCAAGGGGGGTATCGCGTACCAGATTTTCCCCGATAGGTTTTATCGCACCGAGCCTGTTGTTCGGATACAGGGGAGGACCTATCACGATGATGTGTCCGAGATCCCGATCTGGTGGCCGGACAAAGCGGGCATTGTTCGCAACAACGACTTTTATGGGGGAACTCTGAAGGGGATAGAAAAGAAGCTGCCGTATCTCGTTTCCCTTAATGTCTCAATCATCTACCTCAACCCCGTGTTCCTGGCTTTCTCAAACCACAGGTATGACACATCGGATTACATGACGATCGATCCTCAGCTCGGGACGGAGCAGGACTTTGTTTCTCTGTGCGTCCAGGCGAGAAAGGGGGGAATACGTATCATATTGGATGGGGTTTTCAGCCACACCGGAGATGACAGCGTGTATTTCAATAAGTACGGACGATTTGATTCTGTCGGTGCTTACCAGAGCAAGGATAGTCCATATTACAAGTGGTATCGCTTTACAGAGTGGCCGCGCCAATATGCGTCGTGGTGGGGATTCAGCACGCTTCCGGAAGTGGAAGAAATGGAACCCTCTTATACAGAGTTTATTACTGGAGTGGATGGGGTCATTGACCATTGGATGAAACTGGGGGCATCCGGATTCAGACTGGATGTGGCGGATGAATTGCCGGATCGGTTTATAGAGAAGATCAGACAGGCAATCCGAAGGAATGATCCTCAGGGGATCCTGATAGGTGAGGTATGGGAAGACGCCAGCAATAAAATCAGCTATGGCGAAAGACGCAGATATTTTTACGGTAACGAGCTGGATGGTACGATGAACTATCCTTTCCGCATCGCTATACTGGATTTTGTTTCGAACGGTGATTCCTTCAGATTCCGCGAGGCAATTGAGCGGATAACAAATAATTATCCTCATGACATGTTGCTTACCTGTTTGAATCTCCTTTCCAGCCATGACACTCCCAGGGCGATCAACATGCTTGCAGACTCTTTTGCCGCATCGAGATCGAAAGAGGACGCCTCAGCTAGAGTGCTCAGCAAGGACGATTACCTCCGCGGAATCGAGATGCTGAAACTGGCTTACGCCCTGCTGTTCTATCTGCCGGGAATCCCGACGATCTATTACGGGGATGAGATCGGGATGCAGGGTTATGGAGATCCCTTCTGCAGAAGATACTTTGAATGGGATCATATTGATAACAATCTGTTCTCATTCGTCCGGAAACTCTCAGAAGAGCATAAAAAGTACGAAGAGATCCTGAAAGAGGGAAGAACGGAGTTTTTTATCTCGGAAGAATCGGTAATCGGTTTTTGGAGAAAGTCCGAGAAAGGGAAACTGGCGTTCCTTCTCAACAGATCGGAAAAAGATTATGCGTACATATTTGACAATGGGAAGGTAGCCAGAATACGCCCCTGGAGTTATGAAATCTATCTGTTTGAATAACAAAAAGATGAGCTCGAAAGAAAGCTCATCTTTTTTTACTCTGATGTTGAAAAAATGGATTGCTCAGATCGGAAAAGGATCTTTTCCGCGCCAAGCAAATTCGCAGCCGCAGAAGTCCTGACGATATAGGCTATATTCTTTTGCCAGTTTTGTCGAATGGAGGTAGCCGTCTTTCTTTTTAAAATTGGAGTAAAGCCATTCTATTCCATACTTCGCAGACAACTCCTGGCCGATTGCATTAATAGTTTCACTGTTTTTGTGGGGGCTTACCGTAAGCGTGGTACAGAACAGATCATAACCATGTGCGACAGCGAATGTGGCGGTTTTTTCCAGACGGAGGCGAAAGCACTCTGTACACCTTGCTCCGCCTTCAGGCTGATCTTCGAATCCTTTTACCGCATTCAGGTATTCCTGGTGGTCATAATCCTGATCAACGTAAGAAACTCCTTCGCAGAATGGCGCGGTCTGAATAAGCCGTATCTGCTCCCTCTTTCTGTGTTCGTATTCTTCCTTCGGCCATATATTGGGATTATAGTAGTACACTGTCAGATCGTATTCTGGGGCAAGGACGGATATCACATGGGAGGAACAGACAGCGCAACAACTGTGTAAAAGCAATTTCTCTTTCTTTTCTGCCATAACAACTCCGGAGATAGTGAGATGGTTGGATACATTAAGGAAATATTACAATGAAATGTCTTTTTTGTTAATACTGGCTTTTATGATTAACACAGAGGAGTTTTTGTGGTATATTCTATGGGAATATCTATGCGTTTTTGACGCTCAGTTATTATTTTTAGGAGAGATAGTCCTGCCTGACACGTTTTTATCGTGATCGGAAAGGTTGTTTGAGATATGCCGAATAACGATTTTGAAGAAAAGAAAGTACAGGGAGAATCTGTTTCCGGAGCTGATGAGGTGAAGGAAGGAGATATCTTCTTTTCGTCTGATGAGACAGAAAACGTACCGGAAAACGATTTCCATACTGCCACGAACGAGATGGAAGCGATCTTTGACGAACTTCGCAGCGAAACTGCCATTGAGGGAAATCCCAGCGAATCATCTTTTGATGATGAGGAAAAGAAAGATGACGGTTTTGCCTTGAACAGTTTGCCACTGAGTCCTACTTCCCAGGATGCTTTTGCGTCGGAAGAGGATATTGCAGATTCGTCGGGGGAGGAGTATGATCTTGATTCCCTGAATGATGAAGAACCTGAGGAAAACGACAATACTTCAAAAGGAAGCAAAAGATTTAAAGTGAAGAACAAAAATAAGAGTAAAGCGAACAATAAGAGTACGGAAAAGCCGGAGAGAGCGAAGCTGTCTTTCTGGCAGGGACTGCTCCGTTTTATTATCGTTATGGCATGCTTCGGCATTATTTTGGGGTGTGTTGTAGGCGTTCTTACTGCATTGTATCTTGCTGACGCTACCGCGGAGGATAACAAAGTTCTGGATATCAACCAGATTAAGCTAAGTTATGCTACCAGGTTGATGGCTTACGATAAGGAAAAAGAAGAGTGGTATGAGTATGAGCGTCTTTACAGCGATGAGAACCGTCTATGGGTGGAATACGGTGATCTTCCCCAGAGTTTGATTAAAGCTGTAGTGGCATCTGAGGACCAGAGGTTCTGGACGCACCATGGCGTAGACTGGAAGAGAACTGCTTTCGGTTTTATAAATGAGTATATTTATCGTATGTCGGAGAGCACACAGGGCGGATCAACGATCACACAGCAGTTGATCAAGAACATTACTTCTGATAAAGCTGTTTCCGGAATCGGCGGTGTTCTGCGTAAGTTGCGTGAGATATACCGCGCATTGGAACTGGAAAAGAACTACTCGAAGGAACAGATCCTCGAAGCTTATCTGAACACGGTTGGTTTGGGCGATCAGGTCGCCGGAATCGAAGCTGCCGCAAACTACTATTTTGGAAAGCATGCTTCGGACCTTACAATGGCGGAATCTGCTGCCATCATCTGTGTCACCAAGTACCCGTCAGCATACAACCCGTATTTGAATCCGGATGAGAACCACAGGCAGCGCAATTTCGTACTGTATAACATGTACGATTACGGCATGATCACCGAAAGAGAATACAATATGGCAAAAGCCGAGAGCGATGCCATGGTATTTGATGAAGCCAATAAGAGCACATCTTCCGGAAGCAAGGTCTATTCATTCTTCACGGACGCGGTCATTGAACAGGTCTTGGATGATTTCATGAACATTAAGGGAATGACTTATTCCGAAGCCTTCAATGAACTGTTCCAGGGCGGTCTTACCATCTATCTCACAATGGATCCGATGGTTCAGGAGACTGTTGAAGCTACAGCCTTTGATAAAGAACTTTGGCCTGAATTGGAATATGAGGAAGATGGAGTTACTCCTAAGAACAACCAGATCGAAGCGGCCATGGTAGTTATGAACTATGACGGCGAGGTTCTTGGTATTGCAGGCGGTATCAGAGAGAAGACTGTAAGCCGTTCACTGAACAGAGCGTTCTCTCCGAGACAGACCGGTTCTTCCATGAAGCCGCTGGCTGTATATGCTCCTGCATTGGAACTGAAGAAGATCCATTATTCTTCTTTGATTTTTGATCAGCCCTACAATGTGGATGAAAACGGAAAGCCCTGGCCAAGAAACTTCTCCAACACGTATGGAAACTCTGTTACGGTTTTCAGGGGAGTGGCCCAGTCTTTGAACACGACTGCTGTTTGGACAATGAACCTGATAGGGGCAGATTTCTCCTTTGACTTCCTGACGTCTTCTCTTGGATTTACGACCCTGGTTGATTCGAGATGGGATGAGGCCAGAGGAATGTACCTGACAGACCGTACTTACTCCATGGGACTTGGCGGTTTGACAGATGGATGCACAGTTTTGGAAATGACAGCGGCGTACGCCATCTTCGGAGACGGAGGTGTATACACAACACCCCATTTCTACACTCAGATCTGTGATAAGTCCGGAGATGTCATGCTGGATAAGACACGCTACATCACAAAGAGCGCTGCTATTTCCGAAGAAACAGCTGAGATCATGAACTACATGCTCAGAGGTGTTATCAGTGAGGGAACAGGTACAAGAGCAAGATATGACAGCAAAATGCCTCTTTGCGGAAAATCCGGTACTTCCTCCGACAACAATGACTATTGGTTTATGGGGTTGAATCCCTATTATGTCTGCGGCGTTTGGATGGGTTACGACCTGAATGGTCCGATGCTTCCTTACAGCATTCACTTTGATACTCAGTATGCCTGGAGAAACATCATGAGCACGATCTCCGAAGGCCTGGAAACAAAGGAATTCCCGACTACCGGCAATATCGTCAGAGCAACGTTCTGTGTTGACTCCGGAGATTTCGCAAGTGAAGCGTGCCCGAATACCAGGACCGGATACTATACAAGAGACAATATGCCTACGTCTACTTGCATTCACAACCCTGCGTATTGGGAAGCTCCTGCCGATCCGTTGGCATAATTTGATTGTTCAATATAACAGAGCCTGCAAGAAATCTTGCAGGCTCTGTTTTTGATATCGCGTATTTTATAGATCGATATAATCAAAGGGATCTTCATCACTCGGGGTTTGATCCTGACCTTCAAACGGGATCTCACTTACAAATTCCACCAACGGTTCTCGGAGATAAAGAGAGGGATCGATGCGCACCATGAATCCTCGGCCTGGGTCGCAATTCCATTCGTACGGGGAGTGTTTCGGGTAAGCGAGCGCAGCCATACATGCACCGATCACACTGATATGGGTCACCACTGCAGCGGAAAAGATACCTCGGTGCATCATGTCATCGATGACCTGGATCAGACCTTCTCTGCTTCTAACATAAAAGTTTTTAGAAGGCTCGACTCCCGGAGGGGTATAGTCACTGCCCGGTACGATCCATTTCTGAAACTCTTCATCATCTTGAAGATCTTTCATACGGGTTCCTTCAAAACGGCCGAAGGATGCTTCGCGAAGGTTGTCCACAGCAATATACTCTGAACCGGGAAACAGGATCTCAGCGGTTTCTCTTGCACGCAGCAACGGACTTGCGTAAACGGTTTCAACGTAA
Source organism: uncultured Faecalibacterium sp. (assembly GCA_964599695.1). Lineage (GTDB taxonomy): Bacteria > Bacillota > Clostridia > Oscillospirales > Ruminococcaceae > RUG11783. The sequence continues at coordinate 32,385 of CAZRGP010000008.1, forward strand.
GGATATTCGCACGAATCGACCAGATCATTCAACTGCTGAATTCCTTCTTCGCACAGCGGAATATCCAAAGTCCCGCAATAGCGTCCTTCCAAGTTGGCTTTGGTCAGACCATGTCTGAGCAAGTACAGTTTATATGTTTTCATAATGCTCCTAAAATGAATTGATGTACGAATATTATATTACGTCTTTCTCTTTTTTCAAAAGGTAACGGGTGGTTGTGGGCATATCAAATGATAAATAACAAAGAGCAGAAAGACATTATGATCACGGAGAAGAATATTGGAATTGCAAAATGCAAGAGGATATTCTCAGGAAATAATGTTTAAAAAAATAACTAGTATTCTACTAAAAACACTTTACGAAGAGTATTATTCTTGCTACAATTTGAAACGTGCAAAAAAATGTCATGGAGCAGTAATGGAAAGCAAGGATAGTTTTAATAGGATTTTAACCCTGTTGAGAAAGGAGAAAGGCCTTACACAAAAAGAGGCCGCAGCAAGTTTGGGGATTTCCCAGGCGCTGCTCTCCCACTATGAAAAAGGAATCAGGGAATGCGGACTGTCATTCGTGGTACGTGTAGCTGATTTTTATGGCGTATCATGCGACTACCTTCTCGGAAGGTCACCGGACAGAAGTGGTTTGACGCTGAGTGTTGAGGATATTCCGAACGAGGCGGATGTCAAAGATGATAACAGGTTCAAAGGTTCACTGCTGCCTGTTCTCAGCAAGAAGCTGCTTATCAATTCCATCTCGATCTTGTATGAATATCTCCTCAAGAACCCGGACAAAAAGCTCGTGAATGAGGTAACGCATTATCTCAATTCAGGTGTTTATAAAATGTTCAGAGCAGTTTATTCCAGCAACAGGAATAATCAGGAGAAACTGTTCTCCTTGCCAAGTAGTCTTTATGAAGGATATGTTTCGGCGTCTATGGCAAGGAGTGAGGCTGAGATCAACGACATTCTTTCACAGCACCCTTCCAAAGGGGATGAACTTTCCAAGGAGGAATTCGCTACTTCCGGAGAGCAGCTGACGAATGAGTATCCCCAGCAGGCTTCGTCGCTTTTCAACCTTATTTTAGAGGTTGAATCAAAGGCGAAATAACGGAATATTATTGGGAGTAAGAAAAACAAGGCACGAGGCGTTTTAAATGGCGTCTCGTGCCTTTTTGTTGTAGAGCAAAACCACTCGCTAGGCGAGTGGTACAGTAGAGGTTAACCGAACAGGCGGACAAAAAACTCCTTTGGTATAATCGAAGCGAGACGGCCAGTCGCGCAAAGATTAACCAAAGGAGGACATTAAGAATGAGTCTTAATGACAACAACAGTTTAAGTCACACAAAATGGAATTGCAAATACCACATAGTGTTTGCACCGAAGTATCGTCGAAAAGTGTTTTTTCTAGAGAAAAGGGAGGCCATAGGGAAGATACTACGCCAACTATGTGAGTGGAAGGGGGTAAAGATCGTTGAGGCAGAGATATGCCCGGACCATGTACATATGCTGGTGGAAATTACCTCAAAGGAAGAAGCAGCACAATGTTGTACGAGCAATTCGGAGAGCTGAAATATAAATATCGGAACCGCGAGTTTTGGTGCAGAGGGTACTACGTGGATACGGTAGGCAAAAATGCGAAACGAATTGCGGAGTACATACAGAACCAACTCAAAGAAGATGAGTTGGGAGAGCAGTTAACAATGCCAGAAGTAGGACCGTTTAGGAAGAAATAGTTAAAAGCTAAGGAAAGGCGACTGGCAGCGTCTCCTGGCACGTTCACGCGCGGTGCGAAGAACAGAGGGCTTTGCCCGCACATGAAATACCTCCGGCTTGGCCGGAGGATGTTTATTATAGTTTCCTTACAGGGCTCTTACTGCTTGGACTGATTCCGTCCGTGACAGTTCTTGTATTTCTTTCCGCTTCCGCACGGACAAGGATCATTCCTGCCAATTCTTTCTTTTTTTACGATCGTTCTTTTTTCATTCCCGGCATTCTGAGCTTCTTTTTCGTTGGTCTCAGTCTGCTTCTTGGGAACGATGGTAGAGATGAGAACTTTCTTTGCTGTCTGTTCACGGATGGTGTCGACCATCTCGTCGAACATAGCGTATCCTTCTCTCCTGTATTCGATAACAGGATCATGCTGAGCGTAAGAACGGAGATGGATCGATTTTCTTAACTCATCCATATTGTCGATGTGATCCATCCAGTTTTGATCGACAGAAGAGAGTAGGGAGAAGCGCTCCACAAGTCTCATCATGTCGGAACCGATACGCTTTTCCTTGTCGGAGAGAATCAACTGAGCGCGATCATTGAGTGTTTTGATGACATCCTCACGGCTGGTCCTGGAGAGCTGTTCTTTCGTATATCTCAGATCATTAGGAGTGGTAAGCCAGCCAAGATAATGGTCACGAAGTCCGTTGAGGTTCCAGTCTGCGTGGTCATCGGTGGAGAGATAGGTGTAAACGTTTTCCTGAATGGACTCAAGGATCATCTGATCGATGCTCTGCCTGACATCCTTGCCTTCAAGAACCATATCGCGCTGCGAATAGATGGTCTCTCTTTGCTTATTCATAACATCATCATAATTCAGGACGTTCTTACGAATGGCAAAGTTTCTTCCTTCGACTTTCTTCTGAGAGGATTCGATCACATTTGTAAGCATCTTGCTTTCGATCGGAGTGTCTTCCGGTATGTCAAAACTGTCCATGATCGAGGTGACACGGTCTCCGCCGAACAGCCTCATCAAGTCATCGTCCAGAGCAAGATAAAAGCGGCTTTCACCCGGGTCTCCCTGTCTTCCGGAACGACCTCGCAGCTGGTCGTCAATACGGCGGCTCTCATGCCGTTCCGTTCCGATAATAAACAATCCGCCTGCTTCTTTTACTTTCTCGGCTTCTGGAGCGATTTCATCCTCATATTTTTTGAGCAGAGTCTTAAAGTGCTCCCTAAGGGAAAGCACTTCCTCATCCTCTGTGGCGTAATAGGAAGTGGCAGCTGCGATCTGCTCATCCGTGTATTCTTCTGAAACCATCTGGGTGCGAGCGAGGAATTCTGCGTTTCCTCCCAGAATGATATCTGTACCGCGTCCGGCCATGTTCGTTGCTATTGTAACTGCACCGAGTTTACCAGCTTGGGCAACGTAAGCTGCTTCTTTTTCGTGATTCTTGGCGTTCAGCACGTTGTGGGGAATGCCGTAGCGTTTGACAAGACGGGAAAGATGCTCAGACTTCTCTATACTAACGGTACCGACCAGAACAGGCTGTCCTTTTTCGTGACATTTCACGATCTGCTGAACTACGGCATTGAACTTCGCGTTTTGATTCTTGTAGACAACATCGGGATAATCCATACGGATTACAGGTTTGTTGGTGGGAATCGTGACGACTTCCAGACCATAGATCTCGTTGAATTCATCCTTTTCGGTCATGGCAGTTCCGGTCATTCCGGAAAGCTTCTCGTACATACGGAAATAATTCTGGAACGTGATGGTGGCGAGTGTCCTGTTTTCCCTGGCAACATTGACCTTTTCTTTGGCCTCGATCGCCTGATGGAGACCATTGCTGTATCTTCGGCCGATCATCAAACGCCCGGTAAACTCGTCTACGATAATGACTTCGCCGTTGTGAACAACGTAATCCACATCGCGTTTCATCAGACCATGAGCACGAATAGCCTGGTCGATATGATGCGAAAGGGTCATGTTTTCCGGATCGGCAAGGTTTTCTATTCCAAAGTATCTCTGGGCTTTGAAAATACCCCGCTCAGTGAGAGAGACGCTTTTTGTCTTTTCGTCGACGATGTAATCAGCGTTTTCCGATTCCAGTTCCGTCTTGTCATCATGATCGGTGATTACTTCTTTGGAAAGGGTGCGAGCGAAGGAATCTGCCTTTTGATACAGGTCCGTAGACTGGTCTCCTTGGCCGGAGATGATGAGCGGCGTTCTTGCCTCATCGATAAGGATGGAGTCTACTTCATCGACGATCGCAAAAGAATGACCCCGCTGCACCTTCCGGGAAAGATCGCCGACCATATTATCTCTAAGGTAATCGAACCCCATCTCGTTGTTCGTTCCGTAAGTGATATCGGAATTGTAGGCCTGCTGCCGTTCTTCCGGCGTCATGCCGGGAAGGACAAGCCCAACGTTGAGCCCAAGATAATTGTAGACTTTTCCCATCCACTCACTGTCACGTTTAGCGAGGTAATCGTTGACTGTGACAATATGCACGCCTTTTCCGGATAAAGCATTTAGATATGCCGGAAGAGTAGCGACTAAGGTCTTTCCTTCGCCGGTCTTCATTTCGGCGATATTTCCCTGATGAAGAACGATGCCTCCCAGGACCTGAACAGGGAAGTGCTTCATTCCCAAAACGCGCCAGGATGCCTCACGGCAAACGGCAAACGCATCGGGAAGGATGTCATCCAGAGCGCTTCCATTCTTAAGCAGTTCCTTGAATTTAAGGGTCATAGACTGAAGTTCCGCATCTGAAAAAGCGGCATACTTGGGTTCCAGTTTTAAGACCTTATCCTGAATAGGAGTGCATTTTTTCAGTATCCTGTCGCTGGTGTTTCCGAACAGTTTGTCAAGAATAGACATTTGGTATCCTCTATCTTCAAATCATTTCAAGTTATTATATCATCATTTGCCGGAAGGAGAATGAAGAATATATGAATGGAGTGGGTGACGCGCAATACATGTGCACGTGGCGAGGGTGTATTCTTCTTTCTGGATGAATTTTTTGTAAATAAACATTATATGCGCCGCGTTTTCTACGAAATCAAACGAAAACGATTTGTTTTGTGTTATAATTTTCGATGAATAATATGCGAATCTGAGGTTTCTATGAAGAAAACTGGCAGCGAAAACGACAGCAGAGAAAGCAGAGAGGCTGAAAACGGTATCGTTTACGGAAGGAACTCAGTAGTGGAACTGCTGAAAAGTGATTCTTCCGTCGATACGGTATATATCAGCAGTGATCTTCAGGATAAGCTGGCGTCATACTATATAGCCTTGGCTAAGGAGAAAAAAGCGACGGTAAAGCGGGTTCCCGCAGTAAAGATGGAGTTTATATGCGGAGATTCCCATCATCAGGGTGTAGCTGCGTCTGCTTCATTCTGTGAGTATTGCAGCGTGGACGATATCGTAAGGTTTGCTGAAGAGAAAGGGGAGAGTCCTTTCATTATCCTGACAGATGGAATCGAAGACCCCCATAATCTCGGAGCGATCATTCGTACCGCGGAATGTGCAGGAGTCCACGGGATCATCATTCCCAAAAGAGGGAATGTGGCGGTAAATGCCACGGTCCATCGCTCATCTGCAGGAGCATGCAGTCATATGAAAATAGCACGGGTTTCAAACCTTTCCAACGAGATCAGACAGTTAAAAAAGAAAGGCATATTCTTCTATTGCGCTGATATGGATGGAGCAAACTGCTATAAAACTGATCTTCGCGGTCCTATTGGACTGATTATCGGATCCGAGGGATTTGGGGTCTCCAGGCTTGTAAAAGAGCTCTGCGATGCCACAGTATCTCTTCCGATGTACGGGCAGGTAAACTCACTGAACGCGTCTGCAGCCGCAAGCGCATTGATCTATGAAGTTGTGAGACAACGGTATTTTTAAGGGAGATAACGGATGGAATACAATATCGATGAGCTTCTTCAGGAATTAAAGGAAAAAAGAGAAGAGATCGAAAAGGACAAGGAAGAGTCTGAAAAAAAGCTGGAAGATGCTTTGAAGGTCCAGCCGGAAACAAATCTCGGTGTGACGGCAATTCTTGATACATTGAAAGGTTCAATTGAACCGGATAATGAGACAAAAGAAGTATCAGCCGCTGTAGTGGAGACACGTCAGCTCGATTTTACATACAACAAAGCGGATAAACTCAAAGAGATCGTAGAAAAAAGAGTGGCGGAAGCGGAGGAGAATGCGGATTCTCTCGGGAAAGACGCTGAAAGTTTAAAAAGGGAGGCAGAGAAGCCTTTTGAATCGCTGTTGGGCGATTATTCTGGTGATTTCAGGCTCGGACATCCTGACGACATAAAAGATTCACCTGAGAATATAAGCAGGGCAGAAGCGGAAAAGCATCCTCTTTTCAATTCGCAGCAGACTACCGTAAGGATTACGATCCCCGAGGTTGTGGCCGATTCGCAGATTGAACCGAAGCAGGAAAAGACCGGAAGGGGCGAATCGGCTTCGGAAAATGCAGAGCAGAGCAAAAACGAAAACGAGAGGTCGATCTCCAGAACTCTGCTGAACGCGTCGGAAGAAGACGATTTCAGTGAGTTTTTCGGAGATAACGTTGTCGTCGAACATGGTGAAACCAAGGCAAAAGCTCGCAAAGTAGAGGAAGCGCCGGAAACGAGTGAGGATAACGAATCGGAACCCGAGCAGCCTACTGACGCGTATGATACGATCTCCATGGAACACGGCAGAAGGGGCAGGACGGTGATTATTATCGGCGTGGCTGCATTCCTGCTCCTATTTTTCAATGTATTGCTTGAGGTGTTCAATATTCCGGTCTTCTCATCTCCTAAGGCGTTTTATGGTCTTACATTGGCATTGATCCTGCTTACCATCCTTGCGGATCCTAAAGGGTTTTTGTCCAACGTAAAGAACCTGTTGAAACTGAAATTCAAGCCGGGAACCCTCATTACTTATTCACTCCTGATATCTGCCGTTGATGCGGTCGTCTCATTCTTTGACGCTTCTTCTGTCTCGGTGGGTGCTATCGCATTGGTTTCGGTTTTAGGATACTTTTTCTACCAGTTGGGACTGTTTTTGGAATCGAAGCGTCTCTTCGATTCCATAAAGATGATCTCTGAGATGCCTCAGAAGTATGCTTCTCTTGTTCTTGCAGATTCTGATTTCACGCATGCGCTGGCGCACGACCTGAATGTAACAAGCGCCAATGTGTTAATCAAGCGCAAGACGGGTGTTGTGGACAACTTCCTTTCCCAGGCTCTCAGCAAAAAAATCAATTACAGTCGTATCGAGAAAATCCAGCCTTTCGCGTTACTTCTCTCTTTACTTCTTGGAGTGATCTCCTACTTTCTGAAGGATAAGAGCTTGGTGTCCGCTGTGCGGGTCGTTGCGGTTTCCGCTGCGCTGATTACTCCTTTTATCACTACACTGATCTCGGTACTTCCGATCAAGAAACTTCAGAACAGCCTGAGTAAAGTCGGAGCAGTTATACCCGGTTATACATCGGCAGAGGATATTGCCAACGCAAACTGCGTTGTGATCGAGGGAAGGGAGCTCTTCCCCAGGGAGAAGGTTCTCCTTCACGGCATCAAGACTTTTGAAAAAGAGCGTGTTGACCAGGCTATCCTTTACGCTGCTTCTGTCCTGATTCATTCCTGTGATACCATGTCCTACATGTTCATGAAAGTGATCCAGGGCAAGACCGATATGCTTTTTGATACTGACAGTGTCGTCTATGAAGAAGGACTGGGATTCAGCTTCTGGGTGGACAAGAACCGGATCCTTGTAGGAAGCCGTGAGCTGCTTGAAGCGCATGAGATTGATGTTCCTTCACGCGACTATGAAAACCGTTACACGAAAGCATCGACCAGAGACGCGATCTATCTTGCTGTAGCCGGAAAACTATACGCTATGTTCGTTATCAGCTACGCTCCGGATGAAGAGATGCAGACGATGCTGCAGGACCTTGCGAAGGACAATGTGAATATCATTGTACGCACCAGGGATTTCATCATTTCCGCAGATAAGATAGCCAGGATGTACGATATTCCTCGTTCGATGGTGACGCTCGTTCGTGAGAGTACCATGCCTGAACTGGCCAAGAAGACCGATTATATCAGATCCAGTTCGTCTTCTTTGACACATGGCGGATCTGTAAGTGCGCTTCTCAAAGGAATTATCGGTTCTCATCGCCTGTTAAAGAATGTCCGGTTTGCTTCCTTGCTTGAGGTCGTATGCATCGCTCTCGGAGCCGTGATCGCTCTGATCCTGACTCTCACCGGAACGATCGCTACTACCTCGACCATGACCATATTGATCTTCCAACTGGCGTGGGCGCTCATTTCATTTGTCCTTCTCTTAATAAAGAAAGACTGACTTTGACAAAAGCTGGTACCACCCTGACGCATTCACCGCGTCAGGGTGGTATTTGTATATAAAAAATGCTTTGAAATGGCAGGGTGATATGTTAGAATTGTACTCGTCAATATATGGCTTTTGCCGATAATTACTAAGGGGGAAAACTGTTCATGGGATTTGCACCTGAAAAGATCCGCAACATTTTGCTTGCTGGTCACAGCTCTTCTGGAAAAACATCTCTTGCAGAAGCGCTGTTGTTTTTAACGAAGTCATCTGACCGTTTTGGCTCTGTTGCAGCCGGAACCACAGTGATGGACTTTGAGGAGGAAGAGATTCGCAGAAAAGCATCAGTTTCTTTGGCTGTTGCTCCTTTGGAATACAATGGTACGAAAGTTAACCTGCTGGATGCTCCAGGCCTGTTCGATTTCGAGTTGGGTCAGTATGAGGGCGTGCAGGCTGCTGAGACGGTCGCAGTGGTGGTATCCGCTCGCGGAGGCATCGGCGTGGGTGCTGAGAAAGCATTCCGTCTTGCCAAGAAAAACCACAGAGCTGCCATGGTCTTCGTTACATCCACAAGTGTTGACAACGCAGACTTCAAGAAAACTTTCGCTGAGCTGCGTGAGAAATTCGGCACTGGAGTATGCCCGGTTATTTATCCTGTCATCGAAGAGGGTAAACCGACTGTGTTTGTAGATCTTCTTGAGAATAAAGCATACACATACAACAATGGTAAGCCCACTGAAGTTGCTGTTCCGAATACGGATGGATATGTTGATGAACTGCTTGCTGATATCAACGAGGCTGTAGCGGAAGTTGATGATGAGCTGATGGAGAAATTCTTCATGGAGGAGCCTTTTACTCATGAAGAACTGATCAATGGTATCAAGAAGGGTACAAAGGACGGCACGCTTTATCCGGTGTTTGCAGCAGACTCCCTTACTCTTGAGGGCGTTGAACTTGCTCTCCGCAACATGGTTGCTCTTATGCCGTCTCCCGCAGACCTCAATCCTTATCAGGTTACCAATTCCAATGGTGATAGCGTAGAGCTTTCTTGCAGCGCGAACGGCCCTCTTGCTGCGTATGTTTTCAAAACCGTAGCAGACCCATTCGTAGGAAAACTTTCTTATGTCAAGGTGTTGTCCGGAACATTGTCTTCCGCTTCTTCTCTTGTTGTTGCTGCTACTGGCGATAACGAGCGCCCCGGCAAGATTCTCACAATGCGCGGCAAAAAGCAGATCGATGCCAAGGATATTTCCGCAGGTGATATCGGTGCAATTACGAAACTCGGGTCCACACACACCGGCGATACGCTGTGTGAAGCAGGAGACCTTTACAATGTAAAACAGGTCGAGTTCCCGCATCCCACAATGAGCATGGCTATGAGCGCTGCGAATAAGGGCGATGAGGGTAAGATCTCCTCTGCGATCCAGAAGCTCCTTGAAGAAGACCGCACAGTCAATTATCGTGTTAACAGCGAGACAAGCCAGCAGATCATCTCCGGACTTGGCGAGCAGCACCTGGAAGTTGTTGTTGCCAAGCTGAAACAGAAATTCGGCGTCGAAGTTGCTCTTCAGGCTCCCCGTATTGCGTATCGTGAGACGATTCGTGGTACGGCTGAAGCAGAAGGAAAGCACAAGAAACAGTCCGGTGGTGCAGGCCAGTTCGGTGTTGTACAGATGCGTTTCGAGCCTCTTCCTGGCGAAGGATTTGAATTCGTTAACGCTGTTGTCGGCGGTACGGTTCCGAAGGAATTTATTCCTGCAGTTGAGAAAGGAATTCGCGAAGCAATGCTTCACGGTGTCCTCGCAGGCTATCCGATGATCGGATTCAGAGCCACACTGTATGATGGAAAGTATCACCCCGTTGACTCCAAGGAAGTAGCGTTCAAGTCCGCTGCAAGGCTTTCTTACAAGGCTGCCTGCGCAAAAGCAAAGCCCACTCTGCTTGAGCCTATCGATACACTGAATGCTTATATCCCCGGAGACTGCACAGGCGATCTTATGTCTGAGATCACCAAGAGAAGAGGACGTGTTCTCGGTATGACTCCTGATGAGGATGGCCTTACCAGGATCGAAGCTGAAGTTCCTGAAGCCGAGATGCTCGACTTTACCGCGTATATGCGTTCTGCTACTCAGGGAAGAGGTCATTTCAACACCGAATTCCTGCGTTATGATCCGCTGCCCGGCAACCTCGAAGCGAAGGTTATCGCAGAAGCTGCAGATCTTCGTGAAGCTGAAGAAGACGACTAAGTATAGTTATGAAAAGATGGAGTGTTCCAGAACACTCCATCTTTTTTTGTGGTGTGGGTGTTCACGCTGAACATGCACTACTAGAACATCGTGATGTGTGGTAAAATGGACAAAACAGTATGGAGATAAATCAATGGGCAAAGGATCCAAAGCTGTTCCGGATTGGGCAAATAAAACGGTTGTTTCAAAATATCTTTATAAAACAGTCCGGATGCTGAAAAATGAAGGACTGAGTCAGACTCTCTTCGCGGTGCGTTATGTAACGGGCCGCTATTTTAAGTTAAAAAAAATTAAGAAAGAGTTTTATCTGACGGATGAACTGCGCAAAGAACAGGAGAGCAAGGTGTTTTCCTTCATGCCTCTGATAAGTGTAATCGTTCCTGTATACAACACGGATTCTACTTTACTGACCGAAATGATACAGTCGGTTCTGGATCAATCCTATCAAAAGTGGGAGTTGTGTCTGGCCGATGGAAGTGATGATCAGCATGACTATGTGGGCGGGATCTGTCAGCGATATGCTTCACAGGATGCCCGTATCAAATACAGTAAACTCGAAAAGAACCTCGGTATTTCCGGAAACACCAACGCAGCCATCCTTATGTCAAACGGAGATTATATTGCTCTGTTGGATAATGATGATCTTCTTGCCCAGGGAGCGCTGTATGAGGTAGCACTGGCTATTAATGAAACGGGAGCTGATTTTCTTTATTCGGATGAGGCTACCTTTAATGTAAAACCAAGCGACAGCGACAGTATGCATTTCAAGCCGGATTATTCTCCGGATTATCTCAGAGCGTTGAACTATATCTGCCACCTCTCTGTTATTGAGAGAAAACTGGCGGACAGGGTAGGTCTGTATGATCCTGCTTATGACGGGAGCCAGGACTATGACTTTACGCTCAGGGTGACAGAGAACGCGAAGAAGATCCATCACATTTCCAAGCCTCTTTACTATTGGCGGATACATGCGGGATCTGTTGCGGACGATATCTCAGCAAAGCCGTATGCTTACGAAGCTGCTAAGAGGGCAGTCGAATCTCACCTGGAGCGGATCGGCCTGAAAGGAAAAGTGGAATATTCACGTGCTGTGCCTGCCATGAGAGTAATTTATCAGATTGAAGCTCATCCGCTCGTTTCCATTATCATTCCTACCTGCGATCATTCGGACCTACTGAAACAATGTATAGATTCGATTTTTTCGCTTTCGACTTATGACAATTACGAACTGATCATCTGTGAGAATAACAGTAAGGATCCCGAAACATTCAGGTATTACGATTCGATCAAGAATGACCCGAGAGTTCACATTGTCACCTATGAGGGCGGATTCAATTTCTCCCGTATCAATAATTTCGCAAGGCGGTATGCTAGCGGAGAACATCTTTTGTTCCTCAATAACGACATCAAGATCATTACTCCTCAGTGGATCGAAGAGATGCTCATGTTTACCCAGCGCAATGATGTTGGGGCATGTGGTATCAAGTTGCTGTACCCTGACGACACTGTTCAGCACGGAGGTATCGCAATGGGAATATGCGGATGTGCTGCCAACCTGTGCCCCCTCTATCCACGTGAACATGAAGGATATATGAGCAGGCTGGCGGTAGCTTCTGATATGTCCGCCTGCACGGCTGCATGTTTGATGGTCAAGGCAAACAGTTTTGATGAAGTAGGCGGTTTTGATGAGGAACTGGCCGTCTCATTCAATGATGTGGATCTATGTCTGAAACTTAGGGATAAAGGGCTGCTGGTGGTGTTTAACCCTGTTGCAGAAGCATATCACTATGAATCTAGAAGCAGGGGTTACGACAAGAGCGGGGAAAAGAAAAAGCGTATGGAGCGTGAGAAACAGCTTCTTGCGCAAAAATGGCCCTCATACTATGAAGAGGGCGGGGATCCCTATTATAACCGTAACTTTGGCAAGAACAGCATATCCTACGATGCCTGACAACGTTGTTAAAATGTACAGGTTGATGTAAAATTGATTAGATAAGCTTTTATATTAGAGGAAATCTTTTATGAATTCTCGTGAGGGTAACAATTTCTTCTCAAGGCACAGGAGACTGCTTCTTGTTCTTCTGGATGTCGCAGTAGTTTTGAGTGCATATCTTGGAACTTGGGCTCTCATTTCCGGTCGTGAATCACTGACAGAATATCGCAGTTTGCTGTTCTCGAGCTGCGTTCTGTTTGTGCTTTGCTTTGTTACGGTATATGAGCTCATGGGTTTGTATGACAGCCTTTGGAATTATGCCGAGTTATATGAGTTTTTCCGCTGCGCGCTGGCTTCTGTCGTAGCCATTGGCGCTTTTCTTGTTATCACCCTTTTTATCTACAGAGAGAGAAGAGTTCCGATTTCGGTGTATATCATGTCTTCACTCTTCTCCGCTTCTCTGACCCTTTACACACGGCTTACTTATCGAATGATCAGAAATACGACGGTAAGAAAAGGGGATGAGAAAAGGCGTGTCATGCTCATCGGGGCAGGAAATGCTGCGTCCACGCTGATGCATGAATTGTTCAGAGATCCGGACAACAATTACAACGTTATCTGCGCCGTCGATGATGATCCCAACAAACAGGGCAGGACAATGATGGGAGTCAAGATCATGGGGACGACGAACGACATCCCCGCGCTCGTGACTCAATGCGAGATAGACACATTGCTTCTGGCAATACCTTCAGCGGATGAAGTGGAAAAGCAGCGTATTTTGAAGATCTGCTCTCAGACTACCTGTAATATGAGAACACTTCCTGATATCTGCAAATTGATTTCAGACGGGAAAGAGCTTCTCGAAAGGGTAAGGGATGTTAAGATGGAAGACCTTCTCGGAAGAGAGGAGATCGACCTTCAGACAACACATGAACACCTTCAGGGGAAAGTCGTAATGGTGACCGGCGGAGGCGGATCGATCGGATCTGTTATTTGCAATCAGGTAGCTGCCAGCAAACCCAAGAAACTCATCTTGGTGGAAATGTACGAGAACAGTGCATATGACGTTCAGCAGAAGCTGATCATGGAATATGGATCCAACTTGGATCTTGATGTTCGGATATGCTCGATTCGCGACAGCAGGAAAATGGATGCCCTAATTAATGAATGCAGGCCTGAGATCATCTTCCATGCAGCAGCGCATAAGCATGTTCCGCTCATGGAGACGAGTCCCGAGGAAGCTGTGAAGAATAATGTCTGCGGAACCTGGAACCTTGCCAGATCTGCGGATAAGTACGGCGTCGAATCCTTTGTCCTTATTTCGACCGACAAGGCCGTCAATCCGACCAGCATCATGGGAGCCACCAAAAGGATCTGCGAGATGATCATTCAGGCGATGAGCAAGACTAGCAAATCCAGATTTGTTGCCGTACGCTTTGGAAACGTACTTGGTTCTAATGGCTCAGTCATTCCGCTGTTTAAGGAGCAGATCACGAAAGGTGGTCCGGTTACCGTCACTCACCCTGATATCACAAGGTATTTTATGACCATCGATGAAGCGGTCAGCCTGGTGATTACAGCCCAGAAGATGGCAAAGGGCGGAGAAATATTTGTCCTTGATATGGGGGAGCAGGTAAAGATCCTTGACCTTGCCGAGAACCTTATCCGACTGGCTGGGTTCCTGCCGTACAAGGATATCCCGATTGTTTTTACCGGCCTCAGACCGGGTGAAAAGCTGTATGAGGAACTGCTTTTGTCCGAGGAAGGTGTAACTGAGACTGAAAATAAAAAGATCTTTATCGGAAACCTGAAAGGTGTAGATAAAGAGGAATTGTTTGAGCAAATCGCGGAACTGAAAGCCCTGGCTTTCAGCAACGATAGACAGAAGACAGTAGACAAGATTATTTCCATGGTTCCGACTTTTCGTTTTACATCAGATTAATGAGGTGTTTTGATGCAAGTGCCTTTTTCTCCTCCTGATATCGGAGAACTTGAAATTCAATACGTTACGGAGGTCCTGCGGTCCGGGTGGATTACGACGGGACCCAAAACGAAAGAACTTGAAAAAAAACTGGCGGTATATCTTGAAAAAGAGCGTGTGGCTTGCCTAAATTCGGCTACCGCTGCTATGGAACTTTCCCTGAGAATTATGGGGATCGGTCCCGGAGATGAAGTCATAACATCCGCTTATACGTATACTGCATCCGCAAGCGTGATCGATCACGTAGGAGCTAAGATTGTTCTGGTAGATTGCCTGCCGGATAGTGTTCTTATCGACCCGGAAGCCGTACGGAATGCGATTACGGACAAGACAAAAGCTGTGATACCGGTGGATATTGCGGGTATTCCGGCGGATTATAACTCGATATACAAGGCGATCGAAGACAGAAAAGAACTGTTCTGCCCGGCCAACGAAATACAGAAAGAACTTGGCAGAGTAGCGATTATTGCGGACTGTGCGCATTCACTTGGAGCAAGATATCACGGCAGACCAGTTGCTGTTTCTGCTGATATCGCGTGTTTTTCCTTCCATGCTGTAAAGAACTTTACGACTGCTGAAGGCGGAGCCGCTGCCTTTGATTCAATCGGGAATGTATCATCCGATGAGATGTACAGGCAGTTTATGTTGCTTTCGCTGCACGGACAGACGAAAGATGCACTTGCGAAAACACAGGTAGGCGCATGGGAATATGACATCGTTTCTCCCGCGTTTAAGTGTAATATGACCGATATCATGGCAGCGATCGGCCTTGCTCAGCTGGAAAGATATCCCGATATGCTTGAGCGACGCAGGGAACTGGTGGAGCTGTATGACAAAAATCTTGACCATACCGTTTTTGAAACGCTGCAGCATGAGACAGATGAGTATCTGAGCTCTAGACATATGTATTTCGTACGTGTTAACGGAGCGAATGCACAGCAGAGAAACGACATCATCAAAAAAATGGCGGAGAACGAAATCTCAGCCAATGTGCACTATAAGCCGCTCCCAATGCTTACAGCATATAAGAATCTTGGCTTTAAGGTGGATAACTATCCCAATGCATACAGAAGGTTTGAGAATATGATCACGCTTCCTCTGTTCAGCAAGATGACTAATGAGCAATGTGTATATGTTGCTGAGCAGTTGTCGAGGGCGGCTGCGGAGGTCATGGGATGATCCCGAGACATTTCGACGACCTTCCCGAGGCGTTGAGAAAAGAGCCGGTGAGGCCATATTTTGAGGCACTTAACAGACGACGGTTTTCTCTTTCCCTTAAAAGGGTGTTTGATGTTGTGGTGAGCTTTGTTCTCATCGTGCTTCTTTCTCCGCTCATGATCGTAATTGCTGCTGCAGTAAAATTCTCGTCCGAAGGACCCGTTTTTTACAGGCAGAAGAGGATCACGGCATTTGAAAGAGAGTTCCGTATCTTTAAGTTCCGGTCCATGGTTTCGAATGCCGATAAGATAGGACCCCTGGTTACTACCGGAGATGATCCCAGAATAACTGCTGTCGGTCATTTTATACGCAAGACACATATTGATGAGATACCCCAGCTCTTTAACGTGCTTGCAGGAGATATGTCCTTTGTCGGTACCCGGCCGGAAGTCAGAAAATATGTCGACTTTTACACTGACGAGATGCGTGCTACATTGCTGCTGCCTGCGGGGATCACATCTGAAGCGAGCATCCGTTTCAGGGATGAAGCAGAACAAATCCCGGAAGGAATGGATGCAGATGAAGTCTATGTGAATTCGATACTTCCTCAAAAGATGGAAGTAAACCTTGAATATCTCAGGACATTTTCCTTAATAAAGGATATTCGTATTCTTTTTGATACGTTTTTATTATTTTTCAGGAGATAGATGATGGGACGATTCTTTTTCCACGAGACAGAGATAAAAGACATGTTTGTAGTGGATGTCGAGGTCTTCGGGGACCAGCGCGGGTACTTCATGGAAACATACAACCAGAAAGCATTTCATGATGCCGGATATGATTATGTCTTTGTTCAGGACAATCAGTCCAAATCACGGAAAGGTGTTCTCAGGGGGCTGCACATGCAGGTGAATAATCCGCAGGGCAAACTTGTGAGATGCATCAGAGGTGAAGTATTCGATGTTGGCGTTGATCTGAGAAAGGGAAGTCCCACTTTTGGAAAATGGCATGGTGAATTCCTTTCCGAGGAGAACAAACGTCAGTTGTTTATCCCGGAAGGGTTTGCGCACGGGTTCCTGGTGATCTCGGATGAAGCGGAATTCTGCTATAAATGTACCCGTCTTTATGACCCGAATGATGAATTGGGCATCAGATTTGATGATAAGGATATTGATGTAAAATGGCCGGAAATCGACTGTGAATATACTCTTTCTGGGAAAGACCTGAAGCAGCCGAGTTTTCGTGAAGTGGTAGAAAGACTGAATTTGAGGTGATCAATTGAAGATATTGGTAACCGGTGCGAAAGGATTCGTAGGAAAGAACCTTATAAAGAACATAGAGGTAAGAACGGATTATGAGGTTTTTCCCTTTGATCTGGACTGCACAGAAGAACAGTTGACCGAATGGACAAAAGCGTGCGACTTTGTAGTTCACCTTGCAGGTATAAATCGTCCAAAGACGGAAGATGAGTTCACGAAGGGAAATACCGATTTTACACTTCATCTTCTTGAGAAACTGAAGGATAATCCGGTCCCCGTGGCAATGACGTCATCGATACAGGCTGTTCTGGATAATCCTTATGGACTCAGCAAATTAGGCGCTGAAAACCACTTATTTGATTATTCGGAAAAATACGGTGTCCCTGTTTACATTTGGAGGATGCCGAACATATTCGGTAAATGGTGCAGGCCCAATTATAACAGCGCTGTAGCTACGTTTTGCAACAATATAGCAAGGGATGAAGAGGTTTATATTTCTGATCCCGCCCGTATGATGACCCTGATCTACATCGATGATGTAGTAAGTTTGATCTTGAAATCGATCAAAGGGGAAATCAGACCTTTGGAGGACGGGTTTTGTGAACCGAAACCGGTCTATCAGATCACTCTCGGTCAGATCGTATCCACATTAAGGGAGTTTCATGACTGTAAGGACAGTCTTCTCCTGAACGATCTGACAGGGGTACGTAAATGCTTGTATTCCACATATCTCAGCTATCTTCCGGAGAATGCTTTCTCGTACAAGTTAATTGACCACACCGATGCGCGTGGTGCTTTTTCCGAGTTTTTTAAGAACGCAGGAATCGGCCAGTTTTCCGTTTCCACCACAGTCCCGGGCATTACACGGGGCAATCACTGGCACAATACCAAGGTTGAAAAGTTTCTCGTTGTAGCAGGAGAAGCGGATCTGTGTTTCAGAAAGCTGGGAACGAAGGATGTAATTCGGTATCACGTTACCGCAGATGTGCCTGAGATCGTGGATATCCCAGTAGGTTACACGCATAACATCACGAATACTTCCAAAACGGAAACGTTGGTTACGTTGATCTGGGCGAATGAGATCTTTGATCCGGAGAATCCGGATACATATTACGAAGAGGTGTAGGCAGATGAGTGCTCCATCCAAATTGAAAGTCATGACCGTGGTTGGTACGAGGCCGGAGATTATCCGCCTCTCCGAGGTTATAAAAGCATGTGACCGGTATTTTACGCATATTCTTGTCCATACGGGTCAGAATTATGACTATACATTAAATCAGATTTTTTTTGAGGATCTTGGTGTTCCGGAACCAGATTATTATCTGGATGCTGTAGGTAAAGATCTTGGAGAGACGATGGGGAACATCATAGCCAAAAGCTATGATGTTATTGCCAAGGAAAAACCGGATGCGCTTCTTATCCTTGGTGATACGAATTCAGCGCTTGCTGCAATTCCTGCCAAGCGGCTGAAGGTACCGATCTTTCATATGGAGGCAGGAAACCGCTGCTTTGATGAAAACGTTCCCGAGGAGACGAACCGTAGGATCGTCGACCATATCAGTGATATCAACCTTCCGTATACCGAACATAGCAGAAGATATCTCCTGTCCGAAGGTATAAAAAAAGAAAGAATCTATGTCACCGGTTCACCGATGAAAGAGGTTCTCTCTAAAAATATGGACAAAATTGAGAACAGCGATGTTCTCAATGAGCTTGGTCTTGAGCCTGGGAAATATATCCTCGTTTCTGCGCACAGAGAAGAGAATGTTGATATAGAGGATCACTTTTATTCTCTTATGAACGCGATCAATGAAGTTGCCGATACTTATGGTATGCCAGTGATCTATTCCACTCATCCGAGAAGTTTAAAGAGGATAACCGATCGCGGGTTCAAATTCCGTGACAATGTTACAAATTCCAAGCCGTTTGGTTTCTTTGATTACAACAAACTTCAGAAAAATGCATATTGCGTCTTGTCTGACTCAGGGACATTGTCAGAGGAGAGTTCTATGCTGAAGTTTCCGGGTGTCCTGATCCGTACATCCACTGAGAGACCGGAAGTCATCGATAAGGGCTCCATTGTGATCGGAGGTATCGACACCGACAACATTCTTTCTGCACTTAGGCTTAGTGTAGCCATGTTTGAAGCAAAAGAGACGGTTGCAGAGGTGCCGGATTACCAGGATGACAATGTCTCCGTTAAGGTCGTTAAGATCATCGAGAGTTACACAAAAATCATCAATAAACTTGTATGGGATAAAAAATAAGATCGGATGAAGATTCTTGTTGTATCACAGTACTATTGGCCGGAGGTTTTCCGTATCACCGATATTTGTGCAGGATTGATAGAGCGCGGACATGAGGTGGACGTTTTAACCTCGCTGCCCAACGTTCCTCAGGGCAGATTCTATGAGGGTTATGATTGGTTTCACCGCGGTGACAAAGAGCACGACGGTGTAAGGATCGACCGGGTGGGCGTGTTCGAGAGGACAAAGTCAAATAAGGTCATGTGGGCGCTGAATTGTGCCAGTTTTGCTATAAACAGCCTTTTTCATCTTCCGAAATACAGGGGAAAGCATTATGATGCGGTGTTTGTTTTCAACAATTCACCGGTGACGGTTATCCTTCCAGCTATGGTGATCTCGGCATTGAAGAAGATCCCGAATCTGATATACATCCTGGATATATGGCCTGAATCCCTTTATTCATTGTTGGGGATTTCTCATATCAACAAGTCCAGTCTGTTTTATAAGTTCAGCAGTGCTTTTTGCAAATGGCTCTATCGTTCCGGGGATACTCTTCTGATCAGTTCCAAAGGCTTTGAGGAGAAACTGAAAAAGGAGATGGGGCTTTCTGCGAGGATTACATATTTTCCTAATTACGCAGAAAACATTGATAGCGATAAAGATTTTTATATCAGCAGATGCGAACTTGGTTATACGGATGATGACTTTATTATCGGTTTCGCCGGCGGTATGGGACCTGCTCAGGGTATTGATCTTGCAATCGATGCCATTGAAAGAATACCGGACAATAAAAACATAAGACTTCTCCTCATGGGAGACGGAACTGAACTAAACAAATTGCGGGACCATGTAAAGGCGAATGGCCTTACAGATCGCGTCACGTTTTTGGGATGGGTTCCGCTGAACCGGTTGCCGGAGTATATGGGGATCTGTGATGTGATGATGATGTGTCTCAAGGACAATGAGGTCCTCAATATTACAGTACCTGCCAAATTACAGACATATATGTCATGCAGCAAGCCGGTGCTGGCGTTTATGAATGGTGCCGGTGCTGAAGTAGTTGAAGAGGCAAAGTGTGGTGTCGCAGTTCCTGCTGAGAATGTTGAGGCTCTTTCAGATGCTTATGTTTATTTAAGTTCTCTTCCTAGGGAAGAACTGCAGCGGCTTGGGAATAATGGCAAGGCTTTCTGCGGGACTACATTTGAGAGAGAACACGTTCTTGATATTTTAGACAAGGAAATTCATTTAGTTACAGGAAAATAATATGAAAGTTTTGGTTATAATCCCGGCATATAACGAGGAAGAGAACATAAAGGGTTTAATCGCGGAATTGAAGAGCCATTATCCGGATTATGATTATGTGGTCATTAACGACTGTTCCAAAGATCATACGAAGGATATTCTAAGAGAAAACGGTTTCAACTATGTCGATCTTCCTGTGAACCTCGGCATCGGTGGAGGAGTTCAGACCGGTTATCTGTATGCAGTTCAGAATGACTATGATATTGCCGTCCAAATGGATGGGGATGGACAGCATGATCCTGCATACCTGGGCGATCTGGTTGAGAAGGTTGCTTCAGGCGAAACCGATATGTGCATAGGTTCCAGATTTATCGCCAATGAAGGATTTCAGTCCTCAGCTTTGCGCAGATTTGGGATACGGTTTCTGAAAGTGTTGATTCGGATTTGCTGCGGTGTGACGGTTCATGACAATACTAGCGGATTCAGAGCGACGAATAAGGAACTGAATCAGTTCTATTCACAGAACTATGCGCAGGACTATCCGGAACCTGAGGCTATTATTGCGGCCGTGAACAACGGCTTTCGTGTGATGGAAGTTCCCGTTCAGATGAGGGAAAGAAAAGGTGGGGTCTCTTCGATCAACCCCATAAAGTCGGTCTATTATATGATCAAGGTCTCTCTTGCGATAATCATACACGGGATATTTAAAGGAAAGGAGAGAGCAAATGGAACTAGAACTTAGAGTATTTTTGGGAATCGGGGTGCTTCTATATTTTGCGCTCTTGTTCCATATGCTTCATAAAGAATCGATCATTCTGAAATATTCGCTTTCCTGGCTGCTGTCCGGCCTGTTGTTCGTTCTGTTCCTGCTGTTTCCCGAGATCGTGTTTTCTGCTTCCAGATTGATCGGGGTATCGAACCCTGTTAATGCAGTTTTCCTCCTCTTCGCAGGTTTTGCTATTGCCATGTTGCTGTCGATCACATCCATTGTGTCCCAGGATAACGGCAAAGTCAGAAAACTGACCCAGCAGATTGCGCTGTTGGAGAACAGGATTCGCGAATTGGAGAACAAAGAAAAGTAGTCAGATGCAGAGTTTGAATCTGGAGTGCATAGGAACAGATCACCGTGAGGCATTCAGAAGAGTATATTCTGATCCTGAAGTGACCCGTATGAACGGGAGAACAACGGAAATAGATGTGCTGTTTGAACGCTATCTGAACAATCCGAATTCATATGCAATCATGGGGGATGAAGGATTTCTAGGGGCTTGTTCTCTTTTTGAGACCTCATTATCGTCTGCCATTCGTTCTCTGAGGCTTATGGAACTGGTTTACACCATTGATCCGGCTTGCTGGAATAAGGGAATTGGTACATGGGCGGTAAAGGAAGTCTGCAGAAGAGGATTTCAGGAGTTGAAGCTTGACTGTATAATTGCGGGTTGCTTTGCGGAGAACACGGCTTCTGCAAGAGTGCTTCAAAAATGTTGTTTTAAGCCTGTTTTTGTTCGTTCACCCAAATTGCCCTCAGCTACAAATAAAGAAACAATATATATAAAAGTCGGTTTGTAAAACAAACCGACTTTTAATGTTGGGATATAGATTAAATGTTTTTCATGATGATTCTTTCGATCAGATCAGAAACGTGTTCGAAAGAATCGCAGGTTTCTTCAAGTGCCTCATACAGATTCGACCATGCAATAACGTCCAACGGGTCATGAAGGTGATCCCGGAAAAGAGCGGAAACTGCTTCTGTGAAAATTGTATCCCCGTCTTCTTCAAACATGTTGATCTTGACGATCTTATCTCTTATAGTTACCGATTTTCTGAATTGAGAAAGCTCCGCAGCAAGCTCGACCAGCGTGTCGGCTGAGGATACGATAAGGCGGGAGAAGCGAATCGCCTGTTCAGGAACGCGTGGGACGTTATAGATATAGGCTCTGATCAGAACTTCATCGAGTGAGTCGGTGATGGTATCAATCATCTGAACCAACTCAGCTAGGTCTTCACGGTCGATAGGGGTGATAAATTCTTTTATCAGTTTGTCGTTGATATCGTGAAGTTTTAAATCTGCCTGTCTCTCAATGATATGAAGCTCTTGTCTGTCATGATCCAGGGTCATAGGATCAAAGCGCTCCAGCACGTCATTTAGCATATGGGCTGCTTTATTGGTATAAGCAACCTGTTCCTGTATTAACTGAAAATAGTCTGTTTTATTTCTTGGCATCTGAAAGCTCCTACTAAAAAATGCATCAATTGTTTACTTGCCCATGAAATAATACCACATGTCGGTATTCATACACAATTCTAAATATGAAGTTATCGAATTGTTTCTGCTCTTGAATTCATATTGATTTCGCTGTAAAATCTTTATGTTCGCAGATGTGGTGGAATCGGCAGACACAAGGGACTTAAAATCCCTCGATTTTGATATCGTGCGGGTTCAAGTCCCGCCATCTGCACCATATAACCAATTGTTTCATAATATGAAGCGATTGGTTTTTTTGTGTAAAGATATATGAGGAATACCGTTTGATTTTACATTCTTTGCCCCGTATACTTTAAGAAGTGTAAAAAGGTGAGGTTTGATTATGGAAAATGCGGCTTATCATTTTGTTTTGCGTGGCAATCCTCTGATGTGTACAGATTTTGGCCACGGAAACATTAACTATACTTTTTTGGTAACGACAGATGCCGGTTATCAGTATATCCTGCAGAGAATCAATAAGCATGTGTTTAAAGAACCAGATAAACTTATGAGCAACGTGATAGCAGTATCCGAGCATATTCGTTCCAAAGAGAACGGAGCACACAACTCTCTTCATTTTGTTCAGACGGATAAAGGTACGTTCTATTATGAGGATGAGCGCAGTCGTTTTTGGCGTTGTTACGAGTTCGTAGGCGGCCTTTGCCTGGAAGCTCCGGAGACGGAAAAGGATTTCTATGAAAGTGCAGTAGCGTTCGGAAGATTCCAGGAACAGCTTTCGGATTTCCCCGCGGATACTTTATATGAAACGATCCCTAATTTCCACAATACACCGGACAGATATCGGACACTGCATAAAGCAGCCGAAGAAGACGCGTGCGATAGAGTGAAGAATGTTCATATAGAACTGGACTACTTGTGCTCCATGGAGGATGAGGCGAGCCGTATCCAGAGAATGCTGGAAAGCGGAGAGCTTCCCCTCAGGGTGACGCATAATGACACAAAACTGAACAATGTTTTGCTTGATCCCAAGACTCGGAAGGCACTGTGTGTTCTTGATTTGGATACTGTGATGCCTGGAACCAGTTTGTTCGATTTCGGCGATTCCGTTCGTTTCGGAGCGGCAACAGCTGAGGAGGATACTCAGGAACTGAGTCAAATGGGTCTGGATCTGAATCTGTTTGAGACCTATGTAAAAGGCTATCTTGCAGCATGTCACAGTTTAACTAAGGAGGAGGTGGCAATGCTTCCGGATGGGGCGCTTACCATTACGCTGGAACTGGCTTGTCGCTTCCTTACCGACTATCTTGAAGGGGATCATTATTTCAAAACACTTTATCCGGATCACAATCTTGTGAGAGCTCGTGCGCAGATAAAGCTCGCGCAGGATATGGACAGAAAGAAACAAGAGATGCAAAGCATCGTTGGCAGATATGTTTGAGGAAATAATAGATGGAGTATCTTGGTATTCATTACGAAGTAGATAACATTCCGGAGCTGGATTCGGAATTCATTCCGCTTGGGAAATGGATGGAAGCGTTTCTGAAGCAGGCGGATTATCCCGTTAAAGTAGGAATCGAACGCCAGGGAAAAATCACCGTTCGTGAGACAAGGATCTGCGGCACGGATGATATGTTTGAAGCGGATTACAGATACCTTGAAAGGTATATTAAATTTCTTCTTTGGTCGATTGGCGGTTATACGATCTACCTGTCCGGAACTGATCGGATCGTCGACAGATTAAAGAAGGAATACGTGTATGACGAAAAGGATCCTTCGAAGAACGGAAAGAGATGGTTTGACGTTCAATTTATGGAGGATGTATTTGAGAAGACGATCACGATCGTAAGCGTTCCTCACGATGAGTTTCCAGAGGAGGTCGACGAGACGGTATCTATCGGAGGCCATTTGGACGGAAACAGGATCGGACTGGATCTAGGCGGTTCCGATTTGAAGGTTTCCCTCGTAAAAGGCGGAAAAGAGATCTTCTCTGAGGAAAGGGTCTGGCATCCCAAGACACAGACGAATCCGAAGTATCACTATGACTTCATTACGGATATTCTGAAGGAAAGCGAACAGAAACTTGGGAAAGTGGATGCGATAGGTATATCTACCGCTGGCGTTCTGATAGGAAATGATCTTCGGCTCTCCTCTTTGTTTATAAAGGTTCCCAGGGAAGATAAAGAAGCCTGGAAACAAGTGCATTCGGTATATGACAATGTGGCTAAAACAGTAGGGGATGGAAGCGTTCCTGTGGTCGCTGCGAACGACGGAGATATTACAGCCCTTGCCGGAGCACTTAGCTTCGGAAAGAACAACGTTCTTGGATTGGCTTTCGGAACCAGCATTGCGGGCGGTTTTGTGAACGAGGAGGGGAATATTCTCGGATGGTTCAATGAACTGGCTTTTGCTCCCGTGGATCTTAATGAGAACGCAGCCATGGATGAGTGGAGTTTCGATATCGGTGTTGCGTGCAAGTATCTGTCACAGGACGGTGTGATTAAACTTGCTCCAAGAGCCGGATTCGAGTTTGAAGACGGAATGACGCCGGCAGAAAAACTGTCCTTCATGCAGGCTCAAGTCAATGAGGGATCGGAACAAGCTCGGAAGGTGTTCAGATCGATCGGATGTTATCTCGCCCATATCATTCCTCTATATCGCATGTTCTACAATTTTGACAACCTTCTTCTCCTTGGCAGGGTCCTGTCTGGCGAAGGAGGAGAGATCATACTTAAAGAATGCAATAGGGTTTTGGTACAGGAATATCCCACCGTTGCATCCGAAGTTGAAATCATCCTTCCTGACGAAAAGACAAGAAAAGTAGGGCAGGCATTTGCTGCAGCTTCGCTCCCGGAGATTTAAGAACTTAAAAAACAGCAAGGCGTTTCCGGTTCACAGCGGAAACGCCTTGCTTTGTAGGTGGAGTTTTAGTTTTATACGGACTTTACGTTTGGATCGCTTCTGATCTTTCTGATGAAGGAATCGGTTGGAACGGAAAAGGGAAGGTGAGCGATGACAACCATCTGCGCATGGTTGGCGCATTCTATAGTGGCGCCTTGCTCATCGCAGAGCTGACCGATATTCAGTGTGTATACATGTCCATCCGGAGTAAGGATATTGACTTCGTCGTTTGCATAGAACCGGTTTCTCTGAATGATACGTGTATTTCCATTTGTGTCGCTCTCAGCAACGATTCCAATGACATCACAAGAGGAAATGTAGGAGGAGTTTTCAGGATACTGCTGAGCCGGAGAAAGATAGAATCCGGTAGAATAAGGTCTGTGGCTTACCATCTCAACCTCCTGATACCATTCATCGGCAAGAGGCATTCTGCTTTCATATGCATCGATCGCGTGACGGTATGCAGCGGTGGTTGAAGCGACATAGTAGGACGACTTTGTTCTTCCTTCTATCTTAAGGCTGTTTACCCCTGCCTCGATGAGAGAGGGTATAATGTGAATCGTACAGAGATCCTTGGAATTGAGGATGAATGTGCCTCCGTCTTCGGTGATTTCGTAGTACTCACCGGGACGGTTTTCTTCGACTAGATGATATCTCCATCTGCAGGGTTGAGCGCACATTCCCCGGTTGGCATCCCTTCCGGTGAGGTAGGTCGATAAAAGGCACCTTCCTGAGAAGGAAACACACATGGAACCATGGCAAAAAGCTTCAATCTGGAGATCGTCGGGCAATTGCTCCCGCATGGAAGCGATATCTTTCAGACTGGTTTCACGGGCGAGGACGATCCTTTTTGCTCCAAGATCATATAGGGCTTTCGCAGTCTCAGAGTTCATTATGCCGACTTGGGTGCTTGCGTGTATGTCTACAGAAGGGCAGTATTTTTTGCACAGGCTGATCACTCCCAGGTCTGCAACGATAACACCGTCTGCACCTATTCTTTCCAAAAGTTCCAGGAAAGACGGAAGGTTACGAATTTCTTCATTCGTTGGTATGGTATTGCAGGTGATGTAAGCCTTGACCCCATGCGAATGGCAATATTTCAACGCCTGCTCCAGTTCTTGATCCGAAAAGTTGGATGTTCCCGCACGCATTCCAAACTGATGCCCTGCCAGATAGACGGCATTGGCTCCGTAGGAAACAGCCATTTTCAACTTTTCCATGTCTCCCGCTGGGGATAACAACTCCGGATGATAACTCATAGTCACCTCTGTGTATGGTTAGTTCTTGTTTGCTTATTATAGCAGTTAAGCGGCAAGTGTTGCGGGCAATATGTTATATTTAATTATAGTACTTACAATCCAAGGGAGGAGCAATGGCAGTTTTACCTGAAATTTTGGCACCTGTTGGAGGAATGGAACAGCTCTATGCCGCGGTAAGGTGTGGTGCTGATGCGGTCTATTTGGGTACGAAGCATTTCAATGCGCGGAGAAACGCTGCAAATTTCACTGAGGAAGAGTTTGCTGATGTAGTAAAGTATTGCCATATCAGGGGTGTTGATGTGAATGTCACGATCAACACAATGATTTACGATGATGAAATGAGCCAAATGGAAGAAGCAGCGGAACTGGTCGCATCGGCGGGAGTGGATGGTGTAATCATACAGGACCTGGCAGTACTCGACTTGTTCAGGAGAAAATATCCGCAGATCAAGAGAATCGCATCCACTCAGATGGCGGTTCACAACAGAGATGGTGCAAAGTTTGTGGAAGACCTGGGATTTGATACGCTTGTTCTGGCCAGAGAGCTGTCCAAAGACGAAATCAGGGACATCATCGAGAATACATCTCTTTCGACAGAAGCATTCATTCATGGCGCTCATTGTATGAGCGTTTCCGGAATGTGTTATGTTTCTTCTATGCTTGGTGAGAGAAGTGGGAACAGAGGGCTGTGTGCGCAGCCTTGTAGATTGGATTGGAAATGCGGGGATAGGGATTATGTATTGTCGTTAAAAGATCTGAGTTTGATACACCATGTTCAGGAACTTGCAGAAATTGGGGTGGATTCTTTTAAAATCGAAGGGAGGATGAAACGTCCCGAGTATGTTGCTGCCGCAGTAACTGCATGCAGAAAAGCGTTACATGGAGAGCCATACGATGAAAATGTTTTAAAGGTTGTTTTCTCGAGAAGCGGATTCACGGATGGTTACTTCACAGGGAAACGCGACGCTACAATGTTCGGAGTGAGAACGAAGGATGATGTTTTGTCGTCAGGTTCAATTCTTAAAGACTTGAAGAAACTGTATGAGAAAGAACAGCAGGTGATTCCTGTAGATATCGTTTCCCGGATTGAAGGGGAGACACTGTATGTGGAAATGCGTGACGATAGAGGAAATGTCGCAACTACAGAGCTTGTCGGTGTCGAAAAAGCCCAAAAACACAGTACCACTTCGCTTGAAGTGTCCAACAGTCTTTCGAAACTTGGAGGTACCCCGTTTTATGCTCGCCAGACCGAGGTTGTAATCCCCGAGGGTGTTTTCCTCTCTGCCTCGAGTATAAACCAGATGCGTCGCGATGCTGTCGCACAGCTGGAGGAATTGAGGGGAAAGAGAAAAGAGTGTGAAAAAAGAAAAAGGTATGTTTCTGCGGAAACAGTGACCCACCCCAAAGGGGCTAGGGAAGCATGGGCGCGTTTTTCCAATATTGAACAGCTGCAGTTAGGCAGTTCGTTTGATCGTATTATTGTTCCGGAATGGATCATCAATCCCGGAAATATTGACATAATGAATCCTGCCAAAACGATAATTGAGCTTCCTGCAGTCATTTTCCCTGAAGATTATGCAGGACTCATGGCGCATATGGAAGAACTGGAAAAACGGGGATTTCGTCAACTGTATGTTAACAATCCATATGGAATAGAGATCGCGCGTAAATTCTCAATGGAATTCCATGGTGGTTTTGGAATGAACATTGCTAATGGGATAGCGTTAAACACTATGCTTTTCTGCGGGGCGATGTCGCAAACAGTATCTATGGAACTGAGTAATAAAAGGATAGAAGCGCTGGAGAGGCCTTTGCCTTTATCGATGATTGTTTACGGAAAGCTACCTCTTATGCGTTTCCGCAATTGTCCCGTCCGTGCTTCCATAGGGTGCGGAAAATGTCTTGGAAAAGGACAGTTAAAGGACCGATTTGGAAATACATTCCAGATTGAGTGTTGCGACAAGCGTACGAGTTCGCTCCTAAACAGTGTACCGATCTATATTATGGATAAGCGAGTACCGGATATAGATATTCAGATTTATTGGTTTACTACTGAAACTCCTGCTGAGATAAAGAATGTTATCGACACGTCTGAAAAAGGTTTAATTCCCGATTTCAAGCGAACAAGAGGCTTATACTACAGGGAGGTCATGTGATGAAAATAAAGACGAAAACAGCTACCTATGAAGAAGTGATGTCGCTTCCTCCGTTTCAGCATCAAAAACCGCAAAAACCGGATATATTCTTTCGTACGCTTGTGAGGCTCCTTTCTGAAGGGGACTTAAAAGCCGTGAATTTCAAATATACATCGGATGACATCTCTTCACTGAAGGATCAGCCATGCTTCATTCTGATGAATCACTCGAGTTTCATCGATCTCGAGATAGCCTCTAAGATGCTGTATCCGAGGCCTTATTCGATCATATGTACTTCTGACGGTTTTGTCGGAAAGGATTGGTTGCTGAGAAAGATAGGGTGTATTCCCACAGAGAAGTTTGTCAGCGATGTTATATTGCTCAAAGATATTCTCTATGCCGTGAAGAAACTCAATAACAGTATTCTGATGTATCCTGAAGCAAGTTATTCTTTTGACGGAACTGCAACGGATCTTCCTTCAGGACTGGGTAAATTCATAAAAAAACTCGGTATACCTGTCCTGTTTATCAAGACTGAAGGTGCATTCGCACGGGATCCTCTTTACAATATGCTTCAGAAACGGAAAGTTGATGTATCCGCTCATCTGCGCTATCTCCTGTCTCCTGAACAGATTAAAGATAAAACGGGAGAGGAGATCGATGCAGTTCTTAAGGAAGCATTCACGTTTGATAATTTTAGGTGGCAAAAAGAGAATCATGTGGTGATCGATGAACCCTTCAGAGCAGATGGCCTTGAGAGAATCTTGTATAAATGCCCTTGTTGCGGAGCAGAAGGTCACACAAAGGGAAAAGGCATCAGACTGGAGTGTTCCGGCTGTGGAGCACAATGGGTGATGAATGAACTGGGTGAAGTGATTAGGCAGAACGGAGAAAACCGATTTACACACATACCGGATTGGTATAGTTGGGAAAGAGAATGTGTTCGTCAGGAGATCATTGAAGGAACCTATAAGCTGAATGTACCTGTCTCGATCGGGCTTATGGTTAACCATGAAGCAATCTACATGGTAGGGGATGGCAAGCTTATCCATGACAACAATGGATTTCACCTCAGCGCGGATGATGGTTCGTTCAACTATGAGCAGGCACCTCAGGCTTCATACAGCTGTTATTCAGATTATTATTGGTACGAACTTGGAGATATTATTTGTATTGGTGAGAAGAAATGTTTGTACTATTGCTTCCCCAAGGTGGAAGGAGTCGTAGCTAAGACACGACTTGCTACTGAAGAATTGTATAAGCTTGTAAATAAGCGGTAGGGCACATCGCAGGATATGGAAGAACCCATTATCGACATAAGGTCGATAATGGGTTCTGTTTATCTCAAAGAGTCAGATAGTGTTTTATCAAAATGTGTAATAACCTCTTTCTTTCGCTTCCTGAAGAAAGCGCATTGTACCTGCGTAATCCAGAGGCTCGCGATGGGAGTGAAGGAAACAGTTGAAATCCAGTTTACTTACGGAGTCGGTATAAAGAGCCAGGAGATGGGGATCATAGGCGATATTGGGAAGAGAGAAATTGCCTGCAGAAGAATCTCCTGCAAATACCATGCCATCTTTTGGAATATAGATCAGTGTGCTGTCGTCCGAATGTGGTCCATCTACATGGAAGGCTTCGACGGTTAAGTTATCCAGATTGATCGAGATCTTGTCGGTAAAAACAATATCTGCGGATTTGGGAGAGATCAGATCAGAGGACGGATACTCCGCTCTGGCGAACTCTTCCTTTTCATAGAATGCTTCAATCTCTTCGTGCGTCCATTGTTCCATTTTTCTAAGATGGGATTGAGTTTTATCGCTTGCGATAACGGGAGCGGCTACTTCGGGGATCCCTAGAGTATGATCCCAGTGCCAATGCGTAATGAGACAAAAAGAGGGATGAGGAAAATGGTGTTGATCCAATACGGCGAGAAATTCCCTGTAATGCATAGGGCTGTTCCCGGCGTCAACGACAATTGCTTTGCCGCTTTCGCTTAAAATATATCCCAGCGAAGGACGATCGGTATGCGGTTCGGAGTTGGTATACCAGCAATGTTGTGTCAGTTGTCTGATTTCTAGCATATTTGCCCTCCGTTTTCCGCTATAAGATCCATGAGAGAGGAGAATAACATATCTTCCGTGTTGTAGAACGACACATGGAAATACTGGTCACCAGATATCATCGCGGATAAGCCGGAAGAAATATTATCTTTCTGGCGAGAGAAGACATATGTTGGTTTGTGGAGCTGTTTAGCCATTGCAAGCTCATAGCCAACTCCGAGTGATGGTGTGGTACATTCAGCAATTACCATATCCGCCTCTTCGAGCCACGCCATGTCCTCAGACCATATTTGGTGGTCGCTTTTATCCTTTTCAAGTCCAAAAACTTCAGGCGAAGCAATATGTTCGGTTAAAACAGTATGGCCGGAGTCTTTTAAAAACTGAATGATCTTTTGATAGAGAGCAACGTCGTTTCGTCCTCCACGTATAGATCCACAAAAATAGATTTTCATAGTAAAACTTCCTTTTTTCAATTATTATACATCTGAAAAGCCATCAAAAAACAGTTGGCAATAGATACGAAAAACGGCGGCCGGATGGCCGCCGTTTAGGATATTGGGATTAGATTAGGCTTTCCAGAGTCCGTGGAGATTGCAGTAGGCATAACATGCTTCGACAGACTCGTTTTCGAGAAGCAGGAACTCCGCCTTGGGCTCACTGTCAGGGGAAAGAAGTTTTCTCTGATTACCCAAGTTGGTACAGAGCACGACCCAGCCGATATAATGAGCGTCGGTCATAGGATGAGGTGCAGTGCCAACATTCACGGTGACCTTATTTCCTTCAACATTCACAACAGGAACATGCTTTTCGTTAGCAGCATCTGTTGTGTTGGGAAGGATTTCTTCCATTTTTTGCCCACAGCAAAATACCGGTACACCTGAATTCTCTACATAAGCGATGATATTCCCGCAATGAGAGCAGCGATAGAATTTCATTGGAATTCTCCTTGTTGTTGATTATTTGACCTGCTCAAAGTAAGACTGCGGATGTGAGCAGACCGGGCAGACCTGAGGTGCAGAAGTGCCAACATGGATGTGACCGCAATTGCGGCATTTCCATACGACGACACCGTCCTTCTCGAATACTTTGCCATTGTTCAGATCATCAAGAAGTCTCAGATAACGCTCTTCATGGTGTTTCTCAATTGCGCCTACGCCTTCAAAACGATAAGCGATCTCAATAAAGCCTTCTTCACGTGCTTCTTTGGCGAAGCGGGCATACATGTCTGTCCACTCCTCGTTCTCACCGGCAGCAGCTGCTTTCAGGTTTTCAGCGGTTGTTCCGATTCCGTCCAAATATTTGAACCAGAGTTTAGCATGTTCTTTCTCGTTTTCTGCTGTTTCAAGGAAAATAGCGGCGATCTCTTCATAACCTTCTTTTTTTGCTTTGGAAGCGAAATAGGTATATTTGTTCCTCGCCTGGCTCTCTCCCGCGAATGCAAACTGAAGATTCTGCTCAGTTTTGGATCCTTTTAATTCCATTGTATCTCTCCTTTGTCATCATAAAGTTTAGTTAATCATATCATTTTTATAGTATTATTAAAAGGAAAATAAATCACTGTTTAGGCAAGAAAGTTGGAGACAAAAATGAAAGAAACAGACTATATAGATCCATCCTGCCCCTTTGATGTTTCAGAGTTTAGAAAAACACCGAGCGTACCAGAAAGCGAAGATAGAGTCGATGTGTTGGATACGCTTAAACGGGTGGATAACCTGTATGCCCAGATGCGATATGAAGAAGCGGAAAACCTTTTAGAGGATAAACTGGCGAAAGCAGTCCAATTCGGCGATAAAGCAGGGGAACTAGGATTGTTATCTGAATTGATTGGTGTCTACAGGAAAAGCCGTGAAAGGGAAAAAGGACTTGATGCCTGCCATAGGGCTTTTGATCTCATTAAAGAGATGGGACTTGAAGGAACGTCAACTGCAGGTACGATCTGGATTAACGGCGCTACTACAATGCGGGCGTTCGGACATTCGGAAGAAGGACTGCCATATTTCTATATGGCAAGCAGAGCCTACAGCGATACGATAGCGGCTGATGATTATAGATTTGCAGGATTATACAATAATCTCGGTTCTTGTCTGGAAGATCTGAACAGAAATGAAGAGGCTATGAAGTACTATAAGATGGCTCTCAATATTGTAAAGCAAAATCCCTTGTCGGAGCTGGACGCCGCTATAACTTGGCTCAGTATGGCGGAATTGTATGATAAGATGGACCCCAGGCAGGATGATATGGTCGAAAATTGCGTGGATCAATGCATGGATATTTTTAGTAAGGAGAGCATCCCTCGGGATGAGTATTATGCATTTCATGCCATGAATTGCTCGAAAGGACTCCGTTCACTGGGCTATTTCAAAGATGCCAAGGTTCTGGAAAGAAGAGCAGAGGAGATTAAGAGTGAAGTTTCTTGATGTATCTAAAGCTTATTTTGAACGATTTGGGAGACCGATGATCGAGGAATCGTTTCCTGAATTGATTGGTCATTACGCTGCCGGAATGGTAGGTAGGGGAAGTGAATGCTTCGGATACGATGACCGTGTATCCGTTGATCATGATGTAGAGCCGGGGTTTTGTATCTGGCTGACGGACGATGTTTTTGAGGATTGCGGTGACGTGCTAGAAGAAGCGTACGAGAGGCTTCCATCGGAGTTTATGGGAATCAGGCTATTAGATAAGAGCATGCATACCGATAGGAGAAGGGGAGTGTTTGGTATTTCGTCCTTCTACAGTGAGATCATCGGATACCCTGATGTCCCCAATGATAGTCTAATATGGTCTTCTATCCCGCAATATGCATTGGCAGAGGCTACTAACGGATCATTGTTTATCGACACAAACGGCGAGTTTACACGTATACGGAATGGACTGCTCAACTATTATCCAGGCGATGTTGTGTATGCGAAACTCAGCAAATGCTTCATCACGATGGCTCAGTCCGGACAATATAATTTTGAACGCTGTATAAAGCATGGAGAGAATGGAGCAGCCGTTCTGGCGCTAGATACTTTTGTCCGTGAGGGTATTCGAGCTGCATTTCTTATGAACAGAAGATATTGCCCGTACTACAAATGGGCAATGCGCGGACTGTCTGAGATTCCTGGAATGAATACCTTATATCAGGCTTTGGATTATCTTTTGACAGGATCTAATGAAGGAAGCGGATTGATTAGAAAAATCAGTGCCATTGAGAAAGTGAGTCAGATGTTTATTTCCTGGAGCCGTGAGAGAGGCTTATCTGAATCGAATTCAGATTATTTGGAACAGCATGCTTATCAGATTAAAGAGAAGATATCCGACAGGAAACTGAAATCTTTGAACATATTTGAGGCATAAATACAATACAATTCATCCCCCTGTTTCCTCGTAGACGGAAAAAGGGGGATTCGCTCTATAAAACTATTGATAAACGCAAATGAGATACCACTGCTCTTGTTGCTGAACCAATTCATAATAATATCGATGTTCAGCATACGGACTGTCTGTTATCTGGAATACAATTCTTACGTCTTCTCCTGAATCCGCATGGATATCATGATCTTCAAGTTCTCCCTGATAGAATTCATTTGTCCACTCGATGGTTTTATCCACTAGAAAGAAGTCATAGGTCTCATAGATACCGTCCCTGTAAGCAGCATCAACAGCCCAAAGAACATCTTCATTATTCCTGTAGGAGCGGGAGTAATGCTTGATGATCTCAGGGTGATAAAAGGCAAGGATATATCGGGGACTTTTTGTTTTGGCTGTCGTCAGATAATCATGGATCAGTTTTTCCGGATCATCATACTGAATGTGCGCTACAGATAGGGAAGAGTACCCACCGAGACTGAGATGGTGAAGAGCGCTGACGGCAGCGCATAACAGGAGAAGAATACAAAAAAGGATTGTTAGGAGCGGGAAAGGATAACGCTTGACTGTCATTTTCTTCTGCTGCTCATCGCTGGCGAGCGCTTGGCCGCAGTATTCACAATAATCCGTATGAGTAGGGTGGTTCCCACAGTTTGGACATATCATATTAGTAACCCATCAGCCATTTCAAGCCACGTTCAACTTTATCCGGAATGTTTTCAAAATGATCTCCATCAGTGTATTCAAAGAATGCATCATAATCTTGATCACAAAGAAGATCTGTAGCTTTTTTCATCACTTGGCCTGTAATTTTCATTCTTTCATATTCTGTGAACTGTTCCTGTTTTCCGACAGAAAAATAAACGCTTCCGGTCGTAGCCTTGGGTTTTCTCTCAGACATCCAGTTATAAAAGTTGTCATACCACATGCTTCCCGAGAGACAGCCACATAAAACGAAGAGGTCAGTCGTATAAAAAGAGTATACGGAAAAGAGTCCGCCCAGGCTGTATCCCATGATTCCGCGGTATTGAGGAACGCCGATCTCTTTTTCAACGAGGGGGATGATCTCGTTACAGATCCTGTGAAGATGAGCATCAGCATGGCCACCGAAATCAGGTCCAGTTTCATATACAGTTTCTGCAGGCCACGGAGTGAGTTCGTCGAACCAATTGATTTCCTGTATCAAAACCATTCCGAAACTGGGAGAGGAAAATCGCTCATAGGCTTCAACATACCTGGAGATATCATTTTCATTAATATAAAACAAAGTGTCATATGACCCTTCAGGTAATAAGATCGTGACGGGATGCCCACCGAAATGACGTTGCAGTATCATTGAAATCTAGCTCCTTTTCTTTCTTTTCCACATTATACCATGATATCAACGAAGCAAATATTTCTTGCATAAATGGATGAAATCTAGTAATATATTTCACGCGAGCCGGTGTGATGGAATTGGCAGACGTGCAGGACTCAAAATCCTGTGGTAGCGATACCGTGTGGGTTCGACCCCCACCACCGGCACCATAATGCCCCGAGTGATCGGGGATTTTTTATTTTCAACAGAGAGGTGTGAGGCGATGTTATGCGATCTTTGCCCGCGTGGCTGTAAAGTGGATCGAGAAATAGTCTCAGGGTTTTGTAATTCGCCTGAACATGTTCGCGTCGCAAGGGCGGCACTTCATTTTTGGGAAGAGCCTTGCATTTCCGGAGAAAGCGGGTCTGGAACCATATTTTTCTCCGGATGCACGATGCGCTGTGTGTTCTGCCAGAATAAGGAGATATCCACTGGGGAGGCAGGATTAGTTGTATCTGATGAGCGCTTAGTGGAAATCATGTTTGAATTGGCGGAAAGTGGCGCTAACAATATTAATATGGTGACCCCGGATCATTATGCATATAAGATCAACCGCGTGGTAAAAAAAGCGAAGGA
The DNA here is from genome assembly GCA_964599695.1 of uncultured Faecalibacterium sp. Classification (GTDB taxonomy): domain Bacteria; phylum Bacillota; class Clostridia; order Oscillospirales; family Ruminococcaceae; genus RUG11783. The sequence goes on from CAZRGP010000008.1 coordinate 68,350, forward strand.
AAAAGGATTAGCGATTCCAATTGTTATGAATACAGGTGGATATCTTGGGGAGAAGAGCTATGCTTTATTGAGTGAGGTGGCTGATATATGGCTGACAGATTATAAGTATTTTTCGCCCTTACTGGCTCTTTCTTATTCTTCAGCTCCTAAATACCCTGACATAGCTGCAAAGATGCTTCATAAGATGGTTGAGGATACAGGAGAGCCGAAATATGACGGTGATCTTTTAAAAAAGGGAGTGATCGTCAGGATTCTTCTCTTACCTGGTTGTGTTAGTGACGCTCAAAAGATCGTTGAGTATGTTTACAAAACATATGGGGAAAAGGTGATATTGTCTCTTATGAATCAATATACTCCACCGAGTGAACCAATCGAACGATTCCCCGAGTTGAACAGGAAAGTTACGAAAGAAGAGTATGATAAACTGGTTGATTATGCAATCTCATTAGGGGTCGAGGAGGCATATATCCAGGAAGATGGGACAGCTGAAGAGAGTTTTATACCAGCTTTTGATTACACTGGTGTGTTATCGAAAAGGGAGAGATAGTGCACAGCGCTTTCTCCCCCTTTGTTTTTATTGCGAACAAATATACATTTAATTGGATAAAGGTTCTTGAGCCAAAGTGTACTGACTTTGGTAAAGGTCGTAGTAAAAACCCTTTTTTTCGATTAACGATTTGTGGTTGCCTTTCTCGATGATTCTCCCCGCCTTCATTACCAAGATAACGTCGGCAGATTCAATCGTAGAAAGACGATGAGCAACGATGAAACTAGTCCTTCCTTTCAACAGACGTTCCAGCGAATCAAAGATGTCGCGTTCTGTTTTCGTATCGACAGATGAAGTAGCTTCATCGAGAATAATAATAGGCGGCATTGTCAGGAAGAGACGTGTAATACATAGAAGCTGCCTTTGACCGTCAGAAAGTGCGGTGCCTTCTTCTCCGATCACAGTTCCATAGCCCTGGGGAAGACGTCGAATGAACTCGTCCGCTTTGGTGATTTTGGAGATGGCTATAATGTCTTCCAGGGAAGCATCAGGATTCGCAAAAGAGAGGTTTTCTTTTACGGTAGCAGTTTTTATCCAGGTATCCTGGAGAACCATTCCGAAATTGCTCCGTAGATCACCTCTGCGTAAAGATTTAGAGTTGACACCGTCTATCTTGATTGTTCCTTTATAAGAATCGTAAAAACGCATTAGCAAGTTGATTAGTGTCGTTTTGCCACAACCTGTTGGACCTACGATCGCAACGTGCTGTCCTTTTTGTACTTCCAAATTGAAATCCTGTATCAGTTTAGTATCTGGAGAATAAGAAAAGTACAGATCGGATATTTCAACATTCCCCTCAGCATTCAAAGGGGGCTGTATTGAATCTGCAGTTTCTGCTTCTTCCTCCTCATCAAGGAAAGTGTAAATGTTGTTAAGGCTGCTGAAAGTGTTTTGAAGTTCTGTTATGACGCTGCTGACATCATTGAATGGTTTACCGAACTGGTTTGCAAATGTCAAAAGAGCAGAAAACTGACCAATTGTGAATACTTCACCGCTCTTCATACAGATCAATGCACCCAAAAACGCGATCAGTGAATAGATGATATTATTTAACAATCTTGTTGAAGGATTGGTAAGCGAAGAGAAAAATGTGGCATTTTCGCTGGAAGCCCTATAGGTGTCATCCAGTTCGTTGAAACGGGTGATTGAATTCTTTTCTTGCTGAAAACCCTTGACGATTTTCTCTATAGAAAGGATTTCTTCCACATAAGAGGATTCTGCTCTTCTTGCTTCTGATTGTTTCACGAAAAATTTGTGAGTGCTTTTTGAAAGGAAACGGGTGAGAAGCAGGGAGAACGGGGTTAACAGGAGAATGACGATCGTTGCTGTTGGATTCAGCATAAGAATGCTGATTGAGGATCCAATTATAGTTGCAATACCGATGACCAACTGTGATACTGTCATTTGCATGCCTGTCGAAACGATTTCAATATCTGCAGTTATCGTATCCAATGTCTTTCCAACAGGGTGAACGTCCAGATAGGACAGAGGCAAATGCTGTAAATGCCGAAAAGACATTTGACGTAGGTCTTTCGAAATACCAATAGAGAATCTCCCTGATAATACGGAAGATAAAAAATGAAAAATACCTGAGAGTACAGAGAGAAGTCCCGCTTTTATCAAGATACCGCTGAAGCGGTCATAATCCTCGGAAACCAGAAGGTCAATGGCATTTCCGAAAAGAACCGGGATGCGAAGCAAAGTATAAACATAAAAGAAAGAAACAACAGCAGCCCAAAGGAAAATACGGATCAAGGAACGGTGATCACGTATCAATCTTTTTATCAATGCACTGACGTTCATTGCTTTGTCACCTCGATTCCCTGCGATAGCGCGATTTCTCGATATTCATCGCAGTTGCTCAATAGTTCTTGATGAGAGCCATAACCAACCTGGGCACCGTTTTTTAAGACGAGAATATGATCAGCATGTTGAATCGAACTGATTCTTTGAGATATGGTAATGGTCGTAGGATGCCATTCAAGATGTGCGATAGCGTTCCTCATTTTTGACTCGGTAATATAGTCAAGTGCGGAATAACTGTCATCCAATATCAGAACCGGAGATTGTTTTACTAGCGCTCGAGCAATACACAAGCGTTGGCGCTGTCCTCCTGAAAAGTTTTTACCCTCGCGTTCTACCACTGTATCAAGACCGTTTTTCTCGGAAAGAAAATCCCAGGCCTGTGCGGCTTCCAAAGCGTGGATCATATCGGAATCTGTAGCTTGAGACGATCCCCAAGAAAGATTGCTCCGGATGGTTCCGCTAAAAAGTGAGGCTTTCTGAAAAACAAATCCGATTTTGTCTCGGATAGTTTGTGATGAGACTTTACTGGTCTCTAAGCCTTCTATCCAAACATGACCGTGGGTGGGGCGATAATAGCCTGCTATGATATTGGCCAGAGTCGATTTTCCGGATCCGATTCCGCCAATAATTCCCAGAGTTTCACCTTTATCCAAGGCAAGAGAAATGTCTGAGATCGCCTCTGCCGGAGAATCAGGATAACAATAACTGACATCCCGAAGCAGTACCTCATTCGACGGGAGAGCATCTGATGCTGGTTTCTCATTAATGGAGAAATCTTCTGAAGAGAGGTTGATAATCTCTTCAACGCGGTTAGAGGAGGTGATCGCTCTTGATATAGTGATTACCAAGTTAGAAAGCTTTATTAATTCTACAAGGATCATCGACATGTAATTATATAATGCAAGGACTTCTCCTTGAGATATGGCTCCGTTATAAAACTGCACCCGTCCGTCCTTGATCAAGAGCAGTATAAATAAGTTTACTACGACGGTAGTTACTGGATTAAGGAAAGAGGTGGCCTTGGAGAGAACATTTTGTATTTGGGTTAATTGTTCTGTCAATGCTGTGAATTCTATGATTTCTGTTTCCTCGTGTCTAAAGGCTCGGATCACTCTTGTGCCAGTGAGGTTTTCGCGTGTTGAATTCACAACACGATCGATTGTTTTTTGTTCTTTTTTTAAGAGGGGAATCGTATAAATAAGAATCGCGAAGGTGAGAAGAAATAATAGCGGGATAACGACGACGAAATATAAGGCACTTTTTGTGTTTACCTGAAATGCCATTACCATAGCACCAAATACAACAAATGGAGAGCGAAGCAGTAGCCGGAGCGCCAGGTTTACACCGGACTGGATCTGATTCATGTCATTGGTCATACGACTGTATAAAGTGCTAGCCCCTAACGATTCCAATTGAGAAAAAGATAATGATTGAATATTCTCAAACAGTTCTTTCTTCATATCGCTTGATGCTCTTGCAGAGGCCTTGGCGGCAAAAAGCTGAGCAGAAAGGGCAGACAGAAAACCAAAGATTCCCAACAAAAGGATCTTCAAAAAACTGATGAGGACATATTTGTCGTCACCCATTTTGATCCCTATTTCAATCAAATCTTTCAAAACAAGGGGAACATATAATTCAAAAACCACTTCCAATAATTTGAAGAGTGGCCCTAAGACACAGTATAATGAGTAAGACTTAAGATGCTTCAATAGCGTTTTCATATTAATTTATTATCCTGGTATTGTATTATGATGACTATCTACAGTTGGCTTTCAGTCGTTGTTTATTTTATCATCTTTTTCACCGTAATCATATTGAGTGTAAAGGTAATCAAGTATTACAGGAATAATCCGTTGTCAACAGATATTCCTCAGATCCCCAAACGATCAGGCGTCAAAAGAAGAAGAAAAAGATAAGAGGCTTAAACGTAAGCTACGTTTAAGCCTCTCTGGTGGAGATGATGGGGATCGAACCCACTACCTCTTGAATGCCATTCAAGCGCTCTCCCAAGTGAGCTACACCCCCACAGCGAAGTCTATTATAATTACAAAAAACTATGTTGTCAAGTTAGAGCGATGGGCGATCTCTCATAATCCTATCTGGCTGTTTTTCCCTTGTGAGGTATACCATTGTTCTATATTTAATATAAGGAGTCGTTTTATGTTGAAGATGAAGCTCTTATTTGATGACGCGAAAGAACTGATTATGCTGCTAGCCGGATCATTGGTTTATGCAGTAGGAGTCAGTATGTTCTTGGATCCTAACAGGATCTCTCCTGGTGGAGTGACAGGTATAGCTTTTGTGTTATCTCATTTTCTTCCATTTGAAACAGGAATGATCAATTTTGTTATCAACCTTCCGCTTTTTATCGCAGGGTGGATCCGATTTCATGATAAGTTTATCGCCCGCACGGTGCTTTCACTGGTTGTATCTTCTTTGGCCATGGACACGCTTCCAAATCTTCTTCCCGATTACATCCCTGTAACAAATGACCTTGTAATAGCTGCTTTGTCAGGCGGTGCTCTCATGTCGGTCGGTTTGGCACTGGTATACCTCGGAGGAGGCAGCACCGGCGGAACAGATATTATCATCAAATTCATAAGACAGAAATATATTCATTTGAAAACAGGTCTTTTGTCATTTTTGCTGGACTGTTTTATCGGAAGCGTTTCGGTACTCGTGTTTAGGGAAATAGATCTCGGTTTGTATGCTGTTTTGACACTAGTAGTACAAGGGTATGTTCTGGATCGTTTGCTTTATGGAGGAGATGAAGCAAAATTAGTCTATATAATCAGTAAAAAGCATTCTGAGATCAGCGCGAGACTGATGCATGAGCTTGAGGTTGGTGTGACTTTTCTTAATGGTTCCGGGGCGTATACAGGTGAAGAAAAGAATCTTGTAATGTGCGTCTTTCGTAAGCCTTTGTATCAGAAGGTGAGGCATATCGTTAAAGAGGTGGATCCTGCCGCCTTTATGATTGTTTCAAACGCCACCGAAATATTTGGCGAAGGCTTTAAAGACCATTTTGCGGATGAAGTATAAATCATCTTAAGGAATAAAAAGAACTCACAATCTTGCTTAAAAGACTGAGAGTTCTTTTTTACACAAAATAATTCTATTTGTAACGGCTTCAAAAGGACTTATATCACAGGTGTTTTTTGATGTGCTTAGGTGTGCGAATAGGTGTGTGAAAGTGTGCCCAAAAAGGTAGTTATTACCTGAATATTATTCTGAATAAACTGAACTTAAAAGTGACACAAACACCTATAAAATAGGGAAAAGTGCCTATCTTAAGCACTTTTCCCTCTGGTCGGAGTGGCGAGGTTCGAACTCGCGGCCTCTTGAACCCCATTCAAGCACGCTACCAAGCTGCGCCACACCCCGACAACATTGTGTATTCTAACACAAGGAAAAATGAAAATCAACTGGAACCCATAAAATAGTTAAAATAAACGAGATGCTTGGCATTATGCCAAGCATCTCGTAATATAAACTTTTTACGGATGAATCTTTTTCAGATGAGCAAATCGGGGAAGACCGTTCTCGGTTTTCTGAGGTGTGGGTCCCTGGATCAAAGGAAGAGCGTACTTTACGAAGTTGTCATTAAGACCGTTCTTCTCTTCATTCATCCATTCAAGCGGTACCTTTCTCTCTGCGTTTGCAGCCTCGGAAAGAGGAACTGCGACACAGTCACATTTATAGGTTTCGCCGTCTGCTCTCTTGAGAGCGATCATCTTGTCTGTCTCACCACGAACAGCTGCAAGAACTGCTTCCTGGCCAACACGGTATGCCTCATCCATGTCTACTCCGGAGGCGCAATGAGCTGCTGAACGCTGAAGGAGTGAAAATTCAATACCACGAACCTTGGCGCCGGTGTGTTCCTTTATTCTGTTTGCAAGTGTTGAAGCAAGGCCACCCATCTGGCTGTGACCAAAAGCGTCAACAGTTTTTGCCAGGTCACTGCCGTATTCGCTGATGAACACACCATCTTTATCCTGGATACCTTCCGAAACTGCGACTATGCAGCCACCTTTTTCGGCACGAACTCTGTCGACATCGGCGAGGAACTTATCCATATCAAACGGTACCTCGGGAAGGTAAATGAGGTCAGGGCCTTCTCCGATGCAATTGGCAAGGGCTGAAGAAGCTGCGAGCCATCCGGCATTTCTTCCCATGATTTCGAAAACGACGATCGGGCCGCCGCTTCCGTATACCTTAGCGTCAAGACTTGCCTCGGCGACTGCTGTAGCGATATATTTAGCAGCGCTTCCGAAACCAGGGCAATGGTCGGTACCTGCAAGGTCGTTATCGATCGTTTTAGGAACGCCAATGACATTGCACTCATAACCGACTTTCTGCATGTATTTGGAAACCTTGTTGCAGGTGTCCATAGAGTCATTTCCGCCATTGTAGAAGAAATAACGGACGTTGTATTTTTTGAAGATTTCAAGGATCCTCTTATAATCCGTATCATCTACGTCAGAGTCTTTGAGTTTGTAGCGGCAGGATCCTAGAGTGGAGGAAGGAGTGCCCGAAAGGAGCTCGAGTTCCTTCGGATCTTCCAATCCGCAGTCGAACAGACGATCCTCAAGGATGCCTTTGATTCCGTTTTCTGCTGCCAGAACCTGTGTAATGTTTTCGTTTTTCAGCGCAGTTTCAATAACACCGCGCGCGCTTGCGTTGATAACAGAAGTAGGTCCACCGGATTGTCCGATGATACATGCGCCTTTTAATGTTGCCATAATAATCTCCCGTCCATAATAGTTTGAGATGAATATTTTTAAATCTCATACCATTAGAGTTTATCAAATAACTGTTATCCTTTCAAGGCGTTGCCGATATTGATTTTATAAGGGTCAGATAGTAGAATAGATACGAAATCAATCGAAGAGAGGTAGATAAAATATGCCATTAGTAACAACCAAGGAAATGTTCGAAAAAGCATATAACGGTGGATATGCCATTGGTGCTTTCAACGTCAATAACATGGAGATCGTACAGGGCATTACAGAAGCTGCTAAAGATCTGAATGCTCCGCTTATCCTTCAGGTTTCCAAAGGCGCAAGAGCATATGCTAACCACACATATCTGATTAAACTTGTTGAAGCTGCTGTCCAGGAGACAGGCCTTCCGATTTGTTTGCATCTTGACCACGGTGATACGTTTGAGCTTTGCAAGAGCTGCATTGACGGTGGATTTACTTCCGTTATGATCGATGCTTCCTCCAAACCTTTTGAAGAGAATATCGCTCTTACCAGAAAAGTCGTTGATTATGCTCATGAGCACGGTGTTGTGGTTGAAGCCGAGCTTGGTACACTTGCCGGTGTTGAAGATGAAGTCAACGTAAGTGCAGAAGATAGTTCTTACACACGTCCGGATGACGTTCAGGAATTTGTCAGCCGCACAGGCTGCGACAGCCTTGCAATCGCTATCGGAACCAGCCATGGTGCATATAAGTTCAAACCCGGTACGAAGCCGCAGTTGAGATTCGATATTCTTGAAGAAGTCGCTCGCAGACTTCCTGGGTTCCCCATTGTTCTTCACGGTTCTTCCAGTGTCCCGCAGGACCTTGTAGCGAAGGTGAACCAGTACGGCGGCTCCATGCCGGATGCTATTGGTGTTCCGGAAGATCAGCTTCGTCAGGCTGCAAGACTTGCTGTTTGCAAGATCAACATTGATTCTGACCTGAGACTTGCTATGACTGCTACAATTCGTCAGTACTTTGCTGAGCATCCTAGTGATTTCGATCCTCGCCAGTACCTCAAACCCGCTCGTGCTGCGATCAAGGAGCTCGTTGCTCATAAGATCGTTGACGTTCTCGGATGTGACAACAAGGCATAATCGAAACCTTCATTCTGACAATATAAGAAACAGGCAGCTGTGCGTAAGTGCAGCTGCCTGTTTTTGTGGTATGACGGGCATGTCCCGAATCTAGGGTGAAAGTCCCAAAGGGCGTAGTTGC
>CAZRGP010000009.1:0-65290 GCA_964599695.1 uncultured Faecalibacterium sp.
ACAAGGGTTTTGCACTTTCGTGATATTGTTTAATTTTCAAGGTCCAAGGTTTGTTCCGTGCGCTCTCGTGGGGCGCAGCGTGATTTGTATTCTATCATCCGATTTCGCGATTGTCAACAACATTTTCAAAATATTTATGAAGTTTTATTTTGAACTGTTTTTTACAAATCCCGACCGCCGTGATAAGATTAGTCCATCAAATCAGCGGGTTTTTATTATATGAGAAAAAACGACCAATATCAAGTACAAATTTTAAATATTTCGAGTGATGGTAACGGTGTTGCCTTCTACAATGATATTCCTATTTTCATTCCCTATTCTGCTATAGGTGACGAAATACTCGTACGGATCGAGCGAGTAGAAAAAAGGTACGCCTATGGAAGAATCGTTCAAATCATATCTTCTTCCAAAGACCGTATATCGCCCGACTGTCCTTTGTTTGGTAAATGTGGGGGATGTTCTTTCCGTCACCTAACATATGAGGCTGAGCTTAGAGCAAAAGAGCAATTCGTAGTAGATGCACTAAAACGAATCGGCAAGATCGATCATCCTGTTAACCATATTATCTCCTCGAATCACATTGATGGTTATCGCAATAAAGCTCAGTTTCCTGTAGGCAATGATGAAGGAGGAGTATACGCTGGTTTCTTCGCTCCCCGCTCTCATCGCTTGTTAAAGTTTTCAGAACCATGCAAACTTCAACCTGTTATTTTTGATGAAATAGCTTCTTTCACATGCAATCTCCTGACCAAGCATAATGTCCTCCCATACAACGAGACCAATCACAGCGGGCTGATACGCCATTTACTGATACGACAGAGTTCAATAAACGGTGGCATTCTCCTCACATTCATTCTTAACGGAGACTCATTACCACATCAAGATCAGATAATTGATGAACTGGTTTCAAATTTTCCGACTATTCAGTCAATCAACATTAATGTCAACAAGATAAAAGGCAACACTATCCTAACTCCGAATTCCAGAACAATCTGGGGAGCTTCTTTCTTAAACGATGAGATACTTGGCGTCCCTGTTGAAGTCTCTTCTCTCTCCTTTTTCCAGATAAATCACTCAGCTACGGAGCTTCTTTATTCTGTTGTAAAAAAACATGTCACAGGCACAAACAGCAAAACCGTTCTGGATCTTTATTGTGGTGCCGGAACAATCGGCCTTTCAGTAACATCTCCAAATCAGGAGCTGTACGGTGTTGAGGTAATCGATGATGCAATAAACAGCGCCATCCAATCTGCACAATTAATGAATCGGTCAAATGCACATTTCTACTGTGCGGATGCTTCAAAAATCAAAGATCTTGTTGATCAGGACGTTAAGTTCGACCTGATCATTACAGACCCTCCTCGAAAAGGTTGTTCACCTGACGTTCTAGAGCAAATAATCAGAAGCAACTGTTCAAAAATTGTGATGGTATCCTGTAACGCTGCTACGTTGGCCAGAGATCTGCAAACTTTGGTCGAAAACAACTATCGCATCGAAGACGTTCAACCGGTAGATATGTTCCCCCGGACAAAACATGTGGAAGTTGTTGTCCTGCTATCAAAAGAATCTGAAAACTTAGAACAATATACAGGGTGAATACAAGGTTTACGTCTATTAAACGACAAGGACCTGATATGGATCTTATGAACGCGACGAAAGATGTCAAGAATGTATATACTATGACCCTGAGCAAATCAAAAACGGAGATATACTATGATCCTGGAGACAGAAAGACTCGTTCTTCGCCCCTGGAGGGAAACGGACGCTGAGGAATGCTATAAATATGCAAAAGATCCTCTTGTTGGTCCAGCTGCCGGATGGCCAGTACATACGGATGTTGAAAACAGCCGCCAGGTTATACGGGACATACTCATGAACCCGGACACTTACGCCATAGTCCTGAAAAAGACCGATCTTCCCATAGGATGTATCGGCCTACGTCACAATTCCCAAACAGAAAAAAAGTACGAGGCGGAGCTTGGCTACTGGCTAGGCGTTCCTTATTGGGGTAAAGATCTCGTCCCAGAGGCAGCTCACGAATTGATTCGCTATGCATTTGAAGACATGAGACTTGACCGGATTTGGTGTTGCTATTTCGATGGCAATATGAAATCAAAACGCGTTCAGGAAAAGCTCGGTTTCAGATATCAGTTTACGACCGATATCACAGCTGAGACGGGGCTAGTTAAATCACGAAAAAAGAATGTTAACCTTCTGACAAAAGATCAATGGATCTCAGACAGGATCAAAGTTGTAGACAGTAATAAAAGGCAATATATGCAGCTGCTTCTCCTAGCTGATGAACAGGAGAACATGATCGACCGTTATCTCGATAGAGGAACACTCTATGTTTTGGAGGATAACGGTGTCGCTAAAGCGGAAACAGTTATCACTATAGAAGATGATGGAATCGCAGAAATCAAAAGTCTCGCGGTAGCTCCTGAATATCAGCACAAAGGTTACGGCAGATCAATAATTCGTTTCATTGCCGCCTTATATCGTGGTCGCTGTTCTGTGCTTCAAGTTGGCACAGGCGACAGCCCGCTTACTGTTCCCTTTTATAGAAGCTGCGGGTTTGTTCAACATCACGTAGACAAGGGTTTCTTTTTGGAGAACTATGACCATCCTATCATTGAAGCTGGTAAGCAACTGAAAGATATGGTGTATCTGAGGATGCATCTTTGAGCATGAAATGTCATGGACTCACAGAGTGAAGGCACTTTGACTTTTACCCACTTTGTCAATATACTTTAACGGTATGTCTGACTATGATGCCAGCATTTTAGAATGATTTTGGAGCCCGCTTTTTCAAGGAATCCATTATCTTAGAAGGAGCCACCAAATGAGGTTGCGCAACAGACCGTGGGCACTGCCGGAGTTGGAAGAATGTCCATACTATATCAGCGATGCGTTTACGTGCAGTGGAAAATGGCATGATATTTTCGCAAATGAAAACCCGATCTGGCTGGAACTGGGATGCGGGAAAGGTCTTTTCCTTGCAGGATACGCCCCCTTTCATCCGGAAATCAATTTTATTGGAGCAGATATCAAAAGTCTGATGCTCGCATACGCCAGAAGAAACATTCAAGCGTCGTTTAATAATGTCGGTGCGGACGTTGTCAACTGCAAACTCCTCTCTCTTGATGTCGAAAGAATCCGGTTCGCCTTTCAGCAGGAAGATCATATTGAAAAAATCCTGATCAACTTTCCTAATCCCTGGCCAAAGGAAGCCCATAAGAAAAGGCGTCTCACCCATACCAAACAACTTCTCCAATACAAGGCAATCATGTCTCAAGATTCAGAAATCCGTTTCAAAACGGACAGTGATATGCTCTACGAGGAAAGCACTCCTTATTTCCAAGAGGCTGGCCTTAACATCGTCGAGCAGCTTGATGATTATTATTCGGTATATCCCGTGGACTCTTCCCTGCTGACTGAACACGAGCAGAAATTCATGGAAAAAGGAATGCCGATTCACTTCATTCGTGCCACAAAATAGCAAAAACTCGGAGTAATCCGAGTTTTTGCTTTTATTGTCTGAATTATTTGAAATGAATCAGTTAGAATTCTCATTTATCCATCTGCTGGTTATCTGTGCAAATGCAGCGCAACAATATGGAAGAGCGTTTTCATCAAAACGCACATGGGGATTATGAAGCGAATACGTATATCCGTCTTCCGCAGTACCCATACCAACATGATACATGACTGAAGGGACTTTCTCAGAGAAATATGCAAAGTCATCCGACCCTTTTACTCCACTGGCATAAGTGGACACACCTTCCTCACCTACCATTTCCTTCAGATACCGGCAGATATCATCACACAGTTGCTCATCGTTATAAGTGATCGGAGTCTGGGAAGTAAACTCCACCTCAGCCTTTGCGTGATATACTGCGCATATTTGTTCGATTAGTTCAACAAATCGCGCCTTGATCACAGGTCTGGAGGAAACGGTAAAGCAGCGTATAGTACCAGTAAGCTCAACTGTTTCGGGAATCACGTTCGGCGCAGTTCCTCCATGAATGCTACCGAAAGTGATTACATTCGGATCAAGGGCATTGATTTCTCTGGTCTGAAGTGTCTGTACAGCGTCAATGACCTTGGAAGCAATATTAATCGGATCCACCCCAGTCTCCGGCGCTGATCCATGAGAAGCTACTCCGGTGATCTTCACCCTGAAAATGTCGCTGCTACTGAGATAATTTCCTTTCCCCACATTGTATTTCCCAGTCGGGAATTGAACTTTTGTATGCATGGAGATTGCAGCGTCCACATGAGGATTCTCCAAGACACCCTTTTCGATCATTTCAATGGCTCCGTGAATGGCTTCTTCATCTGGCTGGAAACACAGACGAACCATGCCTTTCAGTTCACTCTCCACTTCTTTGAGCATCTTTGCGCAAATGAGCAATGAGGTGCAGTGAAAATCATGTCCGCAGGAATGAGAATTCCCGTTTGTAGCAGCAAACGGCTCACCGCTTACTTCCCTAGATGGCAGCGCATCGATATCTGCCCGAATAAGGATCACCTTTCCATTGGGATTTCCTATATCCGCTACAATACCACACTGACAGATTTCACGATAACTGCATCCGTATTCAGTGAGCTTCTCTTTGATATATTTGGTTGTTTCAGGAAGATCGAATCCGATCTCCGGGCATTGATGAAGATGCCTTCTGATCTCTATCGCTTCCGCCTTCAGTTCCTGGGCTCTTTTGAAAAAATCCATCCTTCACTCCTCACAGTTCCAAACTCAGCTGTTCATAGTCTCCGATAATATCATCAATCCGTTCAAGAACGTCCCCGACACCTCCGCGAAGACAAGTGCTTACCGTGAGATCCATTTTGAAACGGAGATCCATAGGTGCATTTGCTACGCAGATCTTGATTCCCGAAGCAGAAAACATCTCGTCATCATTGTGGGAACTACCGATCGCGATCACCTTTGACTTAGGTATACCCAGATACTCACAAAGCTGTCTTAATCCGGTTCCCTTATTCATTCCCCTGTTTACGATCTCCACTGCTTCATCGGTCTTTCGAAGATACTGGAAATCGGAAAAATGGTTGTTCTCCCTATACTTCTTGTGGGCAAACTGCTCCAGCGGCGCAAGTTCTTCCGCCGGTCCCCGAAAAACCACCTTGTTCCAGGTTCCGCGTACATCCTCCAGCTGAGCAAGCATAAACGGAAGATGCTGAAGAGAGAAGCTCCTGTCCATCTGTTCATTCATTCTGACGGCGTAAACATCTGGTTCCGATACCACTTCCACCCCGATGTGAGGAAACAGGTCCATCACCTCATTGATGACGTCTTTAACACTCTCCTTGAGTGGCTGGTTAATCAGAGTATTGCTGTCTGAATAATCATAAATATAACTGCCGTTACACAGGATCGCCGGAGCGCTTAAGGGAAGCCACTCCATAAATCTTTCCACAGATTTCCTGCAGCGCCCAGTACAAAGGGTGAAACGCCCGCCTTTCTCCTCGAACTGCTCAATGGCATCAAGGTTCCGCCGCGGGATCCCGTACCCTGCCTCAAGAAGGGTGCCATCAACCGCAGTAACGACAAGATATTCAGATAAAGAATTATTAGATCCCATTTTTCTCCCTGATACTGTCCAAGAATTCTGTAAAATATGGCGGCAGATCCGCCTTAAACTCCATGTACTCTCCTGTTCTGGGATGAACGAAACCCAAGACACCCGCATGAAGGCATTGTCCTTCAAATTGTTTTACTTGCTTGCCGCTTCCGTAGAGTTTGTCCCCTACCAGCGGATGGCCCATATACTCCATATGTACCCTGATCTGGTGTGTTCTTCCTGTTCGGAGGTGCAGTTCGAGATAGGAGTATCCAGGCATCTCCTCCAGGACTCTGTACTCGGTAATCGCAGGCTTGGAGTTTTTGTTCGTCACACAGAACTTGATCCGGTCGTTTTCTTTCCTTCCGATCGGCGCATCCACAACACCACTGTTTTCCCTGAAATGACCGTATGCCACGGCGTAGTAGTACCTTGTCACACTGTGCTCGGCGATCTGCTCGGCAAGCTTCGCGTGAGACGCGTCGTTTTTGGCAACAACGAGAAGTCCGCTCGTATCCTTATCGATCCGATGTACGATACCAGGACGTTCCACGCCGTTGATCCCCGAAAGTCTGCCCTTGCAATGGTAAAGCAATGCGTTCACGAGTGTTCCGTCGGGATTCCCTGCACCGGGATGGACTACCATCCCTTTCGGCTTATTCACGACCAAAAGGTCGTCATCTTCATAAACGATCTCGATCGGAATATCCTGGGGAAGCGCTTCCAGCGGCCGCGCCTGCGGTACTTCCACAGCAATCTTCATCCCCATCTTCACCTTCTGGTTCTTACCTGCAGGGTTTCCGTCAACCTGTATATTTCCGTCGGAAAACAGTTTCTGAACATAACTTCTGCTGAAACGTTCCTCTTCATCAGGAAAATTCCGGACCAGTTCGTTCTGCACGAACTTATCCAGACGTCCCTCATAGGTATCATCGATCGTGAACACGATCGTTGTTCCGGCATTTTCCGTCATACTTCGAACAATGACTCTTCCTTGGATGTGAATAGATAGATGACCAGGATCGCTACGCCGATATCAACGAGGCAATCCGCAAAATTGAATATCGGAAAATCCATGAACAGGAACATGAGATAATCCGTCACGGAACCTATAAACAACCGGTCATACAGGTTACCGATCGCACCTGCCGCAATCAGGATGAAAGCACGGCACACCCAGTCATTCTTAAACTTCTTCTTCACCAGGACATAAACGAGTCCAATCGAAAAAATTAGAGAGATGGCTGCAAGTAGCCCGGTCTTACCTGAAAGTATACCAAAAGCGGCTCCGGTGTTTCCACCTTGAAGAAGCCTGAGTCCGATGACCTTGGGTATAAGAACGACCGTCTCTCCCGAGGCGAGAAACCTCTCTGCGAGAACCTTAAATACACGGTCCATAAAAGCAAGAATAAAAACAAAAAGCAAATTCATCATATTTACCAACAATGCAGCGGTGAATTCACCGCTGCATTGCATTCATCGTTTCTTTATCCAAGAATAGCAGCACATCTCGGGCACAGCGTCGGATGTTCCGGATCGGCACCGACATTCCTGTCATAGTGCCAGCATCTTTCACACTTTTCACCCTCTGCCTTCTTTACATCTGCGGAGAATCCGTTCCCCTGATATGCACCTTCTCCCTCTTTCTTCAGGAGGACTTCAGAGGCGATGAAGACATCCGGCAGGTCTTCCAGGACATCTGCCAAGAAATCATAGACCTCGCCCTGAGCATACAGGGTAATGGCAGCATCGAGGTTGGAACCGATAATCTTCTCCACACGTGCGTTCTCGGTCGCTTTCATAACGTCGGAACGGATTGCAAGAATGCGGTCCCATTTCGCTTTCAGTTCTTCGCCGAAAGTGATGTCAAGCGTTGCAGGCATGTCGTTGAGGATGACATTTTCCCTGCTGAAGTTTTTATCCTCGGGGAGCATCTTCCAGATCTCATCACTGGTAAAGCAGAGAACCGGAGCCAGCAGTCTGGTGATTGCGGAGAGGATGTAATACATCGCAGTCTGCGCTGCACGTCTGGCCTTGCTGGTGGGTGCCTCCACGTACAGACGATCCTTCACGATATCAAGATAAACGTTGGAGAGGTCCACAACGCAATAGCTGTGAATCGCCCTGTAAACATCGTTGAACTCGTATGCCTCATATGCATTGAGGGACGTACCGATAACTTCGTTGAGTCTGTTGAGAGCCCAGAGATCCAACTCCTCCAACTGATCGAGAGGAACGCAATCCGTATTGGGGTCGAAGTCATTCAGGTTGCCCAGGATAAATCTCGCTGTATTGCGAACCTTGCGGTAGGAATCTGAAAGCTGCTTGAGCACGTCATGGGACAGCTTCACATCAGCATGGTAGTCGCAGGAAGCAAACAGAAGACGGAGAATATCCGCGCCGTACTGCTTTGTAACTTCCTGAGGCTCGATGCCGTTTCCGAGAGACTTGGACATCTTTTTGCCCTGATCATCCACCGTCCAGCCATGGCTGAGAACACCCTTATAAGGCGCTCTGCCGAAGCAGGCAACAGATGTGAGCAGAGAGGACTGGAACCATCCGCGGTACTGATCTCCGCCTTCGAGATACAGATCGCAGGGCCATTCCTGTTCCGGACGCTGCTGAAGAACAGCGACATGAGAGGAACCGGAATCGAACCATACGTCCATGATATCCTGTTCCTTTGTGAATTCGGTTCCGCCGCAGTATTTGCAGGTCTTCCCGGCAGGGAGGATCTCGCTTGCTTCTCTCTTGTACCAAGCGTCGGAGCCTTCTTTTTCGAACAATTTCGCGACAGCCTCATTGGTGTCGTGGTCAAACTGGTATTTTCCGCACTTCTTGCAGTAGAAAGCAGGAATCGGAACACCCCATGCGCGCTGACGGGAAATGCACCAGTCGGTGCGGTCGAGGACCATGGAAGTCATCCTGTCCTTGCCCCACTCCGGGATCCACTTCACCTCATTGATCGCCTTGACGGTCTCATCCGCAAATCCCTTCACGGAGCAGAACCACTGCTCCGTGGCGCGGAAAAGGACCGGCTCATGACAGCGCCAGCAGTGAGGATACTGGTGCTTGATCTTCGCACTGGCGAACAGCGCTTTGGTGTCGATCAGTTTCTGAAGGATGATCGGTGTAGCCTCATCCGTAGTGAGACCCATCAGATCTTCCCCTGCGTCAGCAGTCATCTTGCCGTCGCTGCCTACGACAACGACAACAGGAAGATTGTAGCGATTGCAGACCTCAAAGTCCTCAAGACCGTGTCCGGAAGCATTGTGAACACAACCGGTACCTGCGTCCATAGTGACGTAGTCGTCGATCATCACGACGGTATCGCGGTCGAGGAAGGGGTGATGGCTCTTGATATTCTCAAACTCGGCGCCTTTTGCGTGGAGCACCGTCTCGTACTCGGCAACCTTTCCCGCCTTCATGGTCTCGTCCACGAGTTCGGTCGCCATGACATAATACTCGTCACCGACCTTGACTACGGAGTAATCAAAGTCCGGGTTCAGACAGATGCCCTGGTTTCCCGGAATGGTCCATGTAGTGGTGGTCCAGATCAGGAAATAGGTCTTTTCGAGAGGAAGCCCGTGCTCCGCGAGGAAACCGTTGTCGCCCGTTGCGGGGAAACGGACATAGATGGAGGTGCAGGGATCATCGCTGTACTCGATCTCCGCCTCTGCCAGAGCGGTGCCGCAATGAGAGCACCAATAGACCGGTTTGAGTCCCTTGTAGATATATCCCTTCTCGGCCATCGTTCCGAATACACGGATCTGGCTGGCCTCGAAGTCAGCGGTCATGGTCTTGTAACTGTGGTCGTAGTCACCGAGACAGCCAAGGCGCTTGAACCCCTTGGTCTGGATGTCGACGTATTTCTGCGCATACTCACGGCAGTGCTTTCTTACGTCCAGTTTGGACATGGACATCTTCTGCTCGTTGAGCTGACGCATTACACGCAGTTCGATGGGAAGACCGTGTGTATCAAATCCGGGGACAAACGGAGAATAGTATCCTGCCATCAGTTTGTACCGGATAATAAAATCCTTCAGGATCTTGTTGAGAGCATGCCCGATATGAATATCGCCATTCGCATACGGAGGACCGTCGTGAAGGATGAAGGGCTTTTTCCCTTTATTTCTCTCCACAGCCTTCTCATAGATGTGGTTTTTCTCCCAATCCTCTACAGAAAGAGGCTCCCGCTGCGCGAGAGATGCACGCATCGGGAATTCTGTCTTAGGAAGATTTAAAGTTTTGTTGTAATCGACACCCAAGATAATGTACCTCAATTATAATTTTTTATTATTTCCCGAAGTCAAACTTGTCACCAAAGTCAAGGTTGCCAAAACGGGATTTTCTTTCCTCTGCCGGTTTCTCTTCCGGGAAAGTCAGCGTTGAGGAAAAATCGTCAAACTTCAGTTCGTCTTCTTTTTCTTCGGTCGCAGCAACTTCTGCTTCTGCTGCTTCCTCGGCGGCAGCGACTGCCTCCTGAACTTCCTCTACCTTCTCAACAACAGGCTGTACGGGCTCTGCCACTGCTTCCGGCTCTTCAACGACAGGAGCGGAAACTTTCTCTTCTTCCTCGATATCGCTGGGAAGAGAATTCAGGACTGCCAGGTGGGATTTGTAGATGTCCAGGACCTTGTTCTTGAACTTCGCGACTTCCTGCTGCATGCGAAGGAAGTTCTGCTCCTCGGTCACGACACGGTTGTTCGCGCTCTCCAGGATCTTCTCCGCCTTCTGCTGAGCGTCGCGGATGAGGATCTCACTGGTCTGGCGAGCCTCGCCGAGCTTCTCCTCTTTCATCTTTTCCGCGCTGAGGAATGCGTTCTGGATCATATTCTCTTTGCTTCTGTACTCCTCGAGCTTGTCGGCGATGACGAGCATCTTGTTCTCGAGCTCTTTCTTCTCTCTCTTGACCGCTTCGAGTTCCTGATCCTTCTCCTGAAGCATGGTCACGGTCTCAGTCTGGAATGCGTCGAACTCGCTTGCTACCTTCTTCAGGAAAGCATCCACGTCTTCGATGGAATATCCGCGCCGAACGGTTTCAAAGGAAGTTGAACGAATATCTTTGGAAGTTAACATTTTTCCATCTCCTCACTGTTATGTTTGATCCGTCTTAAAAATAAACGCCGCTGTTCTCAAGTTCATCAAGGATATCACCAACAACGCCAACGTTGTATGGAGTAATAATGAATGTGCTGTTAGCTACGCGCTTGATCTGTCCGTCGATGGCATAGGCTACACCACTGAGAAAGTCAAGAAGACGTCTGGAAACCTCTTTATTTGTGGACTCAAGGTTCAGAACGACTGTCCTGCGGTTGATGAGGTGATCCGCCACGATGCTTCCGTCCGCATATGCTTCCGGCTTTACGAGAACGACCTCAAGCTGAGTCGTTGCGTTAATGTTGACGATCTTATCATTTTTCTTCTCGGAGCGGTCATCGCGTCTGCGGGGTTTCTTTTCCTCTGCGTCGCTTTCCTCTTCCGATGTATAATCCTGAAAGTTATCGGATGTATCCTCGGCGTCGTCCTGATCAAAGCCGAAGAAATCTTTGATTTTTTCTAACATCACAATCCTCCTAATAATCCATTAAACTCCTATAATTATCTTATTTTTTATATTCAAAGTCAACAAATATGGAGGCAGCGCGGAAGAAGAATTCGATCCGACTTTTTTCCAAAGGCCAGCAAACGAACACTTGACAAACATTCCCTAAAAAGATAGAATATCCGTCGTGAAGCGGAATTGTGTAAAGGTAGCACGACAGACTCTGACTCTGTTTGTGAGGGTTCGAATCCTTCTTCCGCTACCAACTTAGCCGTTGGATGACACATCCAATGGCTTAATTTTTCGGGGTGTGGCTCAGTTTGGTAGAGTGCTTGGTTCGGGACCAAGAGGCCGCGGGTTCGAATCCCGCCACTCCGACCAATTTTAGAAAGTACTGTAAAATAGCGAAAAACGCCTATTTTACAGTACTTTTTTGATGCTTTAGGTACCCCAAAAATTATCGAAAACTGTAAGAAAATTATCGAAAAATAGCATTTCAAGTACATAGTAAGGCACATAGTAAAATCCGACTAAAATAATACTATATAAAAAGAGAAACTCCAGCGCGGAATTAACCACGCTGGAGAATCCCCAGAAAGGACACCATGATAATGGAACAACTATGATTTATAGGAGAACTCTATGTCACACTTATATTATACCAGCCGATTACCCTGTCAGTGACTGCACGAACAACAAAACCCCCCGCCACTATGGACGGGGGATTCTGCTGTCGGGGAAAAATGAAACTGCCCTTGCGGGCTGGAGCGGGACTGACGCGCCCGCTATACGGACGGGATATTCACCCCGTCTTCGGTGATTGCCAGACTGAATTACCAATCTTTTGTGAGATTAGCCAACTCGTCAGAAACCGCTTTTACGTACGCCTTGGTATTGTCGTACCTTTGCTGGAGTTCTTCCAACTCTGCTACACATTCGTGATACATTTTTTCGTAATCCTGTTCTTCGGGTAACAGCAGTTCGATTCCGACGTCCGCGCCCCAGAGATTGTCGCCTTTGCCGTTTACATCTCTCTGGAGCATGTACCAGACATAACCGTCCGACGTCGCCGTATCGAGGATATCGTAGATCCCTTGCGTAATAAACTTGCCGTACCACGAACCGTTCACCGTCGGATATAGTCTTCCCCGCAAGTTCACCGAAGTGACCTTTGCTTGCAGTTTCGTCTTGGCGGGTTATAACTCGCAAAATCATACGACAACGCACCGCCACGCAAGACGGACTGTTTAACGCTTCGTTCCTCGTCTGCTCCGTTGATCTGGTCACGTTCCTCAATCCATAGGATTCCGATATACCCGAATTCGGGCTTGATTGATTTCAATTTGATAGGATCGTCGACCCCGCGGAAGTATATCTTTTGCCCCGTCTTTTTGTAAACGATCTCGACGGGATTCGTTCTGTATTTGAATTCTTCATCCAGCCCCAGAACATTTATCGCCCACTTCATCTGTGAATATACAGAGTCTTTCAGTGTGCTTCCGACCTTACGCACGACGCACGCGTGCATATCGGGATTGTTCTTTATCAACTCCACTATTTTCAGCGATATGAAAGAACTCTTTAACCCACCGCGCCCGCCTTTAAAGATGTATGTCTTATTCGGCTCGATATTCCTGTTGATATCGACAAAAGCCTTCCCCAGAACTCTGGCGGGCAACTCATACGGTTTATCGTCCTTGGCGACAACTTCGGTTAACTCTTGCCATTTCTCTATCGCTTTGATATCCCCAGACGTCGCGCCTTTGAACACTGACGCTACAACCACGGCGCTGTTGGTGAGATCCTCGTCCTCTATCCCCAGCGCTTCCAGTGTCCGCTTCGTCTTGTCGGATGTAATCGGGCTGTCTGCAATCTGTCTGGCTAACTGCGCCATGCTAGATCGCGCACGTCTTGCCTTCCCGCTTGCGATCCCGCCTTTTTTCCCCATCTCTCGCGCTTCGCTCGCGCTTCGTATCGGCGGATTTAGATTCTGCCTGTTAGCCATTTACCCTTTCGCCATCTTCTCTATGATTGACAGCGTCCTTTTTCTTTCCTTCTCCAACGCCACCGCAACGCGCCATTGCGCGTACCCTTGTTTGCTGTACCATTTGTACGCCATCGGATTCGTTGTCGGCGTTCGCTGTGTGTTTATCTCTTGTATTAACCTATCGGCGTCTATCTTCATTGACTATTATCCCGAACAATATCACCGCGATAACTAACGCGATCAGTGTGAGATTGTTTTCTAGTGTGAATATCATCTGACAACACAAAAAAGACGTCAGAATTGCTTCCAACGTCTTCCCCCTGTTCATTTACAGTTTCAAAGCGGGGACGCGTCTTTCCCCGCTTCTCGACCTCACCGTTTAACGCCTTTTCCCGTGTCGCTTCGCCCGCTCCGCATCCGCTATGCAATCCGCGGAATCAGTAAGAGAGGGTACTTCGCCAAGACGTCTTTCGTTTCATCCACGACGCCAACGTAACACGCCGTACCTTTACGCAAGATAGCGCCCTGTTCCCCGCGATACTATCGCCATAATACCGTTTGCAATTAAAGGAACTTCGGGATTTGGCAAGGCTTTTTAAAGCGTTCGCCTTAACCGCTTTGGATATCTCTATCCGTAACTGCCCTTATTTAATTAGATCTGTTAGCGGAATCAATCCTGTTACCGCCGAACCTATCTTTTTCATAACGCTGTTCTCGTTCAAGTACTCTGCGCCTTTTAGCGTGATCTCTGCTTTGCTCACATCTGCTATCGGCGTGCCTAATATATCCGTATATATCCTTACGTTTCGGATATATCCTTCAGCAATTAGGCTTTTCAGCACTTGCCCCAACTTTGACGGACTGCAACCCAACACTTCGGGCTGTAAGGATGTAGCGGGATGCTCTCCATTTTCCAGCGCTTTTAGTATCTTATACGCAAGTGATAACGTTTCATTCATTTAGAAAACAAAACCCTTCCTGTTTACGCCTTTGATAATTCTGCGTTTTCCGCCATTGTCAATACTCACAAAATCTATAATTACTTCTCCGCCATCGTCCCGCCATTCTGCAAAGCAAGCAAACGCGTCGTTTTTTCTCATAACCTCTGGAAATTTTATTGGCGTCAACCATCCCGAAACATCTTCCAGCAAGATATTGTCTCTTTCTTCGGCGTGACCTTCCCCAGATTCATCTATCCACGTTCCCCCTAAATTGTTGGCGCTTTTCTTCAGCAACATCGAAAAAGCATCGATTTTCTCTTTTAAATCCATCATGTCACCCCCTTTTCTTTAATATACTTTGCTATTGTCGGATTGTGTACACCGTCTTTAAGCGTTGATACATACTTCCCATCATTCGTTATGACAACGTCGTCACCCTTAACATAGAAATCACAATACCCCGTCTGTCCTCTCCAAAATCCAGAAACTATGAACTCTTTGTTCTCAATTATATCGCTTGTTATTTCTGCAAATTCATTCCTGTCTTGTTGGCTTTTCGGATCTAGCCCCCAATCGGGGGCGTGCTTTCTGATTTTCTTGCCTAACTGCTCGTTCTCTATAACAATCCCACCAGACGTTTTTGGCTTCTTTGTCTTCTTGCCAACGTTTTCGTCGATTGCTTTCTGCCTTTCAAGTTTGCTCAACGCCCTTGCCATTATCACACTGGCGCGCCATTCCCGCGCCTTCCTTTCGCGCGGGATCACCGCATTATTTTGTTTTTTTCTTCTTGTCAGAAGCAGTACGCTTTTTGTGTCCTCGTAATGTAGCAACGTTGCTGGCGTTGATCGCCTTCAACAGCGCCATCGTTTCCGCTTCTTGCTTCGTTATCTTTTTCTTGTCAGCCATTTTACCCCCTAACAACGATTGCGCTTCGATCAATAACGTTATAATATCCGCTTCCGTTAGTTATAACGTTGTACCCCATCATCAGCGCATAATTCGAAATATTGTTGTCGCTCAAACTTCCCGTCGCCCTTGCAACTTGCGGGTGACTTGCTCTGAACTGCTGTGCTTTGTTGTACAACTGATAATAATCTATCGTTCTTGCGTTCGGTGACAAAACCGCATTGATAGTAACTGCGTTTGAACCGCCATATCCTGTCGCGCGACCGCCGTTCATATCAAAGTACGTTCCGTTCCCGTACGCATTTCCGCCACGCTTACCGCCAACGTAATTGTACTTCCCATACATAATCTGCTGTGCGACTTGCTGTGGTGACTGATTAAACTGCGTTCCGTTGACGTTGATAGTGCCACCGCTAATGCTTCGGCTCAAAATCTGCGATCTAGGAATGTTGTTTTGCCTTAAATAATTGTCAAACGCTTGCCCTTGCAAAACTTGTGGCGCTTCATTCAAGCCTATAGCAAATACGAACTTCTGCGTATCGTTCTGTACATCATTTAAGTGATACGGCATATCGATGCTTTTTGACATATTTACCAACTGCGCCAACTGGGAATCACTCATTTGTGTCAGTGCGTCAAGCGACTGCGGAATGACGTTATCTAAACTTCCGTCGTCTTGCGCCTGTTGCGCGTTCTGCAATATCTGATTTATCTGTTGCGCTGTTGCTCCGCCGACTGGATTATTCGGCGTCGTAGGGGCTGGCTGTTGAATCTGTGTAGCACTTGCCCGCGCCCACTGCGTTCTTCTTGTTTTCGGATTCGCTCTTGCCATCGTCTGCACCTTTCAAGACGCTGGCTGTTATACCGCGTCTTTCGTTTCTGTACTCTCGACGCGGATTATCCCGCGGTTATTTTGTTTTCTTTTTTAAGGATTCTTTCTTTTCTTTTTTCTTTGGCGCTTTAAAATCACTGATTCCAAGCCCGTTGCTTGTCCATCTATCGAACCCTTCCGCCATCGTTTGCTTCTTTGTCTTTCTTTTTGTTGCCATTATCCTACCTCAACAACTATTTCTATTTGCTTCTGTGTGTATGACTGCGTCCCTTGCCGTCTTGCAGTGTTTCCAGTGTAACGCACGTCTTTAATTCTCATTTGCTGTGACGGCGCTAAAACGATTTCTCCAAGCGCTCCGCCCGCGCCATTGCCCGTCATTAGTGCCTGTGTCCCCGCTTTCGCTTCGTACACTATTTTAACCGCTCTTGACGTGAATACTTGCGGATTGATTGCGTGTCTAAAATCATTATACGACGTTGATAGGAACTTGTCTTCTTTAAACGTCGCACCAACCAAGGCGTTCTTTAACTGTTGCGTTGAATAATTTTCATACGAACCTTTCAATCCCGCCATATTCACAAGTGAATTCATCATTCCGTCGTGATCGTATCTGTACAGATATACGTTCTGTCCCAGATTGTGCATAGCATCCATCAGCCCATCGCGGACGTACCTCTGATTCGCCGTCAACTTTAATCCCCTTGCCATAGCATAGTTCATATTCTGGCTCATTGAATAAAGTGACGTACCCGTTCACGCTCATTGCAAACTGCATATCATTAGCCCACGCCTTGCTGAACGCCTTTGCTTCTTTCTTGGCGTCCCGCCAGAACGTCTTTGTGCTGTTGTCGATATCGGTGACGTAGTAGTAACGCCCGTCGTTGCCGATTGTGGCGACGTAATACTTGAACTTAATTCCCTTCGCCATTTCAGTCTCCCTTCTTCTGCACCGTGCAGATGTAACCCCCGCACGTTCCGTTCGTGATCTTTTCGTCCAGCCTTTCGCAAAAGGCGTCAACTTCCTTTTCGGTTTCGAACCGTTTCGTCAACTTCTTGCCCTTCTCGTTGACGTACTCAACCAACCAAGATTTCATCTGTGTTCCTTCCTTTCCTCGCGGGCTTGTGACCGCCGTCGGCTTCATTAAGGGCGAAGCGCCCCCGCTCTGAATCAAAAACCTAATGTCAATTCATTTTTGTCAGCGTCGTACGTTGCGCTTTTGTAAACCCAACCGCCAACTGCGATTTCATCAAGTGTCGTCGATTCTGTAAGAACCAGTGACGGATCGGATTCGGTGACGACGACGACCGTCGTATCATCTTCGATTTTGTTCGCAACGCTGGCGTCGAACTTGTACAACCCCAGATAAAAATCATCTTTAATCGTGAGAGCGTCCAGATAACGCTTGCTGTTCAAATATGCTTTACGGTTTCTACGGATAGTGTTGATGTTCTTATTCATGGTGTTTCCCTTCTCCCCGTCTCGCCGTTAGGTCAGCGATCATATTGTGTTATTAAATGTCGAAATCGACTGTCTGCGCTAATTCGAACTGCGCCCCGTTGGCGTCTATTGCCACGATGAAAATGTACCCGCAATCGTCGTACATTTTAATGATCTCTGCGACCTTCGCGAACGCGGAAGGGTTCTTAACTGTGATGCTATTCATTACCATTTCTGTCATTTTGGTGTCCCCCTTTGTTGTTGTGTTGTTGTCCTCTGTGATTCAAATTCTAATCTATTCGTTTTCGAATGTCAATATATTTTTTTAGATTTTGAAAAATATTTTTTCGGTTTCGAATAATTTTGTGATATAATACAACAAACATAGAAAGCGGGTGTATCAAATGACAACGTTTCAAATAAGACTTAAACAAGCCATGGAAAACGCTGGTATTTCTCAAACAGAATTATCAAAAGTTACCAATATCAGACAAGGAACTTTGTCTTGCTACCTCACGGGGCGATACGAAGCGAAGCAAGACAAAGTTTATCTTTTAGCAACGGCGCTACACGTCAGCCCCGCATGGCTCATGGGTTACGATGAAGAAGATCCGCCGAAGACGTCTGACGCTCTACTTGCTCTTTATCACACTCTTTCCCCAGAAAAACAGGCGGAAGCGATCCGCTATCTTCGTTACTTAACGCAAGAAGATAATCAATGAAACGCAATTTGTTTTTGCCATTTAACGTTTCGTACAATTCAATTACCAATTCCACTGTATTCACCACCTTTCGATTTTGAGTATAAAAAAAGTACTGTCCAGTTGTACGGACAGTACTCAAACGGGGACACTTTATGAAAAAGAGAAAAGACGGACTTTATTATCAGCAAGTGACTATAAACGGGAAGCGCAAGGTGTTTTCGTCGAAAGACAAAAAGAAACTGATGCTGAAAGTTGCTATGTATCGACAAGAGAACAGCGGGTTGCCGTTCTTTCGGGACGTCGCGGAAGCATGGAAGGAAGAACACTGGGACGAGATCCAATTCGGAACATTCCGATGCTACAACGCACCATTCACCAGACTGCTGGAACAGTTCGGAGATTCCCGTCTGGACGAGATCACGCCCCAGATGCTTCGGGCGTACTTTCAACAGCAAGGCAAGAAGTACGCATACAAAACCGTCGCCAACACCAAGACCGTTCTGAACCAGATTTTCAACTATGCTATCGTCGAAAAAGGCGTCGATTTAATCAACCCTGTCGCTTCTGTCACCATCCCCAAAAACCTTGCCCGAAACTCGCGGAACGTTCTGACGCCAGAACAGTGCGCCGAAATTTTGAAGACGGGAAAAGACGAATTTCAACTTGCCTATCTCATATACTTCACGGGACTGCGCTGTGCGGAAGCAATCGGGCTAACGATGAAATCTGTCGATTTGAAGAACAACGTAATCAACGTCACCCAGTCTATCCATCATCACGGCAACCGCCCCGAAATCGGCACGCTAAAGTCACAGTCTGCGTACAGACAGATTCCTTTGCCAGAAGAATTAAAAGCCAGAATCAAAGCGTTACACCGCGCACCCGATGAATTTATCGTTTCTGGCGCTGAACCGCTGACGAAGTCCGCGCTGACGAAACGCTGGCTTCACTGGTGCAAGGATCACGGGTTAGTTGAAGACGGCAAACCTACCATCGACCGCCACCAGATCCGCCACACCTACACCACCATGCTGTACAACGCGGGCGTCGACGTAAAGTCCATGCAAGAAATTCTGGGACACTCTGATATCTCTATGACCCTTCGGACTTACACCCACCTAACGCAAGAGCAATTCAATAAGGCAAGCGCGCAGATCAACGGAATTTTCGAACGAAACGCATAGTGGGCGCATACCGCACCGTGCAAGCCCCTATAAAATAGGGATTGTGTGATACTTCGAATCCCGCCACTCCGACCAGAGGGATCCGTCGCGCAGGGCGAACGGATCTTTTCTTTTGCCGGGAAACTTCCCGAAAACGCAGTATTTGCATTTTAAAACTTTGTCATTATAATTAGTACTACAAAAAAAGTTTAATATTTTCACGGAGGAAAAATGGCTGAATTTTCATATGAAATCGTAGAACAGATCGGCGTTCTTTCCCAGAACACCAACGGATGGTCCCGCCAGATCAACAAGATCAGCTGGAACGGACGCGATCCCAAGTTTGATATCCGCGACTGGGCTCCCAACAACGAAAAGATGGGAAAAGGTATTTCCCTCTCCATGGAAGAGCTCCAGATCCTCAAAGACATCCTGAATTCTATGGACATCTGACTGCGATGATAATGACGGAAAACCACGAAAGATTCCTGAACATTTTTGATCAGCACGTCCACAGGGACGGCTCTTCCGCCCTTTTGGACTGGATGGAAAAACGCACCGACTTCTTTGAAGCCCCCGCAAGCACCAAGTTTCACGGAGCATGCAAGGAAGGACTGCTCATCCACTCCCTCAACGTCTATGATCTGCTGAAGAAAAGAAATGATGAAGATCACTGCGAGACCGAGGAGACCATCGCGATCTGCGCCCTTCTCCACGACTTGTGCAAGACCAACTTCTACAAGGAATCCACCAGAAACGTAAAGAACAACGCGACCGGACAGTGGGAGCAGGTACCCTATTACAGCATCGATGATCAATTTCCCTACGGGCATGGTGAAAAATCCGTCTATCTCATCGAACGCTTCATGCGCCTCAAACCCTTTGAGGCCATCGCCATCCGCTGGCACATGGGCGGTTTCGACGATAACGCAAGAGTGGGCGGCTTCAACGTTGCCAACTCCTTCACCAGATATCCCCTGGCAGTGAAACTGCATCTCGCCGACCTGGAGGCCACTTACCTGGTGGAAGGCGGAAATAAATAACTTCTGCACATTAAAAACGGACAATCTCACGATTGTCCGTTTTCTGTTATCCCTGTTTTTCGTCTTCTTTGCGGTAGGCAATCTCAACGGTGCCCGTATTGCTCTTCTCACCCCTCGGAACATATCCCAGGCGGCTCTCAAGTTCGCTGACATACTGCCGCAGGGCAATGATCTCGTTGTCTCTCTGGGAAAGGGAGATATCCCTTCTCACCACTTCCCCGTTCAGGGTATTGATGCGGAGTTCATACTCCAACACCTTATGCCGGACATTGCTGATCTCCTGCTTCGCCTGATTCATGACAGCATCCCGCTTACGAAGCTCTGCCACAGCATCATTGTAGCGCTTGACGACGCTCTGGATGATCTGGCCCTTCTCTTCGACTTCAGCCTGCAGCTGAACGTTCTTCTGGTGCAGGTTCTTCACATACTCGCGGATCTGGCCGATCTGCTGGGCAAATCCCTGATTCTGTTCCTCAAGCTGCTTCCTCAGGTCGGAAATGGTCGCATCGTAACCGCCCAGTTCGTCCTGATGCTCTTTCTCCAGTTTCGAGATGCTTGCCTTGTACTGCTCGTACTGCCTCTGCAGTCTCTTCTGAAGATCCCGCTTATCCGACTCGCTGGACTCTTCGCGCTGAGCGAGAGACTGTTTCGTCTCCTCGATCAGTGAAGCGGAGCGCGCCTGTTCCGCGTTGAACTTCTCTTCCCAGGCCTGCTCGCTCTCCTGACGGAGCCGCTTTTCCTCGTTGTACTGCTGTTCCAGATTGGAGACTGTCTCCTCGAAGGTCCGCTTGCGGTCGCGGTACTGGTTAAGGATATTCACCAATTCCGCATCCCTGCGAGAGATCTCACTGTCGTATTTCGCCTGCATCTCCGCGATGCTGGACCGATATCCCTCGATCTCCTTCTGGTAGCGCGTCAGCTCATTGCGGTTCACATTGCTCTGTCCGCGTTCAGAGTCGAGATTGCTCTCCAGTTCAGTGATGCGGTTTTCATATTTCTCGATCTCTTCCCGGTATTCCTGAAGCTTGGTGATGCTCAGTGCCCTGAGATCCTTCTCAGACTGGTACTTCCGCTCCAGTTCGGAAACATTGTTTTCAAACGCGACGATCTTCGCCGCATACTCCTCCTGCATCTGGGTGATGCTGGAGTCCTGTTTCTCACGGTTGAGCTCGTAAGTCTTCTGGAGATCTGCAAGCTGCCTCTGATACTGGGATACTTCGGCGTTGTACTGATGGCGTATCTGGTTGAGATTCTCCTCCGAGGCAAGACGCTCTTCCTCGTTTCGTTTTTTCAGTTCTTCCAGGTCATTCTGGACCTGTGCCATCTCTTCATTATGCTGAGAAGTGAGGACCTTGACATTCTCCGCATGCTGACTCTTCTCAGCCTCGATCTCCGCGCGGAGATCCTCCACTTCGGAGACATATCTGCTGAGCACCTGCTGATGCTTGATCTCGGTCTCTCTGATCCTGGCGGCGGACTCTTCCGACGCTTCATCCACCTGCTGTCTGAGCAGATCGATGTCCTTCTGGAACTGTCCTACCTCCTCCTCATGCTGCTGCCTGAGGGAGGCGATCTCCTTCTCATGCGCCTCTTTCTCCTCCCGCTGCTGGCTCTCCAGCAGGGTCAGAGCGTCCTCATATTTCCTGATCTCATCCTTGTACGCCTGCAGTTCCTGAATGCTGTGCTCATACAGTGAGATTTCTTCGTTATACTTTCGTTCAAGTTCCGAGATGCTTGCCTCATACCGCATAGCGGCGGAAGCGGAATTCTGACGGATCTGTTCCAGTACACGATCCCGCCCGGTAAGTTCATTCTCGTATTCTTCCTTCAGTGTAGACAGATCGGAAGATGTCGCGGAATAATTCGCCCGCAGAGTCTCCATTTCCTGGAGCTGCGTACGGTAATGCTCGGTCTCATCGGAATACTGTTCCTTGAGCCGTGCGATCTCCTGTTCGAAGGAAGCTACCTTCTCCTCATGCTCGGAAGAAAGGCGAGCGATCTCCTGACGCTTCTCCTCCCTCTCCTTCTCGATCTGGTTCCTGGCTTCCTCCAGCTGTGAACTGACAGCACTTATACGCGCCTCATACTGCTGGGATATCTCCTGTACGCTAGATCTCTGCTTTGCGCGCTCCTCTTCGAGCCGTTCGTCCGCTTCCCTTTTCGCACGCTCGAGTTCCTCACGGTTCTGCTGTTCGAGGTCTTCCAGTCTGGCGCTCTGCTGAACCAGTTTCTCTTCCGCTTCTCTCCGGATGCGGTCCAGTTCTTCCTGTTTCTGCCGCTCGAGATCCGCCAGTCTTCTTTCGCCTTCCTGCCGGATCTGCAGGATAGCGTCCTGCTTTTCCTGCTCCAGTTCGCGGATGCGGTTCAGGCTGCTGTTCTCGGTCTCCTCGATCTTCTCCCGGCTCTCCCTGGAGATCCTTTCCAAGTCCTGACGTAACTCTTCCGTCTGCCTGGGGATCTCCCCTTTGAGGGAGGCGATCTGAGACTCGTATTCTTCTTTTCTCTTATCCAGGACAGACTGCAGCAAAGAGATCCTCTGCTCGTACTCCTCCTGTTTTTCCTTCATGAGCGAAGCAGCGGCATTGCTCTCATCCAGAGATCTGCGGAGATTCTCGATCTCCTCCTCTTTCTCCTTCGAGTAGTAATCCGCGCCGTTAAGAAGTTCCTTCTGGGAAGCGATCTCGTTCTTCAGAGCTTCGATCTGATTCGCGCTGTCTTCGACACGCTGCTCGTATCTCGTGCGCTCCACGATCATCTCTCCCTCAAGGGAAGAGACCTGGGATGCGAGGTCGTCGATCCGGTCCTTCTGTTCTTCCTTTTCGCGGGTCAGGACCTGGATGCGCTCTTCAAAACGGGAGAATTCTCCCTGGGAAAGATCCGCGTTCTCCTTCTTCAGCCGCTCGATCTCCTGCTGGCTGCGCTCGGCGGAAGCGAGGAGCTTCCTGATCTCCTCCTCCTTCTCCGACACCGTATCCTGCAGTTCATCGCGGCTGACTGTGAACTCGGTGCGCGCGTTCTCAGACGCGGCAAGAGCTTCCCTCAGCTTCTCGTGCAGATCGTTCTTCTCAGAGACCTCGTTGCTGTACTTCTCCGCAAGGGCGTCCACTTCCTTGCTCAGGCCCTCGATCTTCTCCTTATAGGAGTCCTCGATCTCGTGGAAATCCTGAACGTAGGCGATCTCAGAGACGACCTTGTCGCGCATCTCGTTGATCTGGGCGTCCAGCGTATCAGACCGCTCCTGGAGGACAGCGTTCACACGCTGCAGCCTCTCGAGAGACTCGTTAAGTCTCCTCTCCTCCGCGGCGTATTCGGAATACAAGCGGTCTATGTAACTCATGACCGCCTCTTTGTTGAACCCAAAAACGGACGTGCGGAAGGAATTCTTTCCATCCGCCGTCACGTTCAACATAGCACTCCGCATAACCGGGCTGTCTGCTGGTATATCGTTTTTTCTGTTATCTGATGCCATATCGTAGGTTTATTTTCCCGCCTTGATCAGATTTCTGACGCCCTGGACCGCGACCTTGATCGCCAGTTCGGTGTCATGATCCGAATCCTGAGGAAGACCTGCAGCCTCCCTCTCCTGGTTCCACACACAAAGCATTACCGCACCGGCTTTTGCGCCGAGGGTCTGGGAAACGGTAAACAGAGCCGCTGTCTCCATCTCGGAAACAAGGGCACCGCCCCTTACCCATGCCTGCCACTTGTTCAGCAGTTCATAGGAAACGGGCATCCTTTCAGGATCGTGCTGTCCGAAATAAGAATCCTTGCACTGGGCAACGCCCACATGATAGTGGCCGTCCGCCAGCTGTTTTGCAGCGTCGCGGAGAGCTATCGTGCAGTCCAGATCGGATACTGCCGGGAACTCGATGGGCAGGTATTCCCTGCTGGTTCCTTCCGCACGGATCGCCGCGTTGATGACGACTACGTCACCGGCGAGAACAGGGATCTGCATCCCGCCGCTGGTGCCGATGCGGATAAAATATTCGATACCGATCTGGTGCAGCTCTTCAATGGCGATCGCCGTAGATGGACCGCCGATACCGTGGCTGCATACCAGTACTTTTTCACCATCCAGTTCACCAAGGAAAGAATGGTACTCTCTGTTAAAGGCAAGCTCTTTCGCGTTCTCGAGATGAGCCGCGATCTTGGGAACCCGGAACGGATCCCCCGGCATGATAGCAAACCTTGCTCCTTCAAGGTCCGCCTTGCTTAGTCCGGTGTGGTACATCACTGTACCGTCATTACCACCATGCGCCATAAAACCAACCTCCGGTCAAAGCTGCTCTGAGCAGCCGATAATTATTTTTTTAAGATCCGATCAGTCCTGATCGTTTCTGGGGGAATTCTTATTCTGGAGGATCTTGATGAAGTCATCGAAATCCTCAATGCTCCATGTGGATGTGTCCTGCTTCGGAGCCTCCGGCTGAGGAGCGGGCTGAGGAGCAGGCTGCGGCGCCGGCTGGGGAGCGGGCTGAGTCTCTGCTGCAGGAGCCTCTTTTACCGGATCCGGAACATTTACGGGAGCGGGACTTGCTGAGGTCACCATTTCATCGAATCCGGTCGCGATGGCCGTGATGCTCATCTCATCTTCCATGGTATCGCTGAACGCAACACCCCAAATGATGTTCGCCTCGGAGTCGGCTGCTTCCTTGAACATGTTCGCAGCAAGTTCCACGTCATTCAGGTCGATATCCGCGGAAGCAATGATGTTGAGGATGATGCCCTTGGCTCCGTCGATCTTGGTCTCAAGCAGCGGGCTGTCGATAGCGGAAGTCGCTGCTACGCGCGCCTTGTCCTTGCCCTGTCCGCGGCCTACGCCCATGTGAGCGTATCCCATATTGCGCATGACGGATTCCACATCTGCGAAGTCCAGGTTGATGATACCGGGTACGTTGATGACATCGGAGATGCACTGTACGCCCTGACGGAGAATGTTGTCCGCCATGTCGAAAGCGTTCTTCAGGGTGATGGGCTCATCGGTCTCAAGCAGTTTGAGCCTGTCATTCGGGATGACGATGATGGAGTCAACATGCTTGCGAAGCTCAGCGATGCCCTGTTCCGCCACGCGCATCTTTCTGCGTCCTTCAAAGGAGAAGGGTTTCGTAACGATCGCGACGGTCAGGATGCCCTGCTCCTTTGCGACCTCGGCAACGATCGGAGCCGCGCCGGTTCCGGTGCCGCCGCCCATACCTGCCGTGACGAAGACCATGTTCGCGCCTTTGAGCGCTGCAGCGATCTCCTCTTTGCTCTCCTCAGCTGCGCGGCGTCCCTTCTCGGGATCTCCGCCGGCGCCGAGTCCGCGTGTCAGTTTATCGCCAAGCTGGAGTTTATATGTAGCCCGGCTGTATTTCAAGATCTGGCTGTCGGTATTCATAGCGATCAGTTCAACGCCCTGAATGCCGGAATCGGCCATACGGTTGATCGCGTTGCCACCACCGCCGCCGACGCCAACTACTTTGATATTGATTTCATATTGAATCTCATCGTCAAGAATAAAATTCATAGGCATATCCGGTACTTCCTTTACATGGATTGAGATGATTTACTTACTCACATTAGAATATAACATAATACACCTGTCTTTTCAAACAGGTGTATCATCCGATTGTACAAACTTTTTTCTCAATTTGTCTGAAATCATCCTCAGACATAGGGGCGAATGTTGCCTTCCCTGCCACCGACAGATCCAGTTTCCCGCGGTCGGTAGGCTCAAGCTGATTGGTGACCATCTCCTCCAGCATCCGGATCTTTCTTTCAAGATTGCTGGATGTACCCAGAAGTGCGTAGATCCTGCCGTCGTAGACGATCTCCAGGTTCAGCCGATCTGAAACATTTACCGCGCTCGCACCGGAAAGAACGTGATATTTCTCCATCATGTCTAGCAGCAGCTGCAGGTTCTCCACATGGATCATATCCTCATCTTCCAGCACTTTCCCGACCGATGTCTCGACAGGGGTGACTCCGTAGATCTCCAGCGCCTTCCCGGTATATCCCTCGGTGGTCCGGATGATGTCCAGTTCCCTCGAGAGGATCAGATAGCCGTTGCGCTGATAGGGTACCACAAGGGCGTTGTCCGCCTCCACGACCTGTATCGTGACCGTAGAAGGAAGTGTTCTCTTCACCGTGACCTTTGCCACATAAGGAAGTGTCCCTTCGATCTTTTTCTCTGCGCCTCTTGCGGTGAATCCGAACATGCTTCCGTTGATCCGTATCCCGGATGCCTCGGTAATCTCCTGCTTGGTGTAGATCTCCAGCGTTCCCTTCACATCGATGGTCTTGATGTGGAAAAACAAGGTGAACGTGACAGCGATGGCCGCAATGATCAACAGAAAAACAAGGACTGCAGCGATCCTGCGCAGCAGGAACTGAACTGCAATTCTCCCCTTTTTCTTTCGTTTTTCCCGTATCTCTTGATTCGCCATCAATCTACCAAATCCAGGATCTCCCTGTACATCTGTCCGGCGGAATCCTTCACGGCAATGGTCTTCGCGAGTTCACCCATCCGATGCAGGCTGTCCCTGTCATGAGCAAGTTCAAGGATGCGTTCCGCCGTACGGGCGTAATCCATCCCTTTCTCCTCCTCCACGACAGCGGCTCCCAGGTTGCCCAGGGTAAGCGCGTTGTAGTACTGGTGGTTCTCCGCGACATACGGGGACGGGATCAGATAAGATGCCCTTCCGACGGCAGCCAGTTCACTGATGGTGATCGCACCGCTTCTGCAGATCACAAGATCCGCTGCCGCGAGACAATCCGGCATATCATCGATGTACTGACTAACTCTACATGAAAAATCGGAAGTGCTCAAGTGAAATTTCTCAAGCGCTTCATAGAATCCGTTGGTGTCGATCTCCCCCGTGGCGTGGATAAAGTACAGGGAATCGTCTCCCTTCGCTTTGGCGAAAACATTGGCCGCCACCTGATTGAGGGTGGACGAACCCAGTGATCCTCCGAAGGAGAGGATACACACCTTGTCCGCACTGATGCCCAGCCTTCCCCTTGCTTCCTCCCGGGAGATGCTCCCCACAGTAGCGGAAACGGGATTGCCGACGACAGTGGTCTTTTCCGGAAATCCCAGTTTTTCGGCAGCGTCCGCATTCGCTGCGAAGATGCGATCCGCCTTTTTGCTCAGCAGTCTGGATGTGACGCCGGGGAAGGAATTCTGTTCATGGATCGCCGTAGCGATGCCCAGATTCGCAGCTTCACGGACAACAGGTCCGGAAACATAGCCGCCAAACCCGATCACCAGATCGGGCTTTTCTTTTTTCAGAAGTGACCTGCACCGTATCGAGGATACAGCGAGGCAATAGAGGGTCCTGAGGTTGTACCCGATATTGGAGAGGGACAGACTCCTCTTGAACCCGTGTATATCGATCGCAAAAAAACGGATACCGGCATTGGTGACCAGCCGATATTCCATTCCGTCTTCCCTGCCCACATAGATCACTTCGGTGTCCGGCCTTTCCGACCTCACCTTCTCGATGAATGCAAGCGCAGGATTGATATGTCCGGCGGTGCCGCCGGCTGCTACAACGATCTTCATGAACTGCGCCGCAAAACAGCGGTCGGCTCCTTTCGTTTCATTATAATCAGTCCGTTTCCCTTTCTCTGCGGATCAGATCTCCGTAGGGATCCTCTTCATCCTCTTCAGGCTCCGGGATCGGGATATCCTCCCTGTCCTCCGTATACCTTGCGACAGAGAGCATCACGCCCACCTCACACAGAAGCAAAAACAAAGCTGTTCCCCCCTGACTGAAGAAAGGCAGACCGATACCCGTATTCGGAACCAAGGCGGTAACGACCGCAATATTGAGGCAAACCTGGATCGCGACCTGTGCCGTGATCCCCGCAGCCATCAGACATCCGAACTTGTCGGAAGCGCGCATCGCAATCTGAACTCCGCGCACCACGAAAGCGGCGAATAAAAGGACGATCAGAAGAGCTCCGATGAATCCCAGTTCCTCACAGATGATGGCAAAGATAAAGTCGTTCTGAGGCTCCGGAACATACAGTTGCTTCTGTCTGGAGTTCCCGAGACCCAGGCCGAACAGACCGCCGCTTCCGATGGCGATAAGGCCCTGAGTGATCTGATACGCATCGTCCGAGACATCTCCTCCCTGTGTGTTGGTGAGGATTCGCTCGATGGCGTACCGGTACCGCTCGGAAGTCATGACGAGAAGCGCGACAGCGGGAATGACCATGGCTCCTCCCGCGAAGAAGAAGCGTAGTTTACAGCCGCCGAAGAATAGGACCGACATCCCGATCAGGAAGATAAGGATGGTTCCGGAGAGGTGGGGCTGATTCAGTGTGACGGCAAAGACCAGTCCCAAAATGATCAGGAATCGGATAAAACCGTATTTAAAATCCTCCATATGCTCCGGCTTCACCGATATCAGGTGAGAGAAGAGCAGGACAATGGTGAACTTTACCAGCTCCGAAGGCTGGAAAGTAAATCCTCCGATAATGATCCAGCGCTTGGCGTTGTTGATGGGAGGCATTGCCAGCGTAATGACCAGAAGCACATAGGAAACAAGAAAGAATATCCAGGCAAAATGGTGAAGGACATGGTACGGGATATAGGAGATGATGATCATACCAATGAAACCGGCGATGGCGAACACCGCCTGTCTCTTGATGTAGTAGAACCCGTCCCCTTTCATATAGAGGGCATGAGAAAACCCGGCGGAGAACATCATAACAAGGCCGACTATCGTAAGGATGGTAGTCAGCAGAAGGAGCGTCCTGTCCGTTTTTCTGATTCCGATGTTTTCTTTCAAATCACTGTACCTTGTTTATCTGTCTATTCCCGTGTCTTACGCCGTGACCGCAGAGAGGACTGAGAGTCCGGTCCCGATCAGCGCGACGATGCAGAAGACAAGAATGATCTTCTCCTCAGACCAGCCGCACATCTCAAAGTGGTGGTGGATCGGAGCCATCTTGAAGATGCGTTTTCCGTGTGTCGCTCTGAAATAGGCGAACTGAATGATATCAGAAGCTGCCTCGCAGACATAGACGATACCGGAGAGCAGCATGAGCAGCTGCATGGAAACGCCAAAGGACATGGCGACGACAGCACCGCCTAGGAACATGGAACCTGTATCCCCCATGAACACGCGGGCAGGCTTGAAGTTCCAGAAGAGGAAGCCGATGAGTGAAGCGGCAAGAGCGGTGGAGAACAAAGTGGTTCCCGCATATCCGAGATAGGCGGAGATGACCAGGAAACCCAGCGTCACGACAAAGGTGACCGATGTTGCCAGTCCGTCCAGACCGTCGGTGAGATTGACCGAGTTGACGATCCCGACGATGCTGAAGATCATGAGCGGATAGTAGAACCATCCGAAATCAAATCTCCCGACAAAGGGGATCATCAATGTGGTGTCGCATTCGCCGTACCGGTTCATCAGGAAGGTGTAGATGCCGGCAACAACGACCTGAAGAACGATCTTCTGCCAGGGCGTGAGGCCAAGGTTCTGCTTGTGGCTGATCTTCTCGAAGTCATCCAGAAAACCGATCAGCGAGAAAGCGATGGCAATGAAGAAGGAGGAGATGAGCCGGAAGTTCTCCGCGGCGTACTGCGTGGACAGGAACTGCGGCGCTTCCAGAACCATGGAGACATACCCCACGACGATGGCGCAGAAGGTTCCGGTGATAAACATCAGGCCGCCCATCGTAGGTGTTCCTTCCTTATATTTGTGCCAGGTGGGTCCGATATCGTTGATGGTCTGGCCGTATTTGATCTTCTTCAACCAGGGGATCATCCAGTATCCCAGCACCATCGTGACACATAAGCCGACAAAAGCGGCGGCAAAAATAGACGTTCTCTCCATATCGTCAATCAATCCTTGTAGAATTTTTCCATAATATCCTCGAGAGCCATTCCTCTCGACGCCTTGAATAATACCATATCCCCGGCGTGAGCGCACTCCCTGAGGTAATCTGCGATCTCCATCTTGTCCTCAAAGTGGCGCACACAGGAGACACCGGCCTCGGCAGCCGTTTCCGCCGCAAGCTTCATTTTCTCGCCGCAGCACAGCAGAATGTCCAGTCCCAGTGTTCCCGCGAGGACTCCGGTCTTGCGGTGGGCGTCATCAGAGATGTCACCCAGCTCCAGCATATCGCCGAGAACAGCAATCTTGATCCCGTTGCAGGGAAGATCCGCCAGTGTTTTCAGGGACGCCTCCATGGAGTCCGGGTTTGCGTTGTAGCAGTCCTCGATGACGGTGATCCCCCGGACAGTGCGGAATCTCTGACGCATGCCGGAAGGCGCGTACTCGGATAAAGCGGAGGCGCATGTACCCGGTTCCAGACCAAGTCTGGTCGCCAGGGTGTAAGCCGCCAGGGCGTCCTTCACCGCATGGATCCCGGAGCACGGGATGGTCACGTAGAAGGATCCGTGTTCCTTGTCACGGATGGTAAAAGTGCTCGGGAAAGTCTTGCAGGAGATCTCCCTCGCTGTGACATCACAGGAATCGTTATCCACCGCAAAAGTGGCTACGCGGCAGGTCAGGCTGTCGCGGACACTGTTGAGGAAAGGATCGTCCCCGTTGAGCACCAGCAGTCCGTCCGCCGGCATTCCGTCCAGGATCTCCATCTTCGCCTTGAGGATGTTCTCCTGGCTTCCCAGCATCTCAATATGGGAGACGCCGATGCAGGTGATGATCCCCGCGTAGGGCATCGCGCAGCGGGAAAGCCTGCTGATCTCGCCCAGGGCGCTCATTCCCATCTCAAACACGGCAAGTTCCGTGCTCTCATCCAGTTTCAGCACCGTTTCGGGCAGACCGATCTCGTTGTTCCGGTTTCCCTCATTCTTCAGTGTTTTTCCGAATTTGCTCAGGATCGCAGCGACCATCTCCTTGGTGGTCGTTTTTCCTACGCTTCCGGTCACGCCGACAACGAGAGGATGGAATTGTTTCCTGTAGTTGCATGCCATGGCGCTGTAGGCGTCCAGGGTGTTGGGAACCCAGATGCAGCGGTCATCGTCGAAGTGTCTGGAGACAACGGCAGCGGCAGCGCCTTTCTCAAGCGCTTCCATGACGAAATCGTTTCCGTCGAACCGCTCACCGACGACAGCGATGAACACACATCCTTTCTCGATCTTTCTGGAATCGGTGGTGATGCAGTTTACCGGGAGATCCGGATAAGCCGTCTCTGCCACTCCCTCCAGCAGTTTTCCCAATGTAGTCGTTACCATATCATTTCTCCTGAGCAAAATAATCTCTTACGATGCGTCTCTCATCCAGGTACACCGTATAACCGTCGATGACCTGATAGTCCTCATGCCCTTTGCAGCAAAGGACGAATACATCCCCCTCCCTTAGCACCGAAAGGATGTGGTGGATCGCGTAATAGCGGTCGGGGATCAGTATATACGGGATCTTTCTGTCTGTGAAGATCGGTTCCAGCTCCCGCATGATATCGAAGGGATCCTCGTCCCTGGGGTTGTCGGAACTGAGGACGGCAACATCTGCGTAGTCCGCGATGGCGTTGGCCATCTTTACCCTTTTGGTCTTGTCCCTTCTTCCCGCACAGCCGAACAGCACCATCAGGCGCCCGTCTGTCACATAAGGTTTGATGCTGGAAAGAAGTTTGGTCAGTGCGTCGTCGGTGTGGGCATAGTCACCGATCACGGTGCACTTTC
This sequence comes from uncultured Faecalibacterium sp., assembly GCA_964599695.1. GTDB lineage: Bacteria > Bacillota > Clostridia > Oscillospirales > Ruminococcaceae > RUG11783. The sequence goes on from CAZRGP010000009.1 coordinate 31,780, forward strand.
CCCTGTGAAGAATCTCGCATCTCCCGCTCACTCCCCTGGTGGCAGATACGCCCTCTGCGGCTGTTTCCAGGTCACCGACCTCCCTGTCCACCGCAGCGATGCAAGCGAGGGCGTTGTAGACCGAAAACCTTCCGGGAAGCGGGACCGAGCAAACGGCTGTCCTGTCACCGGATCTTACCGTAAACTCGGACTGTCCGATGGTCAATCTGAGATCCTCCGCCCTGAAATGCGCCTCTTCGCAATCGATAGCATAACCTACTTTGGAGCAGGTCGCCCGGGCGAAGAGTTCCTTCCCCCGAGGATCATCCAGATTGATGACCGCGTAATCGCATTGTCCGAAGAGAATGCATTTCGCCTCGAAATAGGCGTCCATCGTTTTGTGATAATCCAGGTGGTCCTGGGAAAGATTGGTGAAGATGGCGGTAGAGAAGTGCAGATCACTGAGCCTTCTCTGTTCAAGAGCCTGTGAGGAGGCTTCCATGACCACATACTCACATCCGGAATCGGCCATGGTGCGAAGGATCATCTCCATGTCCCAGGGCTCCGGAGTGGTGAACTTGGCGGGAAGGATCAGGTCTCCCGCCTCTACGCCGATGGTCCCGATGAGTCCGGCCTTCTTGCCGCACGCCTCAAGGGACTGTTTGATCACGTTGGCGATGGTGGTCTTCCCGTTGGTGCCGGTGACCGCGATGAGCTTCAGGGAATCCTGGGGACGCCCGAAGAAGTTGGAGCAAAGCACGGCCAGGGCCGCTCTCGTATCCTCCACGATGATCTCCTGGCTCAGCCCGAGGGAATGGTCTACAACGACGGCTGCAGCTCCTCTTTCCAGGCAGGACTGTGCGGCGCTGTGGCCGTCAAATCTGGCTCCCCTGATGCATACGAAAAGGGAGCCCTCCTTCACCATGCGGGAGTCGGAGACAATATCGGATACCTCGGTCTCCGGGGAATAGTTTCCGGATACCTTCATCCCACTCAGAAGTTTACTCAGTTTCATCGCTTCCGCCTTTAATCGTTGATGTTCTTGTTTACGAAGTCCACGGTGATGACCGTTCCCTCCCTCACGGTGGCGCCTGCCTCATAATCCTGCGAGACCGCCACTGCGGAGGAGGAACTGGAACCGCTGACGGCAAGGTTCAGTCCCAGAGATGCGAACAGAGATTTCACGTAGCTGACGGATCTTCCGTTCACATCCGGAACATCGATATATTTTGCCTCCGTCTCATCGGTATAGATGAATACGGTGGAACCTTTCGGGAGTGAGGTGCTGCCCACGGGGTACTGGTCCACGACCTTCTGGCCGTCACCGATGACCTCCGCGTTCAGTCCGCGTTTCTGCATCTGCGCCCTTGCGCTGGTCAGGGAGTAATCCATGACGTTCGGCACATAAGTACCCACCGTCTCGACCTCATCCTCCTTGTACACGGCTTCGACGCCCAGATACGGGAGAACTTCGGACATGACAGAGGCAACGATAGGAGCAACGATAACACCGCCGTACCGGGAATAACTGTATGCTCCGTCCAGAAGGATAAGGCACGCAACCTCCGGGTCGTCCGCCGGAGCAAATGCGCAGAAGGATGCGACATACTCTCCTTCCTTACCGTTTAGTTTTTCCGCCGTACCGCTCTTTCCGCCGAGACGGAATCCGGCAACATAGGCGTTCTGTCCGTTGGATGTCTCAACGACCTGTTCCAGAATGTCCCGCATGGTGGCGGAGATCTCCTGGGAGATGACCTGCCTCTTCACGACTGTGTCATGGTCCTCGACGATGTTCCCCGAGGAGTCCAGGATCTGCTGGACCACATAGGGCTGCACCAGATAACCGCCGTTTACACAGGCGGAGAACGCGGTGATCATCTGAAGAGGCGTGATAGCGTTGGACTGTCCGAAGGAACAGCTGGCAAGTTCGACGACTCCCATGGTCTTGTCGGTGTAGTATACGCTGTTTCCCTCTCCGGGGAGATCCACTCCCGTCTTCTCGGTGAGTCCGTAGGCTTTGAAATAGTTATAGAATGAGGTCTTGCCGAGCCTCTTTCCGATCTCGATAAAAGCGGGGTTGCAGGAGTTGATTACCGCGTGGGTGAAGTCCTCTTCCCCGTGGCCCTGCGTGATGGCGCAGTGCATGATGATGTCCGGCGTGACCTGGACACCGCCGTAGCAATAGAAAGTATCGCTGAGAGAACACGCACCGGTCTCCAGCGCAGCGGATGCCGTGACGACCTTGAAGACGGAGCCGGGCTCGTAGATGTCCGAGATCGCCTTGTTGTTCCACTGGTTGTGCTGAGCAGCGGACAGAGCATCCAGATAGATATCGTTCAGGGATTTCTGCTCCTCATCCTCTCCTTCTTCACCGCCCGTTTCGGTCTGTCCCACGGATGAAGCGGCATCCTCCAGGATAGCGTTGATCTGATCGATGGTGGCCTGATCGGTGATCTCCAGAGGCGTATTGGGATCAAAGTCCGGCTTGGTGGCCATGGCATAGATGGCACCGGTGTTGACGTTCATGATGATGCCGCAGGCATAGTTCTTTACGTTGTGCTCCACACGGGCTTCCTCGAGAGCCTGTTCCAGAGTCCGCTGGATCTCGGCGTCGATGGTGAGGACCAGACTGTTGCCGTCGATGGCGTCCGTCAGGGTCTCGTGCTCGTAGTACATATTCTTTCCGTATGCGTTCACCGCGGTAAGGGTCCTGCCCGGCGTTCCGGACAGAACAGTGTCATAGTAAGACTCCAGTCCGTAGAGACCGTTGTTGTCGGTCCCGACGAAGCCTAGCACCTGCGCGGCGAAGTTTCCGTAGGGGTAATACCGCTTGGTGTCCTCCGTGAACTGGATGCCGGCGATATCGTTCTTGTCGATGAAAGCCTGGATCTCGTCCACTATGGGTTTGTCCACCTTGCGCTTGAGAATGGAATAATAGTTGTCCCCCTTGCACTTCTCAAGAACGGTCTCGTAAGTGAGATCGAGTTTTTCGGACAAAAAAGAAGCGATGCGGTCATAGTTTTCCTCGTCTATACGTATGGGAGCAAGCGCGACGGTCCATACCGTTGCGCTTCTCGCGAGGATATTCATGTTCGCATCGTAAATGATGCCCCTCTCAGCCGCTACCACGCTGTCGCGCAGCTGCTGGGAGGAAGCACGTTCCGTATAATACCGATTCTGTATGATCGTAAGATACGCAAGACGCCCAATGATAATACCAAAAAAGAGAATAAATGCCATTGCCAGGGCAAGTATCCTCTTTTTTATCAAACTGGTTACTACCTTGCGTTCCTGTTTTTTCGAATTCATTCCGTTCTCCCGCCTGAGTGATGTCTTTGCAGGTAACGGTATCGCATCACGGATTGAACCAATCCATTACCGTAGTCAAAAACGCAAACATCGACCTGTCATTTGTTACCGGATCCTCGGTAACGATCACGTTATCATTCTCCAGATTCACGTACTCGATCTGCGCCGAGTCGAGCTTGATGAGTCCAAGCTCATTCTGGGCGTATTCCTCCGCGCTCTTGTAGGAGATGAAACTCTCGATCTGGTAATCGAGATAGATGTTCTCACTCTGGATCTCGACCAGTTCAGCGCTTCGGTTGGTGATCTGGGACTTAACTTTTGTAAGCAGCAAATTGCTGTACACAGTATACACTGCGAGCGAAATGACCGCAATGCTGAGAACCACGAGCTGCACGACGAACTTCCGGTCTTCGGCGGATCTCGCCTTGTTGTGCGTCTCCGCTACCTTGACCGGTTGCCTCGCCGGAGCAGTCTCCGCGAAACGATTCAGATCATATGCTACACTGGTCGCCATATTAACCCCTTTATTCCTATAACTTCTCTATGATTCGCAGCTTTGCGCTTCTCGCTCTGCGGTTGGTCTCCATCTCCGTCTCACCGGCTATGATGGGCTTTCTGGTCACCGCCTTCGCCTTCTCCTTGTTTCCGCATACACATACCGGAAACTCCGGAGGACAGGTGCAGCCCTGCTGCAGCTTCGCAAAATACTGTTTGACCAGCCGGTCTTCTATGGAATGGAAGGTGATCACACAGAATCTTCCTCCCGGTGCCAGCAGATCAAAAATCGCGCCGAGTCCCTCTTCCAGCGCCCCCATCTCGTCATTGACGTAGATCCGAAGCGCCTGAAACGTCTTTTTGGCCGGGTGCTTTTCCTTTCTCCTCACCGCCGGGGGAAACGCGGACACCACCACGTCGCTCAGGTCGGTCGTCGTCTCGAAAGGCTGCACTTCCCTTCTTTTGATGATCCGGTTCGCGATCTGGGGCGCGAAATTCTCATCCCCGTAATCCCGCAGGATCCTGCAGAGTTCCTCAAAAGAGAGGGTATTCACCGCGTCCGCCGCGGTCATTCCGGAATCCGACATCCTCATGTCGAGTTCCCCTTCCTTCGCGTAGGAAAAACCGCGCTCAGCCACATCCAGCTGATGGGAGGAAACACCCAGGTCCAAAAGCGCCCCGTTGACCTTTCCCTTCCAGTCTTCGAGAGCCATTCCGGCATCCCTGAAATCGGAGCGGATGATCTTCACGTTGGGGAAAGGACTCAGTCTCTGTCCGGCAGCCTCGATGGCCTCCGGATCCTTGTCAAAACAAAAGAGCCGTCCCTCTGCGCTGAGGCGCGAAGCGATCTCAAAGGAGTGACCGCCGCCTCCCACCGTCCCGTCCATGTATACACCGTCCGGGTGGATGTTCAGCCCGTCGATCACCTCATTCAGCAGGACCGGTATGTGCTCAAATTCGGCCATCAGATCCCGTTCTCCTCAAGATGTTCCTCGAAACTCTTGCTGTTGAAATTCTTCTTGTTCTCCAGCCATCTCTCCTTGTCCCATATCTCCGCACGGTCCATAACGCCGATAACGGCGACGTCCTTGTCCAGACCGGCGCTGTCACGAAGATTCTGAGGGATCAATACACGACCCTGCTTGTCCGGTTCCACGATACAGGCGTTCGGGAAGATGTAGTGCTGGATCTTGCTCGCCTGCGCCAGTGGAAGCTGACGGATCTTCTCACAGATCCGTTCCCATTCCTGTTCGGAAAAAACGGCGAGGCAATTGTCCGACCACAAAGTGATGCAGAAACGTTCCCCCAGTTCATCACGCATGCGGGAAGGAAAATTCATTCTGCCCTTTTGATCTACATTGTGAAAAAACTCACCAAAGAGCATCTTTTCCTCCTTTCCGCCTTTTCGTTGTTGAAAACTCTGTTGAAACTGTTGAAAACTACCCACTTTTAACCACTTTTGTGGATTTCTCCTCCATTATGCCCCACAATTACGGAAAAAGTCAACACGCTTCCCACCATTTTCCCTTTCAGCCGGTCAAAAACAGCACAAAAAAAGGACCGCTGAACAGCGGTCCCGGCTTACCAGTATGTCGTTATGGTTATTTCACTTTTCCACGAAGTGCAAGTCTTGTGGATTTTACCTCGTTGAAAACAAGAAGCAGGGCGTCCTCGCTCTTCTTGAGGGCGTTCTCGGAATACTCCAGTGTGGCACGCTCCATCTCTTTGGTCTTGCGCTGGGTCTCGGCGATCATCTCGTTTGCACTCTGCTGAGCCGCCTTGGTGACTTCCTGCTCCGAAATGAGCTGTCTCGCGCGGTTCTCCGCTCTGGTGATGATGTCTTCCGCTTCTGCTTTCGCATCCGCGAGGATCTGATTGCGGTCCGAAACGACCGCCTTCGCGTCCTTGATCTCCTGGGGGAGATTCAGGCGGATGGTATCCAGAAGATCGCGCATCTTATCCGCATCGATCATCTTCCTGCCGCCGCCGAGAGGCAAAGAGACCGCTGAGTCCAGCATATCATCCAGTTTGTCCAAATACTTGTCAATAGCCATAGTCAATTTCCTTTCCGCAATCTATTCTGCACATCATCCCGAATCGGTTCAGGAAGAAAGTTCGATACATCTCCGCCGAATGAGGCGATCTGTTTCACGATGCTGGAGCTGAGGAACATGTACTCCTGCGAAGTGTTGAGGAAGAAGGTCTCCACTTCCGGATTCAGCTGACGGTTGGTAAGCGACATCTGATATTCATACTCAAAGTCGCTGACCGCCCTAAGTCCCTTGACGATGACCTTCGCGTCCTGTTTGCGCATATAATCCACCAGAAGTCCGGAGAAGGAGTCCACCCGCACATTGGGAATCTCTGCGGTCACGCGGCGGATGAAATCCATTCTCTCCTCGACTGTGAATGTCGTGACCTTCGCCGGGTTCTGCAGCACGACCACCACAACTTCGTCAAAGATCCGCGCCGCTCTCTCTATGATATCCAGGTGTCCCTTCGTTACGGGGTCAAAACTTCCCGGAACAACCGCCTTGTTCATGCTTCTGTTTCCTCTGTGTCCTTCTTCTCGTACATCCAGATGGTTGTACTTCCATAATTATACCTTTTCTTCAGGGTTAAAGAAAGAACTTCATCCGGAAGATTCTCCTCCCGCTCCGTCTCGATGGCGATATATCCCCCGTCGTTGAGCATCTTGTCGAGATACGGCAGAATCTCCCCTCCCAGGTTCTTCCTGTAAGGAGGATCGGCGAAGATGAAATCAAAGGTGGACGATGCACGCTCGATGTACCTCAGGACGTCCATCTGGGCGACAGTAGCCATCTTGAACAGTTCGGTCGAATTCAGATTCTTCTTGATCACCGTGATCGCTTCGCGGGAACTGTCCACGAAGACACAGTGGGAAGCTCCCCTCGAAAGCGCTTCGATACCCATCTGTCCGCTTCCGGCGAACAGATCCAGCATCGTGGCTCCGGGAATAAAGAACTGAAGCGCGGAGAAGATCCCTTCCTTCGCCTTCTGGGATGTCGGTCTTACGATATCCTCTCCCGGCAGCGTCTCGATCACTCTGCCCTTTGCGATCCCTGTATTGACTCTCATATGGTTCTCCCATCTTTTTTTATCATTATTTGTTTTGCATCCGGCAATGTCAAGAATGGAAATACTCCCACACGCTCTTGGCCGATGCCGAAGACATTCCCTTCACCGAGGCGAGCTCCTCAACGGACGCCTCGCTGACCGCGCGTATCGTCTTGAAGTGCTTGAGAAGGATCTTGGCTCTCGTCTCCCCGATCCCTTCGATATCCAGAAGCGAGGAGCGGAACGCCTTCTTGGCGTGGGACTTTCTCTCATATTCTATGGTATAGCGGTGGACCTCGTCCTGCATCTTGGACACGATGACAAAGGCGTTCTTGTTCATGGCGAGTTCGATCTCCCCTTTCTCAGAGACGATCCCCCTCGTCCGGTGCTTATCATCCTTTACCGATCCGAAGATGGGAACGTCCTCGAAAGAGGTGCCCCGCACCGCTTCCAGTATGGTATCCAGATGCCCTTTTCCACCGTCGAGCAGGATAAGATCCGGCTTGTTGGCGAACCCGCCAGAACCTTCATCATATCTTCCCACTCTGCGCAGGATGACTTCCCGCATGGAGGCGTAGTCGTCGATGCCCTCCACCGTCTTGATCTTGAACCGGCGGTATTCGGACCTCTTCGGCTCCCCGTCCACATATACTACCATGCCGCCCACGGCGTCTGTCCCGTAGTTGGAGATATCGTAGAGCTCGATCCTCTTCGGATAGGCGGCGAGCCCCAGGCGGTTGGCCAGCTCCCCGAGGGCAGACTGAGCCCTGGTCTTTCTTCCGGTCTCCCGCTTGAGCCGTTCGATGGCATTCTGATAGGCCATCTCCACGATCTTCTTCTGTTCTCCGCGCTGGGGGACCAGGATCTTTACCGATGCATTTCTCTTTTCGCTGAGGTACTGCTCGATCTGACCGCGGTACTCCACGTCCGAGTCGAGGAGGACCGTCCTGGGAGGCTCGTTGCCGGTGAGATAGAAGTGGGTAAGGAATTCCTCCCTCACTTCCGCGAGATCGGTGGTGTCCGCCAGAATCTGTTCCCTCTTGTCCACCAGTTTTCCGCCGCGGAAAAGCAGCACGACAGCGCAGGTATCCTTCTCGTTGCCGGCAAAAGCGAAGACGTCCATGTTCTTGGTGGACCCGTCCTTGACCACCTTCTGCCCGGCATCCAGTTTCTCGATCGAAAAGATGGCGTCCCTTGCCCTGGCAGCCCGCTCGAACTCCAGATTCTCGCTGGCTTCCTCCATCTGGGAGTGAAGAAGCGACAAGATCTCCTCCGTACCCTTTGTAAGGAGGATCTTCGCATTCTCCACCGAAGCCAGGTAATCCTCCCTGCTGATCTGCCCGGTGCACGGCGCGCTGCAGAGGCCCAGGTGCGCGTTGAGGCAGGGCCTCTTTCTCGGCACCTTCTCGAACTGATAGGTACAGGTGGGAAGTTTGAAGGCGGTGTTCGCCACTTCGGTCATCTGCTTCACGGCGAAGGAGCTGATATAAGGTCCGAGATACTCCGCATCGTCCTTTTTCTTCTGCAGCTCCGCTGTGATCCTGGGATACAGGTCCTTCGAGATACGGATGTAAGAGAAGCCCTTGTCGTCCATCATCAGAATGTTGTACTTCGGCCTGTGCTGCTTGATCAGGGAGCATTCCAGCGTGAGCGCTTCATACTCGCTGTCCACAACGATCACATCGAAATCGTTCACGTTGGAGACCATCTTCGCCACTTTGGGCATATGGTTCGCCCCTTCGCGGAAGTAGCTCGTGACGCGCAGTTTCAGACGCTTGGCCTTGCCGACGTAGATCACTTCATTCTTTTTGTCCCGCATGATATACACGCCGGGAAGTTTCGGCAGATCCGCTGCCTTTTTATACAGTTCTTTCCTGTCCATAGCGACCTTTTTTCTAAACAAAAAAGCCGCCCATCGGGCGGCAGTTTTTCTGCAATTACTCGTTGAATCCGGATTCGATCAATTTGACCAGACCATCGATTGCTTCCGCCTCATCGACACCGTCTGCGATGAGCTGAATGGTCGTGCCGCCGACGATCCCGAGGGAAAGCACACCGAGCAGGCTCTTGGCATTGACCCTGCGCTCATCCTTCTCTACCCAAAGTGCACACTTGTATTCATTCGCCTTCTGGATGAAGAACGTTGCAGGACGTGCATGCAATCCGACCTGATTCTCGACTGTCACTTCTTTAACTAGCATAAGGGAGCTTCTCCAATCTATAACGTTATACACATCTCGTGTCACAGTTTCACCGTAGGCAATGATACACCATTGCTCAGCGCGAGGTCAATTGACGAATTGACCTTTTAAACCCTTTTCTCTCCTTTGCCACATGAACACCAAAAATCCACGGTTTGGTTTGTGCATGTTTCCTAGAATTTTTTCACTGTTTTTTCTCTTTTGACGAGAGATAAGCCTCCCACATGTCCGGTCTGCGTTCCTTTGTCCGCTTTTCCGCCTGTTCCAGCTTCCATTTCTGGATGTTGGCATGGTGACCGGAACGCAGGACTTCAGGCACTTCCCGGTCCCTCCAGACGGCGGGACGGGTATACTGCGGATACTCGAGAAGACCGTTGAAATGGCTCTCATCGGTGTAGCATACTTCGTCCGCCAGGACACCCTCGCACATGCGCATGATGGAGTCCGTAAGTATGAGGGCGGGCAGTTCCCCTCCGGTGACCACATAGTCCCCAATAGAGATTTCCTCGTCCACGATCTCTTCTATGACCCTCTCATCCACCCCTTCGTAGTGCCCGCAGAGGATGGCGATGTTGTCCAGTCCGGACAGCTCCACCACTTTTTTCTGTGTGAGGACCTGTCCGCAGGGAGACATGTAGATGAGATGTGGCCTGGTGCCTCTCTTTTCACAGATGGCCTGGAAGCAGTCGTAGATGGGCTGGCAGTACATGACCATACCCATGCCGCCTCCGAAGGGGGCGTCATCGGTCTGCTTCTGCTTGTTGAGGGTATAGTCCCGGATGTTGTGGCATTCCACCTCCACCGCGCCTTTCTTGATGGCGCGCCCGATAATACTCTCGCCCAGATAATTGTTGCACATATCCGGAAACAGGGTCATGATATCAATCTGCATCGTCAAACAATCCTTTTATGGGTTCTATCCAGACTTTATTCTCCTCCAGGGAGGTCTTCTTCACGAAAGCCGGAACAGCGGGGACCAGACAGCTCTTTCCGCTGTCCAGTTTCACGGAGTACAGGTCCTGCACTCCACCGGACAGGACGTCATCAATGACGCCGATATGTTCCCCGGTCGTCGCGTGGACGACCTCCAGGCCGATCAGGTCGACGATGAAGAAACTGTCCTTGTCCTTACGGATCTCATTCCGGTCCGCCCACAGGGTCTTGCCGATAAGGCCGTGAGCATCCTCGATGGAGTTGATGCCGTCGAACCGGAGCAGGAGCATATTCTTCACCTTCCGGTGGGACACCACATCCAGCCCGACCGTTGCGCCGGCGTTCAGGTACACTCTTTTTACATGGTAAAGGGACTCCGGCGAGTCAGCGGAGATGTATACCTTCACTTCCCCGTTCACACCGTGAGTCGTCACGATCTTACCGATCTCCAAATACTGAATCATCTTTACAAAAAGGTACGGGGCGAGACCGCCCCGTATCATTCCCTCAATCGATTTCTACTGAAACGTGCTGGCCGTTGCGGACGGCTGCGGAGCGCATCACGGTGCGGATCGCCTTGGCGATCTTTCCCTGCTTTCCGATCACGCGGCCTACATCGCCCTCGGCGACGCTGAGGTGATAAACGATGACGCCTTCCTCATCCGGCTCATCCACGGTGACCTGAACGGCGTCCTTGTCTTCGACAAGACCTCTGGCCATCACTTCAAGCAATTCCTTCATTACTCGATAACTCCATTTTTCTTGAGCAGGACTTTGACTGTCTCTGTGGGCTGTGCACCGTTGGCGATCCACTGCTTGACCTTGTCTGCGTCAACGCTGAAAACGGTCTCTGCCTTGGTGGGATCATAGATGCCGAGTTCCTCGATGAAGCGGCCGTCACGGGGAGATCTGCTGTCCGCTACGACAACACGATAGAAAGGTGCCTTCTTTGCGCCCATGCGACGAAGTCTGATTTTAACTGCCATGAATTATTCCTCCAATTAATAACAATTCCTCTTTTATTTAGAAAACCCTCTCGGATTAACTCTACGAATATTTTAGAACGGCAACTTGCCGGATAGTCCGGGGATGCCTCTGCGCTTCCCCTTTTTGGTCATCTGCTTGATGAGCTTGTTGGACTGCTCGAACTGCTTCAGAAGACGGTTGATGTCCTCCACCTTCATTCCGCATCCTGCAGCGATCCTCTTCTTTCTCGACGCGTTGAGGATGTCCGGTTTTGCTCTCTCCTCCGGCGTCATGGAGAGGATGATGGCCTCGGTCCTGGAGAACGCACCCTCGTCGATCGCCTCGTCCGGGATGTTGGCGCCGCCCGGCAGCATCGCCATGAGCTGACGCATATTTCCCATCTTCTGGACCTGTCTCAGCTGATCCAGGAGATCGTTGAGATCCAGTCCCTTTTTGGACCGGGTCTTGCGGAGCATCTGCATCGCCGACTCCTCGTCGATGGACTGGCTCGCCTTTTCGATCAGGGAGAGCATGTCGCCCATGCCCAGGATCCGGCTCGCCATGCGGTCCGGGTGGAAGATCTCGAAATCATCCACTTTTTCTCCGGTTCCCACGAAGAAGATCGGCTTCCCTGTCACGTTGAAAACGGAGAGCGCGGCACCGCCGCGGGAATCCGCATCCAGCTTGGTAAGGATGACCCCGTCGATGCCGATGCGGTTGTTGAACTCGTTGGCCACATTGACCGCTTCCTGACCGTTCATGGAGTCGATGATCAACAGGGTCCGGTTGGCGAAATCCCTCTTGAGCCCTTCCAGTTCGGTCATGAGGGCGTCGTCGATCTGCAGACGTCCGGCGGTATCGATGATCACGATGTCATATCCGTGATCCTTCGCTTCCCTCAGTCCTGCCGCTGCGATATCGTGGGGATCGATCTGTCCCTGCTCGAAAACAGGAACGCCTGCCGCTTTTCCCATCAGAACGAGCTGTTCGATGGCTGCAGGACGGTACACGTCGCAGGCGACCAGCAACGGGCGGTGCCCCTGGTTCTTGTACCATTTGGCCATCTTCGCGGCATGTGTCGTCTTACCGCCGCCCTGAAGGCCGCACATGAGGATCACGGTGGGAGGTGTTCCCTCCAGACGCAGTGTTCCCGCTGCCTGCCCCATGAGATCCACCAGTTCGTCGTGAACGATCTTGATGACCTGCTGCGCCGGCGTGAGGCTCTTCATCACTTCCTCGCCCAGCGCCTTCTGGGTGACCTGCTCGGTGAACTGCTTTGCTACCTTATAGTTGACGTCTGCCTCAAGGAGGGCAAGACGCACTTCCCGCATGGCGGTCGTTACATCCTTCTCGGTCAGTTTCCCTTTTTGTTTCAGCCCGGAGAAGACGTTCCCCAAGCGCTCGGTCAAACTCTCAAATGCCATTTATTCCTCGTCCTGCACAAACTGATCCAGCCGGTTCGCGCAGTCCACGATATCATTGGCTGCCCTGCGGATCTGTTCGGTATAACCTCTGGAATCCACATATGCCAGGATATCTTTCGCGCTCTTGCGGATCGCTCTTGTGTAAAGATTCAATGTTTCGAATTTGTGTGCGAACTGAAGCTGCTCTTCCAGTTCAAACAGTGTGGACTCCCCTCTCTTGATGGAGTCGCGGACACCCTGTCTGCTGATGCCTTCCAGTTCGGCGATCTCACCCAGAGACATATCTTCGAAATAATACATCTCCATGACTGAACGCTGCTTCTCTGTGAGACATGCGCCGTAGGTATCGATAAGCAATGCCAATCCAAGATCCTTTGCCATGATTGATTTTCCCCCGGAAAATGTTTGGAAACGTGTTGTAAAGTTATTTTGCTTTACAAGTCGCTATTATACAGAAAACGCAGGGAAAAGTCAAGTGCGCAGGGATCTTTTTTCCCTTGTCTTCAGCGCCTGTCGCTTCCCCCGCGTCCGCGGTATGTCTTGTATCCTATTTTTTGTTGAAAACTCCGTTGAGATAGGCGACGAGAGGCCCGAGGCCGAACACCCCGATGATGGAGCCGATCCCCACGACACCTCCCATGAGGTAACCTGCGATGATCAGAAGCGCATCGAGGATGATGCGGATGATCCTGTACTGAACATGGATCTTTTCCGCGATGGTCCACGCAATGGCGTCCAGGGCGTTCATTCCGCTCTGATAACGTATCAGGAGGACGATACTGTACGCGATACAGAACAGTCCCGCGAACATGAGGATCCACCTCACCGGAAGGGATCTCCCCTGCAGATATGGACGGAGAAGCGGGTCGAACAGGTTGATGAACGTACCTGTGGTGAACGTGTTGACCACGGTGGTCCACCCGATCTTGTCCCTGGCAAAAAGAAGATCCAGGGCGATGACAACGGCGCCGTAGAGATAGGAGGCCGTTCCCAGACGAATCCCAAGAACACGGCTCATACCGTCCTCCAGGACCGTGATGCTGTCTCCGCCGAGATCCGCGTAGACATAGAGACAAACACCGAGTCCGATGATCGCCGTAGAGAGGATCACTCCCAATAAAGGCTTAATAAATATTCTGATCTGTTCCATTTTACTTACCACTTAACGCTGCGGACAGCCCGCGCCTGCTTGTGTGATCTCACGCCCCGAGCAACATCTTCAGGATATAGATCAGCAACAGATGTCCGGGATAAAAGACATAGAATAAATACTTCAGGCCTTTCCCCTTCTTCCCGTTGTACAGGAACAGCGGCAGAAAGCCCAGCAGCCCAAAAGTATAGATCCCCTTGTTCCGGAGCAGCACATAAAATACCATTCCGCCGAGGAGCCTCACGGGCAGTTTTCTTTCTCTCAGCAGATAAAGAATGATCACGAGCCCTGTTCCCAGCATGTTGTAGTCCGTTCGAAGCAGGGCGGAAGCCAGGGCAAATGCCCCGAGGGCCACGATCCCGACGGCTATCTTCCCCCTCTCCCCTCCGGCTGTGATCCGTTCATAACAGCTGAGCGCAACGATCGCCAGGAAGAAGGTGAACATAATGTTCTGGTGGCCGAACTCCAAGGCTTTGCCCGTTGCCATCAGATCAAACGGTACCTCGCTGATCAGGGCGAAGATTCCCATCCGGCAGAGATACTTCTTTCTGTCGTGTGTGTAGTGGAATCCTTCCGCTACGAAAAAGGCAAAGATCGGCATTGCGATCCGTCCGATGATCCGCATCCATGTCTGTTCCGGGAAGAAAATGTCCCCTACATGATCAAAGACCATGCTGACCATCCCAATGATCTTCAGCATAGTCCCGTCCAATACTCTGTACTTTTCTGTTCTGCCCATCATATCCGCCTCAGTTTCAATAGGTATCCCTGTTCTTTGCCTCTTCGTAGAGGTAACAGTAGTCCTCGTGTCTCTGGGAGGAGATCAATCCCTTTGCCCTTGCTTCAAGAACTGCGCATCCCTTCTCGGTGCGATGGGAACATCCAGTAAAGAAGCAGTCCTCCAGATATGGCCGGAACTCTACGAAGTATTTCGCGATGTCCTCCTTCGGCACCTTCTCCACGCGCTCAAAATCCAGCGCAGAAAAGCCTGGAGTGTCTGCTACATAACCGCCCTCCACCTCATACAATTCAACGGCTCTGGTGGTATGTTTTCCCCTTCCGAGCTTTTTGCTGATCTCTGCCGTGCTGAGTGCGAGATCCGGTTCCAGCTTGTTCAGAAAAGTGGATTTCCCCACACCGGAGTTTCCAGAGAAAACACAAAGATTTCCTTCGATCATAGCCCTTACGTGTGCAAGAGCCGCTTCCTCGTCTTCCATGATATCGATGACCGTATAACCGACACTGCGGTACAGGTCGATGAATTCCCGCGCTTCCGCAAGATCTGTCTTGGACACCAGGATCACCGGAGCGATGCCGCGCTGCTCACAGAGCATGATGAGCCGGTCCGCCACCATGTAGTTGGGTCTCGGGTCGATCGATGATACGACGTAGAAGAATACATCCACATTGGCGATGGGAGGACGCTGGAAGAAGTTCTTTCTTTCGCTGATCTCCGAGATGGCATATCCGCCCTCCTCCCCGATCACCGAGACGCGGTCACCGGCAAGCGGGGTGATCCCCCTCTTGCGGAAGATCCCCTTGGCTTTGCATTCTAAAACCGAATCGGCGGTTTTTACGTAATAAAAGCCGCCGATTCCTTTCATGATTATTCCATTGTAGGTCAAATCAGCCATTCATCAATCAACTATTTACGGAGTTTCAGGTTCTGGCGGAGTTTCAGGCTGCAATTTTGGGATTACTATGGGGCTAGTTATTTCCTGCGAAGCATCACCATATGCACTTGAGAATAACTTATGGCATACAGCACATTCAAAGTATGTTTCGTATCCATCTGCCTCATATGTAGGCGCAACTCCCTCGTGGACAATGCTCAGATCATGTGATGCAAGTGGCCGTGTAGGTACAGCACTGATTTCGTTCTTTCCTTCTGCATCTGAGAACATCTTACCACATGAGCACTGATAGTACTCATCGTTACCAGGTGTAGTGCATGTAGAATTCTTTGCAGCCACTAAAGTAGGGGCATGAACGTGTGCAGCTTCTTGTTTCTCTATAAAATCCGTAGTGTTGGTTGAAGTGATGCTGATACCGCCCGACTGATAACTGACCGTCATAGTCTTATAAGTCTTGCCATTAACCTTCAGCTCAACTCCTTCGTCATCCGTACCTGTTTTCTTGAAAGAAACAGACTGATTGCTTGAACCGGTTCCGCTGGCAACAACTTGTCCGTTGATAAGGAACTGCCAACTAAGATTTGTATTGCCATCCTTTGTTGAATACGGAAGTGTCGTAGCGAACTCTCTCTCCACTTCCCCAATTCCGGAACTGACTGTAAGTGTGACGTAGGATCCTGTAGCGACCCTCGCTCCGGCTCCGATGCCCTGACCGATAACTGTCCCTGCAGGCTCTGCAGCGGGCACTTCCGTGATGGTGCCGACACGAAGTCCGTTCGCCATCAATGCGCCTTTCGCGGTGCCGAGAGGCATGCCGACGACGTTCGGGACATACTGGCTGCTGATACGGTTCGGTGTATTGACGTAGATGGTGACCTGAGTACCGGATTCTACAGACGCTCCGGGACTGGGCTCTACCTTTGTGATGGTGTTCCCATTGTATTCGCTGGTGTTGTCTGTCTCACGGACAACAACGAGCCCAAGAGCTTGCAGTTCCTTCACTGCGTTGCCATAGGTATCGCCGATGATATCCGGAACAGTGACGACCTGTGTCCCCTTGCTGACATACAGTGTGATCTTCGCGTTGTCTTTTACTTCTTTCGGAGGCGCAGGAGTTTGTGAGAACACAGTACCTGCAGTGTAGTCGGTGTTGTACTCCTCTACCACCTCAAAAGTAAAACCGGAATAGTCCGCGTTGGACTGAATGCTGCGCAGCTGTTTGCCGACAAAATCAGGAAGGACAACGTCGACATGGTTCGCGAAGAGCTGGCTTCCGGAGAGGTTCAGTGTCATATAGACAAGGATACCCGCTCCGATAAGGCATGCTGCCGTGATTCCCATCAGGATCGCGATGGGAAGATTGATGGTGCGGGGCCTCTTTTTCTTCACTTTCGCACTGCTTCTGGACGCGGAACTGATTGCGGCTCCGCGGGTCGGTGTTTTGTCTTTTGCCATTTCAGCTTCTTTCTCAAGCTCTACCGGAGCCTCCTCCACCACCTCGGTATCCTTCGCATGGTCGAGGTAGACGGTGGGATTCTCCGAAGAGAGATACTTGTATTCAAAACGAATGCTGGGATTCATTTTGAAGTTTTCGATATCCATGAGCATGGATCCGGCTGAAGGATAGCGCTTGGCTGTATCTTTCTCCATAGCCTTCAGGATGATATCCTCCAATCCTTCCGGAATGGTGGGGTTGATCTCCCTGGGGCTCTTGGGAGTATCCGAGATCTGCTTGAGCGCAACGGTGACCGCACTCTGAGAATCAAAGGGCAGTTTTCCGGTGCACATCTCATACATCATGACACCAACACTGTAGATGTCAGACTGGGTATTGGTCTCCTCACCTTTCGCCTGCTCGGGGCTGATATAATGCACCGTGCCGATGGCTTTGTCGGTGATAGTGTGCATTCCGCTTCTGGAGAAACGTGCGATACCGAAGTCCATGACCTTGATCTTGCCGCTTCTAAGCAGCATGACGTTCTGGGGCTTCATATCCCTGTGAATGATCCCTCTGTCATGGGCGTGCTGCAAAGCGCGCAGCAACTGCTCAGAGAAATACACCGTCTCCTTCCAGGTGAGGGAAGTGTGAGCCTGGATGTACTCCTTGAGCGTAATGCCGTTGAGGTACTCCATAACGATATACTGGACACTGTCGGAGAAATTGACATCAAGGACCTTCACGATGTTCTCGTGATCCAGCATGCTGATAGCCCTGGATTCATTCTTGAACCGGCGCACCAGCTCCTCGTTGTCGAGCAGCTCCTCCTTCAGGATCTTGACCGCGACTGTAGAGTTGTCCTTGAGGTCGGTCGCCTTATAAACATAAGCCATACCGCCGACACCGATGAGCTCCTCAACGAGGTATCTCCCGTCCAGTCTTCGTCCGATATAGTTGTCTTTTTCAGTAGTTTGCTTCATCCTATCTCCTAAACCTGCATCATTACTGTAGTTATATTATCAAATCCGCCTGCATCAAGCCCTGCTTCCACAAGCAGTCTCGGCACAGAGTAAAAATCGTTGTAGCGGAATATAGAAAGCATCGTATCCTGAGGAACCACATTGGAGAGTCCATCGCTGCAGAGCATCAGGATGTCGTTCTTGGCCAGCCTCAGTTGAATCAGGTCAAATACTACCTTCGGCTCGATGCCGAGCGCCCTGGTGATGATATTCTTCTGCGGATGCCGGGTCGCTTCCTCCTCGGTGATCTTCCCCATATCCAGCAGTTCCTGCACGTAGGAATGATCCTTCGTAAGCTGCTTCAGGCTCTTTCTCTGGTAGTGATACACCCTGCTGTCCCCGCAGTGGAGTATCGTGGCATCCTGCCCGTCCACCAGCGCAAGGATCATGGTCGTCCCCATCATCTGGTTCCCGCCGATCCGCACAGAGGCGTCAAAAACGGCACGATTCGCAGCCTGGCACACCCTGCTCAGATAATGGGCTTTATCCTCGGGAGAAACGAGCCCGACCAGCTCGTCGTTCATGCCGGAGGTGATTATATCCACGGCGATATGGCTCGCCATCTTTCCGTGAGACAGTCCGCCCATTCCGTCGCACAGCAACACCCATCCAAGGCTGTCGTTGATCTTTCCGGCACGGAAGCAGTCCTGGTTTTCCTGGTATTTATATCCGATATCCGTGTAACCGGCTAACGTCATGCGTTTCCCTCACTCAGAGATTCTGAGTCTCTCTTCTTAATTGCCCGCAAGCAGCGGAGATATCATCTCCCAGCGTCCTGCGGACGGTTGCGTTGACACCCTTTGCGTTCAGTTTGGAAGCAAAGGTCTCCGCATCCTTTCTTGTCGCTGCGAAATTGCCTCTTCCGGCGGAATTCACCGGGATCACGTTGACATGACTCTGCATCATGCCGCAGATACGCACCAGTTCATTCACGTCCTCATCGAGATCATTGGTCCCATGAATCACAGTATACTCGAAAGTGATCCGTCTTCCCGTTTTGTTCACATAATATTTACAGGCTTCCAGCACCTCGGGAAGCGGATACCTGAGATTCACGGGCATGATCTTGCTTCTCTTGGGAGAAAAAGCGGAGTGCAGGGAGAGAGACAGCGTAAGCTGCTTCTTCATATCCGCCAGTTCATAGATCTTCGGCGCGATGCCGCAGGTGGAGACGGTAACCGAACGGTTCTTCATCCCGTAACCGTTCTCGTCCGTGATCATGTCATAGAAACGTACCACTGCGTCCAGGTTGTCCAACGGTTCTCCGATGCCCATAAGGACCACACTGTCGATCTTTTTTCCCTTCTGGCGCTCGCTCTCATATACCTCCATCAGCATCTCCGACGCTGTGAGGCTTCGCACGAGGCCATTCACCGTGGAAGCGCAGAACGCACAACCCATCCGGCATCCCACCTGGGTGGAGATGCACAGCGATGTGCCGTGCTCATACTCCATGGCCACAGTCTCCACCGCATTGCCGTCCGGAAAACCGAGGAGATACTTCTCGGTCCCATCCCGGGACACCTGTTTTCTCAGCACTGACGGCCGGACAAAAACGGCGTTTTCCCTGAGCCACGCCCTGGTCTTTTCGGGAAGATTGGTCATCTCATCAAAGGAGGTAACCCTCTTCTGATGGATCCAGGAAAAAAGTTGATTTGCACGATAAGCAGGCTCCCCAATCTCTTGGAACAGAGCCTTCAACTCTTCTCTTGTATAAGACACTATGTCAATCGTACTTTTTATCATATCATATTTTTCTCATACACGCCACATAGAAGCCTTCCGGGAGAAACTGTCCGGGAATGAACTTTCGTTCTGATCCGAAATCTATCCCGTCCGGCAGATCCACCGAATGTACCGGACACCTCTCGAACTCCGGATGATTCTTAAGGAACGCGCAGACGACCTCCTCGTTCTCCTCTTTCAGAAGCGTACAGGTGCTGTACACCAGCTTTCCCCCTTCTGTCAGAAGGGAAGCTCCGTTTTCCAGAAGTCCGTACTGCAGTTCAGGAAGAGTGCCGTCCTTACGGTACTCCTTCGCTCTCATCTCCGGCTTGGAAGCAAGTTCACCGTAACCGGAACAGGGAACATCACAGAGGACACGGTCGTATCCTTCCGCTGTGTGAAACTCGGTGCCGTCGCAGCAGACCACATCAACATTGGGAGCATTCAGCCTTCCGGCAAGGTCTCTCACCAGATTTGCCCGGTGTTCATACAGTTCCACCGCCGTGACCGCGCCATCCCTTCCTGCCGCCATGGCGAGACACATGGTCTTTCCTCCTGGGGCACTGCACAGATCCAGCACTTTCTGCCCCGGACGGACGTCCAGCGCCGCTGCTGTCCACTGTGCGGGATACCCCTCCACATAGATCTCTCCATTCTCTATATGGGAACGGATGTCCCGTATGCTTCCTTTTACTTTGAGACAGTTTCTGATATCTGTCCCGGAAAATACATCCGGCGCGCTTTGGATCAGCTGATCGGCGTCCGTGCGGAAGGTATTTACCCGCACGAAGATATCCTCCGCCATCAGGGTCGCTTTCAGGATCTCCTCCGCCTTTTCCCCGTAATCCTCCAGAAGTTTTGCCGCGAGAGTGAGATGTACGGAATATAAACGGGACAGTCTGTGTGCCCCTTCTCCGCCGCTGAGGACCGCATCCCGATCCACATCTGACACGCGCCGCAGGACAGCATTCACCATTCCGGAGGCGGATCTCTTCTTAAACGTTCGGCACAACTCGACGCTCTCACTGATCGCCGCACGCACCGGTACTTTGTCCATCCAGAAGATCTGATACACGCCGGTGCGAAGGATGTTCCGGATCTCCGGATCCAGTCCCGCCGTTCCCTTCCTGAGAAAGGGATCCAGCAGCGCATCGATGGAGATCTGCCGGGACAGCGTCCCAAGAAACAAAGCAGTGTAAAAACTCCGGTCCCTGTCGGTCCACTCGCCTTCCGAAAGGACCTTCTTCTGGACCAGATTGGAGTACGCTCCTTCCTCACACCTCATGAGAGACTGCACTGTCAGTTTCCGAACATTCATCCGAGCCTGTAGAGATTCTCTCCTGTCTTCTTGCGCCTACCGTTGATCCATGCCGTCCCGTCCATGGGCTTTCCGCCCTCCGGGATCACCTTGCGCAGGACCACTGCTCCGTCCTTCGCAGCAATGGTGAGAGGTTTCACCGAGAGGATCTCTCCCGGCTCACCGGTCATCTCGCTGAAGGACGCGTCGGCGACCTTGATCTTTTTATCTTCGTACATGAAGTATGCCACCGGCCAGGTCGACACACCGTGGATCAGATGAACGATCCCGCGGGCATCGCTCTCAAAGCAGAACAATCCTTCCTCCTTCTCGATGGGAGGAGCATAGGTGGCAAGTTCATGATCCTGAGGAGTCCCGGCAAGCGTGCCATTCTCGATCTCCGGCAGCACCTCCAGGATAAAGCGGCTCCCTGTTTCGCCCATTTTGCGGAACATGGAGTCCTCGTTATCCTCGGGTTCGATGGGGATCTCCCTCTGAACCAGGATATCTCCGGTATCCATTCCTGCGTCCATGCGCATGATCGTGATCCCCGTCACTTCCTCACCAGCGATGATCGCCCGCTGTATAGGAGCGGATCCCCTGTATTTCGGAAGGAGCGACGCGTGAATGTTGATACATCCGAGTCTCGGGATATCCAGGACCTCCTGGGGCAGGATCTTCCCGTACGCGATGACAAGGATCAGGTCCGGATCCAGTTCGCGCAGCGTCACCGCGGCCTTTCCGTTCTTGAAGCCTTTCGGCTGAAAGACCGGTATCCCCTTTTCCAGGGCGAACTCCTTCACGGGAGGGGGCGTGATAATGTGCTTGCGTCCCACCGGCTTGTCCGGCTGGCAGAACACGCCCACGACCTCATGCTCTTCACAGACTGCCTTCAGCACATCCCTCGCGATCTCGGGCGTGCCCATAAAGACGATCCTCATTCTTCCTCGTCCTCTAAGATCTCTTCCAGTTGTTCATCGCTGATGAGCTCGTCCACCAGATCGATGAAAAGTGTCCCGTCCAGGTGATCCACTTCGTGGCAGACCGCACGGGCAGCCATATCGTCCAGTTCCATGGTGAAAGGAACGCCGAACCGGTCGAACGCCTTCACCTTGACATGTGTGGATCTCTCCAGCCATCCCCTCTCTCCGGGGACCGAGAGACAGCCTTCATATGCGCCGACCTTCTCCTCCGACTGCTCGATCACTTCGGGATTGAGCAACTCGATCATCTCGCCGTCGTTGTTGACGATGATGATCGCCCTGCGGAGCACGCCCACCTGAGGCGCTGCCAGGCCGAGGCCGTTTGCGTCGATAAGGGTCTCTTTCATATCATCGAGCAGAGTCCAGGTCCGTGCGCCGAAATCGGTGACCGGCCTGCTGTGCTTGCGCAGCGTGGGTTCTCCCTCGACCAGTATTCTTCTAAGTGCCATTGTATTGTCCTTTCTTTATCAACCGTCCAGGTCGTTGAAATCGATATAGATCCTCGTGTTTCCCACACCCGGTCTCTTTCGGACCTCCACGAGGCATTTTCCGAGCAGTTCCCTGAATTTTGCGTCCCCCCTGCTCTTGAGGATCAGACGCCATCTGTACTGTTTTCCCACGATGGGGACCCGCATCGGTGCGGGTCCGATGACGCGGACCGGAACATTCTTCTCCTGTGAGAAGGTCTCCCGGATCTGTTCCACGAACCGGTTCGCTGCCGTCTTCCCCTGATCGGAGCTCTCGGCGGAGAAACAGACCGCGCAGATGTGGCAATAGGGCGGATACAGGTGGGCTTTGCGCAGCCGTATCTCGCTGTTGTAGAAACTGCGATAGTCCTGTCTTGAAGCGATCCGGATGATGGGGTTGTCCGGGTCGATGGTCTGGATGACCGCTTCCCCTGCTTTTGTACCCCTTCCGGATCTTCCGATGACCTGCGTCAGCATGTCAAAGGTGCGTTCGTACGCCCGGAAACTCGGCATGAGGAGCATGGAATCCACGCTCAGCACCCCTACGAGGGTGACGTTCTCAAAATCCAGTCCCTTCGCGATCATCTGTGTTCCGATGATCATGTCGTACTTTTTCTCCTGGAAATCCCTCAGACTTCTGGTCAGGGAATTCTTTCCCGACATGGAATCCAGGTCCACCCGCAGCACCCTGGCGTCCGGGAAGAGTTCTTCCAGTTCCTCTTCGATCTTCTGGGTCCCGATCCCGGTGTGTCTGAGCTCCCCGCCGCATTTCGGACAGGTGAGGTACTGGGGAACGATCTTCCCGCAGTAGTGGCACCGGTGGGTGCAATCTGTCTTGTGCCAAACCATGGGCATTGAGCAGCTGTCGCACATGATCACTTCCTTGCATTCCTTGCAGATGGTGACGGTGCGGTATCCCCTGCGGTTCAGCAGGAGGATGACCTGTTCCTTGCGGTCCAGCCTCTCCCGTATCTTTTCATACAGTTCCACTCCGATCGTGTGGGTGTTTCCCTGCATGAGTTCATTTCTCATATCCACCACGCGGACGTCGGGCAGCGGCATGTTGCCGAACCGCTCGCCGAGCTCCACGTAATTGATCTTGTTCTCCTGCGCCAGGTAGTAGGATTCCACCGACGGCGTTGCGGAAGACAGCAACAGGTGCGCTCCGTGCCTCTTTGCACGGTAGGCAGCTACGGCTGGCGCCCGGAATCTCGGCGACTGGTCCGCGAGATAGGTCTGCTCCTGCTCCTCGTCGATGATGATGAGGCCGATCTCCGGGATCGGCGCGAAAACAGCGGATCTGGTTCCCACCACAAGGGGATATTCCCCGTCCAGGATCCTCTTCCACTGAAGGGTCCTCTCGGTGTCCGAAAGGGCACTGTGGATGATCCCCACCTTGCCGGGAAACATGGTCTGCAGTCTCCCGATCATCTGGGTGGCAAGCGCGATCTCCGGCACCAGAAGCATGGCTCCCTTTCCGGCTTCCAGCGTCTCCCGTATGAGTCCGACATACAGCATGGTCTTGCCGCTGGATGTCACTCCGTACAGCAGCGTGGTGTCCGGACGATCCGGATCCGACATATATCCCCGTATCCGGTCATAGGCCTCCTGCTGCGCAGGAGACAGCTCAAACCGGTCCAGATATCCGGGCGAGGAGAAATCCAGCTCGTCGGTGCGCCATCTGCGCTCCTGCTCGATCCATCCCCTGTCCAACAGACGGTTCACAACGTCCCTGGAAATGCCCAGTTCCTCATGGATCTCGCTGTAGGTATGCGGTTCGCTCAGATAACCGAGAAGGGCGTTCTGCTTTGCCGTTGCCCCGGGGTGCTCCGTGTCCGGAACCGTCCGGTAGGCGTTCTCTGTGTGTCCTTCGTTCTTGATCTCCAGTTCACCGTCTTCCCCGTCCGGAACAAGACGGATATTCTTGGGAAGGACCGCTTTCACGGCATCGTAATAGGTGCAGAAGGTGGTGTTTCTCAGGTACTTGATGAGATCCACCATCTCCTCATTGACGACAGGCTCTGTCTGCTCTATGCGCAGGATCTGTTTATAATCCGTTGAACCTTCGCACAGGCCGAGCACGATCCCCATGCGGGAGCCGCTCTTTCCGAAAGGCACAAGGACCCTGGCGCCGACTTTGGCGTAGGGCTCATATCCCGCGGGAACATTGTAACTGTAAAGCTTATCAAACTGAAAGGCGGCGTTGTCCACCGCGACTTCAACTCCGGTAAACACTGCGCCACCTCCCTAAACTCTTATTTCCGGATGCGATCAGTCTTTTCCTTCGACAGCCCTGTACTTATGGGCTCCGAACTCCTCGATCGCGAGGGTAACCGGCTTTTCCTCCAGTTTGGTCCCTTCCGCTTCTTCCTCACTGACGATATCCCTTGCTCTCTTGGCGATCGCGATCACCAGCGCGTAGGGGCTGTCGGTCTCTTCAAGAAGCTGTCCGATCTCAGGTCTCAGCATGTTTCTTCTCCTTCTGTTGTTATATCTTTATGCATTCTGGAGTCTATGATGGAGGATACTTCCCTCACACAGGTATCCAGATCGTCATTCACGATCCTATAGTCAAAATTGATGGAGTCTTCGATCTCCGCCATAGCGATCTCCATGCGCTCACCGATGTCATTGGTGTTGGTCACGCCTCTCGCCTCGATCCTCTCCCTCAGCGTCTCCATGGACGGGGGAAGCAGGAAGATCAGTGTGGCGTCGGGATAGGCCTCTTTGATGTTGTGCGCTCCGTGGACATCGATGACAAGGATCACCACCTTGTCCATCGCAAGCCCTCTCTCCATCTCTTTACGGGATGTTCCGTAATAATTGCCGGCATAGAAATTGTATTCAAGCATCAGACCGGTCTCGATCATCTCCTCGAACTGTTCTCTGGACAGGTAGTAATAATCTACCCCTTCCTTCTCCCCGTCACGCGGTCCCCTTGTCGTACAGGAAACAGAAAGAAATATATCATTCCGCAGGTACTTCAGGCACTTGATCACCGTATCTTTCCCGCATCCCGAAGGACCGGAAAGTACGAAAAGATTGTTGACGGAGTTATTCATCATCGCCATCCTCCATTCGTCCCGCTACAGTTTCCGGTGTTACGGCAGAAAGAATGACATGATCGGAATCCATCACGATCACCGCTCTTGTCCTTCTTCCGTAGGTCGCATCGATGAGAAGGCCTTTTTCCCTGGCCTCTGTCACGATCCTCTTGACCGGTGCGGAATCCGGGCTGACAACAGCGATCATCCGGTTCGCGGATACTACGTTACCAAAGCCGATGTTGATCAATTTCATGGTCAACTCCTCTACTATTCAATATTCTGGATCTGCTCTCTGATCTTTTCTGTCTCGCTCTTCAAATCCACAACGTATCCAGTGATCTCGAGATCTGCACCCTTGGAACCGGTGGTGTTGATCTCTCGGTTGATCTCCTGCACCAGGAAATCCAGTTTTCTTCCGACGGGTCCGCCCTCAGCGATGATATCGCGGAACTGTCCGATATGGGAGCGCAGCCGCACGGTCTCTTCATCCACGGCGGTGTGATCCGCATAGATGGCAGCTTCCTCGAGGATCCGCTTCTCATCGATATCGGATGCCTCCAGAACTTTGAGCATCTTATTGTACAGTTTTTCCTGATAAGCTTCAAGGCGCGGCGCGGACTTGACCTCCACCTTTCCGACCAGTTCTTCAATATTGTTGAGCTTACTGAGAACGTCCTCCGCCATCTTCACGCCTTCTGCCTCGCGCATCTCATTGAAGCGGTCCGCAGCGTCAAGAAGAACGGTCTTCAGATCTGCCCATACCTGATCCTCATCCGGGACTTCCCTTGTAACGGTGAAGATCTCCGGAAAACGGGAAAGCGCCACAGCGTCGATCTTGCTGCTCGTTCCGAGAAGCTCATCGATCCTGTGCATGGCGTCCGCGTAGGATTTCGCCGCGTTGAGGTTGGGCTCAACCACGATATGCTCACCCAGAGGACGCACATAGGTGACGAAAACGTCCACTTTTCCTCTGGCGATCTTCTTCTGAAGTTCTGCCTTGATCTTGTCCTCGCAGTAGGAGAGAGCCCTAGGAAGTTTTACCGAAACATCCAGAAAACGGTTGTTCACCGCACGGATCTCTACCGTGATATCCGCCTCTCCCAGGCGCATCATGGAACGGCCGTAGCCGGTCATGCTTCTAATCATAAACGATTCTCCAAATCATACTTTGTCAATTAGTTATTTTACCTTACTTCAGGAATTGCGGTCAATAAAACAGGACCGCTGTCTGAGGATTTTCCGAAAAAAAAGGACCGTGCCCGGTCCCTTTTCCGTTTTTGTCATACGGGCATCACTTTGGAGGCCTTATCGTAGTGGTCTCCGTCGATCCCCAGTTCCTTTTCGCGGCGTTTCTCGAAGAACTTCATCGCCACCTGCGGGAACTGCGCGTAGCTGAGAACGTCCTCATCGGACTTGGCATAGCTTGCGCATTCCTCACGCAGCTTGTCCATCTCGGGCTCCAGCAGATCTGCCGGTCTGCAGGTGATGGGCTCCTCGTCTCCGATGATCTGCTTGCGGAACTCCTCAGAGATCGGTACCGGTGTTGCGCCGTATTCGCCGCGGACCAGTCCCTTGAACTCCTTGGTGACCATCTTGTAGCGCTCGCCCATCATGACGTTGAGGGCAGCCTGTGTTCCGACGATCTGAGAGGAAGGAGTGACGAGCGGAGGATATCCGGCATCCTTGCGGACGCGCGGAACTTCCGCGAGAACCTCGTCGAGGAGGTCTTCCTTGCCGGCTTCCTTCAGCTGCTTGAGCAGGTTGGAGAGCATTCCGCCCGGAACCTGGTACAGCAGGGTGTTGGCATTAACACCGAGGACCTTGTGGCTCAGCTGGCCGTTGTCGACATATTTCTGACGGAGCTTCGCGAAATATTCGCGGACTTCGTTGAGCTTGAACAGATCGAGTCCGGTGTCATACTCGGTTCCCTGCAGAGCGGCGACGAGGGATTCGGTCGCCATGTGGGATGTTCCCATTGCGAGAGGAGAGATGACGGTGTCGACGATGTCCGCGCCGGCTTCGATGCCCTTGAGGATGGACATGGAGGCGAGACCGGAGGTGTAGTGGGAGTGAATGTCCACGGGGATGCTGATGGTCTCTTTGAGTTTCTTCACCAGGTCGTATGTGGCATACGGGGTGAGAAGTCCGGCCATATCCTTGATGCACAGGGAATCCGCTCCCATGTTCTCCAGGGTCTTAGCATAATTCGCGAAGTAGTCATTGTTGTGTACAGGGCTGATCGTGTAGGCAATGCAGGCCTGGACATGAGCGCCTTCCTTCTTGGCCGCGTTGATGGAAGCCTGGAGGTTTCTCGGGTCATTCAGCGCGTCGAAGATACGCATGATGTCGATTCCGTTGGCGACGATCTTCTGCACGAAGTAAGCCACCACGTCATCCGCATAATGCCGGTATCCCAGCATGTTCT
This sequence comes from uncultured Faecalibacterium sp., assembly GCA_964599695.1. Lineage (GTDB taxonomy): Bacteria > Bacillota > Clostridia > Oscillospirales > Ruminococcaceae > RUG11783. The sequence goes on from CAZRGP010000009.1 coordinate 59,350, forward strand.
GTCCGCGGAAGAGCATCTGCATCTTGGTGTTGGGCATTTCCCTGCGGATCACACGAAGTCTTTCCCAGGGGTCTTCATCCAGAAAGCGGAGGCAGGAGTCAAAAGTGGCGCCGCCCCACATCTCTACGGCGTTGTATCCGATCTTGTCCATGGTGGAAAGGATCGGGAGCATCTCATCAAGCGTCATGCGGGTGGCGATCAGGGACTGATGCGCGTCGCGCAGGACGAGTTCATTAACCTTTACCTTAGCCATTCAACTGCCTCCATTAACCGAGGACGACAAGTGTGTCACCGGCATTGACCATCTCGCCTTTGGTAACACCGATCGCGAGAACCGTTCCGGCGCTTTCCGCGACGATGTCGTTCTCCATCTTCATGGACTCGAGAACGATCAGTTTGTCTCCGGCTGCTACGGTCTGGCCGACGGTTACGCAGACATCAACGATGCTGCCGGGCATCGGGGCGCCGACCTTCTTGCCGTTTTCCGGAAGAGCTGCAGGTGCTGCGGGAGCCGCTGCCGGAGCTGCTGCGGGAGCTGCTGCCGGTGCCGGTGCTGCTGCAGGAGCCGCGGGCGCTGCAGAAGCTGCAAACGCGGGGGCGGAACTGCCGGTCTCTTCTACTGCTACATCATAGGTAACACCGTTCACGGTGATTTTGAACTGTTTCATTGTTTCCGATCTCCTTTATCATCAATAAGGCAGGATGCCATGTTTTTTCGAAAGTGTGCTTACGCGTTTGGACGCGAGCATGTCGAGTGTCTCGACCAGGACTCCGCGGGTCTCGCTGTCCTTGATCACACGGTCGACAAGTCCGGCTTCCATCGCCTTGACTGCGTTCGCCTCGGTCTTCTCATACTCCGCTGCGAGGCGGTCAATATCGGAATCCTTCTCGATCCTGTCCTCCCAGAAGATGCCGACTGCGGTCTTTGCGGGAACTGCGCTGACAACGGCGTTTTCCCATGCATAGACCATGTCGTTTCCGGCATTCTTTCCGCAAAGTACGGAATAGACCGAACCGATAGCCTTTCCGTAGATCACGCACACCTTGGGTGTGGTGGCCTCGGAGAGCGCATGAGACAGAAGAGCAGCATTGCGGATGCCGCCGTTCATATCGTTCTCGGTTGACTGGAGGAATCCCTCGCTGTTCACATAGGTGACCACGGGGATGGAATATGCGTCACAGAACTGAACCAGTCTTGCGATCTTCTCGCTGTCGCCCTTGCAGAGGCGGCCTTCGGCCTTGACGACGCCGACAACGCTTCCTGCCATGGTGGCGAGAAGAGTCTTCGCGCTGCTGCCTACACCGGCAAACAGCTGGATCTTGCTGTCCACGTCCACGGTCTTGCAGACCGGGCATCCGGGAGCATCCGGAGCGGGAGCTTCAAAATCAACGACCGGTGCGGACGCAAGGTTGTTGAGCGGAAGGATAGCGAGAAGCTGACGGGCTTTTCCGAGCAGAGCCTCTTCGCCCTCGCAAACGATAGCGGCAAGTCCGGACTTTTTCGCACACTCGCTGCTGCCGGCGCCTTCCTTCGCTTCACTGTCAACAAAAGGAGCTGTAAGGAACAGTTCCGCGTTCTTCTCCATCAGGCAGAGATCCGCCATATCCGCGCACATCGCTGCGAATCCGCCGCAGGTACCTGCGACGACGGAGATCTGGGGAACTACGCCGGAAAGGCGGGAGATATGTCCCAGAAGCCTGGAGCATGTGTCGAGCGTGGCAAGACCGCCCTCGAGCTGGACACCCTGACTGTCATAGATGGAGACCACAGGAGAACCTGTCTTCTCCGCCAGAGTGAATACTTTTTCCAATTTCTTCGCAGAAGCTGCGCCGAATCCTGCGCTCTCCCCTTCTGCATAGGCATACACTGTTGCGCCGCAGACACTTCCGTAGCCGATCCTTGCACCGCTGGCATCGTCCTTGTCCAGCTCGGTGTAGGCACCATCGTCAAACAGAAGGCTCAGGCGGGCTTCAGCATTCAATTTGTTCTTTTTCTCAGCCATTAAAACCGTATCCTAAACCCTTTCGTGAATAATAAGCCAAATCACAGACATGATACTATAATTGGAAAATCTTTACAACCGAAAACACCGCCCATGGGCGGTGTTTTGTCAAACTTTTTTATTAATAAGAGCGTTTGCGTCACGGTGTGAGCACACAATCCGAAAGAATCATGGATCCAGGATAGGACGGTTTGCTCCCCGCCAGCTCCGGCACAAGGTAGACTCCTTGCTTATTTCCCGCTCTTCTTCGCGGTCGCTCCTCTTCTGAGGGCCGCGATCTCGCCGGCCGCTAGCTTCCGGTATTCCCCTGCCTTGAGGGATCCGAGTTTCAACGGGCCGATTGCCGTCCTCTTCAGTCTGGTGACCGAAAGGCCCACCGCTTCGCACATCCTGCGGATCTCCCGGTTGTGTCCCTCGGACAGCACGATCTCCATGGTACCCTTTTCGGTCCCGGTTACTCCGGTGACACGCACCTTTGCCGGCAGGGTGATGTGACCGTCATCCAGTTTCACACCCGTAGCGAGGGCGATGAGCTGCTCCTCCTCCGGAGCAGGCGTCACACTGACCCGATAGGTCTTGGTGATCCCGCCGGACGGATGGGTGAGCAGATTGGTGAACTCCCCGTCATTGGTCATGATGAGCAGTCCTTCGGAGTCCTTATCCAGTCTACCCACGGGATAGAGCCTGGCATCCACATCGGTGAACAGATCCGCCACCGTCTTTTCCGCGTGCTCATCCTTCAGGGTAGTGACATAGCCCCTGGGTTTATTGAGGGCATAGTAATATTTCTCCACATTCTTCTCCAGGTAAACCCGTTTCCCGTCGATGTGGAGCACGTCCTTGCGCACGTCGATCTTGGCACCGAGTTCCGCCCGGTGGCCGTTGACTGCGACCCTTCCCTCCTCGATCAGGCGGTCCGCCTCACGTCTGGAGCAAAGTCCCTGCGCAGATAAAACTTTCTGAATTCTCTCTTCCATTTCAAAACAAAAAGACCGTTTCATTCCGGGAAACGGTCTGTGACCTCATTCTGATTTCTTCTTTCCCGTAAGTTCCGAGATCTTGTCGAGGATCTCCGGGATCGACCGCACCATGTTGTCCGCCGTACTTCCGATGGTATCGAGCTGCATGACCTTCACGGAATCCCCGGAAGTCACGAGGAACGCGATGGGAGTGATGGTCACTCCGCCGCCGGTACCGCCGCCGAACATATCCGCCTGTTTGGAGCTGGGCAGATCCGAACCACCGGACGCGAATCCGAAAGATACCTTGCTGACGGGCACCGCGGTGGCGCCGTTGGGCATGGTGATGGGCTCTCCGATGACCGTTCCGGAATCCGTAAGACCGCGGATCTTGTCCAGAGCCACTTCTGTCAATAAATTAAGACCACGTTCCGTAGACATATCATTTCTCCCTGTTGAATAATCGTTCTTTCAGATATAAAACGCCGAAATACAGTGCGATCAGCACTATTATAATCGGTCTCGCCGAGACTTCGCAACCAATTCTTTCGTCTGCTCCGGCCTTGGGATCAAAGCAGGGCATGACGGTGATCTCCTTGTAGGTAAGGTTCTTTCCGAACAGCAGCGCCAGGGTCTTCATGACGTCCCCGATGACCATCCAGGCAAGTCCGCTGAGCATGCCCACTCTCGCCGCATCGTCGCTTCGCACGTTCCATACGATCTCCATATCATCCATGTGGATGTGGTGGAACAGAGCGACCAGTGTCCTGGTCGCCGGTGTCACGAAAGGCCGGATCTTCTTCCAGAGAGCTGCGATGCCGCCCTCTTCCCCGTCTTCCTGCTCCTCATCGTCCTCCGGCTCCTCTTCCTCTTCCCCGTCGTCTTCATTTTCTGTGACCGCCGGCGGTTCCGGAACCGTTTCCTCCGTTTTCTCCCAAAGGGGCTCCTCCGTCTGATGGTCGGCAGGTTTCTCCTGAGCGAACTGGGGCTCCTCAAAGGCGATGTGGTGCTCGTCCTCCGCAAGGAGATCCTCCTCATCCGCGGACTCTTCCTTCTTCTCTTCCGGAGCCTTCTCTTCCTCCGGGATCCCGATGTGATACTTCACAAAGAGGTATTTCAGATCGACCGAGAGCTTTCCTTTCCGGAAAAGCACCTTCGCTGACGCAGGAAAACAAAGCAGCACCAGCAACACAGCAAGCACCGCCAGGATCACATACCCTATGATCTTGAGGATCGTCAGCAAAATGCTCAAATTATTCCTCTTCCTCCTCGCTGTCCTCCCCGGAGAGGATATCCTTCTCTTCGGTGATCAGAGTCTCGGCATGGACGGGCGGGAGATCCTCCAGCGACTGCATGTCGAAACAGCGAAGGAAATTGTCTGTTGTGGTAAAACTGATGGGACGTCCGGGAAGGTCCAGTCTTCCCGCCTCCTCCACCAGATTCTTGGAGATCAGCGTGGAAAGAGCGGAGCTACTGTCCACCCCGCGGATCTCATCGATAAACGCGCGGGACACAGGCTGATTGTAGGCGATGATGGCAAGGACCTCCATGGCTGCCTGGGACAGAGGACTGTTCCTGCGGTTGTCCAGCGCCCGGACCACGTAGTCCGAGTATTTGGGGCGGGTGGAAAGCTGATAGCGGTCCTCAAAGCGGAGCAGGCAGATGCCGGCGTCCCTCGCATCCAGCTCGCTTCCGAGCCGGTCCAGGATCGCCTTGGTCTCCTCTTCGGAGAGCTCCATGATCTCGCTGATCTTCCCGACCGAGATCGGTTCCGCCACAGCGAACAGGATAGCCTCTACCGCGGATACTGACATATCATTCATCGTTGCTTTCCTCTTTTCCTTTGTTGGTCACCATACCGTCGTCGTCCACCATGATCCTTCCGTTGCGGATCAGCTCCAGGATCCCCAGGAAGGTTGCCACCGTCTCGCTGCGGCTGGCGCTGTTCTTGAAGAAATCCCGGATGTGGATCCCGTTCCGGATCCTCAGGGAACCCAGGATATGGATGACCCTGCTCTCAACGGATACGATCGGTGAGGAGACCAGAGGCTCGAACCGCTCCACATCGCTGAACTGTCTGTTTCGCCCCTGGATCGCCTTGAAGGCCTCGAGGAGCACAGCCGGATCGTGCTTGCGGTTGTAGTCCTTGGGGAGTTTGATCCGCATGGGTTCACGTACAAAGAAGTTGATGCCTTCGGACCGGTCCCTCAGCCGCTCCGCGGCCAGTTTGCACAGGGAATACTCGATCAGGCGCCCGGTGAGTTCCCTCTCCAGTTCCTCCTTCTCCTCCGAGCGGGGAAGCAGTGCCACCGATTTCATGTATACCAGACGGGCCGCCATCTCAACGAACTCGCTGGTGGGTTCCAGCTGATCCGGACCGATCTCTCCGATGAAGGAGAGATACTGGTCTATGAGCTGATAAATCTGTATATCAAAAAGTTGCATCTTATGCTTGGCGATAAGGTGCAACAGCAGATCGAGCGGTCCCTCGAAATCATTGATCTTGTAGGTAATTTCGGCCAAAATCACTCCGCCTGTTTACTTCTCGTTGAATTTGTGTTTTCATTATATCCACCGTATTTTAAAAAAACAACCAAACTTGCGAAAAAGCACTTGCATTTTAAAAACGGATTTGTTAAGATAATCGTCGTGACAATTATACCTAGAAGGAGGTGCAGCAGATGGCAAAATGTGAAATTTGCGGAAAGGAAGTCCGTTTTGGAATCAAAGTTTCCCACTCGCATAGGCGCTCCAACCGCACATTCAAGCCCAACGTGCAGCGCGTCAAAGCGATCGTCGACGGAAAGCCGACCCACATCTACGCCTGCACCCGTTGCCTTCGTTCCGGCAAGGTAACACGTGCTGTTTGATCGAAGCCGACAGAAGTGACTTGGAAGCCGCTGATAATCAGCGGCTTTTTTGTTGGTTCTAAGTCAAATGTTGGGGCAGACCCAATAGAATGAGCTAGGCGAATAAGAA
>CAZRGP010000010.1:0-58737 GCA_964599695.1 uncultured Faecalibacterium sp.
TCTGTTGCTGGTTAACCAGCAACAGATACCTAATTATGTTTCTTATTCGCCTAGCGCATTCTATTGGGTCTGCCCCAACAATTGACTTAGAACCAAAAAAGAAAACGGCCACAATTGTGACCGTCGTTTATGCTGTTTTGGATTTAGTCTCCGGCGCGGAAAATCGTTCTGCCGTCTTCGGTTTTTTCCTGTTTTTTCTGCCGGACGACCGGATGCGTTTCTACAGTTTCTTCCGTGTCGTACGCTTCAACTACTTTTTTCGCCCTCTTCTCCTTTTTTTCTTTTCCCTTCCCGAGTTCCCTGATCGCATCGGCAAGATCCCAGTAGAGCACGAAATCAAAAAGCGGGAGATCCTCCCAGTGCTCCAGGATCTTGTAGATGATAGAGGTGATGATCCATGCGACCAGCGCGCCAGCAAAGCCCATACAGAGACCTGCAATACAGTCGGACGGATAATGCATAAGGAGGTAGCAGCGGGCAAAGCACATGGAGAAAGGCAGGAGCAGTGTCCAGTATTTGCTTCCCCTCTCGCCGGCAAAACCAAATCCGCATGCGAACGCCATGGCAGCCGTACAATGGCCGGACGGGAAAGAGTACTGGCTGTATTCCCTGATCCCGAAGGCCTCCCACCATACACGGATATCATTGAATGTTTCAAATGGACGCGGGCGTGCAACAGCGTCCTTGATCCAGACATTGGAAAGGATCGCTCCGGCGCCGATCGCTCCGAAAACGCAAATACCTATCTTCCGTGTCCGCCGGAACAGCATGAGAACAACGGCGATAAGAAAAAGGCAGATCCCGTCTTTCCCGAGAAAACTCAAAAACTTGGAGAAAGGTGTCAGATAACGATCCCACTTGGAGAAGAAATCATGGATAAACAATAAAAGATAATAGTCGATCCTTGTAAGAAGTTCCAAAATGGCATCCTCCTTGTTGTATTGCTCCTATTTTACCCCATCCAAGAATTAAAAGAAACGGTCACGGCGCTATTCGTACGTGACCGAAAATGTTTTTCTGCTAAAACTCTGCAGACAGGATGACATCGCCATTCCTGTATTCCGCTTTTACCTTTCCTTTATGTGCGTCAACTACTGCTTTCGCTATGGACAGTCCGATCCCGAATCCTCCGGTAGCCCGCGCTCTTGATGTATCCTCCCTGTAGAACCGTGAGAACCAGTTTTCCACTTTTGCTCTCTCTGCTACGGCACATGTGTTGGACACGGACAAAACCTTCTTTTTTCCGTTTTCCTGAAGTCTGACGGCGATCTTTCCCTCGGGATCGCAGTATTTCACCGCATTGTCGCAGAAGATGGATACCATCTCCCTGATTCCTCTTTCATCCCCGTTGAAAAGGACATCCGGAGCGATATCCATGGAAAAACTCTTTCCCTGATTCTCCGCCAATGTGATAAAAGGCTCAGCGATCTCTGCCACTGCTTCGCTCAGGGAGAAGTCGGAGAACTGCATCTGCATTCCCGTCTCCTCCATCCTTGCCAGAACGAGGAGCCTCTGGACAAGATCATTCATCCTGCGGATCTGGCTGTGGATGTTGTCAGTCCACTCAGATTTTCCTGAGATCATCTCGATCGCCTCTGTATTGGCAGAGATGATCGCCAGAGGAGTCTTGATCTCATGGCCTGCGTCGGTAATGAACTGCTTTTGCCGCTCCATATTATCCGCATAAGGTTTGACGGCTTTTCCTGATATGACATAGATCAGCACAAACAGTGCAAGATAACTTGCAGCAGCGACGATGAGCGAGGAGATCAGATTGCTCCTCAGATTGTCCTTCTCTTCGCTGATATCCAGGAAATAGTATCCGGTCTCTCCGGAAGAAGTGATGATCATCTGATACTTGAAATCATCTATCTTCCCGTGATCTTTACCTTCCGCAAGAGCTCTGGCGCCGTATTCCTGTGCGCTGGATTCGCTGACCGATGCGATACTTCCCAGTCCTGATCTCTGATAAGAACCGTCCGATGAGTAGTATACGGAAAAATAGCGTGTCCGATAGGGAGTCTCCGCATCGATTTTCAGGCCGTTGAACATCCCTTCGAAGTGTTCCCCCATCGGCCTTTCCTGTCTGTATTCTTCAACGTAGTCATCATCTGTATCGTCGTCGCCGTCCGGGTCGTCATCATTCTCCGCATCAATGGGAAGTTCGTGCCATTCCTCTCTTCCCATTCCGCCGGGATCCCCTCCCTGAGCATAAGGAAAGAGTTCCCCCTGAGTGATCATAAACTCAAGAAGAGTGTCTGTATTTCTTTCCATCCGATACCGGTTCAACCCGTAGATCGCACCGACAATGATTACAAGAACGAGCAGGATCGCCAGCATCGCGGAAAGAATGAATCTGCGTCTTAATTGTTCAACCATTTCAAATCCTGAAAGAATGTGATGTATCTCATGAGCCCAGTGTACTACCTGAAACTTAAACGAACCTTAACGACGTCCGTTACTGAACTACTGTCTCCAGATAATAGCCGCTTCCCCTGGCGGAGCTGATCTTGATGTCGGATCCCACCTGTTTCAGTTTCTTCCGGATATAGGAGATATATACCCACACTACATTTGTTTCTGCATCCGAATCCACTTCCCATACTCTCTCCATAATGCGGTCAGTGGAGACCGGAGAACCTTTGGAGGACATGAGGAGCTCCATGATCTGATACTCCTTGTTGCCCAGACGGATCGTACCATCCGGTCCCGCCATTTCAAATGATGCCGTATCCAGGGATGTATTGCCGAATTCGATGCGGTTCGGGCGGAATTCCGGCTGTCTCCTGGTAAGCGCGCGGATCCTGGCCATAAGCTCACCCATAGAGAACGGTTTGGACAGGTAATCATCTGCTCCTGCATCGAGACCGGCGATCCTGTCCTCGATCTCAGATTTAGCAGTCAGAAGGATCACCGGTGTGTGCACCATTTTCTTGCGCAGTTCCGTCAACACCTGGATCCCGTCCATCTTAGGCATCATGATATCCAATATGATCACGTCATATTCAGAGAGAAGCGCATAATCCAGCGCGTCCTGGCCGTCATAAACCGCATCGACCGCGAAATGATTGTGCTGAAGAACAGCGCAAACGGCTCTGGACATCTGCTGTTCGTCTTCTGCATAAAGGATCCTCATCTTGCACCTCCTGTTTAGTTAAGAATACTATCTCAATCCTGCAATCGCAAGAAAAAGAGATCCGCCCGAATCAGGCGGATCTCCCTAATAAAAGATCGTTTTATTGTGCTGCTTTTGCTTTCTTGATCTTGTTCTGGAGGTTGATGCTGTAAAGGATCAGTCCGACCAGAGTGGCGAAATAAGGAAGCATGGACAGGAACTGGGACGGGAACAGCGACAAAGCACGCATGTTGATACCGAGAGCATCGAACCAACCGAATACGTAAGCGTAAATGGTTGTCGCGATCGGGTTTGCCTGACCCAGTGTAGAAGCTGCCAGACCGATGAATCCACGTCCGGCGGAAATGTTGCGGACCCAGAAACCGACATAGCAGAGGCTCATGAATGTGCCGCCCATGGATCCGAACAGACCGCAGAGGACGGATGCCTGATACTGAACCTTGCGAACATCGATACCGACAGACTCAGCTGCGTTGGGGTTCTCACCGACAGCACGGATACGAAGACCCATAGCAGTCTTGAACAACAATGCATTGACGATAAATACGCAGGCGACGCAGATGTAGGTCAGGACATAGTGTCCGGACAGAAGCGTCTTGATAATCGGGATGTCCTTGATCACCGGAATGTTGATGACAGGAACATAACCAAGGTCATACCAGGTGTTGGTGTTCGCACGGTTTCCAGTGATGACCAGGCTCAGGAACGGTGCAAGACCTGTGATCAACAGGTTCGCGCCGATACCGGTAAGTGAGGCATTCGCCTTCAAGTCTATGACGAAGTAGGCGAACAACAACTCAAGTAGGATACCGAATACCATGGCGCCGAGAATACCGGCGATCCAGCCCATTGTATTGGCACGGTCTCTGAGGATATTGTAGGCTTCCTCACCGATGTCCGCTTTCTTGCGGCCACCCATGACCCACTTGCGGACGAAACCGTCACAGATAACCGCGATGAATGCGGTGGAGTTGATCAGTCCGTCGATGGACATGTTGAAAATACCGGACTTCGCTGCGATACAGGAACCAAGGGCTGCAAACAGCAACGGTGTCGTCATACGGATTGTCATTGCCCAGAAGTCAGAGGATTTGATAACACTCCAGATAAACCCAAAAATGAATGATGCAGAATATCCGCCCATGCTTATTTCGCCTCCTTTGCTGCTTCGAGTCTCTTCGCGTTATTAACGATCGCCTTGTGCTTTGCACCGGAGAACAGCTGGTCTGCTGCGAGCATCATGATAATGAGAGATGTCATGACCTGAATCAGCTCGAGCGGTACGTCTGTATTGTTGCCCATGGTCTCAGCACCGACACGGAGATATCCAAGTGCGAATGCGGAGATGGGAAGAAGCAACGGGTTGTTCTTTGCAAGGATTCCGACGAAAATACCGTCGTTGCCGAAGCCCTGCTCAGCGACCCAGTTGAATCGCTCGTTATATCCGAGGGTGTGGATAACACCGCCGATTCCGGCGAAGGCACCGGCAAGACCCGCGATCAAAAGACCGGTCTTGGCAACGTTGATTCCGGAATACTTTGCGAAGGAGGGATTCAGACCGACGAGTCTGGCCTCAAATCCGAGCTTCGTGTGATAAACGATCAGGTATGTCACAACACAGAACACAAGTCCGATAAAGATTGCTGTGGAAACACGGGTACCATAGATCAGACGGGTGACCTTGGCCATTTCCGGATAGGGCTTGGAAGCGGAAAGTCCGGAAGCCTCATCATAGAGGACACGTTTGACCATCCAGTCGTCAAACTGTACGATCATGGCGTTCAGCATGATGGAGGTAATGACTTCGTCACATCCCCATTTTCTCTTAATGAGAGAAGGAATGGATCCGATGATGCCGCCGATAAGGCCGCCGCAAATGATGGAGCAGAAGACCCAGATGATTCTTCCGAACTCACCGAGATTGGCAAGTCCACCGAAGACCTTCTCGTTGAGGATAACGATCGGTACGGTGAGGCACGGAGCCAGGAGGAAGCATCCTTCCGGGATCATGCTGAAGTTTCCTGCCAGGATCATGAGGTTCATGGCGCATCCTGTAAGAAGAAGCGGCTGAACTTTCTCAATGATCTGACCAAAACGGTTCAGGGATGTGAAGGGTCCGACTACGAGGAATCTGAGAGCCTTCATCGGGTTATCACTGATGAAAAGAATAATGATGAAGCAAAGAACAACTGCGATCGCAACGGATGCAACAAGACGAATTGCTTCAAATCTGCGTTCAATTTGTTTGTTAGTCATGAACTACTTTCGCAACCTCCTCTGCTGTCATTTTCTTAACGCCAAGCATGTACTCACCGAGTTCATACTCTTCGAGCTTGGAAGCGTCTTCAATGTAGGCTGCGATCTCATTGTTGTTGAGAACGATGATGCTGTCGGAAACCTCGAGGACCTCGTTCAGGTCTGCAGAGATCAGAAGCACTGCCTTTCCTTCGTCACGAAGGGCAACCAGCTGATTGCGGATAAACTCTGTGGCGCCGACGTCGATACCACGTGTCGGCTGATCGGCGAGGATGATGTCAGGATCGCTGGAGAACTCACGGGCAACAACGACCTTCTGGATGTTACCGCCGGAAAGCATCTTGACCTGCTCATCGCGGTTCTCGGTCTTGACCAGGAACTTCTTGATCAGTTCATCAACTTCTGCGTCGATCTTCTTGTGGTTCAGGAGTCCCTGTTTTGTCAGGTAATCCTTCTTGTAATAGCGGTCAGCCATGATGTTGTTCTTGACACTGGCCTTATCCGCAACACCGTAAGTCATACGGTCTTCATTGATATGGCTGAATCCCAGCTCACGGATCTGACGTACGGTCTTACCCTTGATGGATGTGTTATTGATGCTGATATCGCCATGATTGAAGGTACGCAGTCCGCTGATCGCTTCTGCGAGTTCCATCTGGCCGTTGCCCTCAACACCCGCAACACCAAGGATCTCTCCCTTGCGGACGGAGAAGGAAACATCATTGAGCATCGTCTTACCGAAGTCGTTGTGGATAGTAAGATGGTCGACTTTAAGTACAGTCTCTTTCGGCTGAGCGGGCTCCTTATCGATCTCAAGAATAACGTCGCGTCCGACCATCATACGGGAGATGTCAGCTTCTGTAACGTCACACAGATTCGCCTTGCCCACGCTCTTACCGAGACGCATGACGGTGAGTCTGTCACACAGCGCCTTAACTTCCTGCAATTTGTGGGAAATGAATATGATCGTGTGTTCGCCGTCAGCTACCAGGTTTTTCAGCTCAACGAACAACTCGTCTGTTTCCTGAGGAGTAAGAACGGCGGTAGGCTCGTCCAAAACGAGGATCTTTGCACCGCGGATCAGCGCCTTAAGGATTTCGACCTTCTGTTTGGCAACAACAGAGCAGTCTTCGATCTTTAGGGTAGGGTCAACGATCAGGTTGTACTTCTTGCTGACCTCTTCAGTCATGCGGATCATTTCGGCCTTGTCCAGGAACAATTTGCTCTTGGTCTTCGGTTCCATTCCCAGAACCATGTTCTCGGCCACTGTTAGAGAAGGAACCTGCATGAAGTGCTGGTGCACCATGCCGACTCCAAACTGAATCGCCTCCAACGGGTTATGGATCTTTACTTCCTTCCCGTCGATGACGATACGGCCACCCTCCGGTTGTTCGATACCGAACAGCACTTTCATGAGGGTGGTCTTTCCTGCGCCGTTCTCTCCGACCAGCGCATGGATCTCACCTTTGTTGACAGACAGAGTGACATCCTGGTTCGCAACGAAACCGTTGGCGTAAACCTTGGTAATCTTGTCCATCAACAGGACTTCTTGAGCCATATATTCACCTCACAAATAAGAAGTTTGCGGGCACACAAAAGACAAATGAGCCCGTCCCATTTGATTCAATTTTAGTTTACAGGCCAAAAAATGTAAATATTTTTTTAACGCTCAAAAATGCTTTCGTCATTCTATTAAAACATATAATTATATTTTGGCAATTATGTACAATTGACAATGTTATTCTTTGGTGAAAGAGCAATAATAGAGCGTCCGGAACGAATTATCCCGAACGCTCTATTTCGTATGAATTTAATCTTTCTCCGCTTTGCGCACAGTTTTTACTTCTCCATATTCCTCAAGACGCATTTTTCTCCCCTTGATCAGGAGATATGCAGCCAGGATCAGTACTGCCGCAGCAAGAACCCATGCCCACACAGGGATCCTGTTGATGTTATAGCATCTCACATTGATCCACATCTGGTTTGTGAGTTCGCTGACATCGTTATCGAAATAGGTCATAATGCACGCCCGCGAGAGAATATCCTGTGACGGATACGCAGCCACCATCTGCCTACGAAGCTGATCCGCAGCGATCGTGATCACATAATCCTCGGGATCATCTCCCTCTGCCGCAAAGAAATCCGCGACGGAGTAATCCAGCGTATCTTCTTCGTCATCCTCAGCGCCATAGCACCACTCCGCATATTCGAAGATCCTTCCGTCCTCCGGCGCAGCAATGACGGATGTATAGCCGATGTAATACATATTGCGGATGGCGCAGTCCGGACGGGACATATAGTTAATGAAGGCTTCCGCGGCCTGCTGTTTCTCCGGATCTCCCTCCACGCCGCTTCGCAGCATGACCCATCCGTCAAAATAGATGTTGGTGGATTCCACCGGTACCGCAAATTCGAGATAGTAATCGTCGAGCTCCGCCTGATCAAGAGTATATACGGCATCACCGGACCACTGGAAGTTGGCGACCACCTTTCCAGTGATCAGGTCTGCTTTTCCGGAGTCTGTCTCAAAAGAGTAGAAATTGTCCTTGTTGGACTGAAGGTATTCCTGGACCGCTGCCACCATCTCCGGAGAGGTGTCGTTCATCTCGTCCTCAAGACGGGTAAGGTAATCCGGTGAACCGGTGAAAGACGGATCGGTCAGAAGATCAGACTTTACCGCTCCGACCGCTGCGAAATAGGTGTCGCGGACATTGTCCTTGACCGTGATCTGGCGATTGTAGTTCTCATTATCAAGCAAATGCCAGGTGGAAGCTTCCTCATAGGTGACTTCTTCAGGGTTGTAAACGAAGCCGGTCACGCCCCACATGTAACCTGCAGCATATTTCCCCCAGGCCTCCCCGTTGATCTCATGCGTCTCAAAAATGTCGCGGATATAAGGAGAAACACCGTTGATATAATAATTATTCTCGTTGCTCTCGTCAAAAAAGGAATCAGACAGAGGATACAGCCTTCCGTCAGCCATGAGCTTCATGATCATGTATTCGGAGGGGCACACCAGATCATATACATCTCCAAGGGTGAGCATATTGTACAGGTCTTCATTGGTGCCGAAAGTGGAATACTCGACTCTTACCCTCTTCCCATATGTTTCAAGGTACCAGTCCGAGAAATCGTCAAGGATCGAGTTCTCGCCGATGATATCCCCGCTCTCCAGGTCTATGACCTCATCTTCTCCCCATCCGCCTTCGTCAATGTATTCCTCCCAGTTGCATACACGGAGGACCACCTCTTCTTCGTCAGTGGGGGCAGCCATGATTGGATGCGCGCAGGACAGCACGACACAGAGTATAAGGAAATAACCCATAACTTTCCGCATGATAGTTTTCACAGGTTTTCCCCCTTTCTTCTCTGTCTCTCATCCCTTGAGGACTTGAGATTCATGAGCAGAACCACAATCAGGACAATGGCAAAGATCACTGTGGACAAAGCCCAGAGAGCCGTTTTGATCTCCGTATGACTTCCCTTTGTGGCGTTGACGACATAAGTGCTGATCGTGTCAAACGTTGCAGGCTTTGTGTAGGTAGCAATGAAGTAATCATCGAGGCACAAAGTGATCGCCATCATAAATCCGGAAAGGATGCCGGAAGCGATCTGCGGAACGATGATCTTGAGAAGCGCTGTCGCAGGAGTTGCGCCAAGATCCAGAGCTGCTTCGTATATGCTGGGATCCATTTGCTTCAGTTTAGGCATGACCGACAAATATACAAACGGTGCACAAAGGATCGTCTCACCAAGTACAAGGGGAATAAACGTCTCCTTGTTGATCCCCAGCACGACAACCAGAAGGATGCATGCCGAGAAACCGGTCACGACGTCCGCATTGATGACAGGTATCTCATTGAATGTATTGTAAAGTCCGTTGACTCTGTTTCCGGAGTAAAAGGATCCGATCGCTCCCAGGGTTCCCAGAAGTGTGGAAACCGCCGCCACGCCTACAGCAAGTGCGATGGTCCCGAAGATCATCTCCCTCAGCTCCTCCGTGCTGAACAGAGTCACATAGTTCTGAAGGGAAAAACTCTGAAAAGCTCCGATCTGCGAAGCATTGGTAAAACTGTAGAACGCGAGGATAACGATAGGCGCATAAATGAATACAAGGATCAAAACAATGAACAGGAGTCCGATCATTCTCTTTTTCAAAGTATCGCACCTCCTCTCCCTGTGCTCTCCTCATCGGAAAGTCCATCGGTCAAAGCAGTAAACAGGCAAATGATTCCCAGAAGGATAAGGGCGATCATAGATCCTCCATGCCAGTTGTACGCTGCAAAATAGCTTCCGATAAGGCTGCCCATGATATAAGTGCTGTTATACAGCATATCCAGGACGACATAGTTGGTCATCGAGGGAAGGAACACCATGGAGACACCGCTGACGATCCCCGGTATCGACAGGGGAAGCGTGACCTTAAGGAAAGCACCCCATCCGTCGGCTCCAAGGTCTCTGGCCGCCTCGGTAAGAGACGGGTCCAGCTTGGAAACCGTGTTATAGATTGGGAGGATCATAAACGGAAGAAAGTCATATGTCATACCGATTACGGAGTTTAAAAACGGGTAGAAGGCGAGATTGCCTTCGATCACGGAAAGGATCTCTTTCAGTGCTGTGATCCTGAGAGAAAAATTGATCCACATCGGCATGATGAAGATCATGATCATTGCCCCTTTGTTGCTCAGTCCGCTCGTTGCAAGAAAATAGGCAGTCGGATAAGCAAGAAGCAGGCACACCACCGTTGTAACAAATGCGATGGCGAAACTGTAGCAGAGCGTGCCCAGTGTGTTCGGGTCGGTAAAGAACATGACCAGATTGTGCAAGGAAAACTCTCCCGCCCTGTTGGTGAACGCATAATAGAACAGCACCAGAAGCGGAGCTACAGCGAAAAAGAGGAGAAAGATCGCATAGGGTATTCCCAATGCTTTTCTTGATATTTTCATTTAACGTCCCCCTATTTCTTCAGCGCTCTGACCGTGAAGGTCATCTTATCCACCGGAATAATCAGACCGACCCAGTCCTCCATATTCCACAAGTACTCGTCGTGGACGATAAAGTCCTGTCCGATCTCGGTGCTTACTACATAACTGTAGTGGTCGCCTTCATAAATAAGGCTGGTGATCGCACCTTCAATGAGGCTCTCCTCCACATCGTCGGTCATGCGGATGTCATCAGGACTGATCGATGCAACGATCCTAAGCTTTTCGGGATCGATGATCTCGCCGTTGGAATCGAGAAGTCTTCCCTCCTCATCCCTGCGGCTTCCCTTGATGATCTTGGTAAGGCTGGTATCCAGGACATTGCCATTGAACTCCAGCCGGTGCTCCCCGTTCATATCCACATTGAAATAGTTGGTCTCATCTTCCGCCTTAATGACGTGAATGCCGTCAGGCTCCACCGTCATGCCGATCGTCTGTCCGACCGCAGCGGATTTCGTACTCTGGATGACCATTTCATAGCGGCCTGACTCGACGGTGATCTCGTAGTGCATTCCCTTGAAGATCACATCAACGACCTCTCCCTTGATGATCCCTTTTTCCGGCTCGGTCATGATCACATCTTCCGGCCTTACGATCGCTGTGATCTGTGTTCCCTGTGTGAAATGATCCACGGTTTCAAACTCGCCGCCTGCGAACCGCGCCTTCATGGGTCCGGTCATAATTCCGTTGAAAATGTTGCTGTCGCCGATAAAGTCTGCTACGAAAGCGTTTTCAGGCTCGTTGTAAATCCCCTCAGGTGTCCCTACCTGCTGGATCTCTCCGGCGGACATGACGACGATCTTGTCGGACATGGTGAGGGCTTCTTCCTGATCATGCGTTACGTAAATAAAGGTGATCCCCAGTTCGCGGTGCATATTCTTGAGCTCAAGCTGCATTTCCTTGCGCATCTTCAGGTCAAGCGCGCCAAGAGGTTCGTCAAGAAGCAGGATCTCCGGTTCATTTACCAAAGCGCGCGCGATGGCGACACGCTGCTGCTGACCGCCGGAAAGCGTGGAGACGCTCCTTCTTTCGAATCCTTCCAGGTCCACAAGCTCCAGGACTTTCTTTACCTTCTTGGAGATCTGATCCTTTGGTGTCTTCTTCTGCTTCAGGCCAAAGGCAATGTTCTCATAGATATTCATATGAGGGAACAGTGCGTACCTCTGGAAAACAGTGTTGATCGGCCTCATGTTCGGTGCCAGATGAGCGATGTTCTCGCCGTTGAGAAGGATCTCCCCCGAAGAAGGAGTATCAAAACCGGCGATCATTCTCAGTGTCGTGGTCTTTCCGCATCCGGAAGGTCCCAGAAACGTGACGAACTCCCCTCTCTTTACCTCGAGATTGAAGTCGTTGACCGCAACGAAACCGTCCTCAAATCTCTTGGTAATGTGTTTCAGCTCGATGATGTTTTCCTTGTTTGCCATCGCAATCACCTCATATATCTAATAATGTATTATCTAAAAACTTGGCGGAGTGCTGATCCATAAGAACGATGCTTCGCGCTTATACGGATTCTCGATCCACACTTCTTTATCCGCTTTATAGTAAAAACTTTCCCCCGCTTTGGCTTCGTACCTTTTGTCTTCCCGATGGATCACCAGCCTGCCGCTGAGGACATATCCGAATTCCTCTCCCGAATGGGGAAACTCCATTTCAGTCCTAGCACACGGTGCCAGTTTCACAAGCACCGGCTCCATCTGATTGCCCTGAGCGGAAGGAACGATCCACTGCACGCTAGAACCGTCGGTCTCTTTTTCAAACCAGTCTTTCTGCCCGTACACGATCTGCTCCGTTCCTTCATCCTTAAAGAAATCGGAGGGATTGGTCCCAAGACACTCGATCAGATCCAACAATGTGGACACGGACGGAGACACCTGCCCTCTCTCAAGCTGAGAGATAAATCCTTTCGTAAGTTCCGCTCTGTCTGCCAGTTCCTGTTGAGTAAGGCCGTTCTGATTCCTGAGATTTCTGATTCTGTTTCCTATAGCCAGATTTGCTGATTCCGAGTCCATCGTTCTGATCCTTATACTAAACTTTTGGTTTACTATTACTACTCTAGCATAGTTATTATACAGTGCGGCGGAGACAAGTCAATACCATCGCTATAATATTTTTAAACTATTCTGAAAAACATAGTCATAGCAGGCTTCTTGCCTATCACCACACAAAAAGCCCGAATTACTTCGGGCTTATGCTTTCGTATGTTGATCACTCAAACAGAGTGATCTGTCCTTCCGGGACAGAAAGGCCGAATTCCTCCGGACGGAACCTCGGGCAGACATTTTCCTTGGATGCAATGACCGCAGAAGCAAGTCTTGTTCCGATCACGCAGGAATCACCCAGGCTCTTCCCGTATGTTAAGCCGATCGCAACACCGGCAAAAAATGCGTCTCCCGCTCCGGTCGTATCCACGACATCCACTCTCTGAGCAGGGCAGATGCCGGAATATCCATCCATCTCGGCATAAACCGCTCCTTTTTCCCCCATGGTGACGACCATCTTACCGATATTCGCCTCTCTCACTTTGCGGGCAAGAAACGTCCTCATCTCTTCCGGTGACACTTCCATGTAATCTTCTGAGAAGAGCATGCTGGCTTCCTGATCGTTGCAGACGATACACCCGGTCTTCTGCAGAAGATCTCTCCGCTCCATAGCCAAAGACATATTGGATACCACTGCATAGACCTGTTTTCCGTGTTTCTCCGCCAGATCGAACACCTTCTTGAGGAGGTAGGGCTCCATGTCGATCTCCACGACGACACTATCGCAGTTACCGACGATCTCGTCCCCCTTCTCATCCAGGACTCCGCCGATCGCATCGAGGTCCGGTCGTTTGGAGATGGAGGCGACAACATCCCCCGTATGGTCAAAAACCGCGAGCCATGTGCCAAGGCCGTCCTCCGTCCTCTGAATATAATCGGTGTTAACCTTGTGGCGGTTCAGCTTGGAGATGACATCATCACTGATTCCGCTGTGGTCGACGACACTGAGATACGTCGGTCTCAGTTCCACATTCGCGATATCCTCGACCACATTCCTGCTGACTCCGCCGTGCACCTGCACCACGCGTCCAACATTTCTTCCTCCCGGAATATACTGTCCGATCGGATATCCCTTGATATCGACAAAAACCGCGCCTATAACCAGAATCCCCATGCAGCACCTCTTCCTTTCAATTGTATGATGATACTATACCACGAAATGTGGACCATGCAATGGAAAGTACTTCCCGGAACCAGAAACGCAGACCCCGAATCGTACTGTCAGAACAGGATACAGGCATCCCGTTGACATGATAATACCGGGAGATCAGTCCGATACGGAAAAGATGGAAATCGTCCGATACCATCGCCACGCTCCCGTCCCCTATGTAAGTCCTGCTGAACAGGATGTTCTCCAGGGTATCGGATGCATCCGGTTCCACGATGATCCTGTCTTCGGACAGGCCGAGGCTGATCAGATAGTCCTTCATCCCTTCCGCCTCGTTGGAAGCATCCCCCGGACCCTGCCAGCCCGATACGATCACAACGGATCCGGGATATTCCACACTGAGCTCGTATCCTTTGTCACATCTTCTCGCGAGCATCGGAGACACCCCGTCCTCACGCATCTCCGCCCCGAAGATCAGAATATAATCCGGAGCCTCGGTCAGATCCCGGGCGGAATACCACTTCATGCATCCGAAAAGTGTGACGATGAGGATCGTGTAGATGAGACAGAGCACTTCAATGATACGAAGGAGCTTACCCCGTTTCCCCGAATCCGTTAACCACAAAACACTTAGGAAAACAAGCGGAAGCGCAGCCCAGATCCACTGAAGAAAACTTTTCAGACGAAAAGGAAAAAGCGTACCTACCAAAATCAGCAGGACCAGTATCGCTACCATTTTCTTTGCTGATTTGACCATAACTCTCTCCGCTTCTCCCAAAGAATCTGTACCTAATTCCCGAACGATGTAAAATATTTTTTGTTTTATCGAATATTGTACAATTACCAATTATAATGTATGTGATAATTGAAAGCGATCATATAACAAGGAGTTTTTCATGAGCAAAAAAATAGATACCCCGAACGCGCCATCCGCTATCGGTCCTTTTTCTCAGGCCATTCAGGTCAATGGTATGGTCTTCGTGTCCGGGCAGCTTCCCATAGATCCCGCCACAGGCGTATTCGCCGGGAGTGACATCGTCTCTCAGACGAAACAATCCCTGACCAATGTCGCTTCGGTCCTGAAAGAAGCCGGACTTGAGATGAGCGATGTCGTCAAGACTACCGTTCTGCTCCAGAATATGAGCGATTTTGCTGCCCTGAACGAGGTATATGCATCTTTCTTTAAGGAACCTTATCCCGCAAGAGCGGCATTTGAAGTGGTTAAACTTCCTAAAGGAGCTTTGGTGGAGATCGAAGCGATCGCTGTGAAGGAGGAAGATCAATGAGTACTTCTCTTCTCTTACTGTGTCTGAGGATCTTTTTCAGCAGGATCCTTGATGTCTCACTCGCCACCGTCAGAACCATGCTCACCGTCAAAGGAAAATCAAAGACCGCCGCATGTGTAGGTTTTGTTGAGATCATTATATGGTTCCTTGCCGTTCGCACCGCTTTCAACTCCAATGAGGCTGGCATCATCCTCGCCATCGCATACGCGGGAGGATTTGCAGCCGGTACTTTCATCGGCGGCATCATTTCTTCCAAGTTTATTAAGGGTACCGTAACGGTTCAGATCGTGACCAGCGGCAAAAATGATGACCTGATCTCTGCGATCCGTAACGCCGGTTTCGCCGTAACAGTCGTCAACGTGAACAGCTCCGAGTACTCCGGTGAAAAGTACATGCTGTTTGCACAGATCGCCTCCGACAGGTTAACCGAGTTCAAGCAGCTCGTCTATAACAAGGACGACAGAGCCTTTATCATCGTACAGGAATCCAAATACGTTTATAACGGTTTCATCAAATAATGACCCTAATTAGCAGAGGGCCGAAGTCGCTGACTTCGGCCCTTTATCATGCATTGGTGATTAATACTGCCACAGGCTGTACTGGAACGGCACTTCCTCAGGTTTTGTGTCAGGTGCCTCACCTGCTTCCTCCGCGAGGATCATCTCTCTCATCTTGTTCTCATAGGTGGGATCATAATCGTCCGCCAGAGGAGTGACCTTGCTGCGGATATCGAGGAAATCCAGGATCCCGCGTCCCATCTCTCTTCCTTTTCCCGTATGCATATCGTAGATATAATCGGGAAGCTCCACGATCTGTCCGTAACGTGCTTCCATCTGAATGATATTCTTCAGGCAATCCGAAGAACGCTCTTTCTTCTGCTTGCAGAGGAACCGGATGGCGTGAACGAAAAACAACGGTCTGTCTCCGTCATCATAGGGGAATTTCTTGCGCATCTCATCAAGAGTATTGATGAGGATCGGAGCATAAGGATTCCCGAACCCGATATCCTCTACTGAGATCGCGTTCAGTCTGCGCCACATCTTATCCTCAAACTGCTCGCTGGTGATATACATTTCATAAGCCACGCGGCATGCAGTCGCCTCATCTGCGCGACGGATGGATTTCTGAAGCGCGGAGACCAGTTCATCCCCCGGTATTCCGTTTCTCGACTTCAGATTGCGCCAAGGATCGTAAGACATAAATTCACCCATGATAATGCTCCTCCATATTAAGAATTATTGTTTCACGCCCGCGATCGACACATGACCGAGCCGTGTCACTGCGGGAATCATCACATTGTTGTACTGGACCTGTTCCCGTGTCATCCTCAAATCGGAAAGATTCTCTTTCAGATCACCGGAAACGGATCCTCCCGTGACGATCCGGACCTCCCCGTTCAGGTGGAGATAGCCAAGCCGGATCTCGCCGAAGATATCACCTGTAAGGGGATCCACCTGAAAATCGGAAAACTCGACGATCTCAAGATGATCTCCCTGTCTTATCTCCTCCTCGCTGCAGCTGCCTCCGGACACTTCCCAGTTCTGAACCTGGAAAGATCCCTCCAACCCCAGATAAGAAGAGAACATTCTGGATCCGTGAAACGCCTTCGGTACTCCCTGTTCCATCAGAACGAGATCCCGCACGGGGGAACCTTCGGAATCGAACTGGAGATTGCACGACGAGTTGGGCAGTTCCCTCCTGCTTCGCAGCGTCACCTTGTCACCGGTTGAAACGGCGATCTCTTTTCCCAGTTCGGAACTGCTCAGATGACGATAGACATAGGAAACGTCCAGATTGTCCAGAAAATAATAGTAGACCTGAATCGCATCACTTGTGGAAAGAAGGACGGGAATACCTGAGACCTCGGGAGTCGGCTCAGCCTTAAGACGGTCCCTTCCGAACCCCATAGTCCGCTGGATGTTCTTTCTCAGCTGATCTCCGTCGCAGGTACCTGCATTGTACATACGGTACAGTTCGATCTCATGACCCGCATCCCTGGCGTTCACCACGACCTCTGCCATCGATACGGGGAAGGACTGAACAATATCCACTCCGCAGGAATTCGCGAAATGAACCGTGATGTTGGAGCAGAAGATCTCATAACTGTTGATATCCTCCGTCTTTGTTTCCTGCACAGAGTTCATGGCATCCAGATAATCTTCCGCAACAGCATACAGATCCGGAAGATCCGCAGAATCCGGATTCCCGGACGGTCCGACGAGATCATACGGTTTGTTCTTCACAAGAGACGCCTGGTAAATCAGTTTTTCTATAACCTTGCCAATTTCCGCTTCGTCAGTGGTAGGCGGCAGCACTGCTGTCGCATTTCCCATATATTGCCCGTCTTCAGAACATTTAAACACTTTCACGGTCAGTTCACCGACCTCTTTTGCTCTGTTCTGATCCAGCTCATGTCTTACGAAATAAAACTCCCAACCAGAAGTGGTCCTCTCGGTAAGCTCCCAGGCGTCCGCTGAAGATTTTCTGAGTTCATTGACAAACGCATCAAACAGCATCATCCCAGCCTCCCGATCGTCTTGAGATATGGGCCGCCGTCCGCGACCTTGACCCACTCCTTATGGCCTTTTCCGCATCCTCCGGATCCAAAGATCTCCCGATCAGAGGATACCATGGAGATATTCCCCAGGAGGTCCGGAACGTATCCTGTAAGAATGATCGGTGCGAAGACCCTCCCCGTAAGATTTCCGTCACGGATCTCCCTTCCCATCTGGATGATGCACTGGATCCCCCAGTGTTTGGGATCCTCCATGCCGCTCTCCATCCCTTCCAGGAGAAGTCCGTATGGTGTGGAAGCGATCATCTCTTCCAGGGTATCTTTCCCACTGTCGAACACCGTGTTAGTCATGCGGGTGTATACCTTGTGAGCGAAATTCTCTCTTTTTCCGTTTCCCGTCGGATTCGTTCCAAGACGAGCCGCGCTGAGCGCATCACAGATCCCTGTCTGAAGGATCCCTTTCCTGATCTCGGTTACATCTCCTGCGAGCGTGCCCTCATCATCAAACACATAGGAGGTCACATTGTCTGCAACAAGGGCTCCCTCATGCATTGTCACCAGATCCGAGCCTACACGTTTTCCGATATAGTGTTTCCCAAGAGCTCTGTTCTTCACGAACATATCCATCTCCACTCCATGGCCGAATGCCTCATGGGCGATCAGCCCGGTCACTTCCGGAGAGGTGATGATCACATATTCTCCCGGTTCGAGCCGCTCCGCATGCAGCAGTTCATTTGCGCTGCGAACGGCAGTTTCCAGTTTGTCGCCAAGTTGGGCAAAGATCTCCGGACCGCCGAGGCCTGAAATACTGCTGTAACCAACTCTGTTCTGTTCTCCTTCGGCAACGACAGCTGAAACGCTGCCCTCGCTGTAGACATAGGACTGTCTCAGGAAGCGATTGCGTGAGAGAAACAATTTGCTGATATGGGTGGATTGCGCGGTCACACTGCAGTCCAGCATGTTGTCTCCCATAGTCATCCCCTTGTCAGAGATCCCGACCATGGAAGTAACGAGTTCCTCAAGATCCGCCTCCTCGGGAAGCGAATCGGTATCTTTCTCGACAAGCAGTTCCATTGGCTCGTCTGACAGTTCAGGAGTACGGAGAATCCTGGTTTCTGTCCGTTTCAACAGGGAAAACTGCCTTTCGAGTCCTTCCCTGATTTTCTGTACCGTCCCCTTGATGTCATCGGGACGGATATCGCTGAGAGAGAACTCGCTGTAGAGACCGTCACGGTATACACGGATGACTGTGCCTCTCTCGGTGGTCATGGTCCGGTTTCCGATGCTTTTGGCATGCTGGGAGATCCTGACAGCCAGTCCTGCGGAATCAGTGGAAAGGATGCTGACATAGGAATAATCCTGTTCGAGTTCGGACAGGATTACTCTCAAGTACGGTGTGATTTGATTCAGATATAGGGAAAATGGTGCCTTCATAAAATGCTCCTTCTTAATCCAGGCCAATCTTTCTGCGCACTTTTCTCAGTGTCTTTGTCGCGAGATAGGATGCGTGCTCCGCGCCGTTTTTCAGCACTTCATTCAGCTGATCCTTGTCCGACAGATACATCCTGTATTGCTCCTGGATCGGTGCCAGGGTGTCACGGACCGATTCGCCAACCGCAAGCTTGAAATCTCCGTATCCCTTGCCGTCAAATTCCCGTTCGATCTCCTCAAAAGTCTTCCCGGTGATGGCGCTGTATATGCTCATCAGGTTGGTGATGCCGGGCTTGTCCTCACCCGCCCGGATCTCGCTTCCGCTGTCAGTGATCGCCCTCTTGAATTTGCGGACGATGGAATCCCCGTCATCGGTGAGCATCACCTTGGCGTTCACGTTCTCGTCCGATTTGCTCATCTTAGCAGTCGGATCCTGCAGTGACATGATGCGTGCCGCGACCTTCGGGAAGAAACCTTCCGGGATGGTAAACACATCTCCGTAGATCCCGTTGAAGCGCTGCGCGATGTCCCTCGCAAGTTCCAGGTGCTGCTTCTGATCCGCCCCGATCGGAACGAGGTCGGTCTGATACAAAAGAATGTCGGCCGCCATGAGGATGGGATAGGTAAAAAGTCCTCCGTTGACGTTCTCCGGATGTTTCTTGCTCTTGTCCTTGAACTGTGTCATCCTGGACAATTCTCCGAACTGCGTGTAGCAGGAAAGGAGCCATGAGAGTTCCGCATGCTGATGGACATCCCCCTGAATGAACAGGATCGACCGTTTGGGGTCCACACCGCATGCAAGGAGCATGGCTGCGGATTCCCGGATCTGCCTTCTGAGCGTGGCGGGGTCCTGTCTGACAGTGAGGGAATGAAGGTCCACTACACTGTAAATGCAGTTGTAATCATCCTGAAGGGGGCCCCAGTTGCGGATCGCTCCGAGATAGTTTCCCAGTGTGAAACCACCGGTGGGCTGAATGCCGCTAAACACGGTTTTTTTCGCTTCTTCTGCCATATTGAAAGGCCTCCGTTCAATCATAATAGGTGTACTGTTTCATTGTATTCTCACAGGAAAAATGTGTCAATTGACAAAGCCACCTAGTGCCCTTACAATTGTTTTGTCATTAACAGAAAAGAGGTTTAGAAATGGGAAATACCCGTACCAGATTTGCACCGAGCCCGACTGGATACATGCATATCGGAAACCTTCGCACGGCTCTGTACGCCTATCTGATCGCCAAAAAGGATGACGGCGATTTTATCCTTCGTATCGAGGACACCGACCAGGGACGTCTGGTCGAAGGTGCCGTCGACGTGATCTACGACACGCTGAAAGACTGCGGTCTGAACTGGGATGAGGGCCCCGATGTCGGAGGAAATTACGGTCCTTATGTTCAGAGCGAGCGCATGGGATGCTATCTCGAATATGCGAAACAACTTGTTGAAAACGGTTCCGCTTACTACTGCTTCTGCACCGAGGAAGAACTGGACGCAAGGATCCCCAAAAAGGAAGAAGGCGGCGACATGATCCGCCGGTATGACGGTCACTGCAGGAATCTCTCCAAGGCAGAAGTGGAGGCCAAACTCGCAGCAGGGACACCTTATGTCATCCGTCAGAAGATGCCGAAGGAAGGAACCACCACTTTCCACGATCTCGTATATGGGGATGTCACCGTTGAAAACAAGGAGCTGGAGGATCAGATCCTTATCAAGTCCGACGGCATGCCAACCTACAACTTTGCCAACGTCATCGATGACCACCTCATGGGGATCACCCATGTCGTGCGCGGCAATGAATACCTGTCTTCCAGCCCGAAGTACAACCTTCTTTATGAGGCTTTCGGATGGACCCCTCCGGAATACATCCACTGCGCACCGGTCATGAAGGACGAGCATCAGAAACTCTCCAAGAGAAACGGGGACGCATCCTATCAGGATCTTGTGAAAAAAGGCTATCTGACCGAGGCAGTCCTTAACTACATCGCTCTTCTCGGCTGGGCCCCCAAGGGAGAGCAGGAGATCTATTCCCTGCCGGAACTCGTGAAGGCATTTGACCTTTCCGGCATCAGCAAGTCTCCCGCGATCTTCGATCCGGAAAAACTCAAATATATCAACTCGGAATACATCCGCGCCTTGTCTCCCGAAGACTATAAAAAGCACGCCATGCCGTTCATCAAGTCGGCAGTGGAAAGAGACGATCTGGACTTCGATGTCCTCTGTGAAGTGCTTCAGCCGCGGACAGAGTTTTTCGGAGATATTCCCGAAAAACTGTCCTTCCTGAATCACAGACCTGACATCGATTCTGAACTATACTTCAGCAAAAAATTCAAGACCAACGCAGAAACAGCCAAACCTGCACTTGAGCAGGTGCTCCCCGTACTGGAGTCTCTCGACGATTTTTCCGTTTCTTCCGTACATGAAGCCCTCTTCTCTCTCATTGAGAAACTGGGTGTAAAGAACGGTTGGATCCTCGGTCCTCTCCGCGTTGCGATCGCCGGAGTTCCGGTGACACCGGGCGGCGCTGTGGAACTGTGCAGCGTACTGGGTAAGCAGGAAACCCTCTCCCGCATCCGCTCCGCACTGGCTGCTCTTTGATCTTTCAGGGATCAGGCCGAATGAGGCCTGATCCTTTTTTCAGGAGAAACACATATGTTTCAGGACATAGCACCTCATATTTTCAACAATCATTATGAACCGCTGCCTCCAACTGAAGGCGACTTCGCAGTCTGCGTAAAGAACGGAAGAATCCTGGCGAATTCGGCAAACGGTGTCCTTTCACTCCCTGTACTCACCTCTTCCGTGATACCCGCTTGCGGTCCGTATCTCTTCACTATAGATTCCAGCCGTTTCTTTTATGTGGAGGATATCCCGGTCTCTGGGAGTTTTTCTCTTTTCTCATACCGGGAACTGTCCGTGCTTTCCCCTTCCTGGCTTGCCTTTGGCGCGATGACAGGACTCAGGCTCGCCACCTGGTACCAGGAAAACCGCTACTGCGGCAAATGCGGACAAAAACTGAAACACAGTTCTGCGGAAAGAATGGTGTACTGTGAGAATTGCGGGATGACCATCTATCCCCGGATCAACCCTGCCGTCATTGTCGCGGTGAGAAACGGCGAAAAACTCCTGCTCACCAAGTATGCCCGCGGATATTCCCATTACGCCCTTGTAGCAGGGTTCACCGAATCTGGGGAGACGATCGAGGAGACCGTCCGGAGAGAAGTATATGAGGAGACCGGGATCCGTGTGAAGAATATCACCTACTTTTCCAGTCAGCCATGGCCCCATTCCGGTTCTCTTCTGTTCGGGTTCTACTGCGATCTGGACGGGAGCGATGCGATCACCATTCAGGAATCCGAACTCTCCGTAGCAGAGTGGATCGATCGCACGGAACTTCCTGCCCAGGCCAGTACGATGAGTCTGACATCGACGCTGATCGAGGCATTCAGGAAGCACATCATTTAGCCCGAATTTGACTTTATATATCGCTTTTGCTATATTTGAAGGCGATATATATTTTTTTATTTTTAAAGGAGAGTGATTTTTCTAATGCCGGAAGGCGATCCTCTTGGTAGTTTATTACTGACTATTTTGCTTATTGGAGTAAATGCGTTTTTTGCCATGAGTGAGATCGCAGTGATCTCATTCAACGATGTAAAACTCAAGCGCCTTGCAGAGGAAGGCGATAAAAAAGCAAAAATTCTTTGTGATCTGACTGAAGAAGAGAGCAGGTTCCTGTCGACCATACAGGTTGGCGTCACACTGGCCGGATTCTTCTCATCCGCCGTTGCAGCGGACAACCTAACAGAGTATGTGGTCTACTGGCTCAGGGACACGGGACTTCCCACAGCGACTCTTCGCGGGATCTCCCTCGTCATCATCACATTGCTCTTATCCTTTATCACCCTTATCTTTGGCGAGCTTGTACCGAAACGCATCGCAATGAACGACCCGGAGAAGACCAGCTTCTTTGCTGCTTATCCTTTAAAATTCGTTTCTGTCATCGCTTCCCCTATCGTGAAACTCCTGTCCCTCTCGACAAACGGCGTTCTCCGTCTGATCGGTATAGATCCTGAAGCCCAGAACCCCGATGTCACGGAGGAAGGTATCCGTATGATGCTGGATGCAGGAGAAGAAGAGGGCACCATTCAGGAAGACGAGAGCGAGATGATCCACAACATCTTCGAGCTTGGCGACACGGAGGTCACCGATGTCATGACCCACCGCACCGAGCTGATCACGGTAGATGTGGACGACGACCTTTCCAAAGTCGTCAGCCTTGCCCTGGAAGAGGGGCACAGCCGATTCCCTGTGTGTGACAAGAGCGTGGACAAGATCATAGGAATGATCCACGTCAAGGACCTACTGGTTATCACACAGGAAAAGAAAAAGAATTATAAGATCAAGGATTTCCTCAGAGAGGTACTCTATGTACCTGAGAGCATGATGGTCAAGAACGCGTTTGAGAAGATGCGTCTTGAAAAGATCCAGCTTGCTGTCGTCATCGATGAATATGGCGGCACGGAAGGGATCGTCACCATGGAAGACATCCTCGAATCCATCGTCGGAGATATCGAAGACGAATACGACGAAGAGGAAGAGGATATCAACCTCAAGTCCGAAGGGGTATACACCCTCGACGGAACCGCAGATCTGGAAGAGGTGGCGGAGGAACTGAATATCACCCTTCCGGAAGACAGTGAGGACTACGACACGATTGGCGGATATCTCACCAGTATTCTGGGAAGGATCCCGGAAGAAGATGAAACCGTGGAACTGGACGCTCTGGGATATCATTTCAAGATCCTGTCCATAACGGATCACCACCTGGATGAGATCGAAGCGACCAGACTGAAGCCGGATCAGACGGTGGAAAACAGCGACCGCACTGAAGAAAACTGATATATACGAACGATGGCCCGCACCGATGGTGCGGGCCATATCTTTATATTTTTTCCTGACGATTTATCCGAGCGCCACATCCAGCACCATCATCAGGGTGAACCCCACGGAGAACGCGATGACCCCCGCGTGGGAATGCTCCCCTTCCGCCATCTCAGGAATCAGTTCCTCAACGACGACATACATCATCGCTCCGGCTGCGAAACTGAGAAAATAAGGGAGCGCATGGGTGACCGAATTCGCTATGAGTATCGTGAGCAGCGCACCAAGGGGTTCGACCGCCCCGGAAAGGATCCCCAGCATCATCGCTTTTTTCTTGCTCATTCCCTCAGCTGCGAGAGGAAGAGAGATGATCGCTCCTTCCGGAAAATTCTGGATCGCGATCCCGAGCGAAAGAGCGAGAGCGGAACCCAATGAGATCACGGCGCTGTTCTCCAACCATCCGGCGTATACGACACCGACAGCCATTCCTTCCGGTATGTTATGCAGTGTGACTGCCAGCACCATCATCGTCGTCTTCGCGATCCTGCTCTTTAGCCCCTCGCTTTTCTCACTGTTTAGGTGCAGGTGCGGGATCAGGTGATCCAATATCAGAAGAAAGAGTATGCCGATCCAGAACCCGATCAGTGCAGGCATGAAAGACAGGTTACCCATAGATTCGGATTGTTCCATGGCCGGAATGAGCAGGCTCCATATGGATGCCGCAACCATCACTCCCGCCGCAAACCCGGAAAGTATCTTCTCCAGACTGACATTCAGTCCTCCGCGCATGAAATGCACACATGCCGCTCCAAGAGCGGTACCGAAAAACGGGATCAGCAGACCCTCCCACACTTCCGGACTGAACATGACCGACACCTCCTACTGTTAGACGTCGCTAACTATTCTAACATGACCTCTGCTGTTTGGATAGTCCATCACAGATACTTGTGCCGGAAATCCAGGTAAATATCGATCAGATAGGGACGGATGCCGTACCAGTCGTCCGCCTCCACGATGTACCGCATCGCCTTTTCTTCCCAGTTTTCCGGGATTCCGAAGTAAGCTTCAGCAATGCTTCCTGCTATGGCAGCCATCGTGTCCGCATCCCCTCCCAATGAAACCGCGTTGCGAATGGCGTCCTCGCAGCTCTCCGCCTCAGCGAAGCACTGGATCGATTCCGGGACACTTCCCATACAGGTGACGTCGAAACTATAGTCCGGGCGGATCTCATCCAGGGTCTTTTCCAATGGATAATAGTTTTCTTTCACATGTTTCAGGATATTCTCCTTGCTCTCGCCATGAAGGGCCATATAGATGCACGCAGTCACAGCACGCGCTGCTTTGATGCCTTCCGGATGGTTGTGAGTCACTCCGGTCACACAATCCGAAAGGAACAGCGCCTGTTCCAGCGATTCCGCCACATAGGCACAGGGGCTGACCCGCATCGCTGCTCCGTTTCCGAAGCTGTTGTACGGAATGGGCTTGGAGTAGAGCCAATGATTGAAGTTACCGCCGTATCCGGCATCAGGATGGTCCTTCCCTATCCTCTGCATGCTCTCCACCGTACGCTCCGGCAGATCGCTGAAATCCTCCTTGCAGTTGAGAAAAGCGTCCGCGACGGCAAGTGTCATCATACTGTCGTCCGTACAGTAGCATACATGCCTTCCTCTCGCCTTGAACAATTCAAAATCCTTGGATTTGTACGGCCAGAATTCATAAACCGAACCGATCACATCTCCTAAAATCGCTCCTACCATTCTTACCTCCTTGCGTCGTGTTTTCTTCTTCTGATTGTATTATACGACTCCGGACATGCCCTGTGGTCGCCGGTCAGGCGACATCAAAAAAGCGCCTCGCCGGCGCTTTCGCTCCCGCCCCCAAACAGAACGGTATTGTTTCTTATCACATTTTTTGTGTTTCTCAGATGTTCTGCACCTTATTTCCCTCAGTGTATCTCAGATACAGGGCGAAACAGACCCCGGCAAACGCAGCGAGCACCCCGTAGAGGATCATGGTATTCGCCGTTCCGATCCTCGGTATTACCTGACTGGCAACCGGGTTGGAGACAAATGTGGAGAAAAGAGATCCCGCAAAAGACGTCAAGGACATCGCGGACGCGATCTCATCCTGCTCCACATTCTTCTCGATGAACCGCATCCTCGACGGGATCATGAAACAGAAGGAGATGACCTGTGTGAGGCACGCCGCTATGATCCATCCCGGGCTGGGCATCAGGGCCACCAGAACCGCCTTCGCACAGAATCCCAGCATCCCGAGCCATACGATCCGGTCCGTACCGATCCGATCCGCGATCTCGGTAAAACGACGGAGCATGAGGAACTCGATGGTCGCCATGATGAAGTCATTGAGACCGGTCACAGCGGAGGTCCCTCCCTTTTCAAGGATCAGGACAGGAATATAGTTATCGGTGAAATTGAAGGTAGCGTTAGCCAGCGCGTAGCAGAGGACAAAAGCCGCGACCTTTCTTTTGCGTATGACATCGAGAAAACCCCGAAAGCCGTTACTTCCCGCTTTTTCCTGAGGCACTGCAGACGGATCCGGCAGCATGCGGGTAGTAATGAACAGAAGAAGCAGGAGAGCAAAGATGCAGATCGGCGCGATCCATATTCCCAGCCTGGACAGTGCATACCCGTATATCAGTCCGGTCACCGCGAAAGCGGCGGATCCGAACGCACGCGTCCTTCCATAGTCCACCTGCCCTGTTTCCTTCACCAGTTTCAGGACCCAGGAGTCATTCACATCCATGAAACAGACGCTTCCTGCGCTCACCAGGACGGCGTACGCTGCCGCGTGAAAGAGAGTCCTGCCCGGAGTGAAGAAAAACACAGCGGTACCCGCTGCCATACTCAGCACAAGTGCAGCGGTAATCATCCGGCATCTCCCCCAGTCGATCACCGCGGCCAGAACAGGACGGACAGCCAGGGAGACCAGACCGGATACGGACATCATAACTGCAACAAGGGACGCGTCGTATCCGAGAGTGACAAGATAAGTGGAAAACATGATCATGGACGGATACATGAAGGAATAGTAGCAGGCAAACAACATGGAGCACCTTGTGCTCAGAGAAATCTTTTTATGCATCGTTTTTCCTTAAAGCAGGAAGATCCCGTTCTTGTCGCAGATCTCTCGGGTCTCATCGGGCCAGATCCCCGACTGAACCTCACCGATATGGGCGCACCCCATAAGCAGCATACAAAGCCTACTCTGTCCGATACCTCCTCCGATTGTCAGAGGAAGCTCACCGTCAAGCAGCATTCTGTGGAAAGGAAGCTGGCGGCGTTCATCGCAGCCGCTTATGCTCAGCTGGCGATCCATGCTCTCCTCATCCACGCGTATGCCCATGGAAGAGAGCTCGATCTCCCTGTTGAGGACATCGTCCCAGAAGAAAAGATCTCCGTTGAGTTCCCAGTCATCATAGTCCGGAGCCCGGTTGTCATGCTTCTTCCCCGACTTAAGAACCTTTCCAATCTGGGTGATGAAGGCGCTGCGGTGCTCCCTCACGAATTCCCTCTCCCTTTCCTGCGGGGTGAGATCCGGCCACATGTCCTCCAGTTCCTGAGAACTGATAAAGGCGACTTCACGGTCGATACGGGGCTGAAGTTGGGGGAAATCCCAGTGAAGATCGTCTCCAGTGTTTGCGATGGCAAGGACGATGGAGCGCACCGTATCATACAGGTAATCCAGTGTGCGCTGTTCCCTTGTAATGACCTTCTCCCAGTCCCACTGGTCCACATAGACCGAATGGAGGTTATCCAGATCCGGTTCATCCCTGCGCACTGCATTCATATCGGTGTAGAGCCCGTTTCCGGGATAAAACTCATATCTCTTCAGCGCCAGTCTCTTCCATTTGGCGAGGGACTGAACGATCTCACAGGAAACGCCCTCAACGCCCTTGATGTCAAAGGATACCGGTCTCTCGACTCCGTTGAGGTTGTCGTTCAGTCCGCTGTCTTCCCGGACGAAAAGCGGCGCGGAGACACGCTTGAGGGAAAGCGCCTTGGACAGGTGATTCTGAAAACTTTCTTTGATGAGCACGATTGCTCTTTGTGTATCATATACCGACAGTCTCGTGCGGTATCCTTCCGGAATGATCAACGCCATTTGTCTTTTTTCTCTCTTCCGAATTTATTGCCGGAAAAATGTTCCCCTTTTCCGTTCTTGGTTTTGTTCTTATTTTTAGACGTACGGGACGCATTCCCTCCCGTTTGTTTCTGATTTTTCTCCGCTGCTACGAGACACTTGGGACCACTGCCGATCAGATCCGTCCTGCCTGCTCTGCGCAGAGCCTCCCGGACCTTTGCCGCGTTCTCCGGGATCCTGTATTGCATAAGGGCCCGCTGGAGTTCCTTTTCTCTTGGATCTTTCGCGATGTAGATCGGCTGCATATTTCTGGGGTCCAGCCCTGTGTAGAACATGCAGGTGGACATCGTGCCGGGAGTAGGATAGAAATCCTGCACCTGCTCCGGCGAAGAATGGGTATCCCTGAAATACTCCGCCAATTCGATCGCATCCTGAAGCGTACATCCGGGATGTGAGGAGATGAAATACGGAACAAGATACTGATCCATCCCGTTTTTTCTGTTCATGTTCTCATACCGGGACTTAAACCTCAGATAAACCTCGTGCTTCGGTTTCCCCATCAGGGCAAGCACATGATCCGCCACATGCTCCGGAGCGACTTTGAGCTGACCTGATACGTGGTATTTTACCAGTTCTTCAAGAAAATCATTCCCATGGGGATCCTGGAGGATGTAGTCGAAGCGGATCCCGCTGCGTACGAACACTTTCTTCACTCCCGGGATCTCCCTCAGTTCTCTGAGAAGTGAGATGTAATCGGAATGATCCGCTTCCAGATTCGGGCACGGATTCTGCCCCAGGCACTCTCTGTTGGGACACACCCCCACCTTCAGCTGCTTTTGACAGGAAGGATGCCTGAAATTCGCTGTAGGACCACCCACATCGTGGATATACCCTTTGAAATCCGGCATTTTGGTCAAAAGTTCCGCTTCCCGGATCAGACTGTCATGGCTTCGCGCAGAGATGGTCCTTCCCTGATGAAAAGTCAGTGCGCAGAAATTACATCCCCCGAAGCATCCCCTGCAGGAAGCCAGGGAAAACTTCACTTCGGTGATGGAGGGAACGCCTCCCATCTCCTCATACATCGGATGGTAGGTCCTCTCATAGGGAAGTTCATAGACTGCGTCCATCTCCTCTGTTGTGAGCGGGTACTGAGAGGGGTTCACAACGACAAAGCAATCGTCTTTCACATAACGCTCCGCCAGTTGTTTCCCGGCTATGGCATCACAGTTCTGATACTGCCTCATAAAACTCTTGGCGTACTTTTTCTTATCCTTGCAGATATCTTCATAGGAAGGAAGAACGATGCTTCCTTCAGGCGGGATCGACCCGTCCTTTTTCCACACGGTCCCGCGGACCCAGTTGATCTGATCCACAGGTGTTCCGTCCCTCAGCGCGTTCGCGATCTCAAGGTCGGTCCGCTCCCCCATACCCCAGCACAGGATATCCGCTCCGCTGTCCAGCAGCACGGACCGCTTGACCGAATCCGACCAGTAATCATAGTGTCCGAGACGCCTGAGGCTCGCCTCAAGGCCTCCCGCGATCACAGGAACATCCGGATAGGATTCCTTGATCCTCCTGGAATACGCGACCAGCGCGTAGTCCGGACGTCCTCCGTAGACACCGTTTGGAGCATAGAGATCTTCTTTCCTCTTTTTCTTCGCAACGGTATAGTTGTTGACCATGGAATCCATATTGCCGGAATTGATGAAAAATCCGATCTTCGGCCGTCCGAAAGCCTCCATGCAATGAGGGTCATTCATATCCGGTCTTGGGATGATTCCCAGTTTGTATCCGTTTTTCTCCAGAATGTGTCCGATCACTGCTATACCAAATGAGGGGTGATCCACATACGCGTCCCCTGTGACAAGGACGATATCCGGTTCACACCCAAGTTCTTCTAGGGTCACTGGAAAAAATGACATGATCTTCACTCCTTATCCTTGGAAGAATTGCGGCTGCCCGGCCTGTTCCCGAATCCAAGAGAGATACTGTCCCTGCCGAGTTTTTTTCGTATCGAATCCATAGCGCTCTCAAGGCGCTCCTGCTTTTCCCTGTCTTTGAGAGAATCATTGTCGAAAAAGGAAAGCTGCTGTCCGTAATCCCCTTCCGGAACAAGATCGGAACATCCCACAGTGATCAGACGGATCGGCACCTCTCCGGACCAGTTTTCCCTGATCAGGTCCATGGCCGTGTCAGCGATCTCCCTGCGCAGATGTGTGGGGATCTCCATAGGACGCTGTCTCTGGATCGTATGAAAGTTTTTATCCTTGATCTGAACAGAAACAGTACACGCTAGCAGCTCTTTATCCCTGAGCCTGGAAGCAACGGTATCAGCCAACGCGTTTACCCCGCTTCTGATCTCCTCATAATTGGTCAGATCCCTTGGAAATGTGAATCCGTTGCTCACGGATTTCACTTCCCTTTTCTCATAGTAGGAATGCACTTCCTCCGAATCATTGCCGTTGGCGTACTCCCACATGGAACCGCCGTGCTTTCCGAATCGTGAGATGAGGGTGTCCTTGTCCGTTCTCGCAAGGTCACCGATAGTGTATATTCCAAACCTGTTGAGGGATTCCGTCGTACTCTTCCCGATAAAGAGCATATCCGATACAGGCAGTGGCCATACGATCTCCTTCATCTTTTCACGGGGTATATAAGTCGTGGCATCCGGTTTTTTCATATCGCTGGCCAGTTTGGCAAAGCACCGGTTAAAACTTGCCCCGACAGAGATCGTAATGCCGATCTCCTCGCGAACCCTTTTTCTGAGCTCATCCGCGATCTCAACGAATTCCCCTCTGATATACCTTGTCGTTCCCGTGAGATCGATGAACGACTCATCCACGCTGAACGGATCCACCAGGTCGGTATATTCCAGATATATGCTGTTGATCTTTTTTGAGATCTGCCGATACAGATCGTGGTGAGGGGCGAGGAATACGATATCCGGGCATTTTTTCCGGGCTACATACACCGTGTCCGTTGTTTTGACGCCCATCCGTTTTGCTTCCATGCTTGCAGCCACAACGATGCCATGGCGGCTGTCAGGATCTCCCGCTACAGCTACCGGTCTGCCCTTTAATTCAGGGCGCATCAGAATCTCCGCGCTGGCAAAGAAACTGTTGCAGTCACAATGTAAGATTCCTCTGTCCAACTTTTTCTCCGTCATATCAGCACACTACATTCCTAAAATATAAGTATATCGAACCACTCTCTTTTCGGTCAAGAACTGCGGCGTCAAATGAACTGCAGCTGCCTGTGTGCCTCCTTTTCGCTGAAGCACATGTCCTCCTGTCCTCGGGAGAAACGGGTGATCTCACCAAAGAAAACGACTTTCCCTCAAACTTCCATAAAAGAAGGGAAAGTCGTTATTTCGCTTACGATTGTTTATGCTGCGTAAAGATACACCGCTCTCTTTATCACTCGAGTTCCAGCGTTCCGGTGTAGAGCTGATAGTATCTGCCTTTCTGATCGATCAGTTCCTGGTGCGTGCCTCTCTCGATGATATGACCATGCTCGATGACCATGATCGCGTTGGATCTCATGACCGTTGACAGGCGGTGGGCAATGGTAAATACCGTCCTTCCGTGCATGATCTGATCCATACCCTGTTCGATGATCTTTTCGGTACGGGTATCGATGGAGCTGGTCGCCTCATCCAGGACAAGCACCGGAGGAGAAGCGACAGCGGTACGGGCAATATTCAGAAGCTGTCTCTGACCCTGCGATAGGTTAGCGCCGTTAGCAGTCAGCATGGTCTGATAGCCGTGAGGCAATCTCGTAATAAAGCTGTCCGCATTGGCAAGTTTCGCGGCGGCAATACACTCTTCGTCCGTTGCATCGAGACGGCCGTACCGGATGTTGTCCATAACAGTACCGCTGAAGAGGTTCGTCTCCTGAAGCACCATGCCGATGGAGGCGCGGAGCGAAGATTTCGCGATTCGTTTGATATCAAAGCCGTCATAGGTGATCGAGCCGCTCTGAATATCGTAGAACCGGGTGATGAGATTGGTGATAGTCGTCTTTCCTGCACCCGTGGATCCGACAAATGCGATCTTCTGACCGGGTTTCGCATAGAAACTGATATCATCCAGAACGACCTTGCCTTCGACATAGGAGAACTGGACATCCTTGAAACGAACATCCCCTCGCACTCTCGTCAGGGCATTGCCGTTCTCAGGATCTTTCCACGCCCAGATATCGGTGCGGTGGTCGACTTCCTTAAGGCTGCCGTCTTCCTGCTCTTCAGCAAACACCAGTGTGATATCGCCTTCATCCACTTCAGGATCTGATTCGATCAAGGTGAAAACACGCTCTGCTCCCGCAAGAGCCATCATGACATAGTTGAATGTCTGTGAAAGCCTCGAGATCGGTCCGGAGATCTGTCTCGCATACAGCAGGAATGCTGCGATAACACCGATCGTCTGCGTTCCGTTGATGCAGAAATATGCACCGATACACGCAAT
This sequence comes from uncultured Faecalibacterium sp., assembly GCA_964599695.1. Lineage (GTDB taxonomy): Bacteria > Bacillota > Clostridia > Oscillospirales > Ruminococcaceae > RUG11783. Next base: position 32,202 of record CAZRGP010000010.1, read on the forward strand.
AAGAGCATAGGTGAAATAGGCAAGGTTTGCGTTGATCGGCATCATGATGCTTCCGTACGTACCGGTTTTAACGTCACTTTTCTTCAGCTCATTGATGATCTCCCGGAACTCTTCCTTCGTCACATCTTCGTGCAGGAAAGCCTTGACGACCTTTTGGCCGGAGAAGATCTCTTCGATGTAACCGTTCAGGTTAGACAGGTTCTTCTGCAAGTCTTTGAAGTACTGACGTCCGTGTGTGCTGAGGAAGTAGGTCGTATACATGATCACGGCGAGCATCCCCAGGGTGACAAGAGCGAGCCTCCAGTCAAGAACGAACATCATGACGATGATTCCTACCATCTGCACAACAGTATTGATGACCTGGGGGAATGTGTCCGCTACCAGCTGACGCATGGTATCGACGTCACTGGTGAAAAAGGTCATGATCTGCCCGTTCGTTCTGGTGTCATAGAACTGCATGGGCATATCCTGAAGCTTGCGGAACAGGTCATTCCTCAACCTTGACAGGACGCCTGTAGACACCTTCATCATGTGCTTTCTGTAGATATAGCTCGACAAAGCACCTGCAAGGTAAATAAGTCCCATAAACCCGAGCATCAGGGCAAAACGTGTCAGATCCACGTTCTTCTCCCCAATATAGGGGACGATATAGTCATTGATGATCGGTTCAAAGAAGTAACTGGAGGCGACGTTTGTCAGAGCACTGATGATTACTCCGAACACGACGATGATAAGACTCGCCTTGTACATTCCCATGTACCTCACAAGTCTCCAGATCGTGCCTTTTATATCCTCCAGTTTTGCAGTTCGGATCTGACGATAATTTCTCTCTGCCATTACGCCTTCACCCCCTGCATCTGACTTGTGTAGAGATCGCGGTACTCTTCACTGCTGACCATAAGCTCATCATGAGTGCCCCGCTCCACGATCTCGCCGTTCTCCATTACCAGGATCTGATCCGCATCCATGACGGAAGCGATCCTCTGCGCAATGATGATCGTGGTCATGCCGGAAAGTTTCTCCTTCAGGGCATTCCGAATCCTGCGGTCGGTATCCGTATCGACAGCACTGGTGCTGTCGTCCATAATAATGATCTTCGGTTTTTTCATCAATGCGCGGGCAATACACAGTCTCTGCTGCTGTCCGCCCGAAACGTTGACGCCTCCCTGCTCAATCTTTGTGTCATAGCCGTTCGGGAAAGAGGTGATAAAGTCGTCCGCCTGCGCGTACTTGCAAGCCTCGATGACCTCTTCCCTTGTGGCTTCCATGTTCCCCCACTTTACGTTCTCCTCGATCGTTCCCGAGAAAAGCACATTTTTCTGAAGGACCATAGCCACATCGCCCCTCAGGTTCTCCAGGGTATAATCCTTTACGTTGTGTCCACCGACGATGACCTCGCCTTCCGTTACGTCATACAGACGGGGAATCAGATTGACCAGCGTGGATTTCGAAGAACCGGTGGGCCCGATGATCCCGATCACCTGACCTGGTTTGATCTCAAGATTGACGTTGGAAAGCACATACTTCTCTGCGTCTTTTTTGTATTTGAAATTGACGTCCTTGAAGAGGATCGATCCATCTTCCAGTTTCAGGTTCGGATCTGCCCCGTCGTCCTTGATATCGATCTCTTCATCGATGATCGCGATGACACGCGTCATAGAAGCATCCGCAAGGAATACCTGCATGATTCCGAAGGTGATATTAAGAAGAGAGAAAAGGACCAGTTTGATGTATGTCAGATAACTCATGAAGTTACCGACCGTCATGTTCTCACTGATCATTTCCTTTCCGCCGAACCAGGAGACCGCGATCATGCAGGAATACATGACCAGCTGGAAGAAGGGTTCGGTCGTGATCAGGACGCTTTCCGCGTGTCTCTGGCTGTCACGCACATCCGTGCTTGCATTGTAGAACTTCTCGATCTCGTACGGTCCCCGGACAAATGTCTTCACGACACGTATTCCGATGAGGTTCTCCTCCAGAGCGGCATTGAGGTTGTCGTATTTTTCCATCATGACCTGGAATCTGGGGTGCGCCAGCTTATGCGCATACATCATTCCGCCGAAGAGGATCGGCGCAGCGACCAGGAACACCGTGGCGAGCTTCAGATTGATCGAAGCGACCATGATGAAACTGAAGACCAGCTGCACAGGTGCACGGACCAGCATCCGAATGACGGTAATAAAGGCCATGCGGATCTGCCTCATATCGGTAGTCAGTCTTGTAACAAGAGACGGAACTGTGAAATGGTCAATGTTCGCAAAGGAGAAGTCCTGAATCTTGTCGAACAGGACCAGACGAAGATTATGAACAAATCCCGCGCCTGCCTGAGCGGAGACGAGACCGGATCCCGCGCCAAACAGCATCGCGATCACCGACATCAGCACCATCACGCCGCCCATCTTAAAAACATAACCCAGATCGGGTCCAGTAGCTCCGTTGATCCCCTTATCGATGATCATGCTCATGACGCGAGGTATCGCCACGTCAAAGAACACCTCCACGATGACAAGGAGCGGAGCAATAATGGCATATTTCTTGTATTCCCCAAGATAGCCCATCAGCCGCCTAATTTTCATGACTCACAAAAAAGGCTGCGGTCACAGCCCTCCTCCTACTTATAACATTTTGACTTTCTTCTTATAGTCTATAGATTATTTGGGAAATAGTCAACTACTTAACTTATATTATTCTCCAATAATTATAATAGGGAATTTTTATAATTCAGCAGTTCGCGTCTGAGTTCATCAGGGGAATAAATGGAATTCAAATATCTGAGCGCCTGTTTCTGTGACAGATTACCCGGAAGCCCGTGCGCCTTGAGAAACTCGGCTCTTCTCCGTTTGCTGTTTTCTCCCCCGGAGAGGCCTGCTTCGAACCATTCCGACGATGTGACCGGATCCACATCATCCCGGCAGTCCTGTCCCTTGGTCACCGCACGCAGCACATCCTCCAGGATACTTCTCCCTATGCCTTCCACTCCCAGAATGCCGGCTGCGCCGGGCTTAGGTTTACGAGGTTCTTTTCCTTCGATCTCAGGAACATGGGCGTGATACACTTTTCCGTTCTTCGCAATATCCGCAATAAAAGACCGCAGCTTTCTCCCTGCGGGATCGCTGTCGGTCAGAATGATGATACCTGTTTCCTCGGAGAAACGCCGGATAAGGTCTTGCTTATCCATATCCTTATAGAGGTTGAACCCTCCCGTCTCAATGACCGGAGCGTCCGTTATCTCGTTCAGATGCATCCTGTCGTATTTTCCCTCGACGACGATAGCCTGACTGATATGGATCACAGCTTTTCCCTCCCGGAAACGATCATGGAAAGACGCACCAGTCCCTGTTCCAGGAGCACCTGCTTGTCTCCTGCGAACTGCTTCAATTTCCTGTCCGTTTCATACAGACAGTCCAGGATCGCCTTGATCTGTTTTTCACTGTAACGGCTTGCCTTATCGAACGCGATCTGCAGCGCCCGGTCATTTTTCTTGTATCCGAACTCCGTCTCCGTCTCCTCCCGGCTTTTGTGGGCAAGGATCGCCGCCTTCGCTCTGGCTATATTGATAAAACTTGCTGAAACGGCAGCCAGCACCCGGTTCGGCTCCTGTTCCTGCTCCATCAGCTCGTACATGAGGCGTACCGCCTCCTGTATCTTTCCCCGTTCCATTGCGCGGACATAATCAAAGACACTGTCCTCTGTCGTCTTGGGGCACATTTTTCGTACGATATCCACCGTGATCCTGCCGTAATTGCTCGCCGCTGCGAGCACTTCCATCTGGGAAGAGATCTGCTGAAGATTTTCTCCGTTGAGCCGTATGATCTCATCCGTAACTCCCGGATCGAGAGTGCATCCCTGCCTTTTGGCGATCGCATCGATATAACGGATAAGGTCGCCGCCGGTCTTTCTCACACAGGTAACGAGCGCTGCGTCCTCTGCAATGGCGCAGAATGCTTCGGCTGCCTTGGGAACAGAGAATCGTGCATCATCCGAGTACAGGATCACCACAACGGTCAAAGTATCCGGAAGATCCTGAAGGAACTCCGTATAGACTTTTCTTTTGTCCTCCGTATACGCCGATGCCTTGAAGTTATCCAGTATCAGCGTTTTCGGCTCAAAGGAGAATGTAGACAGATGTTCCTCGATCTCGTCGTCGGACGCAGTCTGAAAATCAAGCGAAACACTCTCCCCGCCCACATCAGACGCGATCAGCGTTTTGCAGGCAGAGATCAGATACTCGTCATTTCCGGCAAGGAAATACAGCTGTTTCCTTCCATCCTTCTGAAGACTTTTCTTGAGATTGGAATCTGTCAGTTTGATCGTCATAAATATATACCTCGGCACAAAAGAGTATACAAAAACGGCATGTGAGGGTCAAGAAAAGAGACCGGAGCAACAGCTCCGATCTCCCTAGGTAAAGTACGGTCTTACTGGAGGAACTTCAGATCGCGGACGATCGACGGTTCCACCGATTTGTTCTTAAGCACATTGACGAAGCAGATCACCTTGATAACTCCCAGTACGACAAGGGCAATGCTGCCTGCGATGGCTACGATCACGGTCCATGCAAGAACCGCCGTCAGAACGGTGAGGATCATCATGGCGATATCCAGTTTCAGGACCTGCCGAATATGGAATTTCAGATATGCAGAATCCTTGTTCGCGAGAAGAGCCATAATGATTCCTACCGCGGAAGAAACATACATCATCGCTGCGTAAAGCTTGTACTCCGATACCTCTTTGGCCTCAAACTCAGAAGTATGGTCATAGGCATTGTATTTCATGACAGGAGCCTGATACTGAGGAACCTGCGCAGTATACTGGGGCTGTACCGGTGCCATGGGCTGTACCGGGACTGTAGGCTGCACGGGAGCCTGTGGTGATGCCTGAGCAACCGGCTCAGTCCTGGTGACCTGCGGCTGAACAGCAAATGTCGTTCCGCAATTTGAGCAGAACAATGCGGAATCATCCTGTTCCGTTCCACATCTTGGACAAATCTTCATTTTTTATTTCCTCCTGCAAATATGAATCTTTTTACTTTTTCATTATCCCACCGCTTTTTTTCTTTTTCAATTACCTTAAAAGATTCTTAAATATCATGCTCAGAAATCTTAAAAAGTGCATTTTGCTTTCTTATACATAATGAGATCACATTTTTCCCGTCCGCTTCGTCATAATTGCCAAAAAATCCCCGCAAAGTCTGTTGTTCACTTTAAAGTAGAAAAAGGTACAATATAGATAGAGTAATCTCAAAGAGGAGGTTCATCTTATGAAAGTCAAAACCGTAGGAAGAAAAGTCAACCTGAAGCAGAATTTCATCGATAAAGTAGAAAAACGTCTTCAGAAGTTTGATCGTTTCTTCAATGAGGAGCCGGAAGCAACCGTCACTGTGACTGTTGAGAAAGGCGACCGTCAGACCGTGGAGATCACGGTAAAGAGCCGTGGACTACTCTACAGGACAGAACGCACGTCTCAGGACATGGAAACCGCATTCAGCGAAGCTGCGGATCTGATGATGCGTCAGATCGTTAAGAATAAAGAAAAATTAGGAAATCGTGTCAGAGCTCGCGAAGTCGAGCTCGCCCAGGAAGAGATGCAGATCGTTCCTGAGGTTGAAGGAGAAGATTACAGGATCGTCCGTGAGAAGCGCTTCCGTGTGGAGGCTATGACCGAAGAGGAAGCGATTCTTCAGATGGAGCTTCTTGGCCATACATTCTTCCTGTTCCTGAACAGTGCAACGAACGAATTCAACGTCGTATACCGCAGGCACGATGATTCCTTTGGCCTTTTGATTCCGGTCCAATAAGATCATCCCGAACTTCTTTCGTTTTGCAATAATCCTTTGTCCGATCCGGGGAGCATGTGCTTCCCGGATCGGATTTTTCTGAATCCTTTCCTGAGTTGACACCTTCGAAAGGGAAATGCTAACATTTTCCCGTATCTCCCGGTACTTACCGGGTTTTAGATGTATTGCAGAGGGAGGGTGCGTTATGTACCGTGCTGTTGCCACATGTGCTTTTGGAGTGGAATCCGTCCTTGCCTTCGAACTCCGCCATTTGGGGTTTGAGGATGTTGAGGTACATGACGGCAGGGTATTTTTCTCTTCTGACGCCCTCGGTATCGCTCGTGCCAACATATGGCTGCGAACTGCGGAACGAGTACTGATCGTGCTTGGCGAATACGATGCACCGGATTTTGATTCTCTGTTTGACGGAGCCTATGCGGCTGACTGGGCATCCGTCATCGGTCAGTATGATGCCTTCCCGGTGAAAGGCTACAGCATGAACAGCAAGCTCACCAGTGTTCCTGCGTGCCAGAGCGTCCTGAAAAAAGCCCTCGTTGAAAAACTGAAAAAGCAATACGGAACTATAACGCTTCCGGAGACCTCAACAGAAAAGAAAGTGCGCTTCTCGATCACCAAAGACAAGTGCACTCTCATGCTGGACACATCCGGAGACGGACTTCATAAACGGGGCTATCGTCCCCTTCTAAATGAAGCACCGATCAAGGAGACACTTGCCGCAGCCATCGTCGACTTCTCCCGCATCCGCGAGAACAGTGTCGTCATGGATCCCTTCTGCGGGAGCGGCACCCTTCTCATCGAAGCTGCCATGCGGGCAAGGAATCTGGCCCCCGGCATGTATCGACGTTTCGCTGCGGAGCATTATGACTTTATCGGCAGATCCTGTTTTGCCAAGGCAAGAGAAGAGGCCAAGGAGCTGGTGCGCCACAACATTCCTTTTCGGGCTGTAGGTTCAGACATCGACCCTGAGGCTGTCTCCATCGCCAAGGAAAATGCAAAACGCGCAGGTGTTTTCGACCTCTGTGAGTTCCGGCAGGCAGACGCTCTGCAATTCACACCTGAACCGGATTCCATCATCCTTGCAAATCCTCCTTATGGTGAGCGACTGTCTTCGCCAAAGGAAGCGGAAGATCTGATGAGGGGATTCGGCAGACAGCTGCAGGACAAGACATACAAAGGACTCTATGTCATCTCCTCTCTCCCGGATTTTGAGAGGCTCTTTGGAACGACAGCCAAGCGCAGAAGAAAACTGTACAACGGTATGCTTCCCTGCCAGCTCTTCATGTATTTCTGATTGCTGTATCTATGGACCGCTTATTTGATCTCACCCAAAAAGAGGAAGTCTTTCTTTTATCCGCTTCGGATAAGGGAAAGACTTATTCTGTATATCTCTCGTCGTCCCCCGACCAGTTCCCTGAAGGCTCCGATCCTCTTCACTTTACAGGTGAACTGAGATTTGAATGGAAGAGGAATGACAGGCCTTTCTGCCACGTTTTCTGGGAGGATTGCTCCACCGTCGTCTCCGTTCAGGAACTCAGCGCCGGAAACTGCTACAATCTGCGGGATCTCGGCGGATACCTCACCTCAGCAGGGGACGCGGTCGTGAAGTACGGTCTTCTCTACCGCAGTGACCAGCCGGATTCCATGGGATCTGAAGCGGAAGCTGTCTATCGAAAACTAGGTCTGAAAACTGTCATCGACTTCAGGGGAAGCGGCGAACACACTCTGTGGCCGGACCCTGTTGTACCCGGAGTTGACAATTACTGGATCCCCGTTTTTGACGAAAACCCCACCGCTCCAAGGGAGCATCTGGATCTTCCCGATATCTTCGCGAAAGATGATGACTGGAAACAGCAGGAATCCGACCTCTTCCGCGAGACCTATCTCCGTATGCCCTTCGGAAGTCCTGCCTATGTCCAGATGTTCGAATGTCTGCTGAAGAACCGCATTCCCATGCTCATACACTGTCTTGCAGGCAAGGACCGCACCGGAATAGGAGCGATGCTGATCCTTCTCGCACTTGGTGTACCGGAAGAAACGATTTTGAAGGATTACATGCACCGGTCCGCTGCCTTCCAGGCATATATCGATTATCGGAAAAACCAGTTTCAGCAGCATCTGATCACCGACATCTCACAAAGACATTTCTCATATTTCTTTGGTGTCCTCGAAGAACATCTCAGAGCTTCGCTGGATAGGATCCGGAAAGAATACGGGACTCCGGAAAACTTCCTTCATACTTCCTATCACCTGACACAGGAGGATCTGAAAAAACTCCGGAAAGATTATCTCCTTCCCTTACACTGACGAAAAGGCCCTGCCGCAAAACGACAGGGCCTTTTTTATGGGCAATTGCATTGTGTATTATGATCTTTCACCAGTTCGTAGAGAACGACTCATGATTCTCAACCGCTTTGCATGCCTGAAGTAGCGTATCGGCATATGACTCCCGGATAGAAAGTCCCGTAGCGGCACCGTCCACATAGATGATCAGTGTCCTCGCCTCTCCTCTGCGGAGAGTGACTGTGCGGTCCATACCCTCCTTCGAATTGAACCGGATCTCTGCGACTGTCTCCCCCCCGTTAACGGTAGAGCGGTTTTCGGAATTGACCGAGCAGGCCAATGCGTAAAGCCTGGAAAAATCTCCGGAATTCACGTCTGCCTGATTGATCTTGGCAGTTCCGTCGTCGTTCACCTGAATGTTGAACGTCTCCTCACCGAAGGAAATCGCGAGTCCGTTCACGGAACTCATCGGCGGGGCCAGAACATAGCTGCTTTTCATCGTATCGTCCGTAACATCGAGCCAGGTGACGAGGTAGTCCGCCACATTCCAGATCACATCCATTCCTTCTTTGAAGGCATAGTAATTCCCGCTGGGAGCTTCGGATAAATAGATCGTGGCATACTCTCCGTTGTATCCGAGAGTAAGGAAGGTGAGCGGATCATTCAGGCCGCATTTTTCCATATCTTCGGCGGTGGGATGATTCACATAGACCGATGACGCGCAGAACTGCATCACTCTGTCAAAAACATTCTGAACCTTTGAAGCCTGAATATAACTGTCGCTCGGAGCAGTCTGGTGATACCGATAACTGTTTCCTGCTCCATCCGTATAGGAAGAGGACAGCTGATCCAGATGGAAAACTTCACCGCTCCTGTTGGAGAACTCGAGGGAATGCGCGGTATCGGTTTCATCATTGCCCGCCCGGGGACTCTCTGTCTTAGGAGCCAGAAGCCGGTTCACAAGTGAATAGGCATCAGCTAGAACAGGTGAGAACTTGGACATCCTTGCGGTGTAGACCGTGCCGGGATCGGTCGAAACCATGAAATAAACATAGTTCTCCGTCGGCGCTCTTGACCCGACCTGAAGTGTATACTCCTCCCCGTCCTTGAGGACAACCCGGACGGAAGCCTGAGGAGCATCCAGTCCATAGCGTGACAGATCTGCCCCGCGGTATTCGCTGCTGGCGTCCACCGAACAGACGGAATCGATGATCGATACGTAGTTGCTCAGCAACTGCGGAAGGTCTCCGATCTTTTCGCAGTTATATCCGATCTCATTGTCGGCCACTTCGAAAGAGAAGGAATCCTTTTCGTTTTCCACAAACACCGCTTCCACTTCGCTGCGGGAGTAGTTCAGAACATGGATCGAATCGCCTTCCGTCTCCGGATCTGTAGTATTCTGAGTGAGATAAACGATCGCACCGACCGAAACAAGCAGTATGGCGACGAGCGCTATGAGCAAAACTCTTTTTTGTTTCAATTATTTATTTCTCCTGCGCATGTATACATAGACACCCATCAGAATAACGATGATCGGGATGATCGCTACAAAGACGATTCCGAGGATCGCCGCTGTCCTGCTGGAAATGGACATATAGCCTCCGAGTATGCTCTTGGCAGCGATCTCAACACTGGTCTCGTTGGGAGCCAGCTGAGCCATGACACCGACCATGTATTCCGCGTTTCCGAGGCTCTCGGTAGAGAGCATCGTGTCATTGATAAAGTAGGACGAGCCGAACACCACCAGTTTGGAGAGTCTCTCCCCTTCTCCGGAGACATACTCGTACTGTTCCGCTACAGCAGCCGAATAGAGATCGCCGTTGCTTCCGGAACGGTACTTCGAGGAGTCCACCATGTCGATCGCCATGGAAGTCGGACTGAAGCTCATCAGCGGAGCAGTGCGGACATTGGAAGAATTCACGAACAGGATCGATACCGGTCTGGTATAGGGTGAGATCGAAGGAAGCCCGGCGGCCAGCGCCTTGGCACTGTAATTCTCCTCAAGGTAACCGGACAGCGCATAGAACTGGTTGTCACTGAACGTGTATCTCGAATCTGTCTCTCCGATAACTTCGGTCGTGACCTCAATTCCGTAGTTTGCCAGAAATGCGCTTAGATTGGGAACCTCAGGCTGTTCGATGGAGGTCAGGTACAGGATGCTCTTCCCGTATTGCCCGCCGTTTCTCATAAACTGCTCCAGTTTCATGATCTCTTCCGTGGAGAAGTCCACTTTCGGGGCAGCGATCACCAGACAGAGCGTATCCTCTTCGATATCTTCTGTAATTAGGGAAACGTCCTCCAGAGTATAGTTGTTAAGTTCGAGGAGACTGTCAAATTCTGCAGTCTCATCCTCGTTATGGCCGGTCGTGAACGCGATCTTATACGTTTCTCCGGATGTCATGCTCATCAGACGTGACGCAATTACCGCCTCCGCCCTGGACCCGGAAACACCGCCGGAACTGTTGAAGAAAAACAGATCGGAAAAAGCGACTTCGTAGAACCTTCCGGAATTCTGGTTCTCCACGATCATGTCTCCCTGGATACAGGATGCTCCGGGATAGGATGCTGCGATCTCCGGATTCTCCAGAGGATCAACATAACGCACCGTTATATTGGGGTTTTCCTTCTCAGCCTGATCCAGAATATACACGACCTGAGCACAGTACGGGTTCAGCGTCTCATACTCCTCTTCCCCGAACAGAACCGTGACCTGCAAAGGTTCCTCGAGTTTCGCAAACACTTCTCTGGCCTCATCGCTCAGATTGAACGCCTTTTCAGCGGTCAGATCGATGAAGGCGTCCTTGCGGTCGGTCAGAAGGATCGATACATAGTTCAGCGCTACAACGATAAGAAGGATAACTGCAGTTACGGCTACACCATAGGCGCCGATCTTGAATTTTCTTGATTTCAGTATTTTCATATGTGTTTCCTCCCTCAGCTGTAACGACGTCGCTCGAAAACGCGGGTCGTGAAATAGCAGAACAGGAACATGACAGAGAGGAAAAAGACCACATCCTTGAGTTTGATGACACCCAGGGTGAAATCATAGAACCTGTTATTGAATGATATCGCATAGAGGAAATCTTTGATAAGTTTGGAGTCAACGATCTCCGCAACGCTGTCCAGTATCCCCACGCTGAGAAGTACCGCGAAAGTCCCGATCGCGGCAATGATCTGATTTTCAGTGAGACTGGAGATAAACATTCCGATGGCGATCATCGCCCCGCCGAACATCATCATACCAATGAACAGTCCGATCGTGACGGGCCACTCCACGGAAGAAAACACGGAAACCGTGAGGCCATAGACCAGCACGATGCCAACATTGATGGCGTAAATGCACAGGCTGGCAAGGAATTTTCCCAGAACAAGTTCCCAGAGGGAAAGAGGCGCCGTCAGAAGTGCCTGATCGGTACGGAGGCGCTTATCCTCCGAAAACAGCCTCATAGTCATCATGGGAATGAGGAAAATGGAGATCGTTCCCATGGCGTTGTAAACGTTTCGAAGTTCCGCCGTGGCGGTCATCAAAACAGAAACATAGAAATACCAACCTGCAAGTGCCCAGAATGCAGCAAGCAGGATATAGCCGATGGGAGAACTGAAATACGCTTTGAACTCCCTGCGAAGAATCGTACCCATTATTTGTTGTCCTCCTTCGCGATCAGATCGAGGAATATCTCCTCAAGCGTCATTTCCGCAAACCGTAAACCGATCACATCAGCCCCGCCTTCAACGAGTCTCTTGGCGATCTCGGCTCTCAGGTCCACTCTCTCCTGGGGAGTCACCCTGAACTCATGGGCTGCCTCCTCCTTGAGACCGTTGTAGGTCACCTCTTTTACCTGGGGAATCGACTCAAGGATCTCCCGGATCTTCTTCTCATCCCCGAGCGCCCTTACATGGACGGACGCGTCGCCTGACAGATTCTTGGACAGATTCGCCGGACTGTCATCCGCGATCAGCTTGCCATGGTCAATGACAAGTACCCTCTCACAAACCGCTTCGATCTCGGACAGGATATGAGAGGAAAGGATCACAGTACATTTGGTTCCGAGATCCTTGATCAGAGAGCGGATCTCAATGATCTGCTGAGGATCAAGTCCAACCGTAGGCTCATCAAGGATCAGCAACTCCGGATTGCCGACAAGAGCGCCAGCCATTCCAACACGCTGACGGTATCCCTTGGAGAGGTTACGGATCACACGCTCATATACATCCGTGATCCGGACGGCTTCGCAGATCTCCTGCAGATGCTGTCTGCGCGGCATCTTGCATTTTTTCAGTTCGTACATGAAGTCCAGATACTCATGGACTGTCATATCCACATAGAGCGGAGGGATCTCGGGAAGATATCCGATATGTTTCTTCGCTTCAATAGGCTGTTCCAGAATGTCAAATCCCGCGATCGATATAGACCCTTCCGTCGCCGAGAGATATCCGGTTATCATATTCATCGTAGTGGATTTTCCTGCGCCGTTAGGTCCCAGGAACCCGACTACTTCGCCATGGTCGATGGAAAAGCTCAGGTCATTAACCGCGAGCTTATCACCATAGCGCTTGGTTACATGGTTTACTTCAACAAGCATATGAGAACTCCTCACATAGTAATACAACCTACATTATACTGATTCGTTTTCAACGATACAACGACAAAGAAGTGCCAATTTGGTGACGGTTCTGTGAAAAAACCGGGCAGCAGAAGCTGCCCGGTCTAAGTCTTTAGTTGTCCTATTCTGGAACCACTTGATACTTCTCATATCTTGGCCAGATCGTCAGATCCACGGTCGCCTGCACCATCAGTCCGTCTTCACGCCAATGCTCACTGACGATATTTCCCCTGTCACGCAGCAGCGCAACTTTCCCCACGTCAGAAAAAGGAAACAGAAGCATGGCGTGAACGATCCTTTCGGACAGTTTGACCGATATCTCGTCCAGAAGTCTTTCCAGTCCCTCCCCTGTCTCAGCAGAAACAGGAATGCCCGGAAGCAGGTCGGTCGATTCCACCAGGTCACACTTGTTGAAGACCTGGATCACTGGGGTATCTCCGCACTTCAACTCATCCAGCACGTTCTTTGTGACCTCGATCTCCTCTTCCCAGTGTTCTGAAGAAGCGTCCGCGACCAGCAGGATCAGATCCGCATACTGTGCTTCCGCCAGGGTAGATTTGAACGCTTCGACCAAATGATGGGGAAGTCTGCTGACGAATCCTACCGTGTCGATGAGTATGACATTCTGCATATTCGCAACAGGCAGTCTTCTCGCTGTCGGATCCAGTGTAGCGAACAGTTTATTCTCCGCGAGGATGTCCGACCCCGTGAGCGCATTCAGGAGGGACGATTTCCCCACATTGGTATAACCTACGAGAGCGACGATCGGGATCCCGTTCTTTTTTCTGGATCTTCTGGTGACCTCACGACGTTTCTCCACTTCCTCCAGTTTTTCGCTCAGTGCCCGTATCCTTGACCGGATATGCCGGCGGTCCGTCTCCAGTTTTGTCTCTCCGGGTCCTCTGGTCCCGATTCCTCCGCCCTGCTGGGAAAGACTGTTCCCCAGTCCCAGCAATCTGGGGAGTCTGTATTTCAGCTGAGCCAGCTCCACCTGAAGCTTTCCCTCTGCCGTCACGGCATTTCGGGCAAAAATATCCAGGATCAGGACTGTGCGATCGATCACCGGAATACGGAACATCTCCTCCAGGTTGCGTGTCTGCACACCGGACAGGTCATCATCAACGATCACCAGATCCGCTTCCGTCTGTTCAGCTAATTGCTGTACCTCCAGCGCCTTTCCCGAACCAATGTAGGTCGCAGGATTCAGCCGATCCATAGTCTGAACCACTTCCGCAGCGACATCGATCCCATCCGTATCACAAAGGGCGCGAAGTTCACTGAGTGAATGCTCCACGTCCCACTGTCCTGTCTGAGCTGATACCAGGATTGCCTTTTGTCTCTCCATCCAAACCTCCCGGGTGAGATTGATGTATGATGTCACACATTATACAGGATACGGAACGGAAAGAAAAACAGGCAGCCCGATGGCTGCCTGCAGAATCAATGCTCTTCTTTCTCTTCTTCCTCGTCGTCCTCGAACTCCTCAGGCTCAGAGAGGCTGCTCTCGATCTCTTCAGGACCCTCTTCAAAGATCTCTGCAATGATCTCTTCCGCCTCATCATCAGGTACCGGCTCGTCAACGAATTTGTCGCTGAAGCGGATCGCCAAACTCGCCAGCTGTGCCGCATCGGTCTTTTCCTCACGGAGATCGACCCGGTCAAGCAGAAGTTCTACAAGGTCCTCCACGAAGAACCAGACCAGGATCATAACGCTCTCCTGGAAAATCGTGTTGTAGCTGAACGCATCGATAAGTAAGGCGATCGCAAAGATCACGACGCAGATAAGAGCGATAATAAAGATCTTTCTCCTGTTCTTGTACAGATCGATCTGCTTGTCACCAAGAGAAAGGCCGTAGTAATCAAGGATCGTTTCCTCGATGATCGCCTTCTGCTTGTCGTTGAAATGTCCGCCTATGATCTCAAGCACGATCGGATACTCTGTCGGTATGTATGCAGCGTTGCTTTCAATATATCTGGCAAAGCTCTCATTGAGCCATTCATAGTCCTTTACCGAATATGGATCAACGATATCATCGATGCCTTTTACGTTACATGAGATAAACGCAAGGCCGTTCTCCACATAAATGTCGCGCATGTACTTCGCATAGTCCACCTTCTTCTGGGAGAACTTCCTGATGTTCTTCCTCAGGCGTTTGCGGTTCTGGAATTTATTGTAACCTTTCAAATAACCACCTTCCTGTGCATAAAACTATCATCTTCACTCGTAAGTATTATAACCCGTCCCCAGTAAGTATACAACAGCGTCATGTAAAAGCCGTTGTTGCTCACAACAAAGCATTTTTTTCTGCAAGATGTATGTAAATACTGGAATTTACATAGTATAGTATGGTATCCTATACATGAGAATTACCGTACGAGGGACAAAAGCCACATCCCCAACAAGTATACTACATTATTTCTCTTGTTTCAGGGTCAATTCTTTTCACATCCGACCATCATCCAAATACACGATTGAGGAGAATAAGCAATGTATAATCAGTTGAACTATCAGGTTCTGCAAGAATCCGGATACACCGGATATATCCTAAAAAAAGCTCCTGTCAAAGTGCTTCAGTTCGGAGAAGGCAACTTTCTCAGAGCGTTTGTCGACTATTGGTTTGACATGTCAAACGAAAAGGTGGGCTGGAACGGCAAAGTAGCCATCGTCCAGCCTATCAGCCAGGGATTGACCAAGCTGATCAATGATCAGGAAGGCCTTTACACCCTTTATCTCCGCGGTTCCGAGAACGGCAAGACCGTCGACCGCAAGCGTGTGATATCCGCAGTGGACGCGTGCTATAACGCATATGACTCCGCTGACTGGGAAAAAATCAAGGAGATCGCAAGAAGCTCCGATCTTGAATACATTGCCTCCAATACAACGGAAGCGGGTATTACCTATGACCCTGAAAGCACTTTTGAGCAGACTCCTCCCACCTCCTTCCCCGCCAAACTGACGGTCCTTCTATATGAAAGGTTCAAGGCGGGGCAGAAGGGTGTCGTGATCCTCTCCTGCGAGCTGATCGATGACAACGGCAAAGAGCTTCAGAAATGCTGCAATGAGCACGTCAAAGACTGGAACCTCGGAGACGACTTCAAGACCTGGATGAACGAAGAGTGTCTGTTCTGCAGCACCCTGGTAGACCGCATCGTACCCGGAAGGATCCGCGACGAAAAAGAAGTCGCAAAACTGACCGCTGAAAACGGATATACCGACTCTCTGCTTGATGTCGGTGAGGTATTCGGCGTGTGGTATATCGAAGGTCCCCAGTGGCTGGAGGATCAGCTTCCCTTTAAGAAAGCCGGGCTGAACGTCCATGTAGTTCCCGCTGTCGCTCCCTATAAGAAAAGAAAAGTACGCATCCTGAACGGTGCGCACACCGGTTTCGTCCTCGGAGCATATCTGGCGGGACAGGATATCGTACGCGACTGCATGAACAATGAGAGCATCCACGGTTTCATGAACAAACTGCTCTACGATGAAGTCATCCCCTGCCTGCCTCTCGATAAGGAAGACTGCATGAACTTCGCTGCCGCCGTGACCGACCGTTTCAACAACCCCTTCGTCGATCACCAGCTCATGAGCATCTCCCTCAACTCCACTTCCAAGTGGAAAGCCAGGAACATGCCCTCATTCCTTGAATATATCGAGAAGTTCAACAAGCTTCCCCAGGCATTGACCATGAGCCTCGCTGCATACATCGCATTCTACAGCAGCAACATCCAGCGCAGGGAAGACGACGCTCTCGTGTGCGTTCGTCCCCGCGGAAACGAATACAGAGTACAGGATGTCGACTGGGCACTTGATTTCTTCTACGCCCACAAAGACAGTTCCGATGCGGAACTCGTTCATGACGTCCTCTCCAATACGCAAATGTGGGATCAGGATCTGACGGCGATCCCCGGACTTGAAGAAACTGTCCTCAAGGATCTGACCATGATCCGTAACGAAGGCGCTGAGAAAGCATTTGCAAGCGTGATTTAAGGCGGGTTACCATGAATCTGATCAAAATCCATCCCGATGATAATGTTGCCGTTGCCCTGGAACAGCTGAATTGCAAAGAAACTTATTTTGCAGACGGAACCGGCATTACGGCGCTCGAGGATATTCCACGCGGACACAAGATCGCCCTGCGGGATATTCCTTGCGGTTCCCGCATCATCAAATACGGAAACCCTATTGCTATCGCAACGAAAGATATCACTGCGGGTTCCTGGGTGCACACGCACAATGTGCGCACCGGACTCTCCGAGGGCGGGGATTATTCCTACGACCACCAAGTATTTTCTCTTCCGGATATTCAGAAAAAAACATTTCAGGGTTACCGCCGCACAGACGGAAAAGTCGGAATCCGCAATGAGATCTGGGTCCTGCCCATCGTAGGCTGCATCAATGGCGTGGCCAAAACACTGGTTGAAGAAAATCAGGATCTGGTCACAGGATCCATCGACGGGCTGTACTACTTTGCCCATCCATTCGGCTGCTCTCAACTTGGAGATGATCTCGCCATGACCAAGCGCGTGCTGGCAGATCTGGTTCACCACCCGAATGCCGGGGCAGTGCTATGTGTCGGGCTGGGATGTGAAAACCTTGTATTGGACATGTTCCTTGAAGAGATCGGTGAGTACGATCACGACCGGGTCAAATTCATGCTGTGTCAGAAAACGGAAGACGAGATCGAGGAAGGCACCAAACTTCTAAGAGAACTTGCGGATTACGCGGGCCGCTTCCACCGTGAGACTGTTCCAGCCAGTGAACTGGTCATCGGGCTGAAGTGCGGAGGTTCTGACGGTCTTTCCGGAATCACTGCGAATCCTGTAGTAGGGCGCTTCTCTGACCGTCTCATTGCATTGGGAGGCTCCACGATCCTCACGGAGGTCCCGGAAATGTTCGGAGCGGAAAATATCCTTTTCTCCCGCTGCGCGAACGAAGAGATCTATCAGAAGGCCGTGGATATGGTCAACAACTTCAAAAAGTATTTCGTTGACCACGGGCAGGTCGTTTACGAGAATCCGAGTCCCGGAAACAAGGAAGGCGGCATCACTACCCTGGAAGATAAATCCTGCGGTTGTGTGCAGAAAGGCGGATCAGCCCAGGTCATCGATGTTCTTGAATATGCGGAAAGAGTGAGAACAAAAGGTCTCAACCTTCTTTCCGGTCCCGGCAATGACCTGGTGAGCGCCACCAACCTAACAGCCTCCGGTGCCCACATGGTACTTTTCACGACCGGACGCGGGACACCTTTTGGCGCACCGGCTCCGACCGTAAAACTATCCACCAACACTCCCCTGTTTGAGAAAAAACCGGAGTGGATCGATTTCAACACCGGAACCGTCGCAGACGGCACAGAAACACTGGATGAGGCGGCGGACAGGCTTCTCGGATACGTTCTGAGCGTAGCAAGCGGAGAACAGACAAACACAGAAAAACGCGGATACCGCGAGATCTCCATCTTTAAAGATGGTGTCGTTCTCTGATCCCTCTGAAGAAATAAGCAAAGAGCTGAAACGGATTTCTCTGTTTCAGCTCTTTTCATCTGCTGTTATGTCCCACCTATCTTTTGACCCTTGCGCTGGCTCCGCCCATAACGGCTTCCACTTCATTCAGACTTGCCATGGATGTATCACCGGGAGTTGTCATCGCCAGTGCACCATGCGCCGCGCCGTAGTTTACCGCTTTCTCCGGATCTCCTGTTGTCATGAGGCCGTATACGAGGCCTGAAGCAAAAGAGTCTCCTCCGCCGACACGGTCCAGAATACTAAGGTCGTTGTATTCCTTGGACTGATAGATCTCTCCGTCTGCCCAGCAGATCGCCTTCCAGTCGTTTACAGAAGCAGTCTTGACTGTACGAAGAGTCGTTGCCACTGCCTTGAAGTTGGGATATGTCTTGGCAGCGTTCCCGATCATCTTCTTATAACCTTCCAGATTGAGGCTCTTGAGCTCCGCGTCATTGCCTTCAACCTCAAATCCGAGGCACGCGGTGAAGTCCTCTTCGTTTCCGATCATAACATCAACATATTTTGCTACTTCCCTGTTGACTTCCTGGGCCTTCGCCTGTCCGCCGATGGCGCTCCACATGGAAGGACGGTAGTTCAGGTCATAGGATACGACGGTGCCATATTTCTTAGCGGCCTTGCATGCTGCAATGACCGTCTCGCAGGACTGTTCCGAAAGAGCGGCATAGATCCCGCCTGTGTGCAGCCAACGTACGCCCAATGTGCCGAAAATGTAGTCAAAGTCAAAATCTTCAGGTGTCATCTGGGAAATGGCCGTATTGGCGCGGTCAGAACATCCAATGGCTCCGCGGATCCCGAAACCACGCTCTGTATAGTTGATGCCGTTGCGGCAGATGCGTCCGATACCGTCTGTCTTCTTCCACTTGATGAGTTCGGTATTCACGCCACCCTGCTCAATGAGATCCTTGAGAAGTTTTCCCACCTCATTGTCCGCGAAAGCGGTGATCACAGCAGTATTCATTCCGAAGCACTTGTGGAGACCGCGGATAACATTGTATTCGCCGCCGCCTTCCCATACCTGGAACGTTCTTGTCGTTCTGATCCTTCCCTCGCCCGGATCAAGCCGGAGCATGATCTCACCCAGAGATACCGCGTCATATTTACATTCATTTGCAGGACGAAGTTTCAGTTCCATTATCCTCTGACCTCCTTTACGATCGCTGCTGCCTCAGCAGTCAGTCTGCGGATCTCATCGAAATTACCCGCTGTCACGAGGTCTTTCTTTACCATCCAGCTGCCACCGCATGCGAGGATCCGATTGTATGCGAGATAATCCCTTACGTTCTGGGCGTTGATGCCGCCTGTCGGCATGAACTGAAGGGTCGTATAAGGAGCCGCTACAGCCTTGATCATCTTGAGACCGCCCGCGGGCTCAGCAGGGAAGAATTTAACCACTTCGAGTCCGAACTCTAATGCCTGCTCCATCTCACTGGGCGTCTGGGTCCCGGGTACGATGGGGAGTCCCACCTTCTGGCAATAGGATACGACCCTGGGATTCAGTCCGGGAGACACGATAAAGGCTGCACCGGCCTCCTTCGCCCTGTCTACCTGTTCCGTAGTCAAAACGGTTCCGGCGCCAACAAGCATGTCCGGGAAGTTTGCCGTCATCTGCTTAATGGTCTCATATGCCGCCGCAGTCCGGAACGTTACCTCAGCGCAGGGAAGCCCTCCCTCGCACAAGGCGTTTCCCAGCGGGGCCGCGTCTTTCGCATCATCCAGAACTACAACAGGAACGATGCCGATGCTCTTAAACTTTTCATTGATCAGTTCCATTTTCTCCTCCTATACTCAATCATCAAACTTGGATATGGTCTCTTGCGCGTCATTTTGCTCATCAAGAACCTGGCCGGAAGCAAGATCCTCCTCCGCTTCCTGAGCCTTCAGACGTTCCTCTTCCGCCTTCAGCTGCTCCTTTTTCTCCTTTTCTTCCTTGATCATCAGTTTTCCCTGATAGACAGACATCGCAACCATCACCACGATAAGGGCAACGAGAGCCCACTGTGCAGTGGTGAACGGCCAGCCGCCTTCCATCAGGAAAAAGATGGAATCGATACTGAAATACATGAAAGCGAAAATAATTAAGGATCTTCTCATAGCAGCCTCCGGTAAAATGATCAGAACTCGATGAGCGTCTTCAGCATCTCTCCCTGATGCTCGTCAAAATCCTTGAAAGCCTGCGCAGCCTGGTCAAAAGGATACACGTTCGTGATCGCGTCTTCCAGTACAAGCCTTCCCTCCTTCACGGCATCGATGGTGTTGAGAAAGTCCGCTTTAAGAGCGTTCCTCGAGCCGAAGATGGTGAGTTCCTTTTTCTGAATGATGGTATAGAAGAAATCAAGGTTCTGCTTGGATACACCGATATCGACAACAGTTCCGTGGAAACACACGGCATCAATGCAGTTCTGCATGGTGGAAGCGCGTCCCACACACTCCACGGTCACATCGAATCCGTTCCCGTCGGTCAATTCCGCAACTGCAGCATTGAAAACTTCATCGCTCGTATTGAGTATAACATGGTCGGCACCGAGTTTCTTCGCCATATCGAGTTTCTGCTGGGAAACATCGCAAACCGTCACTTCCGCACCGCGAAGTTTTGCAGCTTTCAGCGCAAATGCGCCGATCGTACCAGCTCCAACGACAAGCACCCGGTCGCCCGGATTGATGTTTGCGCGGCTGATTCCGTGCTGGCTGATGCAGAACGGCTCCACGGCTGCAAGCGACTTGGCAGAGATGCCTTTTCCATCGTAAATGCGCTCCAGTGGCATACAGAAATAGGTGGAAAAAGCCCCGTCTCTCTGGCATCCCAGCGTCTCATTATGTTCGCAGCAGTTTACATTTCCTTTTTTGCATGGATAGCACTGTCCGCAGTTGTAGTAGGGATTTCCTGTTACGATCATCCCCTTCTTGATCCCGTAGGGATTATTCTCATCGACATCCACGACTTCGGCTGAGAATTCATGGCCGGGGATCCTGGGATACTCAAAATAGGCAAAACTGCCGCGATAGCTTCCAAGGTCCGAGCCGCAGATCCCGCCATAGAGGATCTTGAGAAGGGCTTCTCCCTCTTTTCTCTCTGGCATGGGTGTCTCGATGATTTTTACTTTGCGGACATCCTCGATTAAAATTGATTTCATCATATTTCTCCTTTATCTATAAGCGGCGGCCGGGTCAAATGACACGACCACCGCATTAATTATTTGTGCTTCTCCATGCAACTGATCGCAATTACGCTATTATTCAATGTCCAATCAGGCAGAACGTCTGGACTGGAAAATATCCAGGGATACTGCGAATACGAGAACCAGGCCTTTCATGACCATCTGCATGTCGGATCCGAGTCCGAGCAGAGACATTCCGTTGTTCAGAAGGCCGATGACCAATGCGCCGATCAGAGAACCGACGATCGATCCGTTGGAAACACCGCCGCCGATGAAGCAGGCGCAGATAGCATCTGCTTCCAGTCCGAGTCCGATACTCAGAGAGCATGCATTCAGCCTTGCGGCGTAGATGATCCCGGAGAACCCTGCGGTAAGTGCGCTGTTGAGGTAGATCAGGAAGATGACCTTTTTGTCCTTGATACCGGACAGTACAGCAGCCTGGCGGTTTCCGCCGACAGCTACGACCTGACGGCCGAAGATGGTCTTGCTGACGATGAAGCTGTAGATCGCAACGATGACAACAACGATTACCAGGATCTTCGGATAACCGCGATAAATCGCGAGAAGATAGGTCAGTCCCATGATAAAGCCGCAGATCAGCGCCTGCTGGGCCCAGAAGAGACCGGCAGAGGATACCTTGACATTGTAGGCGATCTTCTGCTTTCTACTGCGAAGCTGAAGGATTACGACGACAAGGCAGGTCAGAGCTCCGAGTATGAGGGAAGTGACGTGTAGTCCCTTCACCCCGAAGAAATCCGGGATATGGCCGGTGCACCAGTTCAGGAAGGAATCCGGGAACATGGTGTATGTCTTGCCCTGCATCACGACGTAGTTGACGCCTTTGACGATCAACTGGGATGCGAGGGTGGCGATATAGGCCTCTATTCCGAGAGACGCAACCAGTGAAGCGTTCCAGAGACCGACTGCCAGGACGATCAGGAAGTCGATCAGAAGGGAAAGACCCACCGGAAGGCCGTTCTTAATGATAAGAAGGCCTGCGATACATCCGGACATGGAGCACAGCTGACCTACGGAGAGGTCCGTAAGACCCCCGGCCAGGACCAGCATCATCTGTCCGACTGCCAGAATAATGATATATGCGTTCTGGATGATCAGGTTGTTCAGGTTCATCGGCTTGAGCACCATGCCCTTAGTAAGGATCTGGAACACAATAACGATGAAGAGCGCAACCAGGATCATCGTATATCTGCCAATATTTTCCTTGACAGACTTTACTAACTCTTTCATCCTACTTTCTTTCCTCCCTTTTGATGGCTTACGATCATCTGCATCACCTTTTCCTGTGTGGCACCTTCACCAGGCATCTGACCGCAGATCTCTCCTTCGTTCATCACGTAGATACGGTCCGACATTCCCAGGATCTCCACCAGGTCCGAAGAGATGAACAGGACCGACTTGCCCTTCTGGGCAAGATCGTTCATCAGACAGTAGATCTCATATTTGGCACCGACATCGATACCGCGTGTGGGTTCATCAAAGATGAACACCTCGGCATCGCTCGCCAGCCATTTACCAAGCGCCACCTTCTGCTGGTTTCCGCCGGAGAGGCTGCGAACCGGCTGAAGGATCGAATTGCACTTGATGTTGAGTTCATCCACATACTGATTTGCCATCGTCTCCTCTTCATAGTTGTTGAGGATCGAGTGCTTGGATATCTTATTCAGGGAAGCGAGTGAGATATTGGTCCGAATCGTGTCGTCCAGGATCAGACCCAGTCCCTTGCGGTCCTCGCTCAGATAAGCAAGTCCCTCTTTGATCGCCTCCTTCGGGTGTTTCAGGTGCAGTTCTTTTCCGTTGAGGAACACCTGCCCCGTTGTATGCTGCCCGTATTGGCGTCCGAATACGGAAAGAGCCATCTCCGTTCTTCCGGCACCCATCAGTCCGTAGAGACCGACGATCTCCCCCTTATGTACGACCAGCGACGCTTTCTTGACCACTTCCTGCTCAAAATAAACAGGATGATATGTGGACCAGTTCCGGATCTCAAACCCGATCTCATCCGAGATGGAGGATCTGTCCCGATCCGGGAAACGGTCTTCCATAGGACGTCCAACCATATTTTTCACGATCGTCGGCTCGCTGAAGGGCTTTTCATCCTCATTCATCGTACAGATGGTCTGTCCGTCGCGGATGACCGTGATCCTGTCTGCTACATAGCAGATCTCATTGAGTTTGTGGGAGATCATGATGCTTGTGATACCCTGCTTCTGCAGTTCCTTCAGAAGATTCAGAAGATGGGTGGAATCGGTCTCAGGCAGGGACGCTGTGGGCTCATCCAGAATGAGCAGCTTGCAGTCCTTAGCCAGAGCCTTCGCGATCTCCAGCAGCTGCTGAGGTCCCGTGCTGATATCCTTGACATATGTTTCCGGTGAATATTTGAACCCGACCATGTCCAAATACTTTTGCGCATCGCGGTTGGTCTGGTTCCAGGAAATGATCCCGTGGCTCGCGCGCTCATTGCCGATAAACAGGTTTTCCGCCACCGTCAGTTTCTGAATCAGAGCAAGTTCCTGACGAATAATGACGATGCCCTTGTGCTCACTGTCCTTGATATCCTTGAACTTGCACTCTTCTCCGTCATAAAGGATCTGTCCCTCGTAGCTGCCGTACGGATAAGTGCCGCTCAGGACATTCATCAGGGTGGATTTTCCTGCTCCGTTTTCCCCCACGATCGCGTGGATCTCGCCCCGCTTTACCTGGAGGTTTACATTGTTCAAAGCCTTTACACCAAAGAAAGCTTTGGTGATCCCCTTCATTTCGAGGATATAATCCGCCATATTTTCATCCTCTCTTTATAAAATGCTGTCGCCTGCTTCGCACAGGCGACAGCATTCAGATGTTATGCTGATTTACCCGGTTTTCAATTAGTCTTCTTCTTCGGGAATGACATCGCCGAATACAGAATCATATGAATAGAATCCGCTGTCTACGACCTTCTCTTTGAGGTTGTCTTTATCGACTGCAAACATGTCGACGAATTTGGCCTTCAGTGTGAAGTCATAGTCCTCATCGGGCTGATAGTCTTCGAGGCCTGTCACTTCTTCGCCCTTGGCAAGGGTATTGATGATATCCATGCAAGCGCCGGAAAGGAGTGTTGTATCCTTGAAGACGGTCATGCCGGCCAGATCATGGGCAAGCAGCCAGCAAACAGACTCATAGCAGTCATTGCCGGTGATGTAAGCCATAGGCTGCTCTTCTGTGCCGTAGCCGTAATCCTGCAGGAAGTTGGAAACAGGTCCTACAAAGTAGTCGGACGGGCAAAGAACTGCATCGAGGTGTGTGCCGTCAGAATAGAATCCGGTCATACGTGCGTTGAATTTTGTCTCAAGAGTGGTGAGCTCCCAGTCAACGATTGTGCACTGGTTGATATCGGTCTCGCCGGATTTGCAAACCAGGACGCCACTGTCGAAGTAGGGCTTGAGAACTTCATTCGCATAGTTGAAGTAATACCAGCAGTTCGCTTCCTTCAGATCGCCTGCGAACATCTCGATGTACTTCGGATTTTCAGGTGTAGCATTGTCAAGATCCAGAGCCTTGATAATTGCGTTAGCCTGCATGACACCGACCTCACGGTTGTTGTAGCCGACGAAATAGTCAACTTCATCAGAACCCGTGACTGCGAGGTCATAGTTGATGATGACGACACCGTTGTCACGTGCGTCCTTCAGGACAGTACCGAGAGAACCTGCGTCATAGGGGCAAACGATGATCGCCTTCGCGCCTGCAACGACCATATTCTCGATCTGAGTGGCCTGAACAGTTGCGTTGTCATCATTGAACTGGATCATGGGCTCGAAACCGGCTTCCTTGATAGCCTGCTCAAGGGTAGCGGCGTCGCGCTGCCAGCGTTCAGATGCCTGGCTGTTGAGGGAAACACCGATGATATCGCCGGGCTGGAATGCAGCTTCGGTATCGGTTTCGCCTGCAGGGGTGGTTTCTCCTTCATTCTCGGTGTTCCCGCAAGCTACGAGAGAGAAAGCGAGAACCAGAACGAGAAGCAAAGAAAACAGTTTTTTCATTTCAATCTCCTTCTTCAAAACAAAAAATAACAACACCAAACATGTTGTATGTTACAAAAATGATATATCAAATGGCGTTTCAATTCAATATAAAACCTGTTTTTTTACACATTGATCAATAGAAGAAAACATGTATTGTGCAATCCGACAACACTTTAGATGACAGTGCGGTTTGTCTTGTATACAATTTGTCATTATTTTGTTGTTCATGCATGCTTTATATGTATCCGACGCAAATCAAGTATTCCGATTTCAATTATGGTATTCCTCCGCAAACAAGGAATATACCGTTGTTTCAACGATATAGCGCTGAATTCCGCCACTGATGTATACAACAATCTCAAATAATGGTATAATTATCAACAGAATGGAGGAAGACACGATGGCTATCAGTTTAAAAGACAAGGCGTATACGATCATTAAGTCGCGTATCCTGTCCGGGTTCTACGAACCGAATACCATGCTCAATGAAGTCGCGTTAAGTGACGAATTGGGTATCAGCAGGACACCGATCCGCGAGGCGCTCAATGACCTGGAGCATGAGATGCTCGTCAATGTACTTCCCAAAAAAGGAACTCAGGTCTCCGAGATCGACTTCGACGTGGTAAGGGATATCTTCCAGGTGCGCATACTCATCGAGCCCTACATCCTTCGGAAATTCGGTCCCTACATCGACAAGCAGCAGCTCATCCTCATCAAGGGGATCCAGCAGAAGGCAGAAGTAACAGGGATCGAGGAGCAATTCGAGTCAGACAACGACCTCCATCAGCTCATCATCTCCTCCAACCCAAACCGGTATCTGGATGAATCAATACGAAAGGTATACGACCAGAATCAACGACTGCGTCTGCTGACCGGACAGAAGAGCACCAAACGTCTCATTGCGAGCGCGGCAGAACATCTGGCCGTAATCGACGCTATACTGGTGGAGGACTATGACGAAGCTGCCCAGGCAATGGAAGTGCATCTCGCTAACTCCTGGCGCGCCACCCTGGATGTTCTCTTCCAAAAGTAGAACGCTAATTATAAACGATTCGGCTCCCCGCCTTGACGACGGAGAGCCGGACTTTTTTTGCAATAGTTTTGGTTCTTCACAGATTTTTAGGGGATTAAAGTGCAGGAATAGATAAGTATCGGA
>CAZRGP010000011.1:0-51534 GCA_964599695.1 uncultured Faecalibacterium sp.
AAAGAAGATGAGAACGAGGAAGAGATCGAAGAGCAGCTCGCATAAGAAAAACGAACACAACGAAACCTCTCACATAAGAAAGGACCGGGACGCCGCAAGCGTTCCGGTCTTTTCACACATCAAAAAACCGCCCTTCCGGGCGGTCAAATACATCCTTATGTCAGGGAATCGGTAAAGGAGAGGGCTTCCCGTATGTGCTTAAGAAATGCCTCGCGTACATCGGCGGGCTCCAGGATGGAGGCCTCTTTGCCGAAGCTCAGCACCCAACCGAAGAACTGGGGGCTGACCGAAACATCGGCGAGGAAGGAGAAATGCTCATCATCTTCGTTGGTGATGCGGACATCCTTTCCGAAGTGATCCACCACGGCTCCCACCAGGTGGTTCGCAAAGATCAGGCGGACCTGTCTGGTCTCCCCGTGGTACATGCCGAACACCCGCGCGGTGTAGCGGCTGAGATCCGTTCCCTTGAACGCATCTTTTCCGCTGCGCCGGCTGCCGGTCTCCGAAAGAAAGGAGATCTTGTCTACCCGGAAGTGTTTCATGATCCCGTCGTCCTCGTCGAAGCCGAGAAGGTAGTAATTCTCATTGTCCAGGATGAGGGCGAAGGGACTTACGTGATACAGCGCTTCGTCCCTGCGGAACTGACGTTCCTTCTTCAGGTTGAACTCATAGTACTTGAATGTGACCGAATGGTCGTTGGTGATGGCGGAGGAGAGACCGTCCACGTTGTAGAAGACGCTCTCGTTCATGTTTTTTACCCTGCCGCTGACGATGACCTGACGCTGAAGTTCTCTCGCCTGATGTACTGTTCCCAGGTTTTCCAGCTTTCCGATCAGCGTCTTGGTTTTGCGCTCGGTGATGAACTTGGAGCTCTGGACGCTGTCCACAAGAAGTTTCAGTTCGGGAAGCTCAAAGTCCCGGGACGCCACATAATACCGGATGCCGTTGTTGGGCATCCGGGTCCGGATCAGATCCAGACCGTAATCCGTGAGGAGCTGAAGATCCGAGTACAGAGTTTTCCTCTCCGCTTCGATCCCCCGCTCGTGGAGATGGGCGATCATATCGGCAAGGGACACGGGGTGGTCCTCATCCGAGTTCTCGGTGAGGTAATCCCGCAGGACCAGCAGACGGAGTTTTTGAGGGATCTGATTAGCCATCACTTTCCTCCGGGGTATCGGTACTCTGCTTCCTGCTGTCCGGGATGGAGTCCAGGGTCATGACCATCAGGGTGAGGGAGCAGAACACATGGTGGAGGATGGAGATGATCCTCAGGAAGGAAGGCGCGGCGATGAAAACTTCCGGAAGGCGGAATCCCACTGAGAGATAAAGGGCAAGAGTGGAGAACCCCACCGCGGAAGGGAAGGCGGCAGTGCTTCCCGCGAGAAGCGCGGAGCAGTAGCGCAGCCAGGCAACCGCCAGGGACGCCTCGCAGAGAAGAGAGAGGACGGTCAGGGAGTCATGAAGATTGACCGGTTCCTGTGCGTATAGAAACAGCATCTGGGAGGCGAAAGCCACTGCCGGTGAGGAGGCGAACAGATCGCTCAGGACCGTGGACGGCAGTGACTTGTTGATCGCGAGAAGGAAGAAAAATGCGGCGCTGAGGAGATGGGATGCCACATATACGAAAAAGACACCGACTGACAGCGCGCGGGATGAGATGTGGGAGGTAAGGGGAGGCAGAAGGAGCTGCTGCAGGGAGAACAGTGCAGACAGGCACATGAGGATCTGAAGGAGCAGCGAGGGGGCCTCCGGTGTCTTGGGAACGACCTGAAGTCTTCTGAAGCGGATCGCGGCCACAAAGGAAGTCAGAGCGGCAAGGGCGAGGGAGACGATATAGAGAAAATGACCGTATTTCCCACCGGTGAAGAAGCCGGTGGAAGGATCCGTCTCCGCGAGCGTGGCGAAGCGAATGAGGAAGAATGGTATCAGGAAAAGGAAAAACAGACGGAATATCCGTTTCATAAATGCCTCCAATAGTTCGATGAGACTATTATAGCTGAGAGGGAACGGAAAATGAACAGGAAAAGACGGCACAGGTGATTTGTTGTCAGACGGCGAATGGCGGTTCCGGCATTGCCGTAAAGAGGCGCTTTTGGTATCGGGAGGGGGGCGGAGAGAAGGGGACATGAGCGAGAGAAAGGCAGAGATTTGTAACCGGATTGATGTTAGTTTAAAATATAATCTAGTTTATTTCCTGTAAAGAGGGGGAGAAAAGAGATGGGTGCAAAAATAAAAAAAGCTTACGGAAGATCGAAAGCGACGATGATCGCAGGTATCGTTCTTCTGGCTGCAGCTGTCATTTTGATGTTGATAGGCGCGTTCAGGTACGGCGCGGAAAAGAAGAATGTCCCGCATCTTGAGGATATCATCCAGGAGAAAGGGACGGATAAGCTGGGACGGGCCTCGTATCTGGATATCAATGGTTGTTTCGCTTTTGCCGGAAATGGGGAGAGCACTTACTATATTGCGTATAACGACGACTGGTATTACATCATCAGTGCGGGAGAGAAGGGAGAAGAATATCTCGACAGACAGTTTGCGGAATCAGGGGATGGACCGGTCCGCATTTACGGATGGACGATCGCTATCCCGGAAGAAGCAAAGCCTTTTGCCGTGGAGACTTTCAACGAAGAGTACGGTGAGGAAGTGATCGCCCTCGAGGATTTCGACGATGTCTTTGGTGATGTGTGTCTCAGCGTTCACGATGAGAAGACCGTGTTCGGTGCAGATGGATTTATGAGAGTCTCCGGAGGATACGTTATCGGAGCGCTGTTCACGCTGGCAGCGGGACTGTTGGCATTTTTCCTCGGAAGGGCCCGGATGAAGAGCTTCGCGCCGGTGCTTGAACCGGAAAGCGATCTCATGCGGGAACTGGAGAGTCCGGATACGATCCATTTGGATGGGGTAGGCACGTATCTTACTGAAAACTATGTGGCATCGCTGACGGGTGGTTTTGACGCTGTACGGTACACGGATATCTTCTGGGTGTACGTCACAAGGCATTCCACCAACGGAGTGCATGATTATGATTACCTTACTGCAGTGACAAGGGATGGAAAGCAGTACAGCCTTGCGACCGGAGGATCCTTCGGAAGAAAAAGGAAGGCCGCTACTGCGGACACGCACAACCAGATCATACAGACGATCCACATAAAGAACCCGGGTGTGCTGATCGGATACAACAAGGAGAACCTGGAGGCGTGCAAGGCGCTTCAGAAACAGATCAAGGAAGAAAAGAAGGCTGGGATCCGGTGAGTGGTTCTGATATAACAGAGCAAAAGAAAGGGACGGGAGCGATCGCTCCCGTCCCGGTTTTTATCCAAGACAGTATTTAGTCTCTGGGGTTGCGGATCTGTGCCTGAGCTGCTGCAAGTCTCGCGATCGGTACGCGGTACGGTGAGCAGGAGACATAGGTGAGACCTGCGCGGTGGCAGAAGTCGATGGAGGAGGGGTCTCCGCCATGCTCGCCGCAGATTCCGAGCTTGATGTCAGGACGTGTGCCCTTGCCGAGTGCGACAGCCATCTTGATGAGTTTGCCTACGCCGACCTGGTCGAGGTGAGCGAACGGATCGTTCTCATAGATGCCCTTGTTGTAGTACTCGCCGAGGAACTTGCCTGCGTCGTCGCGGGAGAATCCGAAGGTCATCTGGGTGAGGTCGTTGGTTCCGAAGCTGAAGAACTCTGCTTCCTTCGCGATCTCGTCAGCGGTGAGAGCCGCACGCGGGATCTCGATCATGGTGCCGACCTTGTAATGGAGGGGCTTGCCTTCCCTTGCGATGATGGCGTCAGCGGTATCGGTGACGACTTTCTTTACATACTGGAGCTCTTTGATCTCACCGACCAGCGGGATCATGATCTCCGGTACGACGTTCATACCGGTGCGTTCCATAACAGCGTAAGCTGCCTGGATGACAGCGGTGGTCTGCATCTCTGCGATCTCGGGATAGGTGACTGCCAGACGGCATCCGCGGTGACCCATCATCGGGTTGAACTCGTGGAGTCCGGTGATGACCTGGTTGAGTTCTTCAACGGAGATCTTCATCTCTTCTGCGAGAGCCTTGATGTCCTCAGGATCGGTGGGTACGAACTCATGGAGCGGAGGATCCAGGAAGCGGATGGTTACCGGCTTGCCGTGCATCTCTTCGTAGAGTTTCTCGAAGTCGCCCTGCTGCATCGGGAGGATCTTGGCGAGAGCGGCTTTGCGCTGCTCAACGGTGTCGGACACGATCATCTCGCGGACTGCCTTGATGCGGTCTGCTTCGAAGAACATGTGCTCGGTACGGCAGAGGCCGATGCCTTCTGCGCCGTATTCAAATGCCTGATGCGCGTCGCGGGGGGTATCAGCATTGGTGCGGACGCCCAGTTTGCGGACTTCGTCTGCCCATCCCATGAAACGGCCGAAATTGCCGGAGAGGGAAGCGGGAGCAGTCGGGATCGCCTCGAGGTAGATGTTACCGGTGCTGCCGTCGAGGGAGATCCAGTCGCCGCGGTGGACTTTCTGTCCTGCCAGCTCGAAGTATCCCTCTTCCTCATGCATGCGGACTTCGCCGCATCCGGATACGCAGCAGGTTCCCATGCCGCGGGCAACAACTGCCGCGTGGGAGGTCATACCGCCGCGAACGGTCAGGATGCCCTGAGATACGTGCATTCCTTCGATGTCTTCCGGAGAGGTCTCCAGACGGACGAGGATGACTTTGTTTCCTTTTTCTGCTTCTTCGATCGCTTCCTCTGCGGAGAACACGACCTGGCCGCATGCTGCGCCGGGGGATGCCGGAAGAGCGGTGGCGGCGACGGTTGCCTTCTTCAGAGCGGCTGCGTCGAACTGCGGGTGGAGGAGTGCGTCAAGCTGCTTTGCGTCGACAGCCATCAGCGCTTCTTCCTTGGTGATCATGCCTTCATCGACCAGGTCGCAGGCTACGCGGAGAGCAGCAGCTGCTGTGCGCTTGCCGTTACGGGTCTGGAGCATGTAGAGTTTGCCGTTTTCGATGGTGAACTCCATGTCCTGCATGTCACGATAATGCTGCTCGAGGCTGTTCGCGATGTTGGAGAACTGCTCGTAGACAGCGGGGTTGGTCTCTTTGAGTTCGGAGATGTTGGAAGGTGTACGGACACCGGCAACAACGTCTTCGCCCTGAGCGTTCATCAGGAACTCGCCGAACAGACCCTTCTCACCGGTGGCGGGGTTGCGAGTGAAGGCAACACCTGTGCCGGAGTTGTTGTTCAGGTTTCCGAATACCATCGGCATGACCGAAACAGCGGTGCCCCAGCTGGAGGGGATCTCGTTCATCTTGCGGTAGTAAATGGCGCGCTCATTGTTCCAGGAGCGGAAAACGGCCTTGATGGCGCCGTAGAGCTGTACCTGAGGATCCTGCGGGAACTCTTCGCCGAGCTCTTCCTTGTAGAAGGCGCGGAAGCGGACAAGCATCTCTTTCAGGTCTTCGGTGTCAAGCTCGATATCCTGCTTGACGCCCTTCTTCTCCTTGAGGTCGTCGATGATGACTTCGAAGCGTTTCTTGGAAAGTCCCATAACGACGTCGGAGTACATTTGGACGAATCTGCGGTAAGAGTCATATACGAAGCGCTCGAACTTGGGGTCGTCGTTTCCGGCGATCAGTCCGGCTGCGACTTCGTCATTGATGCCGAGGTTGAGGATGGTGTCCATCATGCCGGGCATGGATGCGCGGGCACCGGAACGGACGGATACCAGGAGGGGTTTCGCGGGGTTGCCGAGTTCCTTGTCGTTGATCTCTTCGATCTTCTTCAGATACTCTGCGATCTCCGCTTCAATTTCAGGAGCGATCTGCTCGCCGTCTTCATAGTAACGGTTGCAGGCTTCTGTGGAGACAATGAATCCCTGGGGAACGGGAAGACCAAGAGAGGTCATCTCTGCAAGGTTTGCGCCTTTGCCGCCCAGGAGTTCACGCATGGAGCCGTTACCCTCGGAAAAGAGGTAAACGTATTTGTGTGCCATATGGTTCCTCCTAAATAAAATATATTAACTTACATTAATGCCAAATTATTATACCAAAGTAGACCATCTCGTACAACATATTTTCTTTGTCCCGACAAGGCGGAAACGGTTGAAAAAAGCCTGTTTCCTTGCGATAATATTAGTGCTGAAAAATCGTGTTTAGGAAGGTCGGTTCATGGAAGAAACCAATGTCGTTATCCTGGCTGCCGGACAGGGCAAGCGCATGCGGGCGGTATGCTCGAAAGTGCTGTGCACCGTGGCGGAAAAACCGATGCTTCTCTGGGTCACCGATGCCGCGAGGAAGGCCGGCGTGGAGCATGTCTGCGTCGTCGCTTCCGAGCCGGACGTGATCGATGCGGTGAAGGATGCGGGATTTGAGGTGAGAATCCAGACCGAGAGGCTGGGGACAGGACATGCCACCCGAATGGCGATGGATTTCCTGGAGGCTCACCGGACCGGCGACACCCTCGTTCTGTGTGGGGATGCCCCTTTCATGGACAGCGACACGATACAAAAGGCATACAGACAGCACAAGGACGAAGAGAATGCTCTGACCGTCGTCACGGCTCAGCTGGAGGACGGCGGAAACTACGGCAGGATCATCCGGGACGGTTCCCGGCTTGCTGCCATCGTGGAGCGCGCGGACTGCACGCCGGAACAGGCGGCGATCCGTGAGATCAATTCCGGGGCATTCTGGTTCAGGACCGATGTCCTCATCGATACCCTCGGGAAGATCCGCAACAACAATGCGCAGGGAGAGTATTACCTCACCGACGCGGTGGAGCTGATCATCAAAGCGGGTGAAAGGGCAGGCGCGTGTCTTGCGGACACACCGGATGTGGTGCTCGGCGCCAACGATCCGGCGGGACTGCTGCTTCTCAACGAGACCGCGAAGGCGGATCTCATCCGCAGGCATCTGAACGGCGGAGTGCAGTTCGAGCTTACCGACGGCGTCGTCATCGGGCCGGACGTGGAGATCGAAGCTGGTGCCCTGATCCGGCACGGCACCACTGTGACCGGAAAGACACGGATCCGCAGGGGAGCCGTTGTGGGACCGAACAGCGTGGTGAGGGACAGCGAGATCGGCGAAGGCGCCGTGGTGGAATGCAGTTTCCTCGAAGGCGTCTCGGTAGGGGCCGGCGAAAAGATAGGACCCTTCGTGACATTGCGCGGATAATATCAGTGCAGATCAAAAATTACATATAAAACAAATCAATACAGAAAAAGGGGCGATGCAAAATGAATCTTCATGGCAGAGAGATCAAATTATTTGCGGCAAACTCCAATCCTACCCTGGCAAACGATGTTTCCACTTATCTGGGGATCCCTCTCGGGAGAGCAGATGTGGGAAAGTTCAGCGACGGAGAGACCTCCGTCTCGGTATACGATACAGTCAGAGGCTGTGACGTATTCGTCATTCAGTCCATCTCGGAGCCGACCAACGATAATTTGATGGAACTGCTCGTGATGATCGATGCATTCAAGCGCGCATCCGCAGGACGCATCACCGCTGTGGTGCCCTATTACGGTTACGCCAGACAGGACAGAAAGGCGAAGGGCAGAGACCCGATCACCGCGAAGCTGGTGGCGGATATGATCTGTGTCGCCGGCGCAGACAGGATCCTCACCATGGACCTGCATGCGCCTCAGATCCAGGGCTTCTTCAACATTCCTCTGGACCACCTGGTGGGAGCGACCCTTCTCTCCCCCTATGTCATGAAAAAATACGAGGGGAACTATGAGAACGTCGTCGTCATGTCCCCGGACGTCGGATCCATCAAGCGCGCGAGAAACTTCGCGAAGAACTTCAACGCGCCAATCGCCATCGTGGACAAGCGCCGTCCGAAGGCCAACGTCAGCGAGGTCATGAACATCATCGGTGATGTGGAAGGCAAGGACGTCATCATCTTCGACGATATGATCGATACGGCCGGCACCCTCGTGGGAGCCGCTACGGCGATCAAGGAGCACGGCGCGAAGACCATCACCGCCGCCGCCACACACCCCGTTCTCTCCGGCCCCGCCATTGAGAGGATCGAGGAGAGCGACCTGGACGAGGTCATCGTTCTTGATACCATCCGTGTACCGGAATCCAAGCGCATCCCGAAGATCACGGTCCTGCCGTCCGGCGGACTGTTCGCGGAGGCGATCAGCCGCATCTATTCCGACAAGGCGATCTCCCCTCTGGTCGATGTCTGATCGGCAAACTGCATATAATAGTACGGCTACCCGCAAGGGTAGCCGTTTTTCGGTCTTAGGATCATCCGCGGACGGATCTTACAATCTCCTTGAGTTTGATGCGGAAGCGCCGGTAGGCGGGGCGTACGGTCTCGTAGAGCCAGAACCAGAACGGTTTGGTCACCAGGTCGAATTCCCCGATGAATTCGATATATCTTCCGCCCCACTGGCGCTTGAACGCGTGCACCGACCCGAAATCCGGGTCAGCGTCCGCTCTTCCCACCGTTCCGAACTGATCCAGGAAGATGCAGCCGGCGGCTTTCTGGGCCATCATCTTTTCGTAGTAGGTGCGGTTGTTGCAGAAGGTCTCGTTCATGATCCCGCTGCTTCCGGCGTGGACCGCCCAGGATTTGTTGCCGTACCGAACCACCAGGTGGGCGGATACGGTCACCTCTCCGGGATAGTTCCTGGCGTATTCCTCGAAAAGGGGGATCTCCCGGAGGAGCCTGCCCTCGGTCTCCCTGCTCTCCTGCAGGGGACCTTCCTTTTTCAGCTTTTCCCGCTTTGCCAGGGTGTCCGCAAGTTCCTCTTTGAGGAGGTCTACGGTTTTGGCAGGATCCACGGTGCCGATGTACAGATGCGCCATGTCTTCCTTCGCCAGACAGCGGTAGAAATTCTGGTAGTAGTGAAGGGGATAGGCGTAGAACTCATCCCTCTTGCTGGTGAGGGTGATCATCTCATACAGCTTTTCCACATCTTCATAGCCGCCCTCGCGTACGTTCACCGCGTAGTGGTGGCTTTTTTTGATGTTTTTGAGAACGTTTCCGGTGAAGGCCTTCCCGATGGCCTTCTCATCCGGCGTCAGATCGATGCGGAAGGTGAAGCGGGGCTCCCTTCCTTCGAACCCCAGGTTGAATCCTCTGTGTCTGTAGCCCAGGGAAAGCAGGTCGTCGATAATGGGCTGGTTGTCAAAACCGCCCGGGACGGGGGAACCGTCCGCCTGGATCGCCCTGCGCTCCACGTCGGGATCGATGGCGATGAACATGGCGCCGCGGGATTTCGCGAACTCCCGAACCTTCTCGGTCATCTCCCGGAGAAGCGCGTGGTCAGTGAAGTCCAGCACATACCCCCTCGGGGCGTACATATAACAGGGGAACAGGGTGGGTTTCCGCTCCAGAAGGAGGGCAGCGGCTCTCAGTTCTCCGGTCTTTTCATCTTCCAGACCGACCAGATGGGGTGTCATGCCCCGCTCTTCGGCGTTGAATTCGCCCCAGGCTGCGCTCTGAAGAAAATGGCTTTTGGACGGATGGTTCCGAACAAAAGCCTCATATCGGTCGTGTTGTACATTCTGTATAAACTGCATATCGTATCCGCTTTCGGTGAATGTTAAAGGTTTATTCATTTTTAACAGGGCATGAACCGTGGGATATAGCCCTATATGCGTGTATTTCTAGGCTCGTTTTCCCGATGTTTTCAACATTTTCAACCGAGTTTTCAACAACAGGTCAAAAAATCGATTGTCAAGGTGAGTGTACAAATAGGAGAGTTAGCCTCATGCATTCGGGAAATACTTATCCCGCATCGGCGGCCAGGAGAGAACGAACTTCATCATCATCCGCGGGTCATCCGGGTCGAAGGCGTAGTCCTTGTCTCCCACACAGTTGCCGTTGAGGGAGATGGAAGCCAGATCCGCGTTGTGGGTGAGGTTCCACATCTGATACGGATCCACGTGATAGGTATAGGGTTCACCTGCCCGTGTTCCCGTGAAGGTGAACCCGGTCTCGTCCAGCGTTCCGGTACCGTCACCGTAATAGTGATAGCCGGATTCGTCGTAATCCCCGAGGTCGGATTCCAGGTATCTTCCGTGGGAGGTTATGGGAAGAAGGGTCCCTTCCTCCAGTTTTTCCGCCACATAGCGGGACTGCAGGCGGATCCATCCGGAGATGGTGTCCTCGATGAGATCTCCTTTGTCTCCCTTTTCAAAGAGACCGTAGTCGTTGATGACCACATCATAGCCACAGCTGCTGCAGGTGATGTGCCTGCCGGAGGCGGTGAGGGTGAACTCCTTTCCGCAGCAGGGGCAGAGGAACAAAAGGCTCTCCAGGCCCTCCGCGTTGCGGGGATTTTTGCTCTTGTACATTTTTTCCTTCTGCCACACGAACTCGTCGTAGGAGATCCCGTCAATGATGACGTCCGCGATCTCGTCGGCGGTCATGGAGGAGATCTGTTCCTTCGTCAGGAGCAGATACGCCTTCGCTTCCACTGTGGAAGGATAGGTCTTGCCGGTCGCCCATTTCGGACGGCGGAGATAGTTGCCGCGGATCTGCACATTGACCACAGGCAGACCAAGAAGTTTTGCCAGTTTGCCGATGCCGGGGTCGATGGCCGCGTTCTCACCGCTGTAGCATGTCTGCCCTTCCGGGAAGATGCAGATGCTGTGTCCCTGCCTCGCCAGTCGGAGGGTCTTGCGGGCGGAAACGGTGTCCGGAACGAACTGTTTCTTGGAAACTGCGCCGATAAAGCGGAAGAATCCGTGCAGGAAAGAGTTGTGGAAGAAGTGGGAACTGATCACGAACCGCAGTTGCTCCGGAAGAGCGGCCTTGGAGACGATCCCGAAATCAAACAGGGACTGGTGGTTGGCCACCACCAGGAAGGGGCCTTCGACGCCCTTCATTCCGCTCCGGTCCAGTTTCAGTCCGAAAAACAGTTTCATGTACAGATACATGATATTGACGCCGATCCGGTACAGCCACTTCGGGCAGACCTTCGGTTCTTTTTTTGCCTTGTTGGAGTCCATGGTTCTTTTGCCGTTCCCTCATCGTTATCTGTGATTATGATAGCACAGGAGAGGAAGAAGAGCACAGAAAATCCGCCGCAGCGGTGTGCGGCGGATAAAGAATACCATTGTCCTTATTTTGTTCCGAAGATCCTGTCGCCGGCGTCTCCCAGACCGGGGACGATGTAGGCGTTCTCGTTGAGGCACTTGTCCAGTGCGGCGCAGTATACCGGAACATCGGGATGCTCTCTGTGCATGCGTTCGATGGCGTCTGGAGCAGCTACCATGCAGACCATGCGCAGATCGGTGCATCCTCTTGCCTTCAGAAGGTCGATGGCGGCGCAGGCGCTTCCGCCTGTGGCGAACATCGGGTCGAGGACGATGACGATGCTGTTGGCTACATCGGCCGGCATCTTGCAGTAATACTCCACGGGCTCATGGGTCTGGGGATCCCTGTAGACACCGATGTGTCCGACTCTCGCTGTAGGGAGGAGGCGCTGTACGCCTTCCACCATTCCGAGTCCGGCGCGGAGGATGGGAACCAGGGTGATTTCCTTGTCGGAGAGGACCTTGAACGTGTCGGTGGCGACGGGTGTCTCGATGACTTTGTCGACCAGCGGCAGGTCCTTGGTGACTTCGTATACCATCAGAGTGGCGACTTCATTCACCAGTTCGCGGAAATCCTTGGTGGAGGTGTTTTTGTCACGCATCAAGGAAAGCTTGTGCTGAATCAGCGGATGATCAAAAATGAATACATTTTCGTAGGGCATGATTGCTTCTCCTTTTGACAAAATTTTTTCAATTTTATCAAATGCGGACGGGGAGAATCAAGGGAATGAAGGAAATTCCCCCTGTATTCGGGCATTTTTTCCACGTATGGATGAAGAAGCAAAATCGAAAGGTCGTATTGTGTGCAGTGTGATACAATAATATGTAAGTTTCCTTGTATCCGATAGGGAGGAACGATCCATGCAAACAAGGTTTACGAAGGATGTGGACCGAAGTTGTCCGCTGGCGGAGTACCCGAGGCCTCAGATGGAGAGGAAGGGGTGGACCTGCCTTAATGGCTTATGGGATTACGCCATTCTTCCTTCCGGGAAGAAGGTGGAGGAGTGGCAGGGCGAGATCCTTGTCCCGTTTTCACCGGAATCCCAGCTGTCCGGCGTGAACAGGATCCTGAAGGAGGACGAGGTGCTGTGGTATCACCGCACTTTCGTATACAGACCGAAGGAGGAAGGGGAGCGGGTGCTCCTGCATTTCGGCGCCGTGGATCAGCGGGCGACCGTATTCGTCAACGGAAAGAACGTCGGAAGTCACAGAGGCGGATATACCGCTTTTTCCTTTGATATCACCGATCATCTGACAGAGGGGGAGAACCACCTCCTGGTAAAGGTGCGGGACCTCTTTGACCGGGAAGAGGATTCCAGGGGCAAGCAGTCCATGAAACCAGGCGGGATCTGGTACACGCCGCAGAGCGGGATCTGGCAGACCGTCTGGATGGAAGCGGTGCCGAAGGTGCACGTATCGAAGCTTCGGATCGAGCCGGATTATGACGGAAAGGTTAGCCGGATCACCGTGTTCAGTGAAGCGGATGACACCGTCATCATCAATATGGACGGAGTGTCCTTCATCGGAAGGACCAACAAGCCCGTCGAGGTGAAACCGGAGGAATTCCACCCGTGGAGCCCGGAGGATCCCCACCTGTATCGTTTCAGCGTGCGGCTGGGCGATGACGAGGTGAAGAGCTATTTCGGACTCAGGAAGTTTTCGGTGGAGAAGGACAGCAAGGGAACACCCAGACTGTTTCTGAACGGTTCGGCCTATTTCCACAACGGACTCCTGGATCAGGGATACTGGCAGGACGGCCTCTATACCGCCCCTACCGATGAGGCGATGGTCTATGACATTGAGACCATGAAGGCCATGGGTTTCAACTGTCTTCGCAAGCATATCAAGGTGGAACCGGACCGCTGGTATTACCACTGTGACCGGCTCGGCATGCTGGTATGGCAGGACATGCCTTCCGGAGGAGGAAAGTACAGTCCTGCGGTGATGTTCCCGTCGGTGGCGTTCAGCCGCCTGTCGTTCCGGGATGACCGCTACAGACTTTTCGCGAGGGAGAGCGAGGAAGGCCGCAACCAGTATTACAAAGAACTCGGCGAGATGATCGATCAGCTTTTCAACTGCGTTTCCATCGCCATGTGGGTCCCCTTCAACGAAGGATGGGGACAGTTCGACGCGGCCAAGGCGTATGACTTCATCCGGCAGCAGGATACTTCCCGCACCATCGATCACGCCAGCGGCTGGCACGATCAGCACATCGGGAACATCCAGAGCCTGCATATCTACTTCAAGCCCGTCCGCTACCGAAAGGACAAGTACGGCAGGGCGGTCTGTCTGACCGAGTTCGGCGGCATCACCCTGGGGCTTGAGGGGCATACCTATGAAGCCAAGGAATCAGGGTATTTCCGTTCCGCGGATCTCGGTACGTTACTGGAGGATTTCAAAAAGCTGTACCGGAACCAGATCTTCCCGGCGTGGAAGAAGGGACTGGCTGCTGCCATTTATACCCAGGTGAGCGACGTGGAGGGAGAGGTCAACGGACTCCTTACCTATGACCGGGAGGTGGAAAAACTTCCCCGGGAGGAAGTCGCGAAACTGTTCAGCACGATCAACGCGCAAAACGCGGCTGCCGTAAGACAGCGCGATAACGATAATATGGTTTAGAGGGGGATCAATCACTATGGCAAAGGGCTATAGCAAACAGCAGATCGAATTCATGAACGCAGCGGGGCTGCTTCTGGATACCGATGCTGGCTGTTATTTCGGAAGGCGCGGCGAGTACAGCATGCTCCTTCGCATCATCAACAATCAGTATGTGGTTTCCGTGAGCGCGGCAAAAAACGGAGCTGCACCGAATCCCGCGGAACTGCAGACCGCGGTACAGGAGTGCCAGGCGATTCAGTCCTGCAACGTGCAGGGATATCGGGCGAATTTCTATCTTAATGGCGGGATCACAGCGAAAAAAGTGCTGGAGAAGATCACACAGGCTTGCAACTATATCCCGAACTTCCTGCAGCAGTCCGGATACCGGAACGTATGCGAGTCCACAGGCGATCTGGGGCTCACCGACTGCTATGTGGTGGGAGGCTCACCTCTTATGCTGTCTGAAAGGGCGTTTGCCGCTCTTTCCCAGCACGTAACGGACAATGCGGTGGCAGAGAGTCAGAAGGAGGAGAACCTTCCTGCCGGTATCGTCGGAGCGCTTCTCGGATCTCTTGCAGGTGCCGCGGCGATCATCATCTTCAGCAGACTTGGCCTGATCTCGGTCTTTTCCGGACTGATCATGGCGGTGTGCACCCTGAAGCTGTATGAAAAGTTCGCCGGAAAAATGTCCACCCGCGGCGCGATCATCTGCGCCGTCATCATGGTGATCATGGTCTATGTCGGAGACCGTATGGACTGGGCGATCCTCCTGATGAGCGAGGCGGATTACGGTTTCTTCGAAGGATTCCGCGATGTCCCTTACCTCGTACAGTATGATTACATCGAGAAGGGAACATATATCTACAACCTGGTCATGGAATACCTGTTCACCGCTCTCGGAGCTGTGCCGCAGATCATCGCCTCCCTCAAGGAGAAGAAGGACGCGGCCATTTCCAGAAGGATGGCGGGACTGCCGGTCGCGTAAGTAAAAAACAGCCCGCAGGAAACTGCGGGCATATTTGAAGGACTTTATGAAGAAAATCACCCGAAAACTGAAGACGTTCTGGGAACACTTTACGGGGGACGACCTGACGAGAAGAGAATTCGTCGGGGCGACCCTCGTGATCGTTGCCCTGAAGATGATCCTGGTCTGCATGCAGATGATCCAGATCTTTCCGGAGAATGCGCCGGTGGATGATGAGCTCATGTTCTATGCTGCTCAAAGCATCGGCAGAGGGGAATGGCTCGGACCTTACTCGTGGGCTACCATCGCCAAGAGCATGGGTTTCTCCGTGTGGCTGTGGCTTCTTCATACCCTTCATATTCCGTACCTTATCGGCAATCAGCTTCTTTACGCAGGTGCCTGTGTTTTCACGGCAAACGCCCTGGAACCGGTGTTCCGCAAAAGGAGCACCAGACTGATCCTGATCTTCGTTCTTTGGTTCTCTCCGTTCGCCACTGCGCAGTTCACCCTGCGGGTGTACCGCGACAGCATCCTTCCGGCGGTGATCCTACTGGCTTTTGCCGGTGTGATCGGCTTTTGCCTCAGGACACGCAGCGGATGGAAGGATGGCCTGAAGTATGCCTTCGTCGGCGGACTGTTCACCGCCTTTGCGCGTCTGATCCGGGATGACGCGATCTGGATCTATCCGTTTGTCGTCTGCGCCACGCTGGTATATCTCGCCTTTGTCCTGTTTGGAAAAGAGATCCGTGAGAAAGGAAAGAAGCTGCTTGCCGTTCCCGCGGTCATGGCGGTGTCTTTCGCAGTCCCGGTCCTCCTGTTCTGCGCCATGAACCTGAAATT
The DNA here is from genome assembly GCA_964599695.1 of uncultured Faecalibacterium sp. GTDB lineage: Bacteria > Bacillota > Clostridia > Oscillospirales > Ruminococcaceae > RUG11783. The sequence goes on from CAZRGP010000011.1 coordinate 15,436, forward strand.
CTATGGCGTGTTCCTTATCAACGAGACCAGCGATCCGGATTTCACGGCGGCGTTCTCAGCCATGCAGCGGGCGGACCTGGATCTTCCGCACCCCGGCATCGCCGTTTGCAGGCAGACAAGGGAGAGGTTGTATGAGGCTGTGCCTAAAGCGAAAGAACTGGGAGAATATCTGGAGGAAGGGCAATATTATCACGGCTACGGCTGGCCGGAACAGAATGAATTCAACAGCGGCGGCTTTTTGTGGGCGGTGAAAAGGGTCAGTTACGAGTCCGGCCTCGCTGTCAGCGCGACGGAATCCAAAAAGTATTTCCGGGAACTGGCCACTGCGATCGAAACGGCGTTTGAGGAGGGAACGCTTCAGGAGAATAAGGTTGCGAGTGTAGCGAGCGCTTTTCTCGTCCCTTATGACAGTTCTTTCCTGACACCGACGCTGGGAGAGATCTGGAATTCCAGCAGGTGTATCCTGTTTTTCGAACAGACGTCCTCACTTGCTCCTCTCAGCTACGCGACACCGGAGCAGGCCGCGCCTTGGAGAGACTATACCTATACGCTTCCGAGTTATATCGCTGTGGCAAATACTGCTGATCCTTACTACTATCCTCCGCAAAGGATCGCGGAGTGGATCTTTACGCTGATCCGCTGGTGCTACCGTATCGCGATCCTGCCTGCGCTGTCCTTCTGCGCATGGTGCTTTTTCCGGGAACTGAAGGAGACGCTTAAAAACCTGAAGGGATTGTTCGGGAGCGGAAGTGCCATGAACGCGATCCTGATCCTTGGCGTATCGCTCTCTGTTCTGATCCGCGTGATCCTCATCTCCTATATCGAGGTCACCAATTTCCGCATCGGGACGTACCTGCTGTACCTATCCGGGGCAGCTGTCCTTGTCGTGCTTCTCGCCGCTGTGGGAGCTGCATTCGCGTTTGAGCGTTTCAGCAGGCCTTCTCATAAAGGATGATTCTTGCGGAGGCATGGTTTTTGTGATATTCTTTCCATGCTGTCAAGTGAATATGCGCCCGTAGCTCAGTTGGATAGAGCGTCTGCCTCCGGAGCAGAAGGTCGGGGATTCGAGTTCCTTCGGGCGCGCCAAGGGAAAAACCCAGTAAAATAGGGCATTTGCGCCATTTTTGCTGGGTTTTTCTTTGCTCATTTTTTGTGTTCATTTTGCCTTTTGCCATCACTTTGCTAATCACTTGTCCATCACTTGCACCGGCATAATGCTGTTTTCTGCTAATCACCAGAGTCTCAATACTATGAGTTCAAACGCTGCCAACCGATAACAAATGACGATTTTCATCAAAAAAACATCGCATAATTGCATTCTTGAAATTGTTTTCTTATATAAAAAACAGAAAGAGAGGGTGTTATAAATGCGAAACATTAAGTATCACGTATACCTGACATCTGAAGAAAAGAGACTTATGACGGCAGGTCGGTTAAATATGATGTCACAGAACTGGACGAAGTGGTGCAGGCATATGCCACGACGATACATAAGTCTCAGGGATCAGAATATCCGATCGTTGTGATGCCTGTCATGATGAGCCACTATGTTATGTTGCAGAGAAATCTTATCTATACAGGTGTCACCAGAGCAAAGAAAATCCTGGTGATGATCGGCACAAAAAAGGCGTTGGCTTACGCTGTTCATAATGTGACGGTAAAGAAGAGAAACACGTTATTAAGAAAGAGGCTGCAAGGCAGATCAAACTGATTCATTGCTTAGAACCTCATTCTGCCGGAAAGTCGCAACCTTACAGAAAAACTCCATTGAAAAAGTCCGACACATCCTTGAAAACTCCCTTGAAAAAGTCGTATTCTATGTTCGGGAGGGCTGACAGATGCTAAAAAGGAAGATTGAAGACCAACTGATTCAGTGGAAGAATAATGAAAATCGAAAGCCGCTTGTAATCAAAGGGGTTCGTCAGTGCGGGAAGACCGCGAGTGTTCAGGCTTTCGCAGAACAATACTATGATCATGTCATTTATATGAACTTTTTTGAGAACCCGGAATATGCCTCTGTTTTTGCTGGTTCCTTAAAAGTTGATGACCTGGTTATGTATATGTCTGCGCTGTTAGGAAGAAATGCGATATTTGAACCCGGAAACACGATCATCATTCTGGATGAAATCCAGCATTGTCCGAACGCAAGAACGTCACTTAAGTTTTTTAAACTTGATGGAAGATATGACGTGATTGCAACAGGTTCTTTGCTTGGTGTCAGCGGTTATGGGGAAGAAGAGATCTCGGTACCGGTTGGCTACGAGGAAACATTACAAATGTACCCGATGGATTTTGAGGAGTTTCTGTGGGCGAATGGAATCGAGCAAAACGTAGTCGATCTTCTAAAGCTCTCGCTGGGAGAAGTAACTCCTGTACCTGCGCCAATCCATGAAAGAATGAAAGACCTTCTCTATCAATATACAGTAGTGGGAGGTATGCCTGAAGTCGTTCAGCGTTTTATTGATACGAAGCAGATCAGTCAGACATTTGCGCTGCAAAGAGATATCATCAGCAGTTATCGTGACGATATGGTCAAATATGCCAAGCAGAGAGATAAATCCAAGATCCGTGAGTGTTTTGATTCCATTCCCAAACAGCTCGCTAAGGAAAACAAAAAGTTTCAGTATTCTGTAATACGTAAAAAGGGGACTGCTGATATGTATGAGGGCAGTCTGAAATGGATCGAAGACGCAGGAATTATCAATAGGTGTTACAATCTGTCTCTGCCGGAGCTACCTCTTGATGGGAACGCAGACAAAGAGATCTTTAAGGTGTATATGGCAGATACCGGACTATTTACTGCAATGCTTGAAGAAGGAACGCAGTTTGATATTCTTCAAGGCAATCTGTACGGATATAAAGGGGCGATATTTGAGAACCTTGTTGCCGATATGCTGGGAAAGCGAGGAAAGAGCCTCTATTATTTCAGAAAAGACAGTGGTATCGAGATCGATTTCGTTATGCGCTATAAAGGTAACGCAACACTTCTTGAAGTGAAGGCAGCGACCGGAAATGCAAAAAGTATGAAAACGATTCTGGGTCATCCCGAGAAATATCATGTTGGAGGAGGAATCAAACTGGGTGACTATAATGTCGGCCTAGCAAACAACATACTAACATTACCTTTATATATGGGATTTTTAATTGTTTAAGATATAAACCAAAAGAAATCAATATTTTGATTAACGACATTTCTACGGAAGTGTCGTTTTTTATTAATGTAAAAACAATACTTGTATTGAAGGATCCAAAGACAAGATCCAGTGTAAGGAAAATCTATCTGCCCAAAACCGTTGCTGAAATGTTGCAATCAAGAAAAAATCAGATAGAAGAGTATATGGACTATCTTGGCAACGAATATAACGATTTCAACTTAGTGATCTGTTATGGAAACGGCACACCGATGGAATCAGATAATATAAGAAATGCTTTCAATAAGCTAATTAAGGAAAACAACCTTAAGCCTGTTGGGTTCCACAGCCTCAGACACTCCAGTACAACATATAAATTGAAGCTGAGTGGCGGTGATATAAAGGCAGTGCAGGGTGACACTGGACACGCTGAAGCTGCAATGATCAGTCATGTGTTATCAAAAAAGTTGTCCGAAAGCAGGAAAAATACTATAATTAAGGGCAGTTTTTGATGTTATGAAACGAGGAAAACACATGAGAAGGCTATTAGTTTTATTGCTCATAATTTCCATATGCCTGTCTCTGGCTGCCTGTGGTTCTGGCAGCACGGCGCCTCAGACAGCCCCTGAAGATGAGACTCCAGATACGGCTGCAACGAGTGATACTGCGTCTTCAACGGGAACCAACAGCTCTGCTGAAGTGGGAGAGAAAGAATTAACTTTGGAAGACTGGTTCGCTGAGAACCCTGATGTACAGGCGAATTATTCAAGCAGCGGAACAGAGGCAAGTGCCGACGGAAACGATTTATTATTAAAATACGATTTGAGTACCGATGGCGTTACCAAAGAAACAGCAAAAAGCGATGTGCTAATGCAATCCATTGTAGAAAGCTTAACAGACAGCGAAGAAACGTTTGTAAGTATTGTAAAAGAATTGGAAAAACAATCCGGAATCCCGGATATCACTTTAACAGTTCTTTACACTTGCGAAGACGAACCCGTTGTCAGTGTTATGTTCACGAGAGATGGTATCTCGGAAAGGCTTGAAGAGACCAAGGAAGTAGAGTCACTGCTTGGAGTTTATGTTCTTGTGGAGGGAGAAGGAGTTTCGGGTTCTGATCAAACGTTCCTAGAGGCGACGAAACTGCAGGAGCTTCCCGGTATGAAGATCATGGTTATCGAAAACGACGCACCGGATATAACAGCTCACTTCTACTATTACGATGAAGGAAAGCGGATCGTTTACACAGGTTTGCAGGATGGCATTACCAAAATCAGCATGCCCTACAGCACTGTAATCGGGATCCGCGGAAATACGATCGTACTTGACGGTACCGAATGGGAACTGGAAGGTGACCGGATCATCAGAGAAGGTGAAGGATACAGGGAAGTATACGAGAGGAATGATGATATCGATCTGACGGAAGCAAGTTATGAGATGTATGCTGTTGGAAGGGGATCGGCATGATCATAAAAATGCGGACAGTCTGAAGAAAGACAACAGAATGATATGCCCGCAGAAGAAAACAATTACAAATGCCGATGGAATGAGAAGATAAATCGCGAAAACAGAATATTTAGAACGGCTTCAGATATAAACCGGTTAAACAGATACTGCCTTGGTGTACCACCAGGGCGGTTTTTTGCTCCAGGATCACAGCATAGTGGTGCTGTCCGAAATATAGACTATTGAAAGTGATTGATTTAAAATGAAAACGAGTTAGTCCTGCCTGGCCTCTGCTGTAGGGCGATAACGCGCCGTTATTCGGCGCCACGATTTATGAACAGACCCTACCGGGAGGCGTGGCTGAGTACACAGGACAGGATACGGAAAAACAGGACAGGAGGACTTGGTTGTTTTGGGAAAAAAGGGCCGGGGGAAAAGCGGAGTTTCCATATTTGTTATAGCAGTGCTGGTAATTGCGCTCCTGCTTTCCGCGCAGTTCATAAAACCGATGCTTCTCAGAGGCGAAGTATACGATGACTATGTTTCGGCGGGAAGGCACGTCAAAGAAGAGATGCTGAAAGGCAAGTCTTCCGTATCCCTGAAATATAACACGGCGGAATACAACAGTATCCTCGGCTCCGGACATATCATCAGGGATATCCTAAAAGAAACGATCGCTCACACAGGTGTTCCTGCAGAGGGGGACCATATCTACTTTCGTCTTTGCGGCGAATATGAATACACCTGTGCCGTGAGGGAGCTCAAGGACGGCACGGACGATCTCACATTTGTGATTAAGTTCAACAGCAAGACGACGGACAGACAGGAAAAAGAACTGGCTGCCAAGGCTTCGGAGATACTGGCTTCCCTGAATATTGATGGCGCTTCCGACTACGACAAGGTCCGCGCGATATACAGCTACATCTGTCAGAACGTGAAATACGATTATGACCGTCTGGATGACGATACCTACCGGCTGAAATTCACAGCCTATGACGCGGCAGTCAACAACAGCGCGGTATGTGCCGGCATTGCCGATCTTTTCTACTATCTCGCGAATTCTTCCGGACTGGATGCCCGCATAGTTACGAATTCCAACCACGCATGGAACATCGTAAAGGTGGAGGACAAGTACTACTACATAGATGCCACATGGGATCTCGGCAAAAGTGAGGAGGAATATGAGTATTTCCTCAAAGGGTGGGCGGATTTTGAACTGCACATGGGCAATGTGACTTTCGGCCCGGACGGCTTCGATAATTATCTGGTCCATTCCGACCTGGGATACGATCTCAGTGATTACGCATACGGCTATGACCCGTATCCTTTACTGCAAACACCGTAGTCAGAATCGTTCAAAACCGTATTTAAGGAGATGACCATGAAAAAAATATTATCTGTATTGCTCATTGCAGTTATTATGATGTCTTTATCATCCTGCGGGAAAAAATCGGTCGAATTCCGCTGCGGCAATCTGGAGGACAAACTTGTTAATGGTACAGTCGACCTGTACTTAGAGAATTGTGATGATATGGACACTGTCCGTTCGCTTATCGACGAATACGGCGCAGTTTCTGTAGGAAAGCATTACGGCATTGAACTCTACGCGGTCAATATGACCCCGTCGGATTTAGATGGAAAGGGCGGTGTAGGAGAATTCTGGTTTCTTGTCGTAAACGAGAGCGATAAGGATATGGAGTTCGTACGGGCAAAATATAAGGTCAATGGTGACGACGGAATAAAGTCGGGTTACGGAGGCTTTGACCATCAGGAGTTTTATGAAGAAGTAAAAGCCGGCGGAGCAATTATGCTCGATGTTGGTTTGATTTCTGCTCCATTCAGATATGATGAATATGAGGAAGTGGAGCTTACACTTTACATAAACGAGCCGGGATCGGACGCCAAAGAGAAAAAATGGGGTACAGTTCTGATCACTGTAAACTACGAATGATGTGCTCTGTCCGAAGCGAGTGCGTGGTGATTTGACTTCCGGTCAACGGCTTTACCGACAGGCTCCTGTTATGAAGAAACGGAAGGCCAGGGACAGGGGGTTCTTCGGGTGCACTACTCCGTTCCGGGGTTCATGAATACGACACATATTTGTTTTATAATGAAACGAATCGATAGGATCGATCCCATTCACAACGACAGTTACTTCAAGGGAGGTGTATATGAAACGGTTATTGACAGTTGTTCTGATCGTGCTGCTTATGTTCTCGGTTTGTGCCTGTTCGGGCACTTCAGAAACGACACAGGCCAATACTTCCGCACCGGAAGCAACGGAGGAGCCGGCAACGGCTGCAACGCCGGCGCCTGATCCGGAACCGGAACAGGAGCCCGCGCAGGAAGAGGCTCCCCAGATGGAATTCGCAACAGAGGGCACCTATACATTGTTTGCTGTTTTGAACGAAGGATTCACGGTAGAGTCCAGTGAGCTCCAGATGGAATCGGATATTTTGCTGGAGGAGGGCGGCACAGGGTCAATGTCCTTTGACGGAGACATCGAGGATATTTCGCAGTGGGTACTGGACGGGGATACCGTTTCCCTGACCATGTCAGACGGAGGACAGGCGGACGCGAAACTGCATGACGGAATACTGGACCTTGATCTGTATGGCGACGGAAGCATGGTTCTCTATTTTGCCCAGGACGGCGCGGATATCTCAGGTTATGAATACACAACTCTGGAAGAAGTGAGACAAAGTACCGGATGAAATTGACGGGACCGCGCCCGATCAGGGAGAGATCCGGCGTATAGCCCGGAGACATCCGGAACGGTATCTGACTGGCGCCAAGCGCGGGCAAAGCGTCAGACATGACGGATCGTTGAATCATACAACAAGCCCTGCAAGCAAGACGTAACGCCTTGTTTGCAGGGCTTTATCATGCGCTTCACACGGGACGGAACAATATCCCGTCAGGGTCTCTTCCTGGTGAGGGAATCATACAGTTTGCGGTTTTCCTTCGTATATCCGACGATGATATCCGGGTTCTTTTCATAGATCCTGTTCATGATCTCGCGAAGCTCCGGCTCGGAATTCTTCACGGTGGGGTATATATTGAAGTTGTTTCGCCTGCGGCTGCAGACCCGCACGGAACGGCCCAGGTTGGCGCCGTAGTAGTAGGTGTCGACATAGTGCATCCATACGATGTCCCTGTACCGCATCAGCATAGCCGGCGAGCGGCATATGATAAGATCGTCCCCGAAGATGATGCGCTGCTTCTTATCCGCGCCATCAAGCAGACGGGCAGCTTCCGCATATTCCTCTTCGGTGAAATCGCGGCTCTCCTTGCGGAACGGCAGTTCGGATCCGAGCCAGATGACAGCGAATACCAGACCGAAAATGCCGGTGAATATGGAGAACGTCCACCACATCCAGGCGATATTGGTGTTGGGGTTTTCTGTTGTGTTGAGATAGCATTTGCCGAAGATCTGGGCATACTGGTCTTCAGATATACCGTAGACGTCTTCCACGTAGCCAAAGACGGTGTAGCTGACTTTCTTTACCAGACCGTACATCCGGTAGTCTTCACGGAAACGGCGCGTGTATTCCCCGACCGGATACGAGTTCTTTTCCATGCGTTTCATGACGCTGTCGGAGACGACCGCCAGATACGCCTCCCCTGAGCTTTCGTACAGAACATAGTACGTTTCATCGGAATAGGTGCAGACCCATTCGTCGAACGCGGCGACATCCAGATAAGCGTATGCTCCTTCCTCATCTCTGTGATCCCGCAGCAGCAGGGCATCTTTTTTGCCCGACAGGTTCATTACAATGCCGAGAGTTATAAAGAGGATAGTCAGGGATAGCAAAACGATGGATGCCCATTTTGAGAATCCGTTCTTGATCAGTTTTTTCCGGAATGTCCTGAAGTCCATGGCACCTCCTGTAAAGCACGTGGGTGAAACGCGGTTCGGTCCTGTTTGCGAGATACTTTAGTATTAAACTAATATTACTCCCGGCTTATCCGGTGGTCAAATGCCGGCGGGGAAGCGGAAGAGTATGGATCTTCCATATCCCCCCTGGGATACAGCGAGCACCCTGCCGGAAAGAGGCAGGGTGCTTTTGAACAGATCTTGAAGAAACGCCGGACGGGCTGTTCCGGTCTCAGGCTTTCATCTTCTCGAACGCCTGCTCGAAGTCGGCCTTCAGGTCCTCGAAATCCTCACAGCCGATGCTGAGACGGATCAGGTTGTTGTAGGCGGTCTTGGGGAACATGAGGGTCACGACGTCTCCGAGGCTGGTGGCGACAGGAGGAATGGTGGTGGCGTCGCAGAACTTGCACATCTCCTCGTGTCCGCCCTTCAGATGGACACAGAGCATGCCGCCGAAGTTGTCGTTTACGAACAGCTTCTTGGCCAGCTCATGCTGGGGATGGCTCTCCAGTCCGGGGTAGGTGACGAAGTCCACTTCGGGACGGGTCTCGAACCACTGGGCAAGCTTCAGGGCTGTCTCGGACTGTCTCTTGAGGCGCAGGTGCATGGTGCGCATGCTTCGCAGGGTCAGCCAGGCGCTCAGAGGGCTGATATGGGTACCGAAGTTGTCGGCGATGTAACGGACCTTGTCCATGTCTTCCTTGCTGCCGGCGATGACGCCGCAGAGGGTATCTCCGTGTCCCACATAGTATTTTGTTCCGGAGTTGACGACGATGTCGGCGCCCCAGTCAAGAGGACGCATCACGAAGGGGGAGAGGAAGGTGTTGTCGACGATGAACTTGCAGCCGTGGGCATGGGCGATCTCGGCGATCTTCGGGATATCGGCAAGTTTCAGCTGGGGATTGGACAGCGCCTCAAGGTAAATGACCTTGGTGTTGGGACGGATCTCCTTCTCGATGTTGGTCACATCCAGGATCTCGACGCGGGAGGTCTCGATGCCCAGCCGGTGGGGGAAGATGTCTCCGAACATGCTGGTGGTGCACATGAAGGTGTCATCGGAGCAGATGACGTGGTCGCCGTTCTTGAGGTTGGAGAGCAGCGCGTTGGTGATGGCTGCCATGCCGCAGGCGCAGATATAAGCGTCTTCGGAATGCTCCAGCGCCATGACCTTTCTGGCGAGAGCGTCGGTGGTGGGGTTGGTGGTGCGGCTGTAGATGTAAAGGTCCGGTTCCCACTCGGCTCCGCGGGCCAGCATCTCATCGTATTCTTCGGCGGTCTCGTACGCGAAGGTGGATGTCTCATAGATCGGGGTGTTCAGCGCGCGGGTGCGGGGATCCGGGCCTTCTCCGGCGTGAACTGCCCGGGTACCGTGTCCCAGTTTGCTGTAATCGGTATCGTATCTGCTCATAATGTCGTTCTCCTTATTTGTTGTATTCTTGACTGGTCTTCCGTTGTGTTGCCATACAAAACTATTATAAAGGCGCTCCGGTATGCTGACAAGGAACGGTTGGGAAAAGTCGGGACAAATTAATTGTGGCCGACAGTGATACATATACACGTTAACGTGTTAAACTAAAACAAAACGGATCACATCGGTCAGACAGGGTCTGACCGCGACAGAAAAGAGGTTCACCATGTTAGTAGCGTCCTATCTCCCGCTTCCGGAACACCGGATCAGAAACGCGGATCCCGGCATCAGAGCGCCCCTCTATGATGCGCTGGGGGCGGAGCCTGTATGGTGCTTCTGCGCGGATACGGCGCTGGATCTGTGGAGAAACAGTCTGCTGAGCGTACCGGTATGTCCGGAGGTACTGTATGTGGCCGATGTGGACGACAGCCGTCTGCTCGCCGTGTACAAACCTGCCTGGGACGCCTATCTGAACTCGGACGGACAGACACCCATGCCCTGGCCGGTGCGTGTCACGGATATCCCGTATGACGATCTGTGGCAGTATGAGCTGCTCGCTCCGGATTTTACCGGGAACGGCAGGATCGTCTATGCCATAAACATGTACGGGGTCATGGAAGCGTTCCTGAACGGGCAGTACGACGGCGGAGGCGCAGTCTACAGCAAGATTGTGGACAACGGGATCAATGATGCCGTGATGCTGGGGAAAGCCATGGCGAGGAGATCCTCCCACAAGACGGAGGAGCAGTTCATCAATCAGAGCGCCGTCTTCTACGTACGCGGTGTTTATCTCTCCACCCTTGCCTGTTATGACTACATCAACACCATCAATGACGGTTACGTGTATGAGTACAATGCCCTGAATATCGATTTCGTCCAGAACTACTACGCCACGACCTACATGAAATACGACCGGGATCCAACGGCGGAGAATCTTAAGGAACTTTATGATTATCTGTTCCGGATACCGTTCCGGTCGATACGGCGGGCGGACAGAGGCTGACACGCGGCGCTTCGCCGACAGAGGAAAGATTGAGACAGGAAAAGATATTGCGCAGGAGCGCTTCGCCTGAAGTCCGCTCCTGTTTTTTGTGCGGTGAAAGATCGGACGAAAACGCCCGGTCCGTGAAAGGACCGGGCGATATGGCCGTCTATGGGGATCAGAGAAGGTTGGTGTGTCCGTGGTTGTAGACGAAGTCCCTGCAGTGCTGGCTGATCGCCTTTGCTGCCTGGTCATACATCTCCTTGAAGCTGGTGCCGCCGCTCCAGGGGTCATAGGTGAAGGTGTTGGGGTTGAAGGTGTAGTTGCCCTGGATGGAGCCGAAGGCCTCCAGTTTCTTCATGAAGCAGTAGGGGGCGTCGCTGCCCGGATCTCTGAAGGCGGTGTAGGTCTCCACGCTCATCTCCGCGAACTTCCTCACCTCGTTGAGCAGCGTCTCGAAGGCGGCTGCCACGTTCTTGCAGTCCGGATCGGCGCAGAAATTGAAGCAGGAGGCGAGACTTCCGGCGGAGATCTCCTGGCACTTCTTGATGGTCTCCTCGAACCGGGATTTCACGTCGTCGGTCTGGGAGACCTTGGCGGTGTATTTGTCGATGACGCTGACCTTGGCCAGCATGGCGGCCTTCACCGTGAAGGTGCCGTCGGACCGGGGATCCAGGCTGTCATAGATGGGGCTGCTGGCGAGATCGGCCAGGTAATCCTTCATCCTCGCCTGCCGGTAGCCCCGGTTCAGCGCCTCCCTGGACATGCCGCCCGCGTTGTTTTTGTAGAACTGCTCGGCGCTCTGGGCGATCCGCTCGATGCTCTCCCAGTTCCGGTTGATCTGATTTGAGACCGCCTTGGTCTCGTTGTTGATCCTGCGGTACAGTTCTTCGTCGAATCCCGCCTCGTCGAAGTTGCTCTTCAGTTTCTGGATCCGGAACCCCTCCAGCAGGGGGAGCTTCATCAGAAGGTGGAACAGGTCCAGGCTGGCGGTGGAGAGGTAGCCCAGGTCCTTGAGGTATTTGACCGCCGTGTTGTAGCCCTTCGCCTCCTCGGCGGAGAGGCTGCTGTAGAAGGATGGCTTGGACATGGTGTCCCATCCTCCCGGCATGCGGCTGATGTTGTAATTGTAGACCGAGCAGACCCAGCCCGCCGCGCTCAGTTCATAGTTGTACACCGACTGGCAGTTCTCGTCGGTCTCTTCGTATTTGTTGTCCTGCACCATGTTCCGGATGTCGTAGGCAAGCTGGGTGACACGGGTGTTCAGGGCGCGCAGTTCCTCCGTGGCGGTCTTCTCGTCCAGGTTCTCCCACTGCCTTGCCTGCCGTGTCAGTTCGTCCTGTTCCGCCAGCACGAACTCGGTATCGTTGCTGAAATCCAATACGTTAGCCATATCATCATCTCCTGACATTCTGTTCTGCGGTCCGGATCAGAACCGGATCTCATAGTCGCGCACATACCATCTGCCGCCGTTGGTCCGTATGAGGTTTCGCCTCACGGGGCTGCCCAGCTGTTTGCCGTGGAAGTCGAAGGAAACGGTCTGCACCGAGGCGTATTCCACCTTCTCCCCATAGCGGTCGGCGATGTTCTTCTGCTCCTCGCCGGAGAGGAAGTAGGATTCCAGTCCGGTGGAGTCGTTGTAGCCTTTCACCACCGTGATGGTGGTGGCGTCGGGGACAACATCCGCGTGGACATATTCCCCGTGGAAGCGCTCCTGATGGAGATCCCAGTGGTACAGAAGCAGGGACTCCTGGACCGGGTTCAGCCGTCTCTCGGGCTGGATGCAGTCCACATACAGGTCGTAGTTCTTTTCCTTGATGGCCTGGCGGAAGATCTCCACGAGGCGTTCCGGCGTCACATCCTCCGGGACGGATTTCTCGGTGTACCACCCTTCCTTGATGGCGCTCACCTCCTCTTCGCCCACAAAGGTGCCGCTGTTCTCCTTCTCCCCGTCATACAGGCCGAGGACATGTCCCGGGACATACAGTCCTACGGGCTCCACCACCGGGGCGAAGACCGGTCCGCCAACCTTGACCTCTCCCGCTTCCGGAATCTCCATGGTGACGTCGGTGATCACGCCGAGGACGGTCCACTTGTCCACTTCCATCATGGTGGCGTCCACCAGTCGGCGGTACCGCTTGACCGCCTCATAGGGACCCAGCCACTTCCTGGAGTCGATCTTCACGAAATACATGCCGGAGGACCGTTTTCCCACGTGGATGAACTCACCGGTGACCCCCATGAACTGGTTCATGGGATACCGCACCTCGTCCAGGATGACGGCCTTCCCCACGATGTCGTCGATGGTGACCTCGCTGGGATCCGGGGCGGGGAACACGCGTTCCAGGAGCCGGTCGCGGTATTCGTCCACCAGGCGGTTCCAGCCTTCCTCGCTCTTCTTGGAGTAGAGGGCACGGATCTCCTCCTCGTTTTTCAGGTACTGTGTCATCTCCGGGGTGACGGTGATGAAATTGCCGGTGGATCCCATGATGCAGGCTCTTGTCCGCTCGAACAGGGCCTTCACCCTGGGGTCGTTGGGGGCGAACTCGTTGAGCAGCATGACGCGGGACAGAGCATCCTCCTTGGAGCGGAAGATCCCGGTGGCCCCGTTGGCCCGCTTCACCTCGTTCTCAAACTCTTTGAGATAGTAATCCGCCTGCTGGATCCGCATGGCGAGATTGCTGGCGTTGATCGAGAAAGTCGTTTTATCTACCATGGTGGCGTCCCCTCCTGTGAATGCATCATCATACACTTTGATTGTATCGTGGGGAATCACGGCGCCGCAATCTACCGAAGGAGAAGAGTTCGGGCGGAAAGGCGTTTCCTGTGTTATGATGAAAGGCAGAAGAAAGATCCCCAGGAGGAACGGAAGGATGGATACAGGAAAACTGAAGTGGACGAGGGAGCCGAAGGACTACCGCATCGGTCCGGAGAGGATCGAGATCACGACGGAGCCTCACACCGATCTCTGGCAGAGGACCTATTATCATTTCCGCAACGACAATGCCCCGGTACTGCAGATGGAGACGGAGGAGAAGTTCTTTTCCTTCGTCGTAAGGACCGATTTCACCGGGAGCCATCACCGCTTCGACCAGTGCGGCATCGTCCTGTACCTGGACAGCGAGAACTGGCTGAAGGGCTCGGTGGAATATGAGAACGGGGAATTCCAGCATCTGGGTTCGGTCGTTACCAACCACGGGTATTCCGACTGGGCAACCACCGCCATCCCCGCGGATGTGAAGGAGATGTGGTACCGCCTCAGCCGCAGGGAGGACGATTACTGCATCGAGTGTTCCGCAAACGGGAAGGACTTTTCCCAGATGCGGGTCTGCCACATGTGGGAAGGAGCCGGAAAGATCCGGTTCGGGATCTACGCCTGCAGTCCGGAGGATTCCAGTTTCACCGCGGTCTTCACCGGCATGGAGATCACCGAATGCGCCTGGAAAGCCCACGACGGGCAGCAGCCGGACTGAGGGGAAGGGATAGGATGGCATCGAAAAAGGAGTATCTGGACTATATTCTGGATCAGCTCTCCCTGGCGGACGGGATCTCGTACCGGCCGATGATGGGGGAATATATCCTGTATTGCCGCGGAAAGGTCATCGGCGGGATCTATGACGACCGGTTCCTTGTGAAACCGGTGCGGGCGGCCGCGGAGAGGATGCCGGACGCGCTCCGGGACATCCCTTACGAAGGTGCGAAGGAGATGATCCTGGTGGACAATACCGAGGACCGGGAGTTCCTGCGGGACCTGATCACGGCTATCGCGGAGGAGATCCCCGAAAAGAGAAGGAGAGGCTGATGCCTGTCCGGCAGACAGAAGAACGCAGAGATCCCGGAAGACCGTTGTCCTCCGGGATCCTTTTCGTATATTCGCTTTGTGCTTTGCTTCATCTCTCCATCAGACGGGTCGCCAGAAGGACCGCGCTGCCCGCGTCATCCGCGTAGCCGTCCGCGCCGATCTCGTCGCAGAAGGCCTGGGTGACCGGGGCTCCTCCCACCATGATCCGGATCTTGTCCCGGATGCCTCTTTCCGTGCACACTTCCACCACTCTCCGCATCTCGGACATGGTGGTGGTCAGAAGGGCGGAACAGGCGATGATGTCGCAGTGCTCCCGGACCGCCGTGTCCGCGAAGGTCTCCGCAGGGACGTCGGTGCCGAGATCCACCACCTCGAATCCTCCGCCCTCCAGCATGATCTTCACCAGGTTCTTGCCGATGTCGTGCATGTCGCCCTTCACGGTGCCGAGACAGACCTTTCCGATCTTTTTCATCTCATTTCCCTTCATCAGCGGCTTCAGCCGGTCGATGGCGGAGGTCATGCACTTGGCGGCGACCAGCATCTCGGGTACGAATGCCCGGTTGGCGGAGAAATCCTCGCCCAGGAGCATCATGCCCTTCACCAGCCCTTCGGAGATGATCTCCTGCGGGTCATAGCCCAGGGAGACGGCTTCCTCCACCCCGGAGAGCACCGCCTTGCTGCGTCCTTTCCGCAGCGACGCGGCGACCCGTTCCAGGACGGGAAGGCTGCCGGAGGTCTCCGCGGTCCGGGCTTCCCCGGCGGACGGGGAGGCAGCCCGCTCCACCTTCCGGTGAACGGGACGGTACTTCGGAGCGTGGATGTGGGGGATGAGATTGTATTTCCGGATCTCGTCGTCGATGAGGGGATCCACATGGGGATATACGGTGCGGGGGAGTCCGTAGGTGATGCAGGGGATGAAATGGCCACCCGGACAGCACTGCTCCAGGGTGCTGCGGACATAGGAGCGGATCTCCTCTTCCGTGGCGTCCGCCCGGTCGATGGCGGCGCCGACGCCTCCCATGAGGACCATGCTGCCCTTCAGCTCCTCCTGGAGGGCGGGGATGTCGTTCTCCGGCAGGACGCCCTGCCAGATCTGGATCCCGATCTCCGCCATGTCGGACACGATGGGGGCAAGATAGGAGTCGGCGTGATGGATGGTGATGACCCCGTTGTCCCGGAAATAGGAATAGAACCTGCGGTACGGCTCCTTGAAGAATTCCCGCCAGGTCTCCGGTTTCATGAATAGGGAGTCCTTGGTGCCCCAGTCGTCGTGGGAAAGGACCGCGTCGGGGTGGAGGTTCTCCACCAGCAGTCTTGCGTAGGTGAGGCGGTATTCGAGGATGTAGTCGATGAGCTCATGCATCTCCTTCGGATGCTCGTAGAAACCGGTGAGGGTGTCCTCGAATCCCATGAGGAAGTGGAGCTGCTCAAAGATCCCGGTGCCCATGAGGCACATGGAGAGGAAGGAATCCCCGCGGGCTTCCTTCTGCCTGGCACGGGCTTCTTCCCATCCGTCGCCGCAGCCGGACAGAAGATCCGGAGCCTTGACCTGCTCCCTCCACCGGGTGATGTCCCGGAGCACCTTGGTCTCCGGCGTGATGTGGGGCATGGGGCCGGGCGCGTCGGCGGGGTAGTCGATGGTGACGCCCCAGCGGTTCACCGATCTTCCGCCGCGCTTCATTCCGGCGCCGAGGAAGGCGCCAACCGGCTCCCGTACAAGGCGGAACGCCTCATACTGGCAGAGGGCGCGCTCCGGTTTCCCGTCTTTTTTCAACAGTTCATAAAGGATCTCTTTTGGCTGCATGGCGGTCACCTCTGGAAAAGGATGCAGGATACGAATGTGATGGTCCCGGGTCCGTTGTTGTATCTCATGCCGCAGGATTCGCAGACCCTGCTCACGAACAGGCCGCAGGCCTCCATGGAGGGCCACAGCCGGTCGGGAAAACGGCAGGGGGCATCGGGGTAGGTGCACTTCGCGCAGCGGGTGCAGCTTCCGGACGCCAGCGGCAGGATGTCCGGGCAGAAGGTGCGGACCTGGCGAACCAGGGTGTCGAGACGCTTCTTGTGGAGGATGTCCCCCTCGCGGATCCCCTCGATGTCGAAATCCCCTTCCACCGGGATCACCGAGACGAGAAGGATGCCGTCGGAGTACCGGCGCATCCGTCTTCCCAGCGTTTCCAGGGAACCGCAGGCGGGCGGGCAGGACCAGGAGGCGCCGTAGCGCCTGCAGCGGTCCTCGGCGCACATCGCGCGCACGGCGGGGTCCGGAACGAGGGAGGAGGGGTCCAGCGGAGCGCAGGAGAACCCGGCTTCGTCGGCCAGGCGCCGTATCTTTTCATAACGTTCGGTCTCTGCCGCCATGGATCTTCCTCCGGTATCGCAAAGAAGCGAAAAATAGTTTATTATTATCTGTAATTATAGCACGCGCGCGAAGCGCGTGTGCGGAAGGTCAGGCCCTTCGCGGCGGAAAGGAAGGCGGACTTTGGAAAGGATCCCGGTCAAAACCGAACAGGGCGTGTTCGAGGCGGAAAAAGGGGAGGATCTTCTCCGCTTTCTCCACCGGATCGGCATCTCGGTACCGTCGGACTGCGGCGGGGCGGGTACCTGCGGGAAATGCGCCGTGGACATCGTACAGGGCAGCACCGTTTTCCGGGTAAAGACGTGCTCCTACCGGATCCGGGAGGAGATCGCGGTCCTCGCCGCCGGCAAGGGGGAAGGACGGATCCGGACGGCGAACCGGACCGGGGATCTTCCGGCCGGTAAGGATCTCGCGGCGGTGGATCTGGGGACCACGGCGGTCAGCGCCGCTTTGTGCCGCGGAGGAAGGATCTATGAGCGCACCGAGCGCAACTGCCTCTCGGTGTACGGAAGCGATGTGATCTCGAGAGCCGGCGCCATAAGGGAGAGAGGGGAGCTGGACCGGGCCGCAGAAATGCTGCGGGATCAGCTGGCCGGCACGATCTCCCGGCTGTGCGGGGAGGCGGGATGCCCCCTTCCCGAGAAGGTGACCGTGGGCGGAAATACGGTCATGGAGCACATCCTGGCGGGGAGGGATCCCTTCCCCATCACGGTGTATCCCTTTGAGCCGCAGACTTTGTTCCGCGCCGGGGACAGGAACGTGCCTCTCGCGGAGGGAATGTGCGCGGAGCTCATGCCCTGCGTCTCCGGATATTTCGGCGGGGACCTCACGGCGGGACTTTATTACCTGAAGAACAGGATGAGAGAGGGCGAAAAAGCTCTGTTTATCGATATCGGCACCAACGGGGAGATGGCCCTTTGGACAGAGGACGGCATCACCTGCTGCTCGGTGGCCTGCGGCCCCGCCTTTGAGGGCGGCAACATCTCCTGCGGCATGACCGGCACCGACGGCGCCGTGGATCACGCTTTCCTGGAAGAGGGGGAGATCCGGTATACCGTCATCGGCGGCGGTGCCCCGAAGGGGATCTGCGGATCGGGGATCCTGGATCTCGTCGCGGCGCTGCTTTCGGCGGGCATGGTGGACGAAACGGGGCGGTTCCTGCCTCCGGAGGAGTCCGGCGTATCCATGAAGGGGTACGGGGAGGACGGGGACGGAAACGGCATCCTCCGTCTCGGAGAAGAGGTGTCTGTCACCGCGGCGGACATCCGCAGCATACAGATGGCCAAGGCGGCGGTGGCGGCGGGCATCTCGGTGCTTCTCGCGGAGCAGGGCGCCGGGGAGGACGGGATCGATTCGGTGTATCTCGCCGGGGGATTCGGGACCCTCATGGACCCGGAGAGCGCCGTGCGGATCGGGATGATCCCGGAGGCTCTGCGGGACAGGTGCGTGCCCTGCGGCAATACCTGCCTCAAAGGCGCCGCGCTGGCGGCGTCGTCGGAGGAGACGGAGCGGGAACTGGCCGAGATCTGCGGACAGTGCCGGTATATCGAGCTCTCCACCTACGGGGATTTCAACGAACTTTACATAGAGAACATGGGTTTTGGAGGATAAGGAGATGGAAGTCTATCTGCCTCTTGTACTGGACGGAGCGACGGGAACGGAACTGCAGAAAGCCGGTTTCACCGGAGAGGTCTGCGCGGAGCAGTGGCTCCTGGACTGCCCGGATCCCATCCTGGAACTGCAGAGCCGGTATGTGGCCGCGGGCAGCGATGTGATCTATACCCCCACCTTCGGCGGCAACCGGGTCAAGCTGGAGGAGAACGGGATCTTCAACCGGACGGCGGAGGTGAACCGGAGGCTGGCGCTGCTGTCCAGGCAGGCGGCCGGAGAAAAGGCGCTGGTGGCCGGGGATATCGCTCCCACCGGGCTGTTCGTCACCCCGCTGGGCAACGTCACCTTCGATGAGCTGGTGGAGGCCTATGAGGAGCAGGTGACCGGTCTGGAGGAGGCGGGCGTGGATCTGTTCGTCATCGAGACCATGATGACCCTGTCCGACGCGAGAGCGGCTCTCACTGCGGTGAGGAAGCACAGCAGCAAACCGGTGATCGTCTCCTTTACCTGCGACGAGAACGGAAGGACCCTCACGGGAGGGGACGCGGAGGCGGCCCTGGTGGTCATGCAGTCCATGGGGGCGGATGTGTTCGGACTCAACTGCTCGGTGGGTCCGAAGGACCTGGTGGCTCCCCTTGAGAGGCTCTCGAGATATGCCTCGATACCGCTGGCGGCGAAGCCCAACGCGGGAAAGCCGGAGATCCGGGACGGAAAGACGGTGTACGACTGCGACCCGGAGGAGTTCCGGGAGAGCGTCCCGAGATACGCGGCCTGCGGCGTGCAGCTCTTCGGAGGGTGCTGCGGCACCGACGAGCGGTATATCCGTACCATCCGGGAAGCCCTTGAGGGACTGGAGATGAAGGATCCGGACCCGAAGGTGAAGGACAAGCTGCTCTGCGCCACCGAGAAGCATGTCTTTGAGATCGATCCCTCGGAGAAGTGCGGGAGGATCCTGGACGTCACCGGAGATCTGGCGGATGAGCTGGAGAAAGAGAACGAGGGGGAGTCCTCCTTCATCTCGGTGCGTCTTCGCTCCATGGCGGACGCGGAAGCACTCACCGACTGCATGTATGACATGGACAAGCCCCTGTGCATCGTCTGCGAGGACCCGGAGGTGCTGGAGCGGATGCTGAGGAACTATCAGGGAAGGGCTCTGTACGATGGCGGCATCGGGGAGGAGATCCTGGAAAGGATGTCGGAGAAATACGGCCTGATCTGGTAAGGGACGGAAAGT
Source organism: uncultured Faecalibacterium sp. (assembly GCA_964599695.1). Taxonomy (GTDB): domain Bacteria; phylum Bacillota; class Clostridia; order Oscillospirales; family Ruminococcaceae; genus RUG11783. The sequence goes on from CAZRGP010000011.1 coordinate 35,286, forward strand.
GCATTGGAAGCGGGAACGGAACCCGCTGAAAGATAGAGAAGACAAAAAACTGCGGCAAGGGACAAAAAGGAGGAAATAGAGATGTACAAACTTTGGAACCTGTTGGAAGAGACCAAGAAACTGAAGTGGGTGGATCTTTCCCACCCGCTGAACAACGACAGCCCCTACTGGAGCGGGATCCCGGACGGATCCGTGGAACTGGGCAAGGTGGTGTTCGACTGGGGCAATCCCATGCTGGAATGCCAGATCCAGACCTTCAAGTTCCCCGGACAGTTCGGTACACACGTGGACTTTCCCGGCCATTTCATCAAGGGAGCGGACCTCTCGGACCGCTACACGGTGAAGGACGGCGTTTTCCCGCTGTGCGTGGTGGATGTGACCGACAAGGTGAAGGAGGACCCCCGCTATGTCGTCACCGCGGAGGACATCAAAGCCTATGAGAAGCAGTACGGGGATATCCCGGACGGAGCTTTTGTCGCCATCCGTACCGACTGGTCCAAAAACTGGCCGGACATGAACGCGCTCTCCGGCATCGCGGAGGACGGAAGCGAGAACTTCCCCGGATGGTCCCTGGACGCCCTGAAATACATCTATGAGGTGAGAAACGCGGCTGCCAACGGTCATGAGGCACTGGATACCGACGCTTCCGCCGAGGCGGCGCGTGCAGGCGACCTGGAGTGTGAGAGATACGTTCTCTCCAAGGGAAAGATCCAGATCGAGGTGCTGTGCAACCTGGATCAGGTCCAGCCCGCAGGAGCGGTCCTTGTGGCGGCGTGGCCGAACATCGAAGGCGCCGTAGGGCTTCCCGTCAGGGTCTGGGCGGTCACGGAGTGATCCGCGCAGATCAGGAATAACAGAGGAATGGTTCCCGGCAGGAGGTGTCCTGCCGGGTCCTTTTTCGCTGCGGTGCATGGGCCCCTCGAAAACATGGCGCGGGACTGTCGCGGGATGTGTCCGGGTGGTAAAATGGTTACAGACAGACGATAATGTTTACAGAATACGGCCAATGAGCCTTCCGGAAATCCGGAGAATCTCGGAAGACATAAGGAGACAGGCGTCATGGAGCAGAAAAAACAGTTTACAGGTCTGAGTCAGTACAAGGTGGCTTTCTGTTATGAGCTGGCGGGAAGGCATTTCCATCTGGTCATGGACAGCGGGGAGGAGATCTCCCTGCATTTCCTGGACGGGGAAAGCGCTGCGGTCGCCCGGAAGGGAGAGCCATACGTCTTTGAGACGTATGAATGCCTGAAAGGGGACGACGCCACCTATCTCGTCCACATATGCCCTGCATCGGGAGAGGGACGGATCAACGTAAGCTATGTCCTGGACACCCGGCAGGATCTGGTGACCATGGTCCTGATGGAGGAGGGCTTCGATCCGGAGCACCCCAGGCTGATCCGGACGACGCCGTTTTTCGGCGCCATCAAGGTGCCGGGAAGACAGCTTCCGGAAGAACGGCATCATCTCACTGGAAGGATGACGGGAAGACACATCGTCTGGCATTACAACGACGGGATGGCGCTTCAGCACATCTACTACTCACCTACCGTTGTCCGTGCGAGCCCTGGCCCGGGGATCACCCAGTACGATATGCTCATGAGGCGGTTCGGAGCGGATCTCCGCTCGGAGGATCCGGAGGTCCGCGCGAGGGCGGAAGCGGGAATGAAGGCCTTTGAAGACCGCAACAGGTGGTATCCCTTCTATGAGGAGGAGTGCTTCCACGTGTGGATCAGCGAGAGCCTCAACCTGTTCTGTTTCGTGGAGGAGAACATGACCCTCCGTTCTCCCGGATTCGGAAGCGGCGGAGGAGGGATCCTGCTTCTGCAGGACATCGATCGGTGCGTCGACGTGGGCGTGAGTTTCAGCGCGGGGGAATACTACATGTGCACGGCATTCGGGGAAGAGAATGACGTGGAAGACCCCCTGGACACCGAGCCGTCACCATATGACTGGAGCGTTCTCAAGGCGATGCCCAGCATCCGCTGGGAGATCCCTGAGGACTGAATCGATAGAGAAAGGAAAAGAGCAATATGGCAACATTGTCGAAAGTCCACCGCTATCGTGAAGCGGGGGAAGAGGCCAACGTCAACAACGTGGAGAGATTTGGACTGCCTGTCCGCTCCCTGTTCACCAGCACCAAGGTGTTCACGCTCCATCACAAGATCGACGTGACCGACGAGCGGGAAGAGATCGTTTACCATTCGGAGAGCAAGTTCCTGTCTCTGCGGGACAAGACTGATATCTTCCAGGCGGACGGCACGCCGGTCGCCCATATGGAGAGAAAGATTTTTACGCTCCATGAGAGGCACTTTGTCACCATGGCGGACGGACTCAGCTTTGAGCTTTCCAATGAGCTGTTCCATCTGGTCAAGGACATCACCAACATCGAGGGGCTGGGATGGCAGCTGAGGGGAAACATCCTCGGGCTGAACTTTGAACTGTATGACGCCGCGGGAAACATCATCGCGGTCATCTCCCAGAAGATGTTCTCCATCCATGACAAATACTGTATCGACATCTACAGGCCGGAGTATGAGAAGATCGCCGTGGCGATCCTCATCACGCTGCAGCATATGATCCGGGACAGGAACGCGGCTTCCTCGTCCTCGTCCGGTTCTTCCTCCTCTTCCTCCTCATCGGGGAACTGAGCGGAGAGCATGATAAAAGACGCTTCGGCGTCTTTTTTTGCATGAGCGGTCCGGCTTGCGTGGCAATAAGAAAAAAGGAGAAACGGCATGGGAACGATGCGGGAAGAGGTCCGCGCGTATATCGGAAAGCGGTACGGGGCGTCCCCGGAACATCTCTGGATGAGATACCCGAACTATGAGGTCTTCCGGCACGGGGACAACCGGAAGTGGTTCGGACTCATCATGGATGTTCCCCGCAACAAGCTGGGGATGAAGGGGACGGATCCCGTGGATATCATTGACCTGAAGTTGTCGGATCCGCTGCTTACCGATGTTCTCGTTCAGCAGCCGGGATACCTTCGGGGATATCACATCAGCAAGGGGAACTGGATCTCGGTGCTGCTGGACGGATCGGTGCCCCTCAGCGACATCGCTCCGCTCATCGACGAGAGCTTCGCGGTGACGGCTTCCGCGTCGGTGAAAAAGAAGGAGCGCCTGCCGAAGGACTGGATCGTCCCGGCCAACCCGAAGTACTACGATATTGAACATGCTTTCGACCGGGAGAGGGAGATCATCTGGAAGCAGGGCAGCGGGATCCGGAAGGGGGACACGGTATACACGTATGTGGCGGCCCCTGTGTCCGCCATCCTGTACCGGTGTTCGGTCACCGAGACCGACATCCCTTTCCGCTTCCGGACGGACGGCCTTCAGATGCGCGCCGTGATGCGGATCCGGCTGGAAAAGCGGTATTCTCCGGACCGGTTCACCTTCCGCCTTCTCGGGGAGGACTACGGGATCCGGGCGGTCCGGGGTCCCAGAGGGGTGCCGGAGATGCTGCGGCAGGCACTGGAAATGGAGCCGGCGGCGAAGGAAAAATAGAAAACGGACATATAAAAAAAGATTCGGCACGGTGCCGGATCTTTTGCTGTTACAGGGGGAAAGACAGGAGCGTTCCTTTAGCGGTCCTCCCGGAAATAGGGCTGGCCCAGACTTGCCGGAGGATCGTTCTCCCGCTTTCTGCGCATGGAGACGATGACCAGGACGGCCAGGGTCACCACATAGGGGATCATCTTGTACAGTTCCTTCAGCGCCAGCTGGGTGCCGGCGGGGAGGAAGAGGTAGAGGATATAGAGACCGCCGAAGAGGAAGCTGGAGGGGATGGCGGTGGAGGGGTTCCAGATGGTGAAGATGACCAGCGCGATGGCGAGCCAGCCTCTGTCGCCGAATCCGTTGTTGCTCCATACGCCCCTTGCGTAGTCCATGATGTAGTAGAGGCCTCCGAGGCCGGCGATCACGCTCCCGGCGCAGGTGGCGGCGTACTTGTACAGGGTGACGTTGATACCCACCGAGTCCGCCGCGGCGGGGTCTTCGCCCACGGCCCGCAGATGCAGCCCGACCCTGGTCCTTTTGAGAAGGTAGGCGGAGGCGACGGCGATGAGGATGGCTACATAGGCCAGGAAGCCGTAGCTGAGGAAGATCTTTCCGAACCAGCCGAGATGCTCCGCGAAGGGGAGGGTCGCGCTGAAGTAGAGGGAGGTGGAGGACAGCGCGATGTTGGGCACGTCGCTTCCGGTGAGTTTGATCAGGCTTCCGCCGAAGAAGTTACCGATGCCGACGCCGAAGGTGGTGAGGGCGAGGCCGGTCACGTTCTGGTTGGCGCGGAGGGTAACGGTGAGGAAGCAGTACAGAAGCCCCATGAGGAAGGAGGAGAGAATGGAGCACAGAAGGGGGATCCCGATGGCGAGAAAGGCGTTGACCGGGAGGGAGCTCTGTTCATAGAAGAAGGCTCCGATGACCCCTCCGATTGCGCCTACATACATGATCCCGGGGATGCCCAGGTTCAGGTTGCCGCTCTTCTCGGTGTAGATCTCTCCCACACAGCCATAGAGAAGGGGGATGCCCTGCATCACGGCGCGGGGGATGTAAGAGACAAGGTCAAACATGGGACGCCTCCTTTTCTTTTGTCCTGTCCGTCCGGACAAGGCGGTAGTTGACGAAGAACTCGCTTCCGATGAGGAAAAAGATGATGATCCCGGTGAGGATGTCGGAGAAACTGGTGTTGAGTCCGAGGACGGTGGCGATCTCTCCGGAGCCACGCTCGAGGAAGGTGAGGAAGAAACTGATGAGCACCATGACGGCGGGGTCGAAGCGGGACATCCAGCTGACCATGACGGCGGTGAAACCGCGCCCTGCGGCGAGGCTGGTCGTGATGGTGTGATTGGTCCCGGCGACGAGAAGAAGGCCGGTAAGACCGCACAGAGCGCCGCTGAGGGCAGCGGTGCGGAGGATGACCTTGGTCACCTTGATGCCGAGATAACGGGCGGTGCGCTCGCTCTCGCCCACCACCGACAGCTCATATCCGTGCTTGGTGGTGCGCAGATAGGCGGTGAGGAAGATGAGGACCGCGAGAACGATGAGGATGTTGAGAAGATATTTCTGGCCCAGGAGGGACGGAAACCATCCGGCGTTGGTATCGGAGTTGATGACCCCGACGGTCCCGCTTCCCTTGGGGTTCTCCCAGAGGACGACATAGTAGGCCACCAGCTGGGTGGCGATGTAGTTGAGCATCAGGGTGCTGAGGGTCTCGTTGGTGTTCCACGTCGCCTTGAAGACGGCGGGGATGAAGGCCCAGAGAGCGCCGGCGAGGACACTGGCCAGGACCATGACCGGGAACAGCACAGCTGCAGGAAGCCGGTTCCCCAGCTTCAGCATACAGGCGGCGGTGGAAAGGGAGCCCATGAGGATCTGTCCCTCGCCTCCCACGTTCCAGAAGCGCATGCGGAACGCCGGTGTCACGGCGAGACTGGCGCACAGGAGCAAAGCGGTGTTCTGCAGGGTGGTCCATACCTTCCGCTTGCTTCCGACCGCTCCGCCGATGACGGTGAGGATGACATCCAGGGGATCCTCTCCGGTCAGCAGCACCGTGAGCAGCGCGCAGAAAGCGAGGGCAAGGATCACCGACAGGATCCGGATCGCGGCTGCGCGGTACCAGGGGAGATGGCCCCGCTTTACGATGTGAAAGAGAGGTTCTTTATGAGGCATCGCTCTCACCTCCTCCGAGTTTTGTCATGAGAAGTCCCACTTCGCTTTTCTTTGTGCGCCTGCCGTCCACGATCCCGCTGACTTTGCCTCCGCACAGGACCAGGATCCGGTCGCTGAGTTCGATGAGGACGTCCAGGTCCTCACCCACATAGATGACCGCCACGCCTTTTTTCTTCTGGCGGTTGATGAGGTCGTAGATGGTGTAGCTGCTGTTGATGTCCAGACCGCGCACCGCGTAGGCGGTGAGCAGCACAGTGGGGGCGTTGGAGATCTCGCGGCCTACGAGGACCTTCTGGATGTTTCCTCCGCTGAGGGTCCGGACGGGGGCGGTGATCCCCGGCGTGTCCACCGAAAGGTCGGTCACCACCGTCTCGGCGAGACGTCTGGGATCCTTCCGGTTGACGAAGGCGCTTTTTCCTTTCCGGTAGGAGCGAAGGAGCATATTGTCCGACAGGTCCATGTTGCCCACAAGGCCCATGCCCAGACGGTCCTCCGGGACGAAACTGAGGGTGATGCCCATGTCGGCGATGGCGAAGGGATCCCGGCCGATGAGCTCCTCCTCGGTCCCGTTGTCTTCATAGTAGGTGATGCTGCCGGAGGAGACGGGCTGCAGGCCGGCGATGGCCTCCAGCAGTTCCTTCTGGCCGCTTCCGCTGATCCCGGCAATGCCCAGGATCTCCCCGCTGTTGGCGGTGAAGCTGACGTCGTCCAGTTTGGTGATGCCGTCCTCACCGATGACGGTGAGCCCTTTCACGGTGATGCGGGGCTTCGGATCCACCGGATCCGGCCGCTCGATGTTGAGTTCCACCGGGCGCCCCATGAGAAGGCTCGCCATCTCCTGGGCGTTGGTGTTCCTGGTCAGCATGTCGCCCACGAAACGTCCCTTGCGCAGGATGGCGACCCGGTCGGAGAGGGATTCCACCTCGTTCATCTTGTGGGTGATGATGACCACCGCTTTTCCCGCGTCCCGCATGGCGCGCAGGATGTTGAAGAGCTTCTCGGTCTCCTGAGGGGTGAGCACGGCGGTGGGTTCGTCCAGGATCAGGATGTCCGCGCCGCGGTACAGGACCTTTACGATCTCTACGGTCTGCTTCTCGGAAACGGACATGTCGTAGACCTTGCGGTCCGGATCGATGTGGAAACCGTACATCTTGCAGATCTCACGGATGCGCCGGATGCAGTCGGCCATGTCCAGTTTTCCCTCCGTGCCGAGGACGATGTTCTCCGCAGCGGAAAACACATCCACCAGCTTGAAGTGCTGATGGACCATGCCGATGCCGTAGGAGAAGGCGTCCTTCGGAGAGCGGATCACGATCTCCTCCCCGTTGAGGTAGATCTTTCCGGAATCCGGGAAATAGATCCCGGCCAGTATATTCATAAGCGTGGTCTTGCCGCTGCCGTTCTCTCCGAGGAGAGCGAGGATCTCGCCGCGGTAGATATCCAGCCAGATGTCGTCGTTGGCTTTTTTTCCGCCGAAGGATTTGGTGATGCCGCGCAGGCGGATGGCGGGCTTTTGCTCGATCAAATCAGCACCTCCGGGAATGATAAAAATAATGAAAAAAGAAAAGGGAAGCCCTTGGGGATCGGGGCTTCCCTCTGCAGTCGATCAACCGACCAGCGTGATGCCGTCGATGAGAAGGAAGAAATAGGGGGCGCTGCGGACTTCGCTCTCGTGGAGGTAGCCGTCAGAGACGACCTCGGTGTCGGGAGTGTAGTTCTCGTCGAAGACGCAGTTGGCCATATAACCTGTGACGTGTCCGTCCGCATCGGTGGTTGCGCTGGTGTTGGTGAAAGTGGCCTCGTCAAAGTAGGTCACGGTGAAGGTGGATGTGTCATAGACATGAAGTTCGCCGGAGATGAGCTTCTGGCTGACTTCCTGGATCTTTTCCATGGTGCCGGGGGCGGCTACGGCCTCGTTGAGCTCGGTGAGAGCGACGGAGCCGGTGTTAAGGGTGCCGCACCAGTCGGTATCGAAGATCGCACCAGCCTTGACGGCGCGGATGATGTAGGTCATGTAGGGGGCCCAGTCGATCCTGGAGGAGATGAGGTAGGTGTTGGGGCAGGAGTCGATGGTGCTTCCGTTGTAGGAGACGTTGGGAACGCCGGCAGCCTCGCAGGCTGTGGGTGCGCCCATGGAGTCCGCGTGCTGGCTGATGAGCTTGCATCCGCGGCTGATGAACATCTGAGCGGCTTCCTTCTCCATGGTCTCATCGTACCAGGATCCGGTGAAGGTCACTTCCATGGTGGCGGTGGGGCAGACGCTGCGTGCGCCGAGGAAGAAGGAGGTGAAGCCGGAATATACTTCTTCATAGGGCTTTGCGCCGACATAGCCGATCTTTGCCTCTTCGGGGGTGAACTCGCCGTTCTCAATCATCTGATTGAGTTTCATTCCCGCGGCAACGCCGGCCAGGTAGCGGCCGTCATAGATGGCGGCGAAGGCATTGTGGAAGTTGGGGAGATTCTCGGTCCAGGCGCGGTCGCCGGTGGCGGAGACGAATTCCACTTCAGGGAATTCCTTCGCGGCTTCGATCATGTAGGGCTGATGGCCGAAGCTGTCGGAGAAGATGAGCGTGCATCCCGCGTCCGCGAGCTCTTCCGCTGCGGTGAGACATCCGCTGTCTTCCGGGACGCCGACTTTCTGCATGTACTCTACGCCTTCCGCTTCGCAGACTTCCTTTGCGGCGCGCATGAAGTTGAGGTCATAGGTGGAGTTTTCGTCGTGGAGATAGATGAATCCTACCTTCACTGTGGTTTCTGCGGGTTCTTCGTCCGTATCGTCGCCGGATGGCGCGGGAGTGGAGGAACCGCAGGCGGAGAGGCCAAAGAGGAGAACCAGTGCCAATAACAATGCCAGGGTCTTTTTCATTTTCTTTTCCGTCCTTTTCATTCTTTCTTATTGGAGTTTGTGCCAAAGAGATACGAAATAAAAAAGAGAGACAGTTTCCTGTCTCATCCGGAATCACAAACAAAAGGTCACGGCACCCCGATCCGCTCCTTACAGTTTGTGCCGGTAGTCCGGTCATTTACGGCGACCGGGTAGAGACTTCGGAACCACATTATCCGAGTTATACCGACTCTTTTCTATTTTGAGGAGCGGGATGGAACTCCCGATCCCATATTCATCGTATCGCAGACAGGGTGCGGAATCAAGAGAAATCACTGTGAAACTTTCACATGCGGAGAAACTGTTTCTTGTGTAAGTTGCACAACGTGTGGAAGAACGGCAAAAGTGCCGCTGCGCATGAAGGAAAATGCATGTTAGAATGGGAAAAACGAGGAAAAACGGAGGGGATCATGAACGTCAGCCGGAAGATCGAATTGGACGGACCGAAGAACCTGAGGGATCTCGGAGGAATGCGGACGAAGAGCGGAAAGAAGGTCCGGGACGGTGTGTGCTTCGAAGCGACAGCCTTCACGCCCTCAGCGACAGGGATGTGGAGATCCTCGTTTCCATGGGGCTGCGCTGCGCCTATGATCTCCGCAATGATGTGGAGCAGAAGAGGGCGACGGACCGGGAGATCCCCGGGTGCCTCATCATCTCCGACCCGGTGTTCCCGGAAAAGATGGAGGGCGTGACCCACGACGAGGAGGATCAGTTCGGACAGTATATCCGTTTCGTGGAACAGGTTCGGAACAACCTGGACGCGGAGGAACTGATGAAGGAGGATTACCGCACTTTTGTCACATCCGAGCACAGCCGGAACAGTTTCCACTTCTTTTTGACCGATCTTCTGCGCCGGGCGAGGGAGGCTCAGCAAAAAGGGGAGAAGGCGGCGTTCCTGTGGCACTGCGCGGCGGGAAAAGACCGCACCGGTTTCGCCGCGGCGCTGCTGGAGTTCAATTTCGGCGTCCCGAAGGAGGATATCCTGGATGACTATGTTCTCACAAGCCGGTACGTGAATCCGGGGATCCGGGAGCTTGCCGGCGGCCTTGGGCAGCAGATGAAGGAATACTACGGCGACCGCTACGAAGAGACGGTCAGGATGGTGGAAGGGTCGGTCAAGGCCCTTGTTGACGCAAGGGCGGCATACCTGGAGGCCTCCTGGGAGAAGGCGGAGGAGATGTACGGTTCTTTCTCTTCCTTCATCACTGAAGGGCTTGCGTTCTCACAGGCGGATCAGGAGGAGATGAGAAGGCTCTTCCTCGAATAGCGTACAGCATAATGCAGGGCAGCGGACGGCTGCTCTTTCTTTTTGAGCTGACCAGAGAAGCAGAAGGGCGGCACCATAAAATGCGCAGCCGTCTCCACTTTTTCACTTTGCTGTGCTAATATTAGCGTAAGCGTAAAAAGAAGGAGAGGAACACCATGTACAAGACCGAGAAATTCGATGCTTCCGCATTTGAGCCGAAGCGTTTTGAGAGCGACCATACCATCACGATCCGCGGGCAGGAGATCGCGTATCACACCGTCTGCGAGGACAATGTTTTTTACGACAACGCGGGAAAGGCGATCGCCACCCTGTTCTCTTATTCCTATTTCAACAAGACCGACAAGAATCCCAACCGGCCGGTCATTTTCGCCTATAACGGAGGCCCCGGCAGCTGTTCCATGTATGTGCACGCCGGATTTTTCGGCACCAAGAGGGTCAAATACGGCGATGAGGTGGACCGCCCCACATCCCTTCCGCCCTATGAGGTGATCGACAACCCGGATTGCCTGCTGGATGTGGCGGATCTGGTCATCATCGACCCGGTGGGCACCGGGTACGGGGTGCTCTTCGATCCTGAGCACGCCAAGGATTTCTTCGGAATCGAAGAGGATGCTGAAGCGCTGCTCACCTTCATCGAGGGCTGGTGCCACCGCTACAACCGCTGGCTGTCCCCGAAGTATCTGGCGGGAGAGTCCTACGGGTGCACGCGCAGCGCCACGGCTGCAGGCATTGCCGCCAGCATGGGAAAAGAGAGAGGATACGGACTGCGTTTTGACGGCATCGTCATGATCGGCAACACCGTCACGGTGGGCAAATATTTCAACCGCGAAGTCCAGGTGGAGGATTCGGTATTATATTTCCCAACGTTCGCGGCCATCAACCACTATCACAACCATCCGTCGGATCAGACGGTGGAGGAGTTCGTGAAGGAAGCCAAGGCATTCGCGGATCACGACTATCTGCTCGCCCTGTACAGAGGCGAATCCCTGGTGGGGGAAGAGCGGGAGGAGATCATCCGGAAGATCAGCTATTACACCGGCGTCTCAAAGGAGTTCCTGGAGGCAAGGGCGCTGAAGATCGACGAGGACACCTTCCGCAGCGAAGTCATCAAGCACAAGGGACTTGCCTGTTCCCGCTATGACGGGCGTCTCACAAGGCCTCTCCTTCAGCCGGGAAAGGTGGAGGAGAAAGTCGGGCCCTGGACAGACGCTACAGGGGACCGCTATGACGCGTTCTTCTATTCCGCGCTCAACGGCGTGATCCTGCCTTATCTGAACGTGAAGCTGGACCGCCAGTATCTCACCTATATGCTCTACAGGGATAAGGACGATAAATACGGCTGGAACGAGGAAGCGAAGGGCGGGACCACGGCGGAACGCCTCCGCACGGCGATGACCTCCACTTTCGGCATGCGGACATTCTTCGCCAACGGGTGGTATGACGACTGCACCGAGATCGGATTCGTATATTATACCATGGACCACGCCGGACTTCCCAAGGACCGCATCTCGGTGAAGGGATACCGCTCCGGACACATGATCTATATCTCGGAGGAGAATACCCGGGAGCTGGCTGGGGATATCCGCCGCTTCGTACTCGGTGAGAATCCGACCAACTGACCGAAGGTCGGTTATCGCATTATAGATATAATGTATATAATATAAAGGGAATGATAGTATATTTCGTGCAAAGTGAATGCTTTTCACGGGAGGAGGACAGATGGAAGAGAAAAAAGGATTGAAACTCGGATTCGGACTGATGAGGCTTCCCAGGCTGGAGGACGGAACGACCATCGACGTGGAGCAGGTCTCCCGGATGGTGGATCTGTTTCTGGAGGCAGGCGGAACCTATTTTGATACCGCTTTCGCTTATCCGGGGTCGGAAGAGGCAATCCGCAAGGCTCTGGTGGAGCGCTATCCAAGGGATCGCTACACTTTGGCGTCCAAACTGATCTGCGCGGCGGGCGACACTGATCCGGTGGCTGCCAGAAAGGAGCTGGAGACCAGCCTGGAGCGCAGCGGAGCAGGTTATTTCGACTATTATCTACTGCATGCCCTGCAGCGCGGCACATATAAGAAATACGATGAGTTCGGCCTCTGGGACTATGTCAAGGAACTGAAGGAAAAGGGACTGATCAAGCATTACGGCTTCTCATTCCATGCGGATCCGGAGCTTTTGGAGGAACTGCTCACAGCCCATCCGGACGTGGAGTTCGTCCAGCTTCAGATCAACTACGCGGACTGGGAGAACCCCGGTGTGCGCGCAAGGGAGAACTGGGAGATCTGTAAAAAGCACGGCAAACCCGTTACAGTCATGGAGCCGGTGAAAGGCGGGATCCTGGCGGATCCCATCGATACGGTCAAGGCGATCTTCGACCGGGAAAACAACGGGATGTCCTATGCGTCCTGGGCTCTCCGTTATGTGGCGAGCAAGGACAATCTTCTCACCGTCCTCAGCGGCATGAGCAGCGTGCAGCAGATGGAGGACAATCTGAGTTTCATGAAGGATTTCCGTCCCCTTAACGAGCATGAGGAAGAGGTGATCCGAGAAGCGCAGAAGGCTTTTGATGAGGACAAATCCATTCCCTGCACGGCCTGCCATTACTGCACCAAAGGCTGTCCCATGGGGATCCCGATCCCGGAGATCTTCACGGTGGAGAACCGGAGAAAGGGCAGCCCGGAATTCCGTACCAAGAGGGAGTATGTCATCGTTACGGTCGGAAAGGGGAAGGCCAGCGACTGCATCCAGTGCGGACAGTGTGAGGCGGCATGTCCCCAGCATCTCCCGATCATCACGCTCCTGGAGCAGTGCAGGTCACTGGAAGGATAATCTCGGTATACGGGCGATACAGGAAAAACAGGACGTCTGCTTCGGCGGGCGTCCTTGGTTTTCTTTTATATGGGGGTTAAAATGATAGATACGGACGGCGAAGGGAGGGGACCATGGAGATCAGAAGGATATCCGAAGTGCTCAAGGAACAGTACGGCGAGAAGATCTACCGGATCTCCCTCACTTCGGGATGCACATGCCCCAATCGGGACGGAACGGTCGGGACCGGGGGATGCGTCTTCTGTTCCGGAAGCGGATCCGGGGATTTCGCGCCGTCGTTCCTTCCTGTACGCGATCAGATCCGGGAAGGAAAAAAGAGGATCGAGGGAAAGACAAAAGCGGAGAAGTTTATCGGATATTTCCAGTCTTTCACTAACACGTACGGGGATCAGGAACGGCTGAAGCAGCTCTTTGAGGAGACGATCCGTCAGCCGGAGATCGCGATCCTGTCCGTGGCCACCCGTCCGGACTGTCTGGAGCAGAATATGGTTGAATATCTCTCGCGGCTCAACCGGATGAAACCGGTGTGGGTGGAACTTGGTCTGCAGACGGTGAATGAAGAGGTGGCTCAGAGGATGAACCGGTGCTACGCTCTCCCCGTATTCGAGGACGCCTACCGCAGGCTGAAGGAGGCGGGGCTCACCGTGATCGTTCATGTGATCTTCGGCCTGCCGGGGGAGACGAGGGAAGATATGCTGAGAACGGTGCGCTATCTTGCCGGGCTCGAACCTGTGCTGGACGGGATCAAGCTGCAGATGCTGCACATCCTGAAGGGGACGAAGCTGGCCGAGATGTATCAGAAGGAGCCTTTCAAGGTTCTTTCCATGGAGGAATACACCGAGATCGTGGTGGAAGCGATGAAGCTCCTTCCGAAGGAGACCGTTGTCCACCGGTTTACAGGGGACGGGCCGAAAAAACTGCTGATCGAACCGCAGTGGTCCTGGGATAAGAAGAAAGTACTCAATTATATGAACCGCATGATCAAGGAGGCTTGAGATGGAAAAGCGGAAAAATGGCAGAAGGAACATGCTGGTCGTCGTGATACTGGGTGTTCTCGGGCAGATCGCATGGGGATTGGAAAACTCCTGGTTCAACACCTATACCTATTACGCGATCACCACCGAGACCTGGCCGATCGCTCTTATGAACGGGGCGAGCGCTGTCGTGGCGACTCTGACCACTTTCCTGGTCGGGATCTATTCAGACCGTGTGGGAAAGAGAAAACCCTTCATTCGTTACGGATATGTTATATGGGGATTCTTCACCGCTGCTATCCTGCTGGGTGAATGGATGCCGAACAAAGTGGCGGCAGCTCTCACCGTTGTCGTTATCGACTGCGTCATGACCTTCTTCGGATCGACGGCATATGACGCGTGCTACAACGCCTGGACAACGGACATCTCGGACGAGACGAACCGAGGCAAGATCACTGCGGTTGTCCAGATCGCTCCTCTGGTATCCGGGGTCATTCTCGCCGGAGCAGGCGCAATCATCGATATGTTCGGATATCACGTCTTTTTCCTTTCGATAGGAGCCATCGTTTCCCTCGTCGGGCTGATCGTCGGTGGATGGATCACGGAAGGGAAGGATCTGAGACCGGATACTTCCCGCACCGGAAATCCCTTTGGGGATATTTTTGCCGCGTTCGGCAGGGACTCACGGCGTGACAACAGGGAGCTCTTCCGGATCCTGACATCTTTTTGTATCCTGGCCACCGGTTTTCAGGTCAGCTATGCGTACGAGATGATCTATGCCAACAATTATCTGGGCGTATCAAAGACTTTTGCGACGCTGCTTACAGCCGGGGCATTGCCATTCATCGTGGCGGCAAGTTTTATTGGCGGAAGGCTGGTCGATACCGGAAAAGGGAGGACGGGACTCCTTGTAGCACCGTGCCTTTTCTTTGTCGGAAGCATCCTTCACGGAATCTCAAGGAACATCGTGGTCGTGATCGTTGCGCGTGTATTCCTTTATGTAGGATATTTTCTTATGACGGTGACAGCCACCGCCTTGTTCAAGAACCTTACACCCGAAGACTCCAGGGGAAGATTTGAGGGGGTAAGGATGGTCTTTGTCGTTCTTCTGCCGATGATCATCGGTCCGCAGATCGGCTCGTTTCTTATTGAACAGTATGATATTGCTCCGATCCTGTACTACGTGACAGGTATCGTCGGGATGTTCTCCTACGTCCCGCTGTTTTCTCAAAATAATAAATGAGAGGTTGTAGAGTGAAAGGGAAAGATTTATCACGATATCTGCTTCTGACGCTGATCTGTATTGTTTTACTGGCAGCGGCAAGTTTTATTGCGACGCGAAATGCAATGCTCTTCAAGAGTCAGACAGGTTACGCTATGTCTACCTATCTGGTGAAAGTTACGAAGGTTATCGATGTCTCTACCATAGAGAGTCCCTACGCGGGCACTTTATCGAGTTCCATGACGGACATCCTTTTTGAGGGGGAAGTTCTCTACGGAGAGAAAAAGGGGGAGGCTCTTCAGGCGCTCCAGTCCTTTGATGGGATGATCTCTCACGGCAACTATGGGGTGGAAGAAGGTGACATGATCTTCGTTTCCGACGTGGGGCAGGGGGCCTGCATTGCCGGGAATTATTTCCGTCTGAAGTGGATCGCTGTGCTGTTTGCCGTCGTGGTGGCATTTCTTATACTTTTCGCGGGGCTTAAAGGTGTAGCCACGACGCTCGCTCTCGGTTTTACGGTGGCGTCGGTCTTTCTGGTCTTTGTCCCTGCGATCCTTTCCGGCTATAACGTATATCTGTGGACAGTATTTATCTGTCTGTTCTCTGTAGTGATCACTCCTCTTTATGTCGGCGGCTTCAACAGAAAGGCGCTTTCCTCCATGTTTGGGAGCATTAGCGGTATTGCGCTTGCAGCGGTTCTTTCCCTGTTCATGAATTCCCTCATGAAGATCACCGGGTTCGCTTCCGAAGAAGACATGTATGTCGTGGCACTTCTGGGAGAGCCCATCGATATGCGGGCTATCGTTTTCGCTGCGACTCTGATCGGAGCTTTGGGTTCGACGCTTGACGTGTCCATGTCCGTGGCGACATCTGTCTGGGAACTGGCGAGGGAGGACCGAAGCGCAGGTTTCGGGAAACTGCTGTCCGCGGGATTCCATATAGGAAGGGATATACTGGGGACACAGGTGAGTACGCTTATCCTTGCGTATATCGGTTCCAGCCTTTCTACAGTCCTGCTGCTGTTTGCTTACCAGTCATCCGTTCTGGATCTTCTGAACCTCGAGGTGGTGATTCTCCAGCTTCTGGATATGCTCATCGGTGCCTCAACGATCCTTCTGACGATACCGTTCACTGCACTTATCAGTGCGCTCATGTTTAGGGCGGAAAGCAGTTCTGAGACGCCGCGAGAGGCAGATGAAGGAGCGGGAGGTAAGGTGATATTCAGAGCATAAAAAAGGAAGTTTGGGACACGCTAGGCACCGTAATAAGTTTAACAAAAAAACTTTCGGAAAAAGTGTTGACACGCCTATAGGGTGCTGATATAATCTGTCGTGCGCCCCAAAAAGGGCAACAAACCTTGGACCTTGAAAATTAAACAATATCACGAAAGTGCAAAACCCTTGT
>CAZRGP010000012.1:0-49210 GCA_964599695.1 uncultured Faecalibacterium sp.
TATACCGCAAACAATGAGACCAACAATCCATCCGGATCGCTGGTCTCTTGTTTTTATTCAGCTATTTTGCAACAGCCCCTTTTTCTGTGGCAAACTGCCCAAACAGGCTCTTTCCAAACGGACTTTTTTCTAATTGTAGACTTAGGTCCGGATTTGTTACCATTTGATTGTGAAATACATTAAGGAGATCAGACATATGCCGGTAACAGTATATAAAGGCGCCCTCATCAATCCTGAATCCCCCGAGGATCTCATCGTAAAGGAACATTGCCTCGTAGCGGTCGAGTCTGGGATCATTAAGGGAATATACAGCGAAAAGGACGCCCTTCCCGAGCAATATATGAACGCCGAGGTAGTGGACTTCGGAGACAAACTGATCATTCCCGCCTTCTCCGATCTTCATATCCACGCCTCCCAGTATGCTCAGCGGGGAACCGGGATGGACTGCCTTCTCTTTGACTGGCTGAACCGGTATACCTTCCCCCAGGAAGCCCGGTTTCAGAATACGGATTACGCCCGCATCATCTACGCTCAGGTCATCCGGGATTTCCTGACCCACGGGACGATGCATGTCAATCTTTTCTCCACCATCCATTACGATGCCTGCGATCTCTTTTTCCGCATGCTGGAGGAGAGCGGCATGTATGCCTATACCGGCAAGATCAACATGGATCAGAATTCGCCGGACTTTTATGTGGAAGACACCGACCGCTCGCTCGAAGATACAGAACGATTCATCTGCGAACACAGCGGAAGCCGCTATTCCGGGAGAGTGAAGAACATTCTGATCCCCAGATTTGCGCCGACCTGTTCCGAACGGCTTCTGAAAGGGCTCGGAAAACTGGCCGAAAAATATGATCTCGGTCTTCATACCCACCTGGTAGAATCCAGGGCTGAAGCAGCATGGTCAAAAGAGCTCTATCCGCAGTATCTCTCGGATGGCGATATCTACGAACAGACCGGCCTTCTCTCCGGCAGCGGACCCAAGATCTTCGCCCACGTCATCTTCCCGACTGACGTTGAGGAAAACGTTCTCGGAAAGTATAATGCCGTCTCGGTCCATTGCCCCGAATCCACCAACAACATCACAGCGGGCATCATGCCGGCAAAGAAGATGCAGCAGCAAGGATTCCGCGTCGCGCTGGGCACCGACGTCGGCGGCGGACATTTCATGGGGACCTACCGCATTGTCAAATCGGCGATCCAGTCCTCCAAGTTAAAGGAATTCTATGAAGAGGATGACCACAGGTTGCTGTTCTCCCAGGCGTTCTATATGGCTACCGCTGAAGGAGGGTCCGTCTTCGGAAAAATCGGAAAACTGGAACCGGGCTACCATTTCAACGCCCTTGTCCTCAGAGAACCGCAAGATGAAGGATATACACTTCCGGTTTTGGAGCAACTGGAACGTTTCTGTTACATGGGCGATGACCGCGATATCGCGTGCCGCATCCTCGACGGAAAGGTCATAGACCCGGACGAAGTGTATCATAGGATCTTATACCTCTGACCTCCTCTTCTCTCCTGGCGATCAATGGGTCAATTGTTGTAATCAACTGACAGGGGCTGTGAAGAAATTGGCATTTAAGGTGTCAATTTCTTCACAGCCCCTTCACTATGGTTATTATTCTGCTGTGCCCCTGTCACGCCTTTTCCCAGACAACAGCCTGATAGGGTTCCAGTGTGATCTTCCCTTCGGATACATTGAGGGACTTGTAGTTGTTCAGCAGCACCTCGGTCTCTTCCACCCATTCCGGCAATCGGTAGATCACTTTCTTTTTGCTGAAATTGCCGGCTACAAACAGTCTTTTTCCCTGATAGGTGCGGCTGAACGCCACCACTTTGCGGTTATCGTGATCATACTCCTCTGTTTTTCCGTAAACTGCAGTCTCATTCGTTTTTTTGATTCTGATCAGTTCCTGATAGAAGCGGTAGATCGAACGGTCCGATGCGAGGTCCTTTTCCACATTGATCTTTTTGTATTCACCGTTAACACCCTGCCAGGTCTCGTGGCCTTCGTTAAAACCGCCGTTGACCGTATCATTCCACTGCATAGGTGTCCTGGCGTGGTCCCTCGCTCCGTATTTGATAAACCGGAAAGCCAGGGATTTCGGTATTCCATATCCTCTCATCAGGTCGTAGACAAAGTGGCTGACCGGGTCCTTCATCTCATCGATGCTTCTGAAATCGCAGTTGGTAAGTCCGACCTCCTGACCCATGTAGATAAACGGCGTTCCGAAGCCCATGTAGGTGATGACCGCCAGCATGGTAGCCGCTTCATAGCGGTAGTTCTTGTAGTCCAGGGAGAATCGGCAGACACATCGCGGACAGTCATGGTTTTCCAGGACGAGAGTGTTCCACCCCTCGCCATAGTTTGCAGTCTGAGGGCCGAACAGACCATCCTTAAACTGCATCATATTGAAGGGCTTGCGGAAGAATTTCATCCCGCCGATGTTATCCGCCTCCATATGTGCAAAGTTAAAGATCGTATCCAGTTCGCCGTTGCTTTCTTTTACATATTCACGCGCTGCTTCTTCCGAAGGCTGATACGATTCTCCTACCGTAAAACTGTCGTACAGGGACAGCGCTTTCCCGTTGATCTCCCTGAGGAACTCATGCATCCTGGGGCCGTCCACGAAATACCTGGAGCCCTTCTGGAAGCCTCCCGATTCATCGTCTTTCAGGGGATACACCTTGGAGAACATATTGAACACGTCAAAGCGGAAACCGTCCACGCCTTTTTCCAGCCAGAAGTTCAGGACCCGGATGATCTCTTCCCGCACAGCAGGGTTCTCCCAGTTCAGATCCGCCTGCTCCTTGCAGAAAAGATGGAGATAGAAGTCCTCGCTGTCACCGATCCGTTCCCAGGCGCTCCCCGTAAAGGAGGAGACCCAGTTGGTCGGGGGCAGAAGTTTCTTTCCTTTATATTTACCCTTGCGGATTATGTAATAATCCCTGTATGGCGAATCCGGTTCCCCGATGGCTTTTTGAAACCAGGGGTGTTCGGTGGATGTATGGTTGATCACCATATCCATGATGACCTTGAGGCCCCTCTTGTGGCATTCATCAAGAAGACGGTCAAAATCTTTCATCGTACCGAATTTTTCATCGATATCAAGGTAATCGCTGATATCATAGCCGTAATCGTAATCCGGGGACTTGTACAGCGGTGAGAACCAGATCGCCGTAGCGCCGAGATCCCGGATGTAGTCCAGTTTCGACAGGATACCCTCGATGTCACCCCATCCGTCATTGTTGGCGTCCATGAAACTGAACGGATAGATCTGGTATACCACCGCATTTTTATACCATCTCGTTTTTTCCATCTTCCCTTTATTTCTCCTCCACTCCATTTGCGCGATACGCAATGGCATCGATCTGGAAAGACATTCCCTCTCTCAGAAAATCCGTCGTGAACGCTTTCCGTGTCGGATATTTGCCCTGAAACCTTTCACGGAGAATATCGGCAAGGTAATCCAGATCCCCTATATTGCGGAACATACAGTCCATTTTGACGACCGACTCCAGGGTCAGTCCTGCAAGTTTCAGGCGTTTTTCCAGCGTATCGATGGCGCCGTTGATCTGCTCCTGTATCGTGCCGCCCTCGTTTCCCATGCAATAACCGACAAAAACAAAATCTCCGGCTTTGATGACCGTAGAATCCGCCCAGAACTCATCCGTCTCCAGACGTTCGATTCCTTTTCCCATGATTCTCCCCTCCTATATTTGAGTACACATTTCCTTCTGAGACCATTATAGTTTTGCGGCGTTTGAGATGGCAACAGCCACTAAGCCCCGCAACGAGATCACCCCTCTTCTGTCTGTACCCTGTGGATCCATGGTACAATGTATCCCAGAAAACAAAACGGAGAAAATCATGAAGGTTTACTTTTTGAGGCACGGTGAAACCCAGTACAACCTGGAGATGAGGATGCAGGGATGGATCGACATCCCGCTCAATGAGAAAGGAAAGGAACAGGCTGCTCTGACCGGGAAAAAGATCAAAGAGCGCGGTCTAACCTTTGACCGGGTTTATTCGAGTCCCCTGATCCGCGCGCAGCAGACCGCCTGTATCGTCTCCGGTCTGGATCAGAGTGATCTTCGGATCGATGACCGGCTTATAGAGATGGGATTCGGTAAATATGAAGGCCTCCGGTTTGAACACATTCCGGAAGACATCTTTGAACTGATCCGCCGGACCGGAACCGATGCCGCCGAAGAAGTGGAGTCCGCAGGTTCCGTTCTCGGAAGGACACGTAGTTTTCTGGACAGTCTGAAGGCTCTGGAAGGAACGGATAGCATTTTGTGTGTTTGCCACGGCGTCACGCTTCGTTCCCTTTACTCCCACCTGAATCTGGACGGATCTTCCATTCCCTGGGAGCTTAAGATCGGAAACTGCGCTCTGTATGAATCCACCCTCACGGACGGAGAATTCTCACCGATGGAGCGGATCCTTTGAGCGTCTCTTAACACCCAAAAAGACGAGGTTGCCCTCGTCTTTTTTGTGTATCTTTTCTTATCTTCGGGACTTTACGATCGAAACGACGATCTCATGGTACACCGCGTAAAGCACCCCTGCGACAGGCCACACGATCCAGGTAACTTCCCATCTCATGTTGTAGAAGCTCCAGGCAAGATATACAGCAGTAGCGACGCCCCAGTAAATGCCGTCATACTTTCCGGCTTTCTTGCTCACCCTGGTGTAGTCGCCCTCTTCCAGAAGCTTGTCGAATCCGCCTTCCGTGATACAAGTCTTCACGATCAGGTATACTCCTGCCGCGCACATCGCAAGCAGCAGCGCTGTGCCGACCGCGACGATGAAATCCGAGTTGTTGGAATAGTGCACAAGTTCCGCCAGGAGAATGGGTACCGCAGAGACGATACAGAGAAAGATCCCTATGATCAACCGCCTGCTATGTGTTTCAGCGTAATTACCCTTCAGTTCCCGGGCCATCCCGGTGACACCGTACTCTGTATCAATATCCGTCTCCTCCAGATATTCGTATCTCTTTCCATGAATATAGGTAAATACAAACATCGCTACCGCGATACCAATTGTTACCAGGAGGACAGCTGTTCCGATCGCTTCCGCAATCGCAGCATTCATTGCGATCGTTCCTGTTTCAGCGGCTCCTCCCAAAAGGATCAGGAAAACCGGAGAAGCGATACACATCATAACCCCAAGGGCTATAGTGGAAGCTGCTTTTCTGTTGTGTTGCAGAAAACTGTTTGCTTCCTCCAGAGAGACGCTCTTTGCCGTGCTCTCATCCTTCTCGGCTGTCTCTGTCAGTACAGGCTCCGACTCTTCAATCTCATCTTTCAGAAGAAAATCCGTGCTCACGTGGAACACTTCGGACAGCTGAAGGATCTTCTTCATATCCGGGATCGCCTGTGCGCTTTCCCACTTGGAAACGGACTGTCTGGACACGCCGAGCATTTCCGCAAGTTCTTCCTGCGACCATCCGTTCTTTTTTCTGTAGTTGATGATCTTGTCTGCCAATATCATTATATGGTCTCCTTCGTGTTGGTCTTGAGTTTATTGCTCTGAAAAAAGAATACGGCCTCGGGAGGTTGCAGACTACCAACCGGGCTTTTCTTTTTGTCAACGGATGGTTGCATTTCGTTGTCATCTCGTGAAAACGATGCAGCCCGCCTCTGTGGGATGGTCATAAATCATGCTTTCTTTGGCATCTGTCTGAAATGACAGAAGTTTCAGTACCAGCATGATGTCCCCTCCGGCGCTAAGGATCATCGTCAAGCCGATGAGAAGAAGAACGAAAGAATTACTGATATAAGCGATGACAGTCGGAATGATTCCCAGGAGGATCAGCGGCATGAGAGCTCCTAAAATATATTGACCTTTTTCGAGAGGCTGGCAGCAGGTGCAGTACGGATTCATCGTCCGCACAATGAAACCGAAATCGATATCCTTCCAGTGGTTCTTGCTGAAAATGCTCCACGTCGCTCCGTGAATCAGTTCATGCACCACGGTCAGAACAACAATGGAAACGAGGAAGATCAGGCTGTTTTGAAGTCCCATATCAAAATCCGGACTGTCCGAAGCAAAAAAGAACAGCATGACACCTATGAGGAAGACCGGGATGGAAACGATACCAAGGATCAGGTTCGCTTTTCCGAGGTCAATGATCCTGTCATTGCGGGTGTATCCCCGTGCTGCCATTTCTTCAGTGACCTTTGTCAGTCTCTCAAGCCTCTTTTTCTCTGCCTCTGTATACACTCTTTCCTTCTTTGCTGCCATTTTCTCTCCTCCACTTTCTGTTTGAGTCCATTTTCCATCCGAAACGCCACTTAGTCAACCGGAAAGAACAGCGGTCCGGCTTGAAGCCGGACCGCCGTAAATGAATTCAGATAATCTCTCAGCTGAGAATTATGCCCAGGGGTTTTCCGTCGGGTACGGGAGGCTCTTCGGCTGGTTGTATCCGATACTCGGTACTCCGAGGAATTTGAACACCTCAAACAACGCTTTCCCGTGATGACCGAATGCGACAGCTCCGTGATGCGGGAAATGCTGTTCGATCAGAACATGGCGGTAGAACCTTCCCATCTCAGGGATCGCGAATACACCGATGCCTCCGAAGGAGGTCGTCGCAACAGGCAGGACCTCTCCCTCGGCAATGTAGGAGCGAAGATTTCCTTCGCTGTCACACTGCAGGCGGAAGAATGTGATCTCTCCCGGAGCGATATCGCCTTCGAGCGTTCCGCGGGTGAAATCCGGTTCGGATCCCGCCGGCTCCAGCAGGCGGTGCTGAATGAGCTGATACTTGACTGCTCTCTCGGCGCACATCTTGCAGCTGGGTGTATTTCCACAATGGAAGCCCATGAAAGTATCGGTAAGTTTGTAATCGTATTTACCCTTGATCTGCTCTTCCCACATCTTGGCAGGGACAGAGTTGTTGATATCGAGGATCGTTACCGCGTCATGAGATACACAGGCGCCAATATACTCACTGAGCGCACCGTAGATATCCACTTCGCAGCTGACAGGAATGCCGCGCGCGGCAAGGCGGGAGTTCACGAAGCAGGGTTCAAATCCAAACTGCTCAGGGAATGCAGGCCAGCACTTATCGGCAAATACCACGTATTTCCTTGCCCCTTTATGTGCTTCCGCCCAGTCAAGCAGCGTAAGCTCGAACTGCGCCATACGGGAGAGCAGCTCAGGATAGTATCTTCCTTCTCCCATCTCCGAGGCCATATCCTCACAGACGGACGGAATGCGCTCGTCATTCGCATGTGCCCTATAGCTTACCAGAAGATCGAGTTCCGAGTTCTCTTCGATCTCCACTCCAAGGTCATAAAGGCCTTTGATCGGTGCATTGCAGGCGAAGAAGTCCTGGGGTCTTGGACCGAAACTGATGATCTTGAGATTACGGACCCCGATGACAGCGCGGGCAACAGGGATGAAATCCGCGATCATTGCAGCGATTCCGTCTGCGGTTCCCACGGGGTACTCCGGGATATATCCCTTCAGGTGACGCATGCCCAGATTGTAGGAGCAGTTGAGCATACCGCAATAGGCATCTCCGCGTCCATTGATCAGGTCACCGTCGCCTTCCGCTGCAGCTACAAACATGCAGGGGCCGTCAAAGCTTTTCGCGATCAGAGTCTCGGGAGTTTCCGGTCCGAAGTTTCCGAGGAAAACGACCAGAGCGTTGCATTCAGCCGCTTTCACATCTGCGACAGCTGCAAGCATATCCTTTTCATTCTCCACCGTCACCGGGCACTCGTACAGATCACCCTTGTACGCTTTCATGATCGCCTCTCTCCTTGCGATGGAAAGGCCGATCGGGAAACAGTCACGGGACACCGCTATGATTCCCAGTTTTACTTCCGGTATATTCTGCATTTCCGTTTTCCTCCAAGCTATCCGTATTATTTCGCCCTATGGGCTTTTTGCCATATGAACATTATACACCACTCATGACCACGAATCATCGCAACTCCGGAAAGACGGACTTCATCGCGGGGTAAAAACGGCAGTATTTTCTGTACTGCGTCTCATATCTTTCACTCAATTCCTCATCCGGAATGACTTTCGCTGAGACCTCCACCAGATGGTCTGCCGCTTCCCTGACTCCGGAATATTCACCGCAGCCGACCATCGCGAGGATCGACGCGCCGTATCCGGGGCCCTGTTCCGTCTTCACCAGTTCAAGGGGAATGCCAAGAACGTTTGCAAAAATCTTCTGCCAGAGAGGGCTCTTCGCTCCGCCTCCGCACAGACGGCTGCTCTCGATCCGGATCCCCAGGCTCCTGGCGACCTCAAATGAGTCGCGGATCGCAAACGCTACACCTTCAAGAACAGCCTGGACCAGGTCTTCCCTCTTTGTATCCATCGTAAGTCCGGTAAATGTTCCCCGGGCGTTTACATCGTTGATCGGGCTTCTCTCTCCCATCAGGTACGGAAGGAAGAACACATGATTTCTTCCCAGTTTTTCCTCTGTGATCGGGAGCTGTTCCCCGGCATAGTCATCCGTATGAAGGATGTCCTCACACAGCCATTTGTTGCAGCTTGCTGCGGAGAGCATACACCCCATCAGGTGAAAACCGCCGTCCGCGTGAGCAAAAGCGTGAAGGGCATTGAACGGATCCACCCTGAACTGCTCCGATGAGATGAAGATCGTACCGCTCGTTCCCAGGGAGATGTTGCATCCTCCCTCTCCCACGACACCGGTGCCGACAGCAGCCGCAGCGTTGTCTCCCGCTCCGGCGACCACGCGCACATCGCGGGAAAGGCCGAATGCTTCGGCTACATCGCTCTTCAGGGTGCCGATCACCTCATAGCTCTCAAACAGTTTCGGCATCTGCTCTTCCGAGATACCGCAAATCTCCATCATCGGCTCTGACCAGCGCTTGTTCTTCACATCGAGCAGCAGCATGCCGGAAGCATCGGAATAATCGCAGGCATGGACTCCTGTGAGTCGGTAGTTGATGTAGTCTTTGGGGAGCATGATCCTTGCTATCCTGGAGAAATTCTCCGGCTCATTTTTCCGCATCCAGAGGATCTTCGGCGCGGTAAAACCGGCAAAAGCTATATTGGCCGTCCACTCGGAGAGCTTATCCTTTCCGATGACGCTGTTGAGATACTGTGTTTGCTCTTCGGTACGGCCGTCGTTCCAAAGGATCGCCTTTCTGATCACATCGTCGTTCTCATCGAGGGCAACGAGTCCGTGCATCTGGCCTCCGACACCGATCCCCTTCACCGCTTCGGCATCAAATCCGTCAAGCAGTTTTCGGATCCCTGCCTCGCATCCGTTCCACCAGTCAAGTGGATCCTGTTCGCTCCAGCCGGGGCACGGGAAATACAGCGGATACTCCTCTGTAACTGAATTGAGGATAGATCCGTCTGATCCAACCAAAAGAAGTTTGACCGCGGAAGTTCCAAGGTCGATACCGATATAGGAATTCAATTTCATCATATTTGGCAGGGATACCACGTCTGATTGTGACACGATCAGGCGTGGAGGAACTGCCATCCTCCTATATGTTTTTGTATTGTTATTTGTTTTAATGAGACACTCTTTTTGTTTTGCAGGAGCACCCTTGTTCCGTTACAATGCACTCCTGTTGCCTTATATGGCGCGTTTTTCCACAGCAGAATGTCTCCCGGTCTTATCTGATAATGCTGCGTTCTTTCGGACACCCTGCCCTTAGTAACTTTAGCTCCTCTGTATTGCCTCAGACTTTTATCGCTGCTCCTCGATTCCCTGCGGTTTGTCCGCTCACTTCCTAACTCCGATCCGCTCTTTATCTTTCCATCGCGTATATCCACTATTCTCGCGTCATAGAATTTGCTCAGGATCCGGTTGTTCCTCCGCACTTTCTGAAATGTCTGCTGCTCTGCTCTGTCCTCCGGTCTGTAGTTACCCATGCAATATGCGTCATTGCAGTGGCTCTTTTCCATATTCAGCAGTTTTCGCTCTGTTGATGTCTTTGCACCGTATGTTATATGGACGCTGATATCTTCCAGCTGCTTTTTTACTCTGTTGTAGATATTCCATCGGACGGTGTTCATAAAAGTCGCGTTCTCAAGACTTGCAAACCGTTTTGGCTCGTATCCCCATAGCGATCCGCCTTTCTTATGGTTTGCGGATGTATGGCATTTCTCGCATACTGTGGCAAGCTCATCGATCTGACTGCCGTGCCGACCTTTCCAGAACAGCGCATGATGCACATGCAGTATCGCCCCTTCTTCCACTCCTCTTCCGCATATACAGCATTTGTACCCATCTCTTTGAAAGACCGCTTTTCTCAGGGTCTCCTGTCCGTAAAGATCGCCATGCTGGTAATCAGATCCCTCCGGGACCGGCTCTCCTTTGCCAAGCGCTTTCAGCAATGCCGGGTCAAATTCTCCCAGTTCCATGTATATATCCGTTATCGGAGCTGCTGCCGCATATCTGGTGATCTCGTTCACATGCGCATCTGCTTTGTGCTGCAGGCTCGGTGCCAGCCATCCTTCCCGCCGTTTGCGGTTGCTGAAGCGCACTGCTCTGTACCGAAGCCGGTTCCTCCTGCCTCGCCTGTATCTTCGCTGATCATCATGACGCTGTTTTTCGTCTTTCAGCAGGATTCGTTCTTCACTCACATATTCGTGCGCTTCTGACTTCAGTGAGATTCCTATATGCTGATACCCTGTATCTTCACACAACTCCAGAGGCTGGGTATATGTACTGACCTCATATACCAATTGTATGGTGAACGGTCTGTGGTTTATGATCTTTGCCTTTCCATCTCTTAATAAATGGCGAACTCTGCCAAATCGCTTTGTCGGCATGAGCCGTTCACCATCTTTGCTCATCACAAATACGCAGCTTTGCATCCGGCAGAATTCCTTTCCTGTTTTTTCATCCGGCCATCCGGATAATTCAGCATGTACGGATCTCTCCGCCATTGCTGTGGTCCACATCGCCAATGTTATGCAGGTTTTTATGATATGCACACTTCTCCTACCCTCAGAGATGTTTAATGCATATCCTCAGAGCTTAGAACTTGTGGAGCATCCTAAGGTGAGTTGCTTATGCGTCACTGCATAACGTAGTCTCTGTTTCAAGACTCAGGCTTATCAATCAGGCTCATCCTACTGGACAAGCCTCGTCCGATTCTTTGAATCGGACGGGGTTATTGACGTACCACTGAGGCATCCATCGATCCGCACACGCGACAAACCGGTCTGTTCCCGGGATCTGAATGACGGATGTTATCTGGGAAGAAAAACTGGTTCCGCTTTTATCCCCGATGAACGGATCGCCCAGATCGATATACTCCCCATGCGGATCGTCGAACATGCACACTTTTGATGGATTCGGATAATATCCGGACGTTCCCGAAGTGAACAAATAGCGTTTTCCTGCGAGTTCAAAGTAGGTTGGCGCCTCTCTGGTCAAAGGTGGAAGCAGCCCATCGTAATGAACGCTGTACTCGTCCGTTACAGCAGTATAGTCCTCTGTAAGTGTAGCACAGATCATTTGAAAATGGGGGGGCGTTCGAACCAAATATACGCTTTCCCGTCCGGATCGGCGTGAAGGCAGAAATCCCCGCTGTCCATGTTCAGCGATATATACACCTTCGACTTCCGGAGCATTAATCGCTTCCTCCACGGTGTGATATGCCTTACCACCGTATTTCTTTACAAATGCTTCTGCTTTCTGATAGTTTCTGTCCAGACTGCAACGATCCTGTTGTTCACCGATTTGCTGACCTGTTTCGCTGTAGTATTCGCGATGCTGCCGCATCCGATGTATGCCCATCCGAATTTCGTCATACCCCGTTCCTCTCCTCATATATTCGTATTCTCGTTCATCTGTCTGTTGATACGTTCCTTTGCCTGTTCTATCGTCTCATCATCCTCACGCAGAAAAGTATCCACGAATTCGTCCTCTATTTTTTTGTAAGTGCCTACTACCGCAGTCTCGATCGCCTTATACGCACCGACCGCACCGTATTCAATCGCCTTGTAGCCGGCCACCGCACCGCTTTCAACATTCTGGAAGAACTCTTTCAGTTCTTTCACGCTCTCTCTTGATTTTTTGCTCATCCGCTTCTCCTTCTCATTGAACAAAACATATTCCGTAACAAAGAATATACAAAATGGCTATCTCTCCCATAAGGATTCCAAAAAACCTTCTGGCCTCATAATCGTCCGCCTCTCAATCACAACAACGTGTTGTTTTATTGACGGATACAGTATATGATTGCACTTGAAGATAAACAACGACACATTTCACATTCCTGTTGAGGTTGAGGTAAAAGCAATTGAACACCGCAAACAACAAAAGAAATCAGCAAAGCGTGGTAGCTATCCAAAGAGCATACCTCAATCTTGTAGTTGCACGGCCTAACATCAGCACGATCACGGTTTCTGATATTTGCAAAAAAGCGGGGATCAACCGCACCACCTTTTATGCCCATTACCTGGATCTCGATGATCTGAAAAGGGCGATCTTTGAATGGATGATGAAGGAATATCTGCACATTTTCCAGGAAGAAGCGGATACGGGAAAACATAGTTACGACTTTCTGAAATTGTTTAGGCATATCAGGGAGAATCAGCTTTTCTACAAGATTTATTTCAAACTCGGTTTTGATTTTAAGGAATCTTTCCTTCAAAACGATGCGGCTACCGGGACAGCGCGTCAGTTCTACAAGGATCTTGACATACTTGAATACCATATAGAGTTCTTTGCTGCAGGAATTACCGCTATCATCAGGAAATGGCTTGAAGGTGGATGTCAGGAAGAACCGGAAAAAATGGCTGCGGTGATCGCAGAAGAGTACCAGAAGAAAAACACGTTATGATGGTGATTTTTCCCGATAATGTGGTATACTGATTTCCGCTTGGAGGTACGAATATGATTGCCAATTACCACACACATAACCGCTGGTGCAAACATGCCGTCGGCGAGATCGAGGACTATGTAAAAGTCGCTCTGGATGAGAATTTCGTGGAACTTGCCATTACGGATCATGTTCCCCACAAGGACAATATCGACCCCAGGAGATGTCAGTGGGAAGAGTTTCCCGACTACGATGTCGCGCTCAACAAAGTCATAGAGGAATACGGTGACAGGATCCACCTCATTAAAGGATTCGAATGTGAATATTATCCTGAATGCATGGACGAGTACTACTGGCTCCAGCAGTTCGGCTACACGCTTATGGTGCTCGGTCAGCACTGGTACGGACCCGACCGGATGTATTTTGCGTTCGCCAAGGATAAGACCGCTTATGAAATGCATGTGTACGCGGATACGATCTGCGACGGACTGAATACCGGGCTGTTCAACTTCCTGGCGCACCCTGATCTTGCTCTCTTCGGCTACCAGCCTGGATGGGACAAGGAAGCGGAATCTGTCATGAGACAGATCTTCTCCGAATGCGAGAAACTGGATATTCCCGTTGAGATCAACGGAGGCGGTGCCGTGGAGAAGCGCGGCTACCCCGATCCGAATGCGTTCCTCGTATCCAAGGAATACAAGCTCCGCTATCTCATCAACATGGACGCCCATGATCCGGTTTACCTTACGAAACCGTATTACGAGATCCCTGAAGCTTTCGCCAAGGAACTCGGGATCGAAGTCATGCCGACCTTCAAGTTTTAACAATCGCGTTACAAGCAAAGCTCCAGGCCAAATTTGACCTGGAGCTTTGTTGTTAATCCATTTCTTCAGACCGTGCTGAGTACAATCAGAAGAAGTCCCGTGAAATAAGTCAGACTGTTGGCTCTTACAAGCCATTTGTTATTGTCCAGCACGAACCGATAGGTAGTGAGGATCATGTCCGAAATCATGAACAGGAAAGATCCTATTCCCATCATCACAAAATTCGTCCCGGGAAGGAGAAGCACCATGGCAAGTCCGGTGATCCCGTGAGTAAAAATGGAGGACAGATAAAAGGTCATCGGCCATCTCATCTTCCCGAGTTTGAACCGCTGCGGCCACTTCTGACATGCGAGGATAAACGCCGCAAGCATAACAGCAACCACTGCGAACACCCAGGCGAAACTACCGAATCCGAATCCGTGATCCACCAGGACAGCCTGCTCATACAGAGTAAAGCAGATATTGCCGGCCAGAAAAAAGTCACCGCCCCGGCCGAAGTCGAACACCAGAAAGATGTCACCGAGCCAGGCCAGAATCAACGCAGCCATGAGCAGAAGCTGATAACTGGCGAATGTGTACTTCCTGAAGAAAACGACGATGGCCAGCACCAGGTACATGGTTGCCATGAGATACTTGTTCAGCGCTCTGTACAGTTTTTTGCCCGATGTGCGGGTATAGAAATAGCAGCACAGGGCCAGCAGATAGATCACGACGAAAAGTGTCATCTTCTCCTCCTATAGTTCGAAAATGGGGACATCGATCTCCATGTCAGATAACGGGTAGGTTGAACAGGGATGAATGTATCCGAACTTTTTGTCTGCCGACCGCCGGAGATCATTTTCCGCAGGCACATAATACTCACCTGCGATCACACGGCTGTGACAGAAGCCGCATGACCCGTTGCGGCAGCGGACAACAGCAGGTATCCCTGCCCGCTCAAGTGCCGTAATGATCGTCTCTTCGTTTCTCGCAGTTACATTATACACCTTGTCTCTGATATGGACGGTCAGTGTATATGTTATCTCTTCACTGACTGCCCTGTTACCGACGGAGTTTCTTTCTTTTCTGATCTCCGCAGCCCTGATTCCAAGAGACTCCAGTTCCTTTCCCACGAAACGGTACATCGCATTAGGCCCGCAAAGGAATATGCTCGTCCCTTCTCCGATATATCTTTTCAGGATCTCCGCGTTGATGAAGCCGTGGGGATATCCTTCTGCCTCCTCTTCGGAAAGAACCGGAACGATCTCGATCCGCCCGTCTTTATAATCCGCAGGGTCAAAGAGCAGGTGTTTTCGTGTTCTCGCTCCATATATCAGCGTAAGCCGGAAGTCTTCGCTTCCCTCCCGAATCGCTTCCATCATGGACAGGAAAGGTGTTACCCCACTTCCACCCGCGACTGCGAGGATATGCTCTTTATCTCTCAGGTCATCATGGCAGAAGTCCCCGGACGGTTCACTGACCCAGATCCTGTCCCCGTTCCTTGTCTCATCGATCAGATAAGAAGAGAACACCCCCTTTCTCTGCACGATGATCTCCAGGATCCCCTCCAAAGCCGCCTTGGGTGATGAAGCAATCGAATACGGCCTGCTCAGGAAGGATCCTCCTGCCCTGGCCGAAAGGGTCACAAACTGACCTGCCCTGAAGTAGGGGAACTTTCCGTCGTCCCTGAGCGACATCAGCGTGATCCTGCAGCAATCCAGTCCCGCCGGCTCTTTCGCTGTGATCCTCGCCTCCATGACTCCGGGATGAAGCGCTTTTGCCAGCCTGTTTACCCCGTACTCATATATGATCGGCGCAGCCGGAGCCTCATCGATCAGTTTCCGGCGCTTGCTTGTCATCTCCATGGCGAGTCTGATGTCTTCTCCGGGAATGTTGCTCCTTTTAAACGCCATCCTAGCAGCCCTCCTTTTCCATATCTCTCAGGGTGCGCCCTGCCTCATTTGCTCCGGATTTATAACTGCTGGGATAACCAAGGAGCCTCTCACCGTATCCGCCTCCGATCCGAAGTCCCGGCACCATCCGGTCCTCCTCGACCATCTGAATACGGTTCATCAGCCCGTCATAGTACTGGGACTCATACCCGTAGATCGTACCCTGGGGGTGACCGCAATATCTTGCATAGGTCTCAGGAGTCGCGATAGCGATCTCCTCGATGTGGTCATGGATATTGACTCCGGTCGCGTTCTCAAACCTTTCGATCATGCTTCTTGCCACACGGTTCTTCACCTTGAAGTAGTCTTCCTCGGCCACGTCGCTCCAGACATCCTCGGTAAACAGCGTCGTCATGTACATGATGGTCGTACCTTCGGGAGAGCAGTCCGGGTCCGCGTTGTTCAGACAAACGGTTGCCTGAGCGGCTGTATTTCCGAACCGTTTCATGGACTCATACTGACGGACACTGTCGGAAGTGTCGTATATAAAGTAGTTGTGATCCCTGATCCCCAGCTGCTCCGGAGAACGGTTCAGTCCCAGGAAAACAGTGAATCCCTTTCCGGCAAGCTTTCTGAAATTCGTCAGTTTCAGAGCGCGTTCCGGGACGGCGGCAGGGTCAAGAAGCTTTCCATATACGACATGAGGCGAACAGTCCGCGATCACATGTCTCGTTCCGACTTCCCTTCCGTCCTTCAGACGTATCCCGCATACATGCCCTTCGTCATCCGTCAGGATCTTCACCACTTCGCTGTTAAACCAGATATCTCCACCCAGTTCATGGATCCGCTCCTCGAAAGCGAGGGACAGTTCATGTGAGCGGTACTTCGGGATCACAGCCCCTTTTGAAAAATAGCTGTAGATCATGTTCGCGTAATGGAGAAAACTCAGATTGTCCCCATCCGCTCCAAGATAGCACCAGTAGGTATTGAGATTGTCGACGATCTCTTTGGGGTAGCCGAGGGCTTCAAAAGCCTCATTCACGGAGTAGGATCCGCACGCCAGATAATCCGGATACTTTTCCATCATGACCTGAGGATCCGGCCTGCCCTTGGAAGCGCTGAGATAATCCATCGCGTCCCTGATCTGCTGGGCAAGCGTGAAGAAATCCCTGATGTACTTCTCTCCCTCCGGATGCAGCTGGTTGTTTGCCTTTGCGAACGCTTCCGTTCCAAACGGCATTACATAATCGTATCCTTCCTCGGCTGAGATCAGGTGATAGGCGTCCTTCAAGTGGACCCATTCGATCTTATCCGCCACACCCAGCTCTTCAAACAGGATCCTGGTGCTTCCCGGTTCCTCAGGTGTACCGATCCCGTTGAATTCGTGAAGCGAAGCTTCAAACTCAAACCTGCCTCTTACAAAGCTGGTGGCAAACCCACCGGGAATGTTGTGCTTTTCACACACCAGACACGTCTTTCCGGCATTCAGCACCTTGCAGGCAGCCGCTAGGCCGCCATTGCCTGCGCCGATGACGATCACATCATATCTTTCCATATCAGATACCTGCTTCGACCGTGTAGGTGAGAACATCCTCGATCACGTCCCCATCGATCTGCAGTGCACAGGGCTGCTCAAAAGATACCGTCACGTTTTTTCCCCGTTTCACCGTGACCCAGTCGGTCTTCTTGACGTGCTCCCCTTTGTTGAGAGACGGAAAACGCATCAGAGTGAGGAGTCTGCTCTTTTTGTAGAGAGCCACCACCGAAACCAGTCCCTCCTCATCAAAGCGATCCTGGTCGGGAGCGACCATCAGCCCTCCACCGTAGAACCTTCCTTTCATCGTTGACGCGAGCCACACGTTCTCATATTTATTCGTCTCTCCGTCCACCGTCACGGTGGCTTTATTGAGCTTGTAGCCTCCCAGGAGAAGTTTGATCGCGATATTGGTATAATTGACCGGTTTGTCGGATGTCGCCCTTTGAATGTCTCCGACCCTGCAGGTCTCCCCATCCAGTCCGTACCCGATCCCGTTGAGGAATCTCCTTTGGATCCCCTTCACTGTGATAAGAGGAAGATTCCTGAGAAATGGCCTCAGATCGATCCTTCCGTTTTTCACATATTTTTCGTTGTCGCGGTAAAAATCATTCCCGCTTCCGCATTTGACATAGTCCACAGGGATCTTGAATTCATAGCCGTACACGTCGTTTGCGAAGCGGTTCAGCGTCCCGTCCCCGCCGGTCAGGATCACTGCGTCCTCTTCCTTCAGCCCGTCGAAAAAGGCTTTCATATCCTTGATCTCCAGAAGGCTGGTAAAGTTGCATTCCACATTGTTTTCGGCCGCCCACTGTCTGGCATCCTGCTCCCCTTTGGAGTTGTTGGCCAGGGGATTGTACAAAAGATACACCATGTCTTCCTCCTTCCGGCATGAAACAGATCATGCCCTGTACATATAGCGAATTAAATATAAACTATTATTACCATTATTATATGGCCATATCCGGCAATTTAAAATATGCCGGATGCTTTGACAAAGAGCCTTGAGAGATCATGATCTTCCAAGGCTCTAAACATGCTTATCCCATTCCGGCGGTATACCAATCCTTGTAGTTCGTCGAATAAATGATCTTTCTGTGCCCGGAATCCGGATCGATCCGTATGGCGTACAGGGTATGACTTGTGCCGGCTGCGTCAGAAAGATCATACACCGCATATGTGTTCCCTTCGTGGACCATCTCTTCCATGGCGGTCAGCGACCCTCCTTTTTCAAGCGTACTGCTGACTTCAGCTACCTCCTGAAGAGAATCGAAGAAGAATTGCTGATAGAAGGGGATCTCCTCGGAGGAAAACTCCTCGTATGGCGTAACGTCGACGATACCCATGTGATAGTCTGTCCTCAGTTTTCCCGACATGACGTTGAGACCGGCATCCATGAAGCCTTCGCTCGCTTCGCCGTTCTGAAAGTGCCGGACATATTCGATCCTGCTGAGCACATCCATACCGTCCGCCGTCTCTATAAAGAGAATCGGATCCGAACTGTCCGCGCTATACCATTCCTCCACGATCTCATTGGCAAACCAGCTGTACTTTCCTACTCTGATGTCGGTATCAAATGCGGGAATAATCAGATACACATTATTCGCAAAGCCGTTGCAAAGCCCATAGACGATATCATTCTCCGTGATCTCGTTCAGCAGAGCGAAGCCAGGCCATTTGCCGGCACGCGCCAGTATATCGTCCAGATCTCTGCCGTCCGACATACAGCCGAGAAAAGCAACTCTGAGGTCCTCATAACCGTCCATGCCGTACCGGTACGCCAGTGTTTCCTCCTTGACTTTCATGCCCTCCGGCGGCTGATCGGTCTCCGGCGCCCCTGAGCTTCCACCTGTCGATTCAGGGGCAGTGGGAGGATATACGACCGGTTTCTCATTTTCGACCGGTTTCTCCGTTTCAGCTTTGCCGCTGCAGGAAACGAGCAGAAGCACTGTGAGCAAAATAGCTATCCACTTTTTCATTGTGCACTCCTTTTCTCCCCCAAAAGAGGAAAACGATCCATACTTTTTCGTTACTCCTGCGGGAAGATCTCATCCAGCGCCCACGTGCTGTTGTTCCAGTAGGCATCTGTCCACTGCCAGATCTCATAGTTGCAGGAAGTCGCTACGATCGTCATCAGTTTTTTGATCTCTTTCTCACTCTTTCCCTCGCAAAGCTTGTTCAGGATCGCCTTCTTGTTCGCAGCCTCCTGCTTGTAATGATCCGTCGTATAGTATTCCAGCCATTGGTACAGCAGGTTGTCCTTCGGCAGCTTACACTTCGGCATCAGATCCTCACCGAAGTAGGTATACATGATCCCGCAGGGGAAGACCGCGCAGACGAGTCCGGTGGGATCACATGTGTGGGCAATATGAGACAGGTAAGCCGTGTAGCTGCGTTTCCCTTCGCCCATAATCACCGAGTCCATATCCTCCGGGGTGACTCCGATCTCCTCCGTCCAGTGATCACGGTAGTAATCGATCGCCGTTACGACGTCGTTGATGATGACCAGCATATCTTTCATTTCGGAAAACGTGTCGCATTTTCCCAGCGCTGTCGCCCATA
The DNA here is from genome assembly GCA_964599695.1 of uncultured Faecalibacterium sp. Lineage (GTDB taxonomy): Bacteria > Bacillota > Clostridia > Oscillospirales > Ruminococcaceae > RUG11783. Next base: position 19,581 of record CAZRGP010000012.1, read on the forward strand.
CTCTTGTATAGTCCAGCAGATAGGCGTAGTCCTGCAGATAGTAATAGCGGAGCTGATCCATCGTCATCGTCCCGTTCACGATGCTCTGCATGGCAGGAGTCTCCTCGATGACCTTTGCTGTCTTTCGGAGCATCGGTTCCAGACACTCTTCATAAAACCCCATATCCGTCCCTCCATTTCCTATGTGTCATTTGATCGCCACTTTTATTATATTTCAACTCTGATGCTGCGATTAACCTACCTTCGTATACAAAAACAGACCCGGAACTCTCCGAATCTGTCTCAAAAATTAGATTATTCTGTCTCCTCTGTGACGACCTGTGACGCCCTTAAAATGAGTCCGATCTGAAGATTGGTGTAATCCAGGCTCAGTTCCATAAAACAGGTGTCCGTGTTCCAGCTGTTGTAATAGGTCAGCACCTGATAATAGATCGGCAGCTGCTCCTTATCCTGTCCGTATGTTTCCCTGTCCTCCTCGGACTTCCACACGTGGTAGTCCTCTTCATTCGGTTCTCCATAGAGCTCAATCAGCTGTTCCCGAAGGGATACATAGTTGTCGATGCAGTCCGAAAGGATCATGCCGTCCTGAATGACATATTTGCATTCTGCGCTGAACACCTTGTCATCCTCAAACTCATAATAGATCTCTACCGGCTGCCCTAGCATCTCTCCGGCGAAATACATCAGGGATTCATCTGCATACAGATAGTCGGTTCCCTCCGCGTCCGCCACCTTCTTCTGGGACATCCCCCAATCCACGTTGCGGAAATCATGGGGCTTCTCCGCCTGCTGTCCGCAGGAAACAAGAGAAAAACAAAGTATGGCTGACAGAAATAACGCTATGAATCTTTTCATTCGGCTCTCCATTTGATCAGATTGTAATCATTATACATCACTTTTACATCCGAGCAAATCCAGACGATATCCTCTCGAGTATGCCCTCTTTCCCTTTTCATCCTCCGCCGTGATACGGAAGTACCCGTCATGGGGGTCGATCCGGAAGGATGCGCTATTTAACGTTTTGCCATCGGGTGCGTTCACCTTTGCCGTATGACGAGTCCCTGTCGAAAAACTGATCCCGGCGCAGTCCGAGGTCTCCACATATACTCTTCCGTCTTCCACGTATAAGGAGCGGATCTCCGGCCCCATGGAGGCGTAGTATCTTCCTGCCCTGAGAGCGCCTGTGAGGGCGGAATAACTCAGTTCTGGCGCATTCAGCATTGTCCAGGCGCCACAGGAATCCAGTGTTTTATTTCCGGGTTCGGAATTGTGATTGTCATCATTTCCGGTACATCCGAGATCCAGTCCCAGCCGGAGAAGATCGTCGTACGCCTGGTGGTTGAATTCGTCCAAACCACCCACGATCGACAGATAGTTGAACATCTCCATGGCGTCCATTCCTCTGTACCGGGAATACTCCGGATAGCTCTCCAGAGACCATACTGGATGATTATAGGTCACAAAGAAGCCTGCCTCTTTCGCCTTCGCGATGATGTCGTTGATACATTCAGGGCTGTACTCCCTGATGTAGTCACCTTCGAAAGGAGCCATTTCGCTGAAGTGTGTGATCGCTCCCGCAAACATATACTGACTGTGATGCAGGCAGACCGGTGTCCTGTTATTCTCATCCAACGCAATAAAACAAAGGTGGCATGCCCGGCACAGGTCGAAGATCTCCCCTTCCTCCGTGATCTCCATCTCATATCCGTGCAGTGGAATGAATCCCTCGTCTTTCAATTCATCATGAAACACAAAGATATCATGGTCCGTGAACGCGACTGCACTGTACCCGTTGGCTTTGTAGTGCTCCTTCACCTGGAGCGGTGTGAAGTTCCCGTCGCTGTACGTGGTGTGCGCATGCAGGTTTGCTTTGTATTGGGGAAGCTCTTTGTCGATCAGATTGATTCTCATGATTCTCTCTCCGTTTTGTTGCTGGAACCATTATATGTTTTGTGCGCCATCCCCGCAATTTACATACAAATAATATCGGATATATCAGACAACTATAAACATATTTGCGATTAACACTATCGTAATCGGAACGAAGTTGTATATAATAGAATCATACTATAACTACTGGAGGCACCCATGAAGAAAACGCTGAAAAGAACCTCTCCGGAACAGCATGGTATTTCCTCCCAGAGAACAGAAAAACTTCTCAGGGAACTACATTCGCTGGGGAATGAGGTCCACGGATTTCTCCTTTCCGTTGACGGAGATGTGATATGTGAGTCGTTCACGGAGCCATATGCCCCGAACATTCCCCATTCCTGCCACAGCCTCGGAAAAAGCTATACCGCCACTGCCGTCGGTCTCGCTGTCACCCAGGGTCTTGTTTCCGTTGAGGATCACATCGTCGATATTTTCAGGGATGAGATCAGGGAACTGGGGATCGAGGTCCAGCCCGGAATGGAAGAGGTTCGGCTGCGCGATCTGCTGAGCATGTCTTCCGGCACGGACGGCATGCCGCGTCTGGATGATTTATGGTTCGAGAATTTTCTCTCCGCGAAGATCGTTCACAAACCCGGAACAACTTTCCTCTACAACACGACCGGAGCTTCCATGCTCGGGGCCGTTGTGGAAAAGGTGACCGGACAGAATATGGTCTCTTATCTGAAACAGAATCTTTTCCGTTTTATCGGGATCGAGGACGAGGAGATCATATGGCAGTCCTTTGCTGACGGACGGACAGCCGAACCGGGACTTTGCGCAACAACGGAGGCCAACCTCCGTCTGGGGATGCTGTACGCACAGGGCGGTTCTTTTGACGGAAGACAGTTGATCGCCCCCTCCTGGATGAAAGAAGCAACGTCCCTTCAGGTTGAAAACGGTCCGGTGCATAATGCGGACAACTCCTCTGCAGGATACGGATGGCAGCTATGGCTCAATACCACGCCGGGCATGTTCCGCTTTGATGGCGGACAGGGACAACTTTGTATCATCTGGCCTGAGAAAAACGCCGTGGCAGCGATCCACCAGTCCGGCAGAGATCCCGAAGGATGCAACCGCTGCATCCTCGCGATCCAGCGTTTCATGGAAGAAATAGGAAACACTCCTCTTCCTGAAAATCCTGCATCATACCGCACGCTGAAAGAATACTGCTCCTCCAGGTATATCCCCGCCCTCCCTTCTTCGGAGATCCCCGACAGCGCACACAAACTGTTCGGCACCTATATCATGACCGAAGGCTCCTTTGTTCCTTATATCGAAGTGGCGCCGGGAAACATGGATTTCTGGTACCTCTTCCATGACCGTTCCCGCAATCCTGAGACCGTTGCTCTTGAACTGCGTCCCCGGAACGATGCCGTGCTTCTGAGGCTGAACCGCGATAAGGATTTCCTTTTCGGTCTCGATGGCAGATGGATCATTCAGGACGTAGAGAATCCGCTTTCCGGCCTAACAAGGGTTGCATGCTGCGGTGAATTTCTCGAGGACGGTTCCCTGCATCTGATCATCAAATGGCTGAACGGGTGGTCGGTGTCCGACGTCCTGATCCGCTGCGGAGAACGCTCCGGCGATCTTCTGCTGACCAACACCAAGGACATGCTGCATGAATATCTGCCTCCCGTGATCCATGAATGCAAATGCAGAAAAGTCCGATTGTGATCAAACGAATCCACTTCAGAAAGGATGTACGACTATGGAAAAAGAACTCAGAGAAAACCAGGCCTTGAATGCCCATATGCTCAGTTTCGACTGCGTGCAGAAAAAGATGGAGATTCCAATCTCGCGGCGTTATGCTCTATTCGGTTTTATCTTCGTAGCGGCATTTGTAATCGTCTGGAAGGCGAAGATGGTGCTTATGAAAAGTACATGAAAGATCTTGATCAGCATTACTTTATCGAGCAGATGGGAGAATACAGTACTCAGAACCTGACGATATTGATGTACCAGGATGGATTACACAAAGAAATCAGTAAGGCTCAGGAGATCATAGAAGCAGTAAATAAGGAATATGATCAGGCGTTCAGTTCATGGGAATTATGTACAGTTCAAAGAAAGAGTATATTTGTGGTATGGGAAGTAATAGCAATAATAAAAAACAGCCTATATACCATGAGTACGAAACAAAATCTGATGCGTTTATGGAAGAACATCAGAAACGAGTAAAAAACATATTTCGAGATTAAGGCTTTCAAATCAATCACTATTGGAGGCTCATATGCTGGAAGAACTGAGACAAAAAGCAAGAGAGAAAGCGGAATCACTGAATAATGATCCCAATGCACTTGAAAAAGACAAACGGTTTGCAAATCATATTGTTGAGTATTTCTCAAAAGAAGACGGGATCAAACAGGTTCCGCAAAGCATTTTTAATGCAGTCATCACTTTCCTGGGGTATCCGAGGAATATTAAACTTGCAGACGAAGTGTATGAGAAGATGATCGAAGATATTGACAGGGTCTATTACTTTGTGGAAATAGATCAGAATAGCACTTCTTAAAACCTTAATAACATAAGGGTGGATGCAAGAATAACAAAATAGAATCTAAAAACAAGACCGTCAGAATGCAATGTACATTTTGACGGTCTTAATTATATGTAGTGGAGTCGATTAATGATTTATGTGTTGGCAGACAGACGGCTGACCTTTAGCCAAAAAAGGCAGAAGGTCGGTGCGAGAAATGTTGGCATTGCCAACATTTTGTGTTTTTTCGGCCTTTTTTCTGCTTGTTTCCGTTTTACTTTGAAATTGCAAAATAGCCTGTAAAATAGGGCATTTGAGGCACTTTCCTTTACTCATTTTTAGCAGGATTTTAACTGCTGGCCTCTTCTCCGGAGCCCGAGGTCGCAGGTTCGACTCCTGTCATGGAGGCCAATTTTCCCCGTAAAATAAGGCGTTTCCGCCGTTTTACGGGGATTGTGTTTTCAAGAAAAAGAATGTAATCACAGTTACCCAAGTCGGGATATGCACTTGTAACCATATGACAAATAACGGCAAAAGGTCTTCATTTTTCTGCTAATCATGATTAGCAGAATTTTTTCTTTTTGGGGATCATTTTGCCATCACTCTGCTAATCATATTGGCGGCAGTAGGCAAGATTGAACCTTTTGCCCAAGTATTTTACCGAGGCAAAAGGTTGATTCGTGCAGACGATAAAACGTATATATCCACTCGTTATGAATCGCATAATTGCATTCTTGTAATCGCTTCAATATATAAAAAGCAGAAAGAGAGGGTGTTATAAATGCGAAACCGTAAATATCACGTATATCTGACATCTGAAGAAAAGAGACTTCTGCTTAATGCCTTAATCGATGAGAGAAATATTCTTATAGCACATGGCATGTTCACAGATGCAGTGGATGATCTAATCATCAAAATCACAAAAGCACATCGAAAATGGCCTTTACTGTCCGCATAACACGACAGAAAACAAATTTTCTTAAATTTTTAAAAAAAGGGGGGCCCCTTTTTGGCCTTCTAAACTACTTATATAAGTAGAGGGATCTTTTCAGAAACCTCTACTGAACATTGAAAACTGAATATGCAACTGTGTTTCCATCGTATATCTGCGGTGAGAGGTCAGGTTGGTGTAATGAACCGTATCGACCACCCTCACGGCGGTGGCAGGAATAAAGTCTTTGCCTCCGGCAGATGCCGCCTCGGACTTCAGATCGATGTTCAGGTTGACCATCGGAGACAAGACCACTGTTACGCTTGGCTCATGAATCTCGATGATCTTGGACTCCAGAATGTTGATCTGCTCTTCAGCAAGCTGCTCTGTCTGGAGTTCGTAGACTTTATAGTTGCCATAAGGCAGTGCGCCAAGACTGTTGTCCGGCTGCGAGTCTCCGAACCAGATGCCCACGGTCGGATCCAGTTTGGAAGCATCGGTAAAGACCCCTCCGTCCACATACTGGTCCAGGCTGTTGGTGCTGTTCGTATGCGGTCTTGCGGCAGCCGAAGTGTCGATCATGCCGTTTTCATCTGTCACAATGACATGCCATTCACCCTCTTCTCCGTTCTCATCGATCTGAACGATCAAGAACGGGATGTTGGGCTTGTAGTGTCCGTCGATGTCCAGCTTCAGCAAGGAGAGATCCCCACGGATGATCTGTTCCTTCAGCAGATCGTCACCTGCAGTGAGATCCACGATTGTGCCATTCTCGGTGATATTGAAGTCCACTCGCCAGTCCTCGTTCAGAAGGTATTTGTCAGAGGCCTTTGTCTCTACTGCGTAGTAGGAGCCATAAGGCAGATAGTCTGCGCCAGTCTCACAGGTACCGTTCTCATTGGTGGTCAGCGTTACGACCAGGTCGCCCCTGGAATAGATGCTGCCGTCAACGAGGATATCTGCGTCACAGTTGCTGTAAACGGAGATCTCCGCTCCAGCGACAGGCTTACCGGTCTCCCGGTCCACCTTTTTGAAGCGGACACCGCCATAGATGGCATTCTCCGGAACGCCGATCCCGTCAGCAAAAGCCTTGATCAGACCCTGTGTTTCAGTCGTCCACTTCAGGATACCGTCGTTGCCGTTCTGAGTGATGGTGGCATACAGCACATCGGTCGACATGCGGTATCCTTCCGGAGCCTTTACTTCGGTGATCTTGATGCTTCCGAGAGGAAGCAGATACGCATCGCCCCACTTGTAAAGATCAGGTCCGCTCACTTTGTAGTCCGGTAGGTATTTGATGACGCCATTCGCATCAGACTCAAGGACCCAGGATGCTTTCGGTGTGCCGGACCAATCAGTGTTGTCGTAATAGTCCAGCCTGTACCTGGCCCCTGCAAAAGAACCATTACCCTGAGGCACAAAACTGTCGGTGTCCACATCCCACTTGCGGATCAGCAGCATGGCAGGATCCTTCATGGGAACATTCGTAAAGGAAACCGTCTTTTCGTCACCGGCATTGACGGTTATCGTCTTTGTCTCTGTGTTTCGGATATATCCCTTTCCAACCTTGGTTTCTGTCACAGTGTAGGTGCCGGGGTCCAGTTCCAGCGTTCCGGTCTTTCCGGAAGCATTTGCAACAAGAGTGCCGGCGACATTGCCGTTACTATCCTTGACCTGGAAGGTGGTGCCTTCAAAGGAATACATGGTGTTACCGCTGGTGTACTGGGTATTGGAGGACCTCTTCGTGATAGTGAGAGTCCCTTTCCCGGGTCCCTGGAAGGAGCCGATCAGCAGAGGCTGATGGTCTGCGTATCCGTCGGAATAGACCCAGGTGTACTGATACTCCGGCAGATTCGCGTCAGGATCCGGATGTGAGTCAGCAAAGGCAAGTCCTTTGGAAACCATCAAGTCGATAGCGTTGTCATCCTTTTTGTGATTAGTAGAAATGGGTCTTGACAAAGGCTGTTTATCCCAATAAACTAAAGGTGCTGTTTATCCGAATAAACAGGTCGAAAGGAGTCCTTATGAAAGATTTTGAACTTGGAGCTATACAGGAACGTTTTGCAGATATCGTCTGGGCGAATGAACCAATCGCGTCGGGCGATCTGGCAAAGATATGTGAGAGAGAACTCAGTTGGAAGAGACCGACAACCTATACAGTTCTCCGCAAGCTGTGTGAAAAAGGATTGCTTCAGAACAAGGACGGCATAGTTACGTCTCTTGTTTCCCATGAGGAATTTTATTCAGCCAAGAGCGAGCAAATCATTGAAGATTCTTATAAAGGATCTCTGCCTGCATTTATTGCAGCATTTATCGCAAAGAAAAACATATCGGCTGATGAAGCCGATGAGATCCAGAAAATGATCAATGCTTTCAAAAAGGAGGGCTGATCATGAGCGCTATTTTTCTCAAAATACTGAATATGAGCATCACGGCATCGTGGCTGATTATGGCAGTTATTCTTGCGCGGCTCTTTCTGAAGAAAGCACCTAAATGGATTTTTTGTATTCTGTGGGCATTGGTTGCAATTCGATTATTATGCCCGCTTTCTTTGGAAAGTGCGCTGAGTCTCGTACCGAGCGCAGAGACTGTAAACACTACGCACTATGCAGCAAGGCCTTATATCCAGTCTGGCATAGACGTTATTGATAACGTTGCTAATGACTATTTGGGAAGCCACTATTTTGAGGGGGTTACGGTCACTCCAGGGGATTCGCCGTCAAATCCTATCAATGTCATATCTATTATCTGGATCATCGGCATGACAGTTATGTTCCTTTATGCACTCATCAGCTATATCAGGCTGAAAAAGAGTGTCGGAGCATCAGTTCCTGTAAGAGACAACATTCTTTCCTGTGATGAAGTGAAGTCTCCGTTTATTCTCGGAATCATCAAACCTTTGATCTACGTCCCATCCTCTATGACCGAGCCGACACTTGACTATGTGATTACCCACGAAACGGCACATATTAAACGTCATGATCACTGGTGGAAACCGCTTGGTTTTTTACTGCTATCTGTGTATTGGTTTAATCCCTTGTGCTGGATCGCTTATATCCTGCTCTGCCGGGATATTGAGATGGCTTGTGACGAGAAGGTCATTCGTGATATGGACAAGGGTAATATGGCAGCGTATTCACAGGCGCTTTTGGACTGTAGTTTTCCGAAAAAAAGAATTGCGGCCTGCCCGCTTGCTTTCGGGGAGGTAGGTGTGAAAGAAAGAGTTAGGGGAGTTTTGAATTACAAAAAGCCCACTTTTTGGATCATTTTGATAGCCGTCATTGCCTGCATCGGTATTGCCGCATGTCTAATGACAGATCCTTTTTCAAACAAGGGCCTGTCTGAGAAACTGAGCATTTCTATGGATATGGCGGTTGCTGAACATAATCGTTCATCAAAGTCCGAGGGACACTTTGCTGCAGCTGATTACGATATTATGCTGGTAAAACAATCAGGAAATGAAACAACCGTCTATGCATGGGTGCTTTATGAAGAATACAGTTTTGACGGTAAGGATGTTAAGCTGGAATCCGGCTCTCATATTCCGACAGCAATCACCTTTGACACTTCCGACAATAGTGGCGATTCATCAACTTATGATCTAATAGAGTATTGGCAGCCAAGGGATGGAAGTTATTATGCAGAAGATATTAAAGCTAAGTTCCCGTGGTATATCAGAAGGAAGGCGATGGATGTTTCCGGTGCTGACCGGCAGCACGAGAACTGCCTGCGGGCAGCAAGGGAATACTTTGGACAGGATCTGCCGAACCACATAGCAGAAGTAAATACAACGGTTGCATATGCAAACTGGGCCGAGGGAGGCATGATGCGCGATTGCCTGAACGGAGATAAGATGATCATCAGTTCCGCCCGACATCTCCCGGTATATAAACTTGATACGAAGGAAGACCTTGAACGATTCATAGAAAGCTACAAGGATACCCTGACACTTGATCAAGGATATGATGAAGTGCCTTCTTTCGATGCTGTTACAGCTTCATATGATGACAGTTTCTTTGCTGATCATACCGTAGTCATTGCATATGTAGCAGCAAACAGTGGCTCTTTCCGATATGCAATCCGGGATATTTCCTATGGAGGATTAACCTTCTGTCTGAATGTGGTGCAGACAAACGATCCAGAAGTATATACGGATGATATGGCAGGCTGGTTTGTGATTGCAGAGGTTTTAGATTCGGACATTACAGGCTATACAGAATTTGATGCACAGCTTGTGAATATACGAACAGACGTCTGTGAGTTGTATCTGGAAGTGTTAGAAGATTTATGGAACGTTGATTCCGGCTTGAATAGCGGTATATCTCAGATTGGTATCGATCTGTCTGAACTTTCTCACCTGACTGAATTGGAAAAAGAAACAGTAATGCATGAATTTGCATCAAAGCATAATCTTCCGTTCATCGCAGGAACATGGGAAGAACTCTGTGAACAGGGTTATATTGATAAAGATAACCTCTATTGGGAAGATGGGTTGTTCTTCTCAATAAAGACAAATAAAGATGGCGGTTCATCTCCGGATCGTACAGCGTTTGATGCACAAAAATGGCGCAGTGGATTAGGTGCCTATTACTTTGGACAGTGTACTGCTCAAAAAAATACCGATGGAAAATGGTCGTATGACGTGGGACAGGAGGCTATTTCATAACACGAACAGGAGAAAGCAATTATGCGATTTAGTCCTCTGCTTTCACGCAAATAAGTACTCTTAAGCATAACTATTGCCATCATCGATAAGGGCGAGGTGGGAGGCGCAGCCTTCTGCTTCGGACCCCCTCGGCAGAAGGTGATTGCAAATCATCGTTGAAAATTGGTGTGTTTTTCATTGAATTCTTGCCATCGTGATTAGCAGAAAAAGAAAGACCTCTTGCTTTTATGGCAAAAGGTCAATAGTTTGAGATCGTTCAAAACAAATCATAACGCATACAAAAAAAACAGAACCCTTGAAAATGGCAAAAAGCCTTATTTTACAAGGGTTTCTGGCGTCCATGACAGGATTCGAACCTGCGACCCCGTGCTCCGGAGTTGACGTTGCCCGGCTAAAATAGACAAAGTCTGACGAAAAGGCATTGTCGAAAATGCCTTATTTTACAGGGCTTTTTGAGAGTTGTCTCTAAAAATGACTAAAAGTCAAAAAAGAAGAAAAAAGCTTTAAGTGATTAGCCAGCAATCGCCTCTGCGCTAAAAACAGAGATAATTTTGCGGAGAGGTTGCGACAATGCTGAGTGTACAAATGCCCTTATACGGGCCACAAATTGGGGTGTCTTACCCTAATTGCTCATTATTTATTGCCAATCGCCTCTTTGCCAAGAAATAAATCAATCGCATTGATATGATGAACGCCCTCTTGCTGATCTCTATATCTATCTAGAGAAACAATATAACGGGGATACCCATCGCGTATGCTTCTAAAAGGTCCATATTCCCTTTCTTTGATTTTATTTGTTGCTTTGTCATCTTCACCTTGCAATGTATAAGCTACTTGTATATAGGCATAGTTCTGATGTCGATCTCTAACGATAAAGTCACACTCCAGAATCCCGATTCGGCCGACACTTACCTGATAATTATTACTGACAAGGTATAGATAGACAATGTTTTCCAGTGAAGGTCCGTAACTCAATCGGTTGTCAGTGTTAGTAGCATAGTATATGGACATGTCGCCGAGATAGTATTTCTGATCCCTTTTTATTCCCTTCCTGCTTTTTAAGTCAAACCGATTGCATTCATAGATGATCTTAGCCTTCTTTAGAGTTTCTATATAAGTGCGGACAGTTGTAGCTTTTGTAGAAATCCCTTCCTTTTTCAGTTCTTCCAAGAGGTTGGAAAGAGAAAAAGAGGAAGAGTAGTTGTTGCACAAGAAAGATTGCACCCTTTCAAATACAGCAATATTTCTGATGCGATTCCTTGTTTTTATGTCTTTTTTGAATATTTCCTCAATAACACTGCGTGTATAGAACTGTCTGTCTTCAACGTTTGTAAACTCCAGCGATTTTGGGAATCCGCCATTTAGAATATACTCGTCAAATTCGACCGTCATATCGGGATTTATAGTTTGATTGCGAAACCTCTTCATTTCCAGGTATTCGCTGAAATCCAAAGTGTATGTCTCAAAAGAAAGATATCTCCCTGTCAGTTTTGTCGTGATCTCATCGCTGAGCAGGTATGAATTGGAACCAGTAAGGAATACGGAAAAGCCTTCTTCTGCATAAGACTGAACAACACTTTCAAACCCCTTGACATTCTGAACCTCATCAATAAAGAGATAATGAAAACCATCTGTTTGAATCATTGATTCAATTCTGTTCTCTAACTGTTCCGCAGTTTTTATGTTTTTGAACCCTCTCTGATCCAAAGGAAGATAAACGATGCTTTCTTCAGATTTACCATTTATCAGCAGTTCGTTTATGATCCCTTTTAAAATAAAAGACTTACCACATCTGCGGAGCCCGGTTATTACTTTTATAATATCAGAATCAAAAAAAGGCCTTATTCTGGACAGATACTTTTCTCGAGGATATACATTACGGAACATTTACTGACACCTCCCTTTGCGATGCAATTATATCATTAAATGGCGATTAAGGGGACTGTTTTTTTATTTTTGTGATGATTGATCCCGTTAAACGCAAGATATTTGCCGATGATAAATAAGGAAGTGTGCAGAGCAATACATCTCGACAAATTTATATTTGAATATCCCATCCGCCAGTGATTATAGGGCTTAATGTAATCATCTGAAACCATTGAAAACAACGGTTTTTCCGCAATCTGCTCACCGAATCCTTTTCAGATTGTCGCGACACGTCGCGACTTTTTGGATGCCGTTCATACCCCACTTGTTGTTCTTTCAAGGCACTTGCTCGGCAAAAACAACAATGCGTTGCCGTTTTTGCCGAGCAAGTGTGTATCACAATCATATAGCAACAGAATAAAAAAGAGGATGAATCTCATAAGCTGGTGGCTGATGTTCATCCCGTTTTTATTTCAATCGTTTTATCAGTTGTCTCACAGCATCGAAACTTTCATCATCAAGTTGCTTCAAGTCCTCCAGTATTTCTCGTAGTTCGCCAGGATGACTGTTTCCATTATCGAAGAACTCTTGTGGAGTGATACTTAAAAAATCGCAGATGTCAAAAAAAGTAGGTAAAGATGGATAATTCCTTCCGTTTTCCAGTTGATTGATATAAGAAGGTGACATTCCCAAAGATAAAGACATATCTCTGGCGGATATCCCTTTTTGTGTTCTCAATTCAGTCAGCCTTACAGAAAAATCATTAAGCGTATTCATGATGTCACCACCTGTGTATAATTCTACAATTCACATAGGGGTGACATATTGTTTGTGGCTAGCTATTTTCCTTGATGCGCATAGTACCGCTATATATAATTGTTTTGATGTCTATTCACGCTTTGCGGCAAAGCCTTTTCGAGGCTGCCAAGTTTCTTTTTGTTCTCCTCACAAAAAGCATAAAAACGTCGTCGGCCGGAACTATGAGGAATGGTCTTTCCTTGTTCCCAGCGCCGTATAGTACTCTCGGTAACATTTAGCGCAATTGCTAGCTGAGCCTGTGTCAGCATAAGCACCTCTCGTACATATCGTACTTGTTCGTAAAAAATCATACTTCTCCCTCCCATGGTGATCGAATTTCTACCGCCTGTGTGAGATCAAAAAGAACGATCTTCTGCTCAGCATAAGGGTGACCTGTTATTGTATATGACCTTTCGCTTTCCCATTTCATTTCGTTTGCAATCATTTCACATAACGCTTTGCTGTGAATCTGCATTGCTCCGTTATCCTTAAACAGCTTTTGAGGAACTCTAAATGAAGTCAGCGTGATTCTGTCAAATGGTTCAACTATCAGAGAGGGGATCCGCGAATGCAGCCTCAGACGAACAAACATCGGTTTTCCTATTGCCCGCATCGTATCTCTGTAAATCCGGACCGTGCCGTTCTTCAGATAAAACGAGATATTTGTCCTTTTATTCATCGTCTATCCTCGCCTTTTCATCCCATTTCTCCGGCCTTGAAAAGTCAAACAACAGCATCACCTTTTTGTCAGCAGTTACCAACTTTCCTGTTGCTTTATATCTGTACTCGGGATCAAGATGCCATTCACGATACAGCATCTCTGTAAGCTGTTTGCAGGAGACCTTTTTATTAAACTTCTTCCCATTCTGAGGCATCCAGGCAAGTGCATTCTCATCACTGGAAGGTACTGGTTTTATTAGAATGGCCCGATCAGGCAAATTGAGCATCACCTGCACAGAACTGCAGCAGTTCAGTGCATCATACGCCGGGGGATTAAACCCAATATGTGTGGTCCACAAAGACAATTTCGGTTCTGTGTATTTCACAGTCGTAAAACATCTACCATTGACCACCTGAAACCCCTTTATATCGATAGGCTCTGCATAATTAGTCAAAGAAATAGCTGATGTTGCCATATCCATCTTTACCCTCTCTGCTCACTAGAAATGTACCCGTTTGCCAGATCAATATTGTAAGAATCCTCGTGCTTTCTGAACGGAGTTCCAAAAGCGTCCCGCCACTCTCCAGGCAAATATGCTTTGGTCTTTTTCCCTGTATTTACAAACAGCTCAAAATCCGTCAGTTTGAAAAGATACAGGACCTCATCTTGGTATATTGCTGGTTTCCCAAGCATTTTATACCTGTACTCTCTGTCCCATCCCATCAGGTCGAACAGCTTGGCAGCAAAGATCTGACAGACCATCTCACGGTTTTTGATTTCTTTTTCTCCGCCTCCCAGGGCCCATCTTAATGAATCAGGCGTATCCGGTGAAACCGGGCGAATGATAAGCCTTTTTTCTTCAGGGTGAACCATCAATTGAATATGAGTAACCCCGGGGAATCGTTTAAGGCACGCCATATTGAATTTGATCTTGTTGTTCCAGACAGTTATAGCCGGCTCCCGCATATGAGAGAAAAGCTCAGCTTTTGTAACCTGATAACCCTGCAGGTCAACGACTTCCTGCTCTTCACCGGGCCGAAGCCTATCGTTGACCGCATTTAAATCGATTTCATTGATCATTACTCTTTACCTCCGCATGAATGCTCTGATAAATGTCGTTGACTTCCCAGCTTGGTTTAGCCTCGAAGCGGGTGGAATCATTTACTGCTCTACTAGGCTGCATAACGTTTGAATTGCTTCCTGTGGGCAGGTAGTACAAGCTGTTTTCTAACACATAATCGTAGAAATCATCTCCGAATGTGTCTTCCCAATTCTCAGGCAACACCTTATATCTGACCTTTTTCAGAATGTTACCCTCATTGACCTCTTCCCGCGAGAGGATCGGAATCGCAGTCTGGAGATTGAAGATAACAATCTGATGTTCGTCCTTCTGAATTACTGTTCCGAAAACCTTATAGTTATAGTCCGGATTCCAGTCCATGATGTCGAACAACACCTTCAGAAACCCATGACATGATATCGTTTTACCGCTAAGAACCATTTCCGGATCCGTCTTCCAAAGGATGCTGAATACATCCTCACTCTCACACGGTCTCAAGGCCAGTTTTCTTTCAACGGGATGGAGCAGGAGTTGTACGAACCTGGCCTGATCAAACTGTCTGGTGCAATTGGAATTGAAGCTTATCTTCTTTTCTGTAATTGAAAGACATGGCAACTCGTTTCTCGTCGTGAGAAAGTGGGCTCTGACCACCTGATAACCTGAGAGATCAAATGCACTGAGAAGCCTTTTGTCATACTTCTTCGTTTTTGCCGGCGCTATAACGCTGTTGGATGCATTGTAATAATCGTTAGCGTCGTCACCCGACCATCTGTGATTGATGGGAACGAACCCTGAAAAGATCCCTACGTCGATGACATGCATAACAGGATATCCACCGCGGTAACCATGTTTTCTCTGCTCCATAAGAACCTGAACTGCCTCAAACTGCTCCAGACTAATGATGGCGTCATGGACGTTCTTATATAGATACTGGTCTCTGTCCTGCCTGTTCTTCCGGTGTGTGTGTTTGAAGATGTCTGCCGTGAAAGTCTTCCAAGTCAGCACATTACCACAGTATCGCTCATTTCTGAGAATGTAGTTTATTGACCCTTCACTCCATTTGGGGCTCCCTGTCTTAGTAGGGATATCAAGGCCCGAAAGCAGTTCCGCAATCGTTGAGATGCGAAACCCGGCAAGATAAGCATCAAAGATAAAGCGGATGATCCTTGCTTCCTCTTCAACAACGATTAAAGGAGCGTATTTGACATAGTTTCCGACGGCATCCACCTGCCTGCGGTAACCATATGGATCCGGGGTAAGAAGCTTCTGTGATTTGAACCGTTCTTTCAGAGACCAGTTCATGCTCTCTGATTTTTTTACAGATTCCTCCTGTGCAAAAGTTGCAAGGATAGAGATATGAAGTTCTGATTCTTCATTCAGCGTAAAGAAGTTGTCTGTTTCAAAGAAGACACCGACCGGAGGTGCCTGGTTTTTCAGTTCCCGAATAATGTTGATGCAGTCTGTGATGTTTCGCGCAAATCTTGAGACACTCTTTGTGACGATCATGTCGTACATACCCTTGCGACAGTCTTCAAGCATCTGAAGGAATTCTTGTCGACCCTTTGTTGAAGTGCCTGAAATACCCTCATCGGCATATATGTGAAGCAGTTCCCAGTTCAAATGCTTACTCGCCAGCTGTTCGTAATGCTGTTTCTGCAGCTCAAAAGAGGATAACTGCTCATCGCTATCGGTAGAGACTCTACAGTATGCACAGACTCGGATCAGTTGATTTTCAGAGAAAATGTCTATCTTGTCCTTCGCTGGGATAAATACAACGTCCGACGCTGTTTCCTGTCTTTGATAAACCTTTCGCAACTCCTCTCTTCGGTTATCAACTTTCATTCATCTATTCTCCCTTCCGGCAGAGACCATAGCCATTTCCCGTTTTCTTTTTCTGACTTTACACCAAGTAATGCCTTAGCCCGTTCAAGTGTTCTCAACCTGATTCCGCTGTCTTTTGCCTTTTCTGTTGCATATGTAGCGGGCACAGATCCGTTTGCCAGCAAGCCACCCAGAAATACCGCCGCTGACATCAGTTTTGAATCATTTTCGCCGACAGGCTCTTTCGCGCCATTCAGCAATTCTTCTTCAGAGACAGATCTGATTCCGAGCCATTCCACAATCCCGTCATTAATACAAAACGCTAGAGGATCTCCTTTTGGTGCAAGGTTGTTTTTCGTCTGCATTACGATCCTCTCCGAATCATCAATGTTGGTTTGCCCTACAAGAAGAACACTTCTTGCAGCAGCTGTCAGATCGATAGAACCAAGGCTTCTGTATATGGACTTTTTCCCTCCGGATTTGTTCATGTGTCCGATCAGAACTACTGCACAGTTTGTTCTTTCGGCCACTTCTTTAAGAAATCTCAGCTTAGGACGAATCGTGTTTACCCTGTTTATATCTGTATCTTCCGAGATAAAAGACTGAATCGGATCCAGGACCAGCAGACATACACCTGCATCAGTAATCGCCGTCTCAATACGCGCATCATTTATCGCGACATCCTCATCGGATATAAACGAGATCTTTGAGCAGTCCGCTCCATTTTTGATCAAGCGCGGTCTGATTGTGTCTTCAAGCCCGTCTTCATAATTCTGATATAGGCATTCTGTCACAATACCAGCCTCTGATAACGGCAGCGGCTCTCCGACAGTCAAAGAAGATATCAGCTTCAAAATCATATATGTTTTGCCGCATCCTGGGTCACCAAGTATCAAAGTGATTTTCCCCTTAGGAATGTAGGGATACCACAGCCACTCGGTCTTAATGCTTTTAAGAGATGAATAATACGTCAGACTTACGTCACCCATGAACGTTCTCCAATGCAATGTACTGTCATTTTACCGACATTTCCGTTCGCTGATAACGAAACTAATCACCCCAGTTCTCTTCAATTACCGCATCTTTTCGTACCAATAGTCCGTTCGGTGTTAATTGGCTTTGTATGGAGGCAATTATGGATAAACAAAACGCCGAATGGACGTTATTTCGAGATAATATTCTGAGAAGAATAGACCAGCTGAGAACCGAGAACGGCCTTTCCTTTTATGAATTAGCAAAACGTTCTCAGATCTCAGACAATACGCTCAGATCTCTCATGAAAAAGAATAATCTCCCAAATCTGTATTCACTGCACCAGCTGTGCAGAGGTCTGGGCATTACAGAAGCAGAGTTCTTTTCGTTTCAGGAGCATAAAACTCTTTCAGCAAAAGAGAGTCAGATAATCTGCAGAATACGGGATACTCCAAAACACAAACAGGATCTTCTAATCGATTTTCTGATTCAATTCTTATAATCAATAGTTCGCCATGAAAAACATGGCGGTCTTAGAAAACCCCTAAAAACAAAGTATTAAAAAGCCAGTTAACACGCCATTTTATTCGCTTCCATGCTTTAAAAATAAGACCGCCAAAAGGATCATTTTCCTTTGGCGATCTTTCATTTTACAGTTTGGTTGGCAACCTTTCTGTTTTGCTAGCTTATCAGGCTCTTAAGCAGCTTCAGCAGCTCGGGAGATTCCTTTAGCCTATTAATTACTATTGCCATTTCTTCAGATTCCCCCTTGTTTTCGCTGCTTTCTTTTCCCTGGTAGAACATCTCTTCAAACTTCTCAGCATTGATCCTGCGATCATCATCCAGTATATGAGCGTAACGCTCTGTTATCATGGCAGCTTCCGCATGACCGGTATCACCCTGAACAGCTTTTATATCTCCACCACTCAGCTTCAGTTTGTATGTAGTGCTCGAATGTCGAAGACTGTGAAACACTACCGGACGAAGATTATTTTCCTTAATGAGTTTCTGAAAGAACTGCCTTATTTTGGCTCCCTCCATCGGAGTGCCGTTTTCATAGCAGATCACCAGACCGTAGTCATGAAACTCATCCCCAAGATAATCCTTGTATATGTCTATCTGCTTTTTCCGTTCCTTAAGCATTTCAGCTACCGTTCTCGGCAGGTAGATTTTACGGATACTGGACTTTGTCTTCGGATCCTTCAGAACAAGTATGGTTGTAACTCTGGTATTGTTTGACGGGAACTTCAACCGGATACTGTCAGAGTCGATCGCTTCGGCAGCCTCTACTGTGATGCGCTGTAACTGCTTTTCCACATATATCCATGCAGCGTTGCTATCGATCAATTCGTCAGAGATATGAACGCAGTCCCATGTCAGTCCGAGGATCTCTCCGAGCCGTAATGAGCAGGAGAACGCAAGATTAATACACAGCTCCAGTATCGGATTGTCACACGCTTCCAGTGCCTTCTTTAGGTCATCCAGTTCCCAAATCTCACGTGGCACTTCCTTATATTTTGGAGTGATCACCTTATCGAACGGATTGGATTCGACCATTTCCCAGCGCTCTGCCTGTCTGAATGCGCTGTGAAGCAGTTTGTGGATCTCCTTGACCGTCCGGGCAGACACTTTCTGATTATCCGCTTTTTTCTTCCCTACCTGTCTCAGAACCAGAGCGCTGTCTGTTAACAGCAAGGTGTGATAATAGTTTTCAATCAAACGGGGAGACAGATCTTTAAGTCTCATCTTCCCGATGTACGGTGAGACATAATGTTTCACCAGAGACTGGGCCTTGTCATAATAACTGTGGGACCAACTCTGCTTGCCATATTGGGAGATGTATTCCGCCATCAGATCATCAACCGTTTTGGCTGAAGGAACAAACATCTGCATTCCAGCAGCCTGAGCGTATTCCATTTTTGCCTTATAAGCCTGTGCTTCCTTTTTTGTCGTAAATGTCTCCCATTTCTGTCTTCTCTTTCCATCCTGGTCCGTATAGTTAAAGACAACAGCATATTTACCGTTTCTGTTTATGATAGAAGCCATTACTTCTTTCCTCCCTTCTTCTTTTTTCTTGGGTATGTCGTCTGTGACCGGAACCAGTCGTCAAACGATTCTTTAACGACCAGAGTCATGCCGTCGATTCGGATAAGTTCCAGATTGTACCGCTTGTAAATGTTATAGATAGTGCTTCTGGATTCGATACCCAGTATCTTCTTAAGTTCTCCTATCCTGTACGCCGGGATGCTTTCCTTGGGAGGAAGTCTGGGATCATCAGAATGATATTTCATCTGCCCCATGTACCAGTTTATGAAATCTTCCTTCGATATATATACCTTCCTGGTAGAAACATCAGCCCGGAGATGATGTCTGTCTATGAACCGGGTCAGATTATAATCCGTGAGGTGCAGGAAGTCCTTCAGATCATGAGTTGTGAAATAATCATCCGGATTAAACGGCTCTTCGTAGACCTTGTATTTCGTCTGCCGTTTATACCATTTCCAGAAGTTTCTTTTTAAAATCCGATACTGTCCCAGGATCATTCTTCTCTCCAGCACGGGGTCTTTGCTGATCTCATAGGCAGTGACCCTGCTGACGTGAAGCATTTCTTTAATCTCCGTCACGGTATAGGAACCTTTAGTATCCTTGCCCATTGAATTTGTCTCCTCCTCGACATACTGACAGTCTATAGATACATCAGGTTTCATTTGATGTGTTAGTATGCGATTTTTCAAATCGCATACTTGACATATTGGAATCAAGCCATGCGTCAAAGCTTTCTTTTGAAATACGCAGCGTGTTTTTGAATTTAATAGAGCTGAATTCTCTGCTCCTGACGAGCGCATAGGCTGTAGGTGCGCTGATCTGCAGGATCTCCTGGATCTCCTTGATGGTATATGTCCTCTTCATCTTGCCTTGTTTCTCCCATACAGTTTTCGTTTATAGATGATATATGTGTGTCCGTTTCGAATCTGACAGTAATCACACTGCGTTTCCTGAACAGCGAACGGATCCATCCTTATCACTACAGACGCGGGATCCGTCATGAAATCGCGTCTGCATCTCGGACACAGCGTCATGACCAGCGCGACCGAATTTTCTTTATCATTCTGTTTCCGGATATCCATGACCTTTCGGATCTCATCCTGAGCCAAGCATCCTGTCGTACTGAGAATGCCTATATCGCCGCTGAACAATACTGTCTGCGTCGGATATACCGCAGAGTCTCTCCGCAGACATTCGCTTGGCGCAACTTCCACAAACGGATATCTGGAATACGCTTCCGGCGCTTTTCCGATCCTGCAGAAAGCATATATTGGTGTTTCTTCCTTCCAGCTTACGGAAATAAAGACCAGCGGGACGACCGAATACTTATGTGTATTCATGCTCAGAGACAGATCACAGATACAGACATCACCACATTTGAGATCATCCATTTCGCATCACCTCCGATTTGGAAGGTGTTACACCGCAGTATTCACGCAGGCGGCGCAGTCCTCTCTCAACGCTCTTCCGGACATTATTCCGCTTGACGCCTTCCGCCTTTGCGATATCTGTAAAGGAGTATCCCTGGAGATAGTGCATGGATACTCGTCTGCGCTGGTCTTTTGTCAGGGTATTCAAAGCTTCTTCGACCCACAGACTCAGAAATGTATCCTGTGCACCAGGATCCTCCATATCCAACTCCATCTCATCCATGGAATCCTCTGTTTCCATGCTTCTCTGCAAATGTTTTCTGTCGTTGAAGTCATAGCAGAACATCACCTTTGCCATTTCCTTGCTGATAACGACAGATGATTTCCACAAGTCCGGCTTTTCCGGGTGTCTGGCATGAAATTCTTCCTCGGAAAGATCCGTTATCAGGATCCACTTTTCTATACCGGTATATCCCGGATATTCTTCTTCAACATCTATGATCCAATAATCTTTCATCCTTTTGTTTCTCCTTTATACTCATGTCATTTCTTCTCGGCTGGTAATCAGATCTCTCACGGGAATCCTCCGCGATAGCAGGTCCACATAAAAAACTCCTTCCCGCGAAGCCGCAGGAAGGGGCAGGTCCTTTGATCGTATGAAGCGGAAAACGGAGCAACAAAAAAGCACCGGTGAAACAGAAGAAACAGACTGGCTCTGTCTTTTTCCACTTCATACGGTGCTAGGTAGCTGCGACTTCTATAGCCGACTCCGCATACTCAGTATGATTGCGATATTCAATTGTACCGACTGGTTACGGGTCGATCAGATAATCCGATCTGGCAGGTCGCGGCCTGCTGGTTCTCGTATGGAAATCCCTGTACGAGATAGTGTATTCATCCTTGCATCTGTGGCAAAGGAATCTGGTATGCCCGGTACAATCACTGTAAGCGTAGAACTGTATTCTGTTGCACTTCGGGCATTTGATGGGTCTCAATTCAAGACTTTCGATCCCTTCTGCGGACCGTTTCAGCTTTTCCTGTTTATCTTCAGGAATGACCCAGTCGCTGTATTTCTTTCTTTCAGAACGGCAATTCATTATCCGACTCCTCAATATAAAAACAATAATTATCAAGATCGAAGCATCCGCTGTCGATGTACTGATAGATCGGAAGCCTGTTGAAGAGCTTCAGTCTCTCCAGCCGTATCCGCATGGTAAGCGGCGAGACATGCATCATCTTCGCCATGGCTGTGATCTTCTCCCTGGTATCTGCATCGATCGTGCGGTCTCCGTACATGGTCAGGAGTTTTCCTCCCGTGACCTGCTTATATACTTTCTTCAGTTTGTGAGAAGGGAGCAGCAGTATTCCGGCAAGATTGTTGGCCTGCGTTTCCTTGTAGTTGAACCGCTTCTTCAGCTCTTCAGGGGTATAATCTCTTTCCGCATCGAACTCGGCATGAAAGTTTGACGCATGCCCGTGTATGTTGCAGATGTGATGTGCGATCTCATGGGCTACGGTAAAACGCAGCTTGCTCTCCTGATGTCTGCCGAGAAGGTAGTTATCAATGACGATCGTACCGTCCGGGAATATGATGTCTGCCTTGACTCCGTTTCTCCATATCTTCAAAGAATCAACGCCGTTTGCCAGAAATCCGTCTTTGTTCGGATCATCTTCCGCAAAGCTTTCATAGTCGATCTTCAGCCCGAAGGACTCAGCCAGCGCGAAGATGTCAACATACGGCTTGTTCTTGTTTGCTTTGGACTCTCTGCGCTCTACAATTGCGGATCCCAGTTCATCCTGTTCTTCATAAGGAATATAAATCGGGATCATTTCTCCGTATCCACCCCCTCTCTCAAAACCGTATGTCGGCTTCATATTGCTATTGCCTCTGAGGGCGTTGAGGCAGGATTTGCAAAAGTCCGCTCATCCTCGTCCTCATTGAGGATGTACCACCCATAGCCCTCATGGAAAATAAACTTGTCATGTCCGTTGATATTTACCAGGTACTTTTCCTTGGCAGCACCCTGCCTGCCGGACGTAATCCGGATTTGTTTTACATCATCGACTCTGTAGTATCTGCCTTCTTTCTCAATGATGTAGGGAACGATCATCCCGTTTCTGTCAGGACTCATTATTACATTGATCCTGCTGCTCATTGAATAGATCATAGAAACCCTCCTTCCGGGATCATGCTGCCTTTTTCCGGCTGCTTCTCAGTGAAAGTCCCTGTTCGCTCAGGCGTTGCTTGATCCTTTTGACACGGACCGGACCGATCCCGGCGAACTCCTCCGTCAGTTCTTTCTGTGATATGGAGATCAGTTCCTCCATCGAGTTCACGGAGAACTTCTTGAGAGCTGCTACGGTATCGGCATCGAGGCCGAGCGTCTCTATAGGAGTGATCACCGGAGCCTGCTTTTTCTTTTTCTCGAACAACGCCATCTGCTGTCTGAGATTTTTAAAGCCGAGATCTCCTCTCACGATCCGTGCGAGTCTCCATTCCGGAAGTCTGCGGAGATCTCCGTAATATTCGATCCCATTATTTAACGGCTGCTTATACACATTCACCGGGATATACAGTTCATAGATCGGCATCTTGTCATAGCCGTGCCTGTATTCCTTCCGCAAGAGTTTGTAATGCTCTTCGCGACTGTTATTTAACATCGTATATCCTTTTTCCTTTGTCTCGGATCATGACGGTCGGCCTGATCTGTCTGAAATCGGAATAACTGGTGTGAATGACCTTTCCGCATTTCTCACATTCATACAGGCCATTTGTTTCCTGAAGATCCAGCCCTTTGTTGACAGTGCCGCATAATGGGCAAACACGATTGTATGTCATCTTTTGCTCCGTTCTCAGCAGACTGCTGCAGGAACGAGAATGATCGCCTTGCAGTAATGATCTTTTCCTTCAATCTCCTGCGCCGCCTGCTCTCTGTAGACTGCAAGCTTCATGTCAACGAGCCATTCCTCGAGACTGTTCCATTCTGTCTGATCAAATGCCGGAAACTCCTTTCCGGTCAGATCATAATACTTGTTAAAAAAGATGTTTGCTTCTTTATCAAACAGTTCATTTCTGGTCCTTTTCATTTCTTTGCTCCTTGCATTAAAACATCGGATCTGAATCCTCGGTAGTTTTTCAGAACATAGGTTAGAACACCCTGGATGCTGAATGACATGCCTTCATAGATCTCGATATCATCGAATCCTTCATTTTCGGGGTGAAGATATGGCCTTCCGTCTTCGTGATGCATGAGAGTTTTGAGTGTTGTTGCACCGTCCACAAGCGCAAGAATGATCTCTCCGTCTTTTGCCTCATGCTGCTGGGAAACGATCAATACATCTCCGTCCTCGATTCCGGCTTCTATCATAGAGTCGCCGTTTGCCCTGGTGATGATCTTGTCATCCTCGCCGAACATGGACCCGGGAAGCTTTATGTACTCCTTAACATCTGTCTCTTCGTAAGTTGGCGTTCCACAGGATGCTGTACCATCGACAACGATCCCGCTCGCAAATTGCTTGTTGTTGTATTTCTCAAACTTGGAGCAATACCCTCTCTTTTCCGCAGCCTTCAGATATTTGAAAGCTGTTCCTCTTGCGATATGGAACTCTTCCTCGATATCGACAATCCTCGGCTTGGTCTCATCATTGAAGATACGCTCTGCGACGTAGGCTCCGACCGCTTTGATCAGATCTTCATTCATGCTTCTCATAGGTGTCTCCTTATTAGCGAAATGGCCATTTCTCGCTATCGTGAAAATATTTTCGCGTTTCAGCGTAATCCAAGTATATGAAGCGTATCGTGAACTTGCAATAGGCTGAGAAAAAATATTTTTTGTTGTCGTCAAACAGCGACAACAGTTCTGATTTTTCTTTTGCTTCACAGCGTATTTAGATGTATTATTTATAATGAGTTAGTATATCTGTTCCTTTTGGAGATTTGCTATGCCGAAAAGTATCCAACAAAAATATCGAACTCTCGAGATCCTGCGCACTCTGCAGGAAGAATCCGATGATAATCATCCTATTGTGACAAAGGATTTCTGTGACCGGTTAGGAGAAAAGGGGTTTTCCTGTGACCGTCGTACATTGAGCGAGGATATAGCTGATCTCAAAAAACTCGGCTATAAGATCTCAGAAAAGTATGTAGGAAAGCAGAAAGGCTATTACTACGATGATTTTCCTTTTTCTGTCGAGGAACTCAAGGTTCTGATTGATGCTGTCCAGGCTTCTTCCTTTATTCCGGAGAAGAGGTCCAAGATACTTATGGATAAACTGGCTAAACTTGGCGGATATCACCGGGAAGAAGTGCTGAAGGGCAATATGGTGACCTTCAATACACGCAAACACAAAGACGAGAAGATCATGCAGAACGTTAGAGCAATCAACGAATGCATTTCCAAACATAAAAAGATCTCGTTCCATTACTACGATCTGGACGAGAACAAACAAAAACGATTAAGAAAAAACAGGAAAAGATATATAGAGAATCCAGCTGCTTTGGTTTACAACGACGATAACTACTACCTCGTATGCTACTCCGACAAATACCAGGATAAGGTTATTTACAGAGTTGACCGGATGTACCTAATTGCCAAAGTAGAGGAAGAAGTTTCTGCAGAGATTGAAATGATTAAGGCAGAACTCCCCACCTACACAAAGCAAGCGTTCCGGATGTTCGGCGGCAAAACAGAAGAAGTAACGCTTCAGTTTAACAGATCCATTCTAGGACAGATTTATGATCAATTTGGTGAAGAAACCAACATTAGGGCAATCTCTAATGATGTGCTCGAAACCACGGTTCATGTACAAATCAGCCCGACTTTTTGGGGATGGTTATATCAGTTTGAAAACATAAAAATCACAAGCCCAAATTATCTACGGCAAGAAATGAAACAGAGATTACAACTAGTAGAGAAGCAATTGTAAGTGATGGAGATATAAATGATGATACTGCCAAAATCACAGATGACGGAAGAGGATATAAAGCTGAATTATATAACACCAGCTTTATTGTCACGCGGCTGGAAAAACAAAATAACCATGGAAACAAAAGTCCAGTTTACTGACGGGAAAGTCAATCTGCGTGGGAACATTACCTCGCGAGAGGCACCCAAGAAAGCTGACTATATCCTTTATATCAACACATATAATCCTATCGCAATTGTTGAAGCAAAAGACAACAATCACTCAGTTTCTTTTGGTCTGCAACAAGCCATGACGTATGCCAAAATGCTAGATGTGCCCTTCGCATATAGCTCTAACGGCGACGCGTTTTATGAACATGATTTCCTTACGGGGCAGGAGCGCCAGATAGAACTCGACGAGTTTCCAACTTATGATGAATTAGTATTGAGATATCGGCAAGAAGCTAACTCAGGTAATGGGATTACTGATAGTCAAATGGCAATCATTAATCAGCCATATTATACCAGTCAAACAACATATGCCCCACGATACTATCAGCGTATTGCAATCAATAGAACAGTTGAAGCTATCGCAAGAGGCCAGGACCGAATTTTACTCGTTATGGCAACAGGAACTGGCAAAACCTATACAGCGTTCCAAATCGTGTATCGTTTATTAAAAGCCGGAATCAAGAGAAAGGTGCTTTACCTTGCTGACAGAAACAATCTCGTAGATCAGTCTATCCAGCAGGATTTCGCCCCACTTGAAAAGACAATTCATAAGATTAATTTTGCGAAGGACGATCCGACCACAATAACCTCACATGAAGTATATTTCTCGTTGTATCAGCAGCTTACGGGCAACGACGATACTGATAACGATGATGCGTTATCAGAAGATGAAACTCTTTCAAAACTCTCTGCACTCTTTCAGCCCAATTTCTTCGATCTCGTTATTGTAGATGAGTGTCATAGAGGTTCAGCTAAAAAAGATAGTAACTGGAGAAAAATCCTTGAATACTTTTCTTCTGCAACTCAGATCGGTATGACAGCAACTCCAAAAGAAACCAAATACATTTCAAATATAGATTACTTTGGAGATCCAATTTATACCTATAGTTTAAGAGAAGGAATTGATGATGGCTTTTTAGCCCCATTCCGAGTAATTAATATTACGACAGACATCGGTGACGGATGGAGACCATATAAAGGACAAACCGATATTTACGGAAATCTAATTGAAGATAGAATCTACAATAACAGCGATTATGATTACAACATAATAATTGAAGACAGAATCAATCAAGTTGCGTTGGAAATCACTAACTTTCTTATCGCTACTGATCGCATGGCCAAAACAATAGTTTTCTGTGCTACGGAAGATCATGCCGAGAGAATGAGAATTGCTTTAACCAATCTTAATGCAGATATGGTTCAGCAAAACCCGGATTATGTTGTACGTATTACTGGCAGCGATACATATGGAAAGAGCAAATTGAGTTATTTCATATCCGCTTCAGCCAAATACCCTGTTATTGCAACTACATCAAAACTGCTTTCTACCGGATCAGACTGTAAGATGACAAAACTAATTGTTCTCGATCAGATGATTAATTCTATGACAGAGTTTAAACAGATTATTGGTAGAGGTACGCGACTTAGAGAAAAGGATGGAAAAACTTATTTTACGGTCATGGACTTTAGAGGCGTGACTAGACTATTTGCGGATCCGGATTGGGACGGCCCCATCAAGATAGATGATAATTACGATCCCAATTATATTCCTACAAAACCTGTTCCTCGTCCTCAATACCCTGTTGATCCAGCCGGTCCTAAACCATATGTAGATGTCAATGGCTGTGAAGTGCGAATAATTAATAAAACTGTTTCCGTTTATGACGCTAATGGTAAATTGCTAAGGCAAGAGAGCATCGTTGACTACACAAAGACAAATATTAAAGGCGAATATGCATCTCTCGATAGCTTTATCAGACATTGGAATAAAGAAGAGAAGAAAGAAAAGATTCAGGAATTACTACTTGAAAGAGGAATTGATCTTGAAGCACTTAAAGCTGATCAAAACATGTCAGATGTTGATGACTTCGACTTTATCTGCCATATAGCTTTTGATAAAAAACCGTTGACCAGAAAAGAACGTGCCGAAGGTGTCAAAAAGAGGGATTTCCTGAGCAAATATAATGGTGCAGCAAAAGAAGTCCTGGAAGTTTTATTGGATAAATATATGAACATGGGTATTTATCAGATTGAAAGCATGAAAGTGCTTAGCCTGGATCCATTGAAACAATTTGGAACGCCATCTAAGATTGTAAGCTTCTTTGGCGGGAAGGACGGCTATCTTGATGCTGTGCGTTCACTTGAAAATGCTATATACGAGGTTGCTTAAATGAGTAATTTATCTAGTTTTGTTAAAAGAATACGAGATATTATGCGAAATGATGCTGGTATCAACGGAGATGCTCAGCGCATTGAGCAGATTGCTTGGATGTTGTTTTTAAAGGTATATGATTCGAAAGAACAAGACTGGGAGATAAATGAAGACGATTATGTATCCATTATCCCAGAGAATTGCCGTTGGGCTAATTGGGCCTATGATGATAAATCTGGCACGGCGATGACTGGGGATACATTACTAAACTTCGTTAACAACACGCTGTTTCCAACTTTAAAAAATCTTGATGTTACTCCGGACACACCAATCAAGAAATCTATCGTAAGAACTACCTTTGAAGATGCGAATCAGTATATGAAAGACGGAGTTCTTCTTCGCCAAGTCATTAATACAATTGATGAATTAGATTTAAGTGATTATGAGGAAAGTCATGCATTTGGCGAAATATATGAATCAATCCTTAGGGAGCTCCAAAGCGCAGGTTCTTCTGGTGAATTCTATACTCCACGTGCTGTAACAGATTTTATGGCTAAAATGATTCATCCTAAAATCGGGGAACAAGTGGCAGACTTTGCTTGCGGTACAGGCGGATTTTTAACAAGCTGGCTTAAAGAACTAGCACCACAGGTTAAAACGACAAAAGATCAGGACTTGTTCAATAATTCTATATACGGAATCGAGAAGAAGCAGTTTCCATATATGCTATGCATAACAAATATGCTTCTCCACAATATCGACATTCCTAAAGTTTATCATGACAACTCTTTGCTTAAAGATGTTCTTGACTACACTGTAGATGATCAGTTTGATGTTATCCTGATGAATCCTCCATATGGTGGAAGCGAAAAAAACGAAGTAAAAAATCATTTTCCGTCTGACTTAGCAAGCAGTGAGACGGCCGACTTGTTCATGTCCGTTATTATGTATCGGCTAAAAGAAAATGGGCGTGCAGCTGTCATTCTTCCTGATGGTTTTCTTTTTGGTACAGATAACGCAAAAGTTGCTATAAAGAAAAAATTATTATCTGAGTTTAATTTGCATACTGTAATTCGCATGCCGCATAGCGTGTTTGCTCCATATACAAGCATAACAACAAATATTCTTTTCTTTGATCATACAAAACCCACAGAAGAGACATGGTTCTATCGTTTAGATATGCCTGATGGATATAAGAATTTCTCCAAGACTAAGCCTATGAAATTGGAACACTTTAATCCAGCTATTGATTGGTGGAATAACCGTCAGGAGATAACGGTTGACGGTTTCGATAAAGCGAAGAAGTATACTGTTGACGAGATTGCTGCGAGAACGTATAACATTGATCTTTGTGGTTATCCCCATGAGGAAGAAGAAATACTTCCGCCAAAGGAATTGATCCAACAATATCAGGAAAAACGTGCATCTCTTAACGCCGATATTGACCGTATCTTAGCGCAGATCACGGATATCCTCGGCATCAACCTTTCGGAGGATGAAGAATGACAGCACAGCAATTAAAAAACTCCATTTTGCAGATGGCTGTTCAAGGCAAGCTTGTTCCACAGGATCCGCACGATGAACCAGCAAGTGTACTGCTCGATCGCATCCGCAAGGAAAAAGAACAGCTTATAAAGGAAGGCAAAATCAAAAAGGAGAAGAACCCTTCTGTTATATTCCGTGGTGCTGATAATACGCCCTATGAGAAGGTGGGCAATAATGAACCGGTAAGCATCGCGGA